>DAISIK010000006.1:0-119565 GCA_036822055.1 Puniceicoccaceae bacterium
TTGTTGATGCGGCCTTTTAAAAAACCTTGGATCAATTGTTTCGCTATCCTTAGCAAGGGATGTCCTAATTTTTGTTAAAACTCTGAGGGGTTTCCAGTTTGTTGGTTAGATGGTATGGATGGTTGGTGTTGTTGAGTCAATGCTTGGGTGGTGGCCTCAGCGATGCCCTCGTAGAGCGGAGGCCGTCCCCGCAGGGGGGCCGCGAAGCGGCAAGGCCGAAGCGGAGCGAGGGCATCGTTTAAGAGCCTCATGTGGCTCTACCTTTGCTCTCTTCGACCTTCGCCCGCTTTATTTCCAGAGCTTTCATCAGGGCGGGGATCTCCTCGTGTCCGCTGATCTTGCGAAAACCTTCGGCGGCGAGGGTCAAGCCACTGGCCAGCCAGCGGTCCGCCTGATCAGTTTCTTCCCGCCAGCGGCAAACTTTACCGATGTGACGACGCAGGTTTTTAAAAACGTTTTCGATGCAGTTCGTCGACAACAACGAACGATTCAGGGTGTTGGGAACGTCCAGGCCTAGCAGCGTCAGCAGTTGCCCATTGGCTTCTTCCAGGCTGTCACGGGCCTGCTGGTTTTTGTCGCTCAGGAAGGCGACGATTCCCTCGAATGCCTCTTGGGCGGCTTCAGCACCCTGTGACCGGCGCAGACGATTGAACAGGCCGTTGAGTTCAGACCAATGACGACAGGAGAGATAACCCTTCAGATTGCGCTCTTTGTGCACCAGACAGCGCTGGATCAGCGTCTGCGGGAATACCTGCAAGAGCGCTTTCTCCAAAGCCTTCGATCCGTCAAGAACCGCCAGCAAATAACGGCCCGTGGGAGGCCGAAGTCCCCGCCGGGACAGACTGCTCAGCAAATCGCGGCACACTTCCTGGTTCTCACTCGAACCAACCCGGAAGCCCAGAACGTGTTTTGCTCCCGTCGTGTCGATACCCAAAGCTACGGTTGCTACCGCTCTTTTGCTCAAAACGACTCCGTCGAGCATCAGAGCTACCAAATCCAGCATGGAAAGGTCTCTTTGCTGCATATGCTCCACCAGTTCGCCAGCCTTACGCTGCCAGAGACGAGAGATCGAACTGCGGCTCTCTCCCGCGAGTTCCTCCCTGCGCAGGCGTTTGCAGCTTCGCGTGCTTACCCCGCACAAAATCGCCTGCATCATGGCCGCCTCCCATTCATCCGGCCTCTGCGCTATCTTCCAACTCTTCAGCGTTACCTCCTCGGTCTTGCCATCGCTGGTTCTTCGCCGCACGCGAGGCCGTTCCATCGGCTCGCGACGGGCATCGGTCATCACATACGACGGTGCCGTCCCGGCACGCTTACAGTCGCTGCCATCAGGATGATAACGATCACCGCACAAACTACGAATCTCCTCCTCGAATATCTCCTTCAAGGCCTGCCGAACGCTGCCGCGCAGGTGTTCACGAAGCGATTCGGCTGAATCGATAAATAATCCTTGTCCCGTTTCCAGGTCGTTCCTATCTTCTTTCATGGGTGGTTTCCTTTCGTTTTTTGTTGTGCACCAGCCAGCCTCGCGGCTTGGCCGATGGGAAACCACCTCAAATTTTTAACAATTTATGGGACGCTGCCCAAAGGATTCATTTAACACAATACAAGATTATAAGAACGAACAATAGAATAGGTACAAAATATCGGAAAAACTCATATGTCGTTGAGTATAAACCAGGGAAATAGAATAGAAGCAAGAAAAAGGCGGAGAATCCTTGAAATAGCAATTGCAACAAAACTAACAATTTATCCCTATTCACCTAGCGCGTCTCCACGATTCTCCATTTTCATCTACCCGAATGGGGTCGGTTTCACTAGGGCATTCTTCACATTCATAGGTATCTCCACTAAATAAACGCCTAGGGTTGAACCAAGACCGCTTCTTAGTCACCTTTACCTTGTCTCTAATGTCTAGGCATTCTTCCATTCTACACCACCTATCAGCCTTCGCTAATGCATTGGCAGCGCGAACAGCTTGGAGGCTTCCGTAGACTACTCCAAAATATGAAATCTTGGCTGACGTTTTTGGATCCCCCTCATCTCTCGAACCGCACTCTGCCTTCAACCACCGAGATTGTCCAGCCCGATCAACCGTCTGCCTGGACGTGTATCTAATTTATCAATACGCAATTATTCTTGGCCTGGACCCTAGCTCTCCGCTCTCCGCTCCACCTTTTCGTGCGTTTCGTGAATTTCGTGGACTACCTCTCCGCTAGGTCCTCCAGCACCTAAAAGGGCAAGCATCACGTGTCTTTGGCCCCGTCCGCGCGTAGGGAGTTTGTGGGCACTGTTTCGCTTGCTTAGTGGAAATTGCCCTGGTCAAAAGCAAATGAGGGCGTCGCCTTGCCGCTGTTCCAACTCAACTTTAACGGGATATTCGAACCACAAGCTGTCTGGAATCTAGCAAAGTTCCGAGCAAACCATCAACCCCCACGACGGGTGAATTTTACCTTTGGCCACTGGTTATTATCGCGCCTCCAAAAAATAGCGGCACTCAAGTTCGCCTTACCCCTCGATCGTTTGCCTCAAGGTCTCGGCGATGGCAGCACCGATCTCCTCAAGCCACTTCCAACCCTTGGCCTCAGTTGCCGCTCGCGCATCCCCCATTGTCCCGGTCGGAGAAATGTCTGCGGTTTTCCAGGCGTAGGTCGCCGGGGCCAGCTCTGGCCTGAGAACCTTGCCGTCCCCGAGCTGGCCAATCCAGCAACAGTCAGCCAGATCAGGGGCGGTTAAATCCGGGGCAACGGCATAGAATAGTGATGTTTCAAATTCTCCAGCATGGATTCCAAACCGGGCCTCCTCTTCTCCCAACTCGATCTTAGGGGCGTATTCCAGGATTGCCACATCAAGATCCCCCTCCAGTTGATACTCGCGAAGCAGAGTCCTCAAAATCTGGATATTTCCTCCATGTGTATTCAAAATCCTGATCCGGCAAAAGCCCCATTCTTTTAGTTGCTGAATGGCCGCCCCCACCAATCGACGGAGATGTTGGTGGCTGATGGTCAAGGTGCCGGGAAAACCGTCGTGCTCGTTGCTCTTTCCAATCTGAATCGGTGGTGCTACGTAGACGGGTAGGTCCGCTGATAGCTTCGGGAGGGCAGCATCCAGGAACATTTGACCGAGGAAGGCATCAACGCCAACCGGCAGGTGGGGGCCATGTTGCTCGATCGCTCCGGTGGTCAAAATAACAACCGCCCGATCCTTTTCGGGAATCGAATCGATCTCCCGCTGCCGCATCGCGGGAAGGTATCGATCCCAATAACGGGGCCAGTCCATTCCCTGCTTCATTTCTTTAAAATCTTGCCAGATTCCTCGACGGCGGTGTCGATTTCCTCAAGCGCCCGGGCCAACTGACAGATTCCCTCCCTGGCCAGCCCTGATTCAACCCGCTCGCTTTCCCCAGCCACCAAAGCTTTCAACAGCATCGCCAATGGCTCGTTGTCTTCTCCCAGGAAACGCATGTCGAAACCAAAACCGGCCAACTGGAGGCAGTAAAGGCGCAGGTCAAAGGCCACCCTCAAGTCCCGAGCCACGGCATCCACCCAGTCTTCCAACCATGGATTGCTGTTCCACAGGATGAAATTCCTGAAGCCGGAATCGCTCGCTGAGAGGATGGTTTCTTCCAGGATCTGATGTGCAATCTCGGTCTCCAGATGGAAGCGCGCTCCTGGTGACTGGCGCGGGGTAAAGCGGAAGGGTGGGAGGACAAGTAGATGGACTTTTCCCGCAATCTCGCGCAGGCATTCCCTGAGAACCCAGGAACCGATCACCTCCTCGGAATTGAGGGGCAAATCTTCGTTCCAATCGCAAAAAGAATAGACCGGTTGGACAACCAGGACCTCACTGGGACGCTCCATCGCCGCAAACTGCGGCCAACGTAAATGATGCCACGCCGCCAGATCGTCCCCGAAATACAAATGCGGTTTCAAACAATGCTTTCCTCGTTCGCCACCCGGTTGACCAGGCGACCGATCCCTTCAATTTCCACCGCTACTTCGTCGCCGGGGCGGAGGAACCGAGGTGGAGTTTGAGCGATTCCAACCCCGGGTGGCGTTCCCGTCAGAATGACCGTTCCCGGCTCCAGAGTGGTGCTTCCACTGAGAAAGCAAACCAAGTCCCTCACAGAAAAAATCATGTCCGAGGTAGACGAGGACTGGACCTCCAACCCATTCAAAAACGTACTGATCCTCAGCGAATCCGGATTCCCCAATTCGTCGGTCGTCACCAGCACCGGCCCGAGTGGGCAAAAGGTGTCAAAGGACTTTCCCTTGCACCATTGGCCACCGCTGTAGATTTGCTGCCAGTCACGAGCACTCACATCATTTGCTGCCGTGAAGCCCAATACATAATCCATCGCGTTCTCCGGGGTCGCGTTTTTACACCGCCTCCCCATAACAATCACCAGCTCACACTCATAATCGACTGAGTCACTTGCCAGAAAGGTGGGTATCTCGATCGTCCCGCCCGGCTCCAGGACGGCGGACGGATTTTTCATCGTTACCACCGGGTGATCCGGTATTGGTTTCTTCATTTCGAGGGCATGGGCTCGATAATTGAGTCCAATGGCAAAAATGGTGGGAGGAGAAATCGGGGCGAGGAGCTTTGCCCCGATGGGAACTCGATCGCCAGTTTCATTTAATCCTCCAAAGAGATCTCCCTCACAGCGGAGAAACTGTCCGTCCCTTTCCGAGCCAAAGACAAGCCCTCCATCGATTTCAAATCGCGCAATCCGCATGCCTAAGCCAAGCAAAATACATACCTCAGAAAAAGCCCCTTTTCGAAACGCGGACCAAACGGACCGAGCTCTTCCTCAAGACCCTTCAACGGTTGAAAAGCGCCTTGAGGGTGTCGGCGTCGATCGTCTCCAGGGTGTCTGCCTCCGCTGCTGACGAAGCACGCAAATGGCGACTCTCCCAAAGATAGAGCGCAAATTCACGATCTCCCTCTGAGAGCAGCTCAACAGGCACCTCTAATTCTCGCCCATCGACCTTTCGCCGGACCTTTAGTGAATTCTCCCCCGCCTCAATCAATTCTGCCACAAGCTTCCTTCCTCGAAGATCCGTCAACCGGAGGGGCGACTGACGCGCCCGTTCTTCAAAGGCAGATCGAGCGGTAGATGCCGCAACTTCGTTGCTCTGAGCAAACCCTTCCGCTCCACTGGATGCCATCGATTCGTCCGCCGGAGAATTCGCCGCCCCCTCAAAAGCATCCTCGGCTCGGAGCGACATCACCTGAGCGTTGCCGTTCAGGTTTTCCTGGATTTTGTCGAAGGCAGCCACCAATGCATCCAGTTGCTCGGCACTCTGGGATTTTCCCATGCCGAACCCGATTAAAAAACTGGCCGCAGCCAGAGCGAAAGTTCCGAGAAAGGCCAACACGCGCACGCCTACCACTCTGAAATCAGGCCCCATGAAGTAAAGTATAATGAAAAATGCGTTACTAATACTTAACCGAGGGGGCGCTCGGCATGACGACCCACCCAGTCCAGTCAGAAATTTAGTCCACTCATCGACTCTCCCTTGCCATTCATCACCTTGAGGGATCAGTTTTGAGCCATGCTTAAACTCGGTCTTTGCTCCGTCACCTTCCGAAACCTCTCGACTTCGGAGATCATTGATCTGGCCTGTGAAACTAAGCTTGATGGCATTGAGTGGGGCGGGGATGTCCACGTCCCCCTCGGCAATCTCGACCTCGCTAAGTCCGTCGGTCTCGCCACCCGACAAAGCGGTCTGGAGGTCAGTTCCTACGGCAGTTATTTCCGTTCGAACCCCGATGAGAGAGAGAACATCCATCAACTGATTCAAACTGCCCAGGTCCTCGCGGCTCCTGTCATTCGGGTCTGGGCTGGCAATCGAGGCTCCGGGGAGGCGGATCCCACCTACCGGGCTGAGGTTGCCGCCACCCTCCGGGAACTCACCGCTCAGTGTCACGAAGCCGACCTGACGGTGGCGCTGGAATACCATGGAGGCACCCTGACGGACACCGCCGAATCAGCTCACTCCCTCCTCAACGAGGTAGATGCCCCCAACCTCAAACTCTACTGGCAACCGCGCACCGGTGGCAGCTATGCTTCTGACCGGAATGAACTGGAACGCGCCGTTCCCCATCTGGCTTTCGTTCACGCCTTCCACTGGATAACCTCATCGGAGCGCGGAATTGATCGCCGCCCCTTCCGGGAAGGGCTCGAAGATTGGCGGTGGTTTATCGATCGCATCAAACCTCTCCCGGAGGATCGCTTTGTCCTCCTCGAATTCGTCCGGTCGGACGATCCCGCTCAGTTCCGCGCTGACGCCGCCGACCTCCGCTCACTGCTCACTTAGATGTTGGCCCTTAATCGTTTAGGAAACGGGTCCATCCTCACGGAGACAATTCACCCCCAAAGCCTGTGCGATGCCTGATCAGAACCGTCATCATTATGCAATCCTGACCGGTGATTTGGTTGGCTCGCGGCGCCTGTCCGGAAACCAGATTGGCTCACTCTTTGCGGCTCTCAACGACTTTTGGGAGGCTTTCGGGCACGCCCACCCCGGAGCAGTTGTAGGCAAGATTGAGATTTACCGCGGCGATGGGTGGCAGGCAGCCTTGGAACTGCCGCAATATTGCCTCAAAGCTGCCCTTTTCCTCCGAGCGGTTGTCAAAGCTTATCCGCTGGACGAAAAAATGGATACCCGGATCGGCATCGGTCTGGGACCCGTCGAGCTTTTGAAAAAGGATCGATTGAGCGAGTCCAATGGCACGGCTTTCGTCCGATCGGGTGAAGCACTGGAGACCCTCACCGAAAAGGATCAGGGCCTTGCCTTGCGAACAGGTGCAACCGCCGATCCTCTGCAAACGGTCGGATGTCCGATGATGGATCTGGCCATCCGACGTTTGACCCGTCCAGAGGCCGTGGCTGTCATGGGTAGCCTACTCAGTTGGAAACAGGAAACCATTGCCGCACACCCC
The DNA here is from genome assembly GCA_036822055.1 of Puniceicoccaceae bacterium. Classification (GTDB taxonomy): domain Bacteria; phylum Verrucomicrobiota; class Verrucomicrobiia; order Opitutales; family Puniceicoccaceae; genus DAISIK01. The sequence continues at coordinate 6,949 of DAISIK010000006.1, forward strand.
TATTCGGCCAAGAAAGATGGGGAGACCCCGACCCAACAATCCGTCTCGGACAGCTTAGTGCGGATCGGCTGGAAATCTCACTGGTTACCAGTCCTCACCGCAGTTGAAACCGTTCTCGAATCGCCGTCATGAGAAACAAGCCCGAAAGCTTGTTTATGATCAATACAAGCTTCTTCGCTTGTTTTCTCCGTGAAGCATCCGCATCAACAAAACGGACCGCCAATATCTCCAGTTTTCGGATTCGGAAGTCAAACTCCCGGATTTGCTAAGATCGATTACTGGAAAAACAAACGTCCCCACAAACCATGACAACCGCTTTTGAAATCTGGCTTTTATTGCTAGCGGCACACTGCTTTGGAGATTTCTTGCTCCAACCGGATCGCATGGCGCAGAACAAGCGTAAGCTGGGCGTCCTATTCCTCCACGCGGCTATTCATGGGGGAATGGCTTATCTGATTCTCCAACAATGGAGTTGGTGGGTCTTACCCGTGCCCATCCTTCTCGTCCATGGCTTGATCGATTTCATCAAAGTCCGATCGATGGGGAGCGGACCGAGGGCCTTCCTGCTGGACCAGGCCCTCCACCTTGGCAGCTTGTGGATTATCGCACTCGTGATGGTCAACGGTGCCCCTTCTGAGCTAGCGTTGAGCCCGATTCTCTACACCGAGTGGATCCTGCTGGGCGCCGGATTCGTTGCGGCAGTCTGGGGGGTCGGCTATTTCATCGGCTCCCTTGCGGAAAACATGTGTTCCCAAAACGACGGATTACGAGAGTCCCTGCAAAACGGCCTGAAAAATGGAGGGGCGATGATCGGAAAGCTGGAGCGTTCGCTGATTTTTATCCTGATCGGTGTGGGTCAACCCGCCGGGATAGGCTTTCTGGTCGCCGCCAAATCCATCCTTAGATTTGAAGAAGCTAAAAAGCAACCGCTGGCCGAATACGTGTTGATCGGCACCCTCTGGAGCTTCGGCCTAGCGATTCTTTTAGCTCACTTGTCTTTCCGATTGTTTCCCTAATCCGGCTCGAACGCTCTCCACCCCCAAAAAAGGTCGGGGGCACCCGCTCCTCAGCAAATGCCCCCGTTGGGTGCAGGGCTCGGATTTGAACCGAGGACCTTCAGGTTATGAGCCTGACGAGCTACCGGGCTGCTCCACCCTGCAACGTAAACTTAAGAAAATGCCTTTCATCACCGGCACAGGTCAACCCATTTCTGAAACAATGTTTTACCTGGAGCCTTTCCTGAAAAAGTCCCACCCCTATTTGCATCTTTCAGGATTCATGGTGAGCCTATGATGAAGCAAAGAACCAACTTGAATCATGGCACGTCCCAATCTCACTCTCATCGAAAAACTTCGCCAGGCAGCCAAAAATCTTGAATCTGGTGATCACTACAACTGGGGCCACGTTTCCCACTGCAATTGCGGACACCTTGCCCGTTGCCTGACCGACTTCAGCGCTGAAGACATCTACCGCGCAGCCGACGCCTCACTGCTCACCGAGTGGTCCGAATATGCCAATGATTACTGCCCACTTGACGGTGCTCCAATCGATAACGTGATCGACACCATGATCGCTCACGGCCTGACCACCAAGGACATTCAGGAACTCGAGTATCTCTCCAATCGGGCCGTTCTCGAAGCTCTTCCAGGAGGCTATCGAAGCTTGCGCAGGGGCGACCGAGCGAGTGTGGCCCTCTACATGCGGACTTGGGCCGCTCTGATGGAGCTGGAACTCAAGGCTGCCACTCCGACCAGAAAGTCGACGACTCGCGAACTTCCGGTGGGGGTTTAGAGCCCGGCACCAGCGTCGCTACGCTGCGCCAAAGCACTCCTGATCATCCTCGCTTCTCAGGCACAATCGGAGCCTGACCGCGAGGACTTTCCCACGGTCAGATCCCCAAGGCCTTGTTGCATAGGGCCAGTTGCTCGATTTGGTGGCGGGAGGCAAAGCCAGTCGCTGGACTTGCCGCAGCTTCCCTGCCTGCATAGGTAACCGGCCTGCCAAAAAGGTCTTCCAGGCGATTCCGGAGGAACTGCCAAGCCCCCATGTTCCACGGCTCTTCCTGGCACCAAACCAACTCTTTGGCCGACGAAAGGTATGGCTTGGCGATTTCGTACAGCCGGTCCCGATTGAACGGATAGAACTGCTCGATCCTCAGGATCGCGACATCCTCGACTTTTGCCTCTTTGCGCAGGGCGCTAAGTTCGTAAAAGACTTTCCCGGAACACATAACCAGACGGCGACTTTTCTTCGGAGGGTTGGGATCGTCAAGAATCGAGGAAAAACCATCCGAGGTGAAATCCTTTCGGTAAGAGACGCACTCCTTGTGCCGCAGGAGGCTCTTGGGAGCCATCAGGATCAAGGGCTTGCTGAAGGGCCGCTTCATCTGTCTGCGAAGGACGTGGAAGTATTGAGCGGGGGTACTCAAATTACAGACCTGAATGTTATTCTCTGCACACATTTGCAGAAACCTCTCCAGACGCGCGCTCGAGTGCTCCGGTCCCTGGCCCTCGTATCCATGCGGCAACAACAAGACGATCCCGCTGATCCTCCCCCATTTGGATTCAGAAGAGGTGATGAACTGGTCGATCACCACTTGGGCACCGTTGGCAAAGTCGCCAAACTGGGCTTCCCATACTGACAGCATCTGCGGATATTCCAGCGAGTAGCCGAAATCAAAACCCAAGACTGCTGCCTCTGAAAGGAGCGAGTTGTATACACAAAACCTCGCTGCTCCCTCGCCCAAGTTAAGGAGCGGGCAGTAGCGATCCCGGGTCGTAGAATCATAGAAGGCCGCGTGCCGATGACTAAAGGTGCCGCGCTCACTATCCTGGCCGGAGAGTCGCACCGGGGTTCCTTCCATCATCAAGGTTCCGAATGCGAGCTGCTCAGCAAAGCCCCAATCGATCCCGGAATCTTCCTCAAATGCTTTCGCCTTGGTGGCCAGCTGCCGGGCGATCTTCTTATTCAAATCAAAATCCTCCGGCACCGTATTGAGAACTTTTGCCACATGCTCAAGGAGGGCCGGGTCTACGGCTGTATTGATCTCGTTAAAGTTGTACTGTGGCTGGAAGACGGCATTCGACTCGCCAAGACGAGGCTTGGACAATGCGTCGAGCTTTCCAGTTTTGGCCCGTTCAAGAGCACTTTCGAGCCTTTCGAGGATCCCCTTGTCTATTTCATTGAGGTCCTCCACGGCAAAGTCGCCTTGCTGAATCAATTGGTCACGGAGGGACTCCTTAACCGTTGGCATCTCCGAAATCGCCCGGTAGAGGACCGGTTGGGTGAAGGCTGGCTCGTCCGCCTCATTGTGGCCATGCTTCCTCCAGCAATAGATGTCGATGAAGACATCCTGCTGAAACTCGTGGCGGTACTCGATGGCCCATTTGGCCGCCAAGGCGACGGAGAGGGGATCGCTCCCATTCACATGAAAGATCGGGCATTCAATCATCTTCGCCACATCCGTGCAGTAGAGGCTGGAGCGGGCATCGGAAGGGTCTGTTGTAAAGCCGATCTGGTTGTTTACCACGAGGTGGATGGTTCCACCGGTGCGGTAGCCCTTGAGCTGGGAAAAATTAAGCAACTCCGCCACCACCCCCTGACCAGCGAGCGCAGCGTCCCCATGGATCAGCAAAGGAAGAACCTTTTTTCGCTCCAGGTCGTTCCGGATCCTTTGTCGGGCCCGCGCTTTCCCTTCCACCACCGAATTAACCGCCTCCAGGTGACTAGGGTTGGCCGCTAAGCGGATCTCGATAGACTTTCCCTCTTCAACCTCGACCGTGTTTTCGTATCCAAGATGGTACTTCACATCGCCGTCGCCCTCGTTTTCGCCAGGAGCCCGATCCGAAGAAAATTCCTGGAAAATGTACTCGTAGGATTTGCCCACCGTATTTGCCAGCACATTGAGCCTTCCCCGGTGTGCCATGCCCATGACCAACTCTTCCATTCCGAGAGCTGGCATCGCACGAATGATCGCATCGAGCGCGCTGATCAATGACTCCCCGCCTTCCAGCGAGAATCGCTTTTGGCCGACATACTTCTTGTGCAGAAATTCTTCAAAGAGTTCGGCCTCGGCCAGCTTCCGATAAATCTTCAACTTCTCCTCCGGAGAAAAATCGGGCTTGGCTCGACTCGGCTCAAACTTGCTCTGCAGCCATCGCCGACGCGGTGTTTCCTGGATGTGGATGTACTCAATCCCGATGTTCCCGCAATAGGTTTCCTCCAGCGATCGAATGAGTTCCCCAACCTTCATTTTGACCCCACCGAGGTAGTTTCCAGTGTCGAATTCCCTCTCGAGGTCCGACTCCTCAAAGCCTAGCCGCTCCATCGTTAAACGCGGGTTTCTCCGAACCTCTTTTTGGAGCGGGTTGAAGGTGGCCTGGGTATGACCGATTGAACGGTAGGCATAGATTGCCCCAATCGCCCGAGCCTGTTTCTTGGCATCTGTATTGTCCGGCTTATTATCCAGAGCATCGCCAAGATCGGCACCCAGGGAATGGGCCAGGTCAAAGCCCTCAAAAAATGCCTGCCACTTCGGATCGAGCTGATCGGGGTGATCAAGCCAAAGACGATAATTCTCTTCGATTAAATCTGCATTACTGCGATGGGCGAAAGTCGAATGCTTCATGGAAAGGAGTGAACTATCATAAGACCTTAGCCTTTGGATTAGGCTTTTCAATGGGATTCGAGAACTTCCAGGAAAGATGGCAGATAGCGGCGAATTTTTTCCGGGCCGATCCCTTTGATTTGACTCGCCTCCTCAACAGTCCCCGGCCGCTCGACCGCCAGCGTGATCAGGGTGGCATCCGGGAAAATCGTAAAGGCGGGTACCGATTGAGCCTTGGCCAGCTTCATCCGATGCCGCCGAAGTGAATAAAAGATATCCAGGGTGATTGGATCAAGCTCCGCCAGGCTTACCCCCTCTGACCTACCAACCTTTCCGGCATTTTCTTTTGAGAGTCGACTCCATCCCATGGGAGGTACCTTGCCCTTCAGCATTGCCTCAACCCCTGCGGACGTGATCCCAAGCAGCGGAAATTCGCCACTCTCATCCACCTCGAGTAACCCCGCCCGCTCCATCTCCTCAAAGAGAATTTCCAACCGCTGCTTTCCCTCTTCTTCGAGGAGCCCGTAGGTGGACAGCTTAGCCAGTGCCGTCCCCCCAACTCCTTCAGCCCGGCTCCCCAAAAGACAGAGGATAATCTTCCGCTTGCCGTAGAGCGGAGAAAAAGTTCTCCCGTCGATCCGTCGCGACATCCGGGCTACCCCACTCAGGGCCTTCCTTACCAGGGTGACCTCCTCCTCCGTAGCTGCTCGAAGCTCCAACCTTTCATTGCGACGGCAGACGTCACATTTCCCACAATTGGCTTTCGGCTGCTCTCCAAAATAATCGAGTACCCAGCTCTGCCGACAAACCCGTTCTCCCTCGCAAAACCGAATCACCGATTCCAACTTCTGGCGATCACGCTTGGCCTTCTCAGCCATCGCCCGGTCGTCGAGGGCGAGGTCTTTGGGTCGCTTCTTGAGATCCTTGAGACGGGTGCCCCGCACATTCTGACCCGGAATGTCAAACCGCTCCACCGCCCCCGCTCTGACCAACAATCCAATTGCGGTGCCAACCGCCATTGAGTTCACCCGCTCTTCAAAGTCCGCTGCCAGCTCATCGATCGATGCAATCAAGGTACCTTCAGCATTGGCTCTCCGTTGCAAAATACCGTAGACCTTGGCGACCAATTCCGCACTGGGGTTAGCCCCATCGATAAAAAATTCCTGGGTCCGCTTGTCCGCGTAATTGTAGAGGATCTCACAAATGGCCTCTTTTCCATCCCGCCCGGCTCGACCCGCCTCTTGGTAGTAAGCCTCCACACTTCCCGGGAACTGGTAGTGGAGCACAAAACGGATATCATCGCGATCGATTCCCATGCCAAACGCGTTGGTAGCCACCGCCAAATCGTACTCCTTGGCCATGAAAGCATTCTGGGCAGTCTCGCGTGCCTCTCCAGACATCCCTCCATGGTAGGAGACGAAGCGCAGCCCCATCCCGCCCAGCGCCAAACCAACTGCTTCCACCCCTTTGCGGGTGGCGCAGTAGATGATCCCGGTTCGGTATTCCTCAACGACTTCCTCTACCCGCTTTAATTTGCCGGCTTCCCCCTTTACCCGCCTGACCGCAAAGGCGAGGTTCTTTCGAGCGAATCCCGAGACCCGAATCAACGGGTCCCTCAGCCCTAGTTGGGACACAATATCGTCCCTCACTACCGGAGTGGCAGTCGCCGTAAAAGCTGCCGTTGTAGGATGCCCCAATGCCTCAATCGCCATCCCCAACCGGAGGTAATCCGGGCGGAAATCGTGCCCCCACTGGGATAAACAGTGTGCCTCGTCTACCGCGAAGAGGGAGATCTGGCATTCCCGTAGCCGATCAATAAAACCCTGGACTCGAAACCGCTCCGGGGAAACATAGAGCATTTTACATCGACCCGCGCGCACCATCGCAAAGGCCTCCCGCTGCTCCACAACGGTCTGAAGGCTATTGATCTGCGCTGCCTCAATCCCCTTTGCCCGCAGGCTGTCGACCTGGTCCTTCATCAGCGCGATCAAGGGAGAGACCACGACCGTCAACCCCTCCAACAGTAGGGCAGGAAGTTGGTAGCAAAGGGATTTACCCCCACCCGTGGGTAAGACTACCAGGGTATCCCGACCCGCTAGCAAGTCACGCACGACTGTTTCCTGCGGTTCCCGAAAGGTCGAAAAACCAAAATACCTTTCTAGTTCGTCGCTCAGGTCCCTCGGTTTGGTCATCCCGGAAAATGTAGACTCCGGAGGCTCCAGGGTTCAACCCTCGCCTGCCTTACCTTTTCAAAGAATTGCCGCTCGGGAGAGGGTGCCGCCTAGCGCTCCACGAGTTGATCTTCGTCAACAAACAATTCGGGCTGGCCAACCGCCCGCCGCAACTCAGTGGCCGCTACGTTGTGAGCATATTTGGCCTCCAACAAGTTAAGACGGGCCTCTGTCAGCGCCACCTGCGATTGCAAAACATCCAGTTGAGTGGCCGCCCCGGAATCAAAGCGCACCTTGGCCAGACGAAGGCTTTCCTCAGCCTGTTCAATCACCTTACCTGCTGCCTCCACCAGTTCAACCGCCTCCTGCAGCGCAGAAACAGCCCGCCGAACTTCCACCTCCACCGCGAAAGCAGTGTCGCGGCTATCAATCTCTGCTTGGCGCAAACGGGAACGAGCCGCCCGAACTTCCCCTGCCGTTCGGTTTCCATCCCAGATCGCCCAGCGACCCTCAACACCGAGGACCCACCCGTTCAAGCTATCCTCCAGGTCCTTGGACCCAGATGATTTTCTGAACTGCCAGGCCGCCAAACCATTGATCTCTGGCAAATATCCTGCCCGAGCAACAGCCACTCCGCGCGCCTCTGCCTCCTCCAGCAGCTTGAGTGCCTGAAGCTCGGGACGATTCCTCCGGGCCTCCATCAGGCTCTCCTCAAGTTCGTAAGCAAATGGCTCGAATTCAAGCTCGCCAACAATCTCAGGAACCCCACCCGCTTTTTGCGGATTTGACCCAATTGCCTGCATGAGTTCTTCCAGACTGATCCGGTACTGATTCTTTGCCCGAATCAAGCGGGGCTTCCCATTGGCCAGGGCAACCTCGGCCTGAAGCACCTCAAACTGGGAGACCGCGCCCGCCTCAAATCGATTCCTCACGTCTCCAAGTTGCTCCTCAAGCAGGCCGATATTCTCCTCCTCGACTTCGATCTGCCCCCTCGCCAGCAAGACGTCATAAAAACGAACCGAAACATTGAAGAGTTCGCGATTAACCACCCCCATCAACTGCAAACGTGCTGCACTCCGAACAAACTCCTGTGCCTCGAGCGAGTTTCGCACCCCTCCCCCTGAATAGAAGAGTTGACGCACTCCAATCTCGGCCGACCATGCGCGGTCTGTCGATGGCCCGGGATTCAGCGGGTCCGAGAGTCCGCGATCCAACCAATTGTAGTTTCCGGAAACCGAGGCATTCGGGAGCAGGGAGGACTTCACCGAAAGGATCACCCCCTCCTGTTCCTCGATCTGCTCAATCGCCCGCTGAATTCCGAAATTACTCTCCACTGCCAACTGCAAGGCTCGGTCGAGGTTAAGGGCTGGAGCCTCATCCCCCGTTTCCCCATTCGCCATCAGGGCGGCAACCATTAGCAGCGCCCATACAAACCCAAAAATCTTCAAAGATAGCTTACTCATTGACCTATAGTTAGTTATTCAATCCGATGATCGCTGAACTCGGTCAGCTTACCGCCCCGGTCCTTTGCAATTAACATGTAGAGGCAGGGAACAAAGAAGAGCGTGAAGAAGGTTCCTATCGCCATTCCCCCGACCACGATCAACCCAATCGAATTGCGCGCCTCAGCACCCGCGCCAGAAACCAGGACGAGGGGGAAGTGACCAATGATGGTGGCCATACTCGTCATCAGAACCGGACGCAGGCGAATCCGGGCCGCCTCGCGGATGGCCGTCAGTTTCTCAAGCCCCTCCCGCTGCAACACGTTGGCAAACTCCACAATCAGAATCCCGTTCTTCGAAATGATTCCTGCCAAGGTCACCAATCCCACCTGAGAATAGATATTTATTGAGGTCGTGAACCCATCGGTGAAAAACGGAATGTTTGGATTGAGCATCCGAAGGAAGGTAAAACAGAGGGCTCCAAAAATTGCCAACGGTACCGACCCGAGCAAAATCACGAGCGGATCCCGAAAGCTGTTGAATTGTGCTGCCAGTACCAGAAAAACCAATACGAGCGCCAGAACAAGCGATGAAACAAACTTACCTCCCTCAGTTCTAAGCTGCCTGGACTGTCCTGTGTAATCCACGTTGTAACCCTGCGGCAAGAGCTTTGCCGCTTCCGCCTCCATAAAGGAAAGGGCATCATCAAGGGTGGTAATGGCAACCCCGGACAGCTTTACCGCATTGAGCTGCTGAAACCGATTCAGAGACCGCGGAACCACCTCCCGCTGAAGCGTGGCCACCGTGCTCAAAGGTACCGTCTGCCCTTCCGGACCCCGGATGTACAGGTCTTCCAGTTGCTCTGGATTCAGCCTGGCGATTCGTTCTACCTGTGGGATCACCTTATAGCTGCGCCCGGCGATGCTAAACCGGTTAACAAAATTGCCTCCCACGGCCGCCGCCACGTCCGCACCGACCTGCCGCATGTCAAGGCCGAGGTCGGCCACCCGCTCCCGGTTGATCAAGATCCGGGTTTGTGGCTGGTCGATCTTCAGATCGATCATTGGCGGAAAAGCAAACTTACCACTCGCTGCCGCCAAATCCTGCAACTGGGTGGCAAATTCCAAAAGCCGTTCCGCATTTGCGGTCGAGGTGATGAGAAACTCGACCGGAAAGTCGCTTCCTCCTGGTAAAGGCGCGGGAAGAAGAACGAAGGTGTCCACCCCGGGATTGATACTTAACCTACCCTGGACTTCAGGCTGAATCTCCATCGCCGTACGTTCCCGCTGGCTCCAGGGGACCAATCCCATTCCGGCAAATCCACCCGTCGGAAGGATGATTTGAAAAGTAAACTGCGTCTCTGGGAATCCCATGAAGACATCGTTAACCGGTTCAGAAAAATGAATGGATTGCTCAATCGTTGCATTGGCTGGCCCCGAAAGAGCCGAAAAGACGATCCCCTGATCCTCTGTGGGAGCCAGCTCATTCGGGGAAAGCATGTACATCGGAAGCAAAGCCCCGACCAGGAGAACCCAAACCCCGTAGACTAACGGACGCACCGAAAGCACGGCGTCCAGCGCCGCTCCATAATACTTGCGCAACACCTGGAACCCCTTGTTGATCCGCGCTGAAAGACCCGTATCCTCACTCTTGTTCCTCAACAAGGAAGCTGACATGACCGGGGAAAGGGTAATAGCGACGAAGCCGGATATGAGAACGGCTCCCGCCAAAGTAAAGGCAAACTCTCGAAAGAGCGCACCAGTCAGCCCTCCTTGTAGCCCGATTGGTGCATAGACCGATGCCAGGGTGATCGTCATCGCGATGACTGGACCTACCAGCTCGCGGGCTCCCTTGATGGCAGCTTCCTTCGGAGACAACCCCCGCCGCATATTTCGCTCGACGTTCTCCACCATCACGATCGCGTCATCAACCACCAAACCAACCGAAAGCACAATTGCCAGTAGGGTCAGTAGATTGATGGTGAAGCCAAAGACCTGAATCAGAAAGAGTGCTCCAATCAATGAGACGGGTATCGCCACTGCAGGAACCAAAACCGAACGCAGTGAGCCGAGGAACAAAAAGATCACCACCACCACAATTATCAGGGTTTCCACCAAGGTCATGGTGACCTCCTTGATCGCGTCATTAATGTATTCGGTAGAGTCATACGCCACCGTCGCGATCAAACCGGTCGGCAGTGCTGCACTGATCTTATCCAGCTCCTCGCGCACCCCCCGGATCACTTCAATAACATTGGCTGTCGGCAGAGCAAAGACACCAATGAAGGTAGCCGTCTGGCCAGAGAAGCGGACCTCGGCCTCATAATTTTCTGCCCCGAGCTGGACGTCTGCTAAATCCTCCAGGCGGATGATTGCCCCCTCGTCCTCCCGAATGATCAGTCTGCGGAATGCCTCTTCGGTTCGAATGTCCGTATCAGCCGTTAAATTCACCCGGACGAAGTTGCCCTTGGTCTGCCCAACGGCTGCCAGGTAGTTATTGTTCGCCAAAGCCATCCGCACCTCGCCTGCGGTGATGTCGAGGGCTGCCATCCGATCCGGTTTTAGCCAGATCCTCATCGCGAAGGTGCGGTCGCCCAGGATGCGGGCCTCCTGCACTCCATCAACCGAATCCAGCCGTGGTTTGACCACCCGGTTGAGGTAGTCAGTTATCTCGTTCCCGTTCAAAATATCGGATGAAAAACTCAGGTAGGCAGCGGCGAACTGACTGTCTGAAGACTCAATGTCGATCACCGGCACTTCCGCCTCTGGCGGAAGATCACCCCTCACCTTGTCAACCTTCGCGCTGATCTCCGAGAGAGCCTTGTTCGGGTCGTAGTTGAGGTTCAATCGAGCCCGCACAATACTGAGCCCGAGGGTACTCTCTGATTGGACAAAATCGATCCCATCCGCCGCCGAGATGGATCGTTCAATCGGTGTCGTGATGAATCCACGCACGAGATCCGCATCGGCACCAATGTAGGCTGTGGTCACCACGATGGTAGCATCGTCAGTCCGTGGATACTGGCGCACTGATACCGAGGACAGGGCCTGAAGTCCCGCGATAATCACCACGATGTTGACCACGATGGCGAGTACCGGACGTTGGATAAAAAGATCTGTAATAGATTTCATGTTTTTGCAGCTCGGCTCTCCTCGCCTCGATTCGATCAATCCGTCCTCAAGAGTTCGGGGGCGTGGGATTTTCTGAAGGCTCGATTCTCAATTCGTTGTTCACCACCACTGCTGAGCCATTGCTCAATTTGAAAACACCCGAGTCAGCCACCAGGTCGCCCTCGTTAAGACCTTCAACCACCTCGACAAAGTCGCCTCTGGTCCCTCCCAGCCGAATGAAAACCTGCTGTGCAAAAAGAGTTCCTTCGCTCGCCTCACCGTCGTCTCGCTCGGGCTTTTCCTCCGAAAGGAGAAAGACCGAATCCCCGAACGGAGCAAAGAGAACGGCCGTTTGAGGGATTACCAGGACTGATTTTGTCTCCGGCCCCACCATCCTGACATCGAGGAACATCCCTGGAATAAGCGCTCCGTCAGGATTCCCGAAAAGAGCCCTCAGCCCGATGGAACGCGTTCGCGAGTCGATCTCGGAGTTTTTCGCCGCCAGTCGCCCGGAAACTTCTCTCTTCCCCAGGGCATCACCCATGGCCCGCACCTCCATCCCGCTTTGGATCATCGGAAGAAACCTCTGAGGAATCCTGAAATCAACAAACACCTCCGACGCATCCTGGATCGAAACGATTGCCATCCCCGGTCCAATGTAGGCACCGGGGTCCACCTGCCGGATACCGAGCACGCCATCAAAGGGCGCCCGGATGGTCTTTCTCGCCAGTGCCGCCTCAGCATTTCTCAACTGCGCCTCGGCCTCATTAAATAGGGCCTCAGCGGTATCCAGCTCTGATTGGGCTACCGTGTTCCGCCCCCTCAGTTCCCGAATCCGCCTCAGATTAATTTCGGCGAGATCCCGCCGCGAGACTGCTGCATCTCGAGCCGCCTTCTCAACTGAATCGTCCAACCGAACCAGGAGATCTCCAGCTTTCGCCCGAGCACCGGATTCGAAAAAGAGCTCCTCCACCTGACCCGATACCTCTGGAGACACCACCACGCCTCGAATTGCCCTGACCGTGCCCACGCTGGCGACGCTCTCCTCCCATTCCCGCTTTTCAACCTTGGTTGCCGTCACTGAGGATGGGGGCAATGGTGGCTCTCCCCCGGAAGTTAGAATCTTGATCTGGGCAGCCTTGGTGCCCGCCAAAATTCCAAAGACCAAAAAGGTCCCCAATAATATCAATGCAATCGTTATTCCCTTATTCATCTGTCTTTCCACTCCCTGATCTGCCTGACTTCTACCCCGCAAACCCGACACCTCGTCTGGTTTGAAACTCCTCAACATGTTTAATTACCCCCCCAAGGCCCTTCACGAGCCGCTTCCGGTCTCGCAATTCTATACCTTTAAGCGCCCGCCCGATCTCCTCAAAGTGCGGTGGTAAAACACTCTGGAGAAGCTCGAATCCCTTGGCCGACAGAGTAACCATTTTTTGTCGGCGGTCGGTGCTCGATGGCTCAATCTCGATCAAGCCATCCTTGGCCAGATTGTCCAGGAGACCCGTCATCGTAGCCCGGGTAACCATTGCCTCATCAGCAAGCTCAGCGGGGGAACGATGAACGGCTAAATTCTTCGACTTGTCCAAGAGCAAGATGAGGACGAGAAACCTCGCCCGACTCAAACCGTGCTTCTCCAATGATTGATCTCCGAAACGCCCGCAAACATCCCCGGCCCGCAGAACGTGGAGAAAAAGCTCCATAGCACTCGGATCCATTCCGGGAAAATTTTCCGCACACTCGAGCAGACACTCGTAGCGCGGAATTTCTTTGATCATTACCTGGGCCATCCTTCCTTCCAACGAAAAAAGGTTAGCTACCTTACTGTCAACTGGCTAATGATTATTTTTCTGTAACATTTCCATGCGTTACTGTTTTAAGAAGCGTTCCTTCTACCCCACTGGGGTTCCGGCGTTTCAAGCTCTAGCTCCTTGGCAACAATCCGGCAGCCAAGGATCCCCGGAAGCTCTCTCAACCTTCGAAAGGAATCGGGGCGAAGTGCCCATCGGAGCGATTGACCAAGTCGGGCCCGCAGCGCGTGTCTCTCTCCATCCGGAAAGGCCAAGGTTACCAACACATCACCGCTCTCCTTTAAAAGTGTATTCTTCAGTTCCCGAAGAGCCTCCAAGCCTGCCGGGTCGTTGGAAACCACAAAGCTGATGCGCTCGATCGTCCGCTCAAGATAGGACTCCAGGTTTTCCATGCGCTCGGCCCGCAGAGTCCTTTCCTCGTCGCGCAGATTCAAAAACCCTTCCACCGCCACGATCCGATCAACTTCAAGGTAGCCTTTGATACGCTCGAAGACCTCGGGGAATGCCAAAAGCTTGTAGCTACCGCGCCGCGTTAACAGTTCGAAACGGGCCCAGGCCCGACCGTCTTTGCGGGTGAAAGCCTTTTGCACGTTGCTGATGATTCCACAGATCCGAAAGGGACTTTGATCGCCAAGACCACTCCAGTCGTCCCCGCTGAAGGAGTCGACCCGAGCCGTAATTTCAGCGAATCGATCCATGGGATGCCCCGAAATATAAAACCCGACCAACTCCTTCTCAAAGGTCAGGCGGTCCTTGATCGGCATTGCCTCCACCATCCGTAAAACCACTCCACTCGTCTCTAGCGATGCCGTCTCGGTCGGATTCTCGATTAGGTCGAAGAGACTCCCCTGACCACGCTCTTCGTCTCGCTTTCTCGCCACCACCGAACCGATTTGCACATCAAGATTGGCCAGAAGGTGGCCGCGTTCCTCCCCCAGATCGTCAAAGCCACCTGACTTTACCAGGCACTCAATCACCCGCCGGGAAACCGTTTTAAGATCAACCCGTCCTACAAAGTCAGCAAAGCTGGCATATCGACCTCCCCGTTCCCGCTCCTCGACGATCGCATTAGTAGCCGACTCGCCAACCCCCTTGATGGCACTGAGACCAAACCGAATGCTTCCTTTTCTCGCTGCCCCTTGAGTCCCATCGACGGAAGGAATCGGGGTAAAGGTGTGCCCCGATTCATTCACACTCGGGCCGAGAACCGAGATTCCCAGATCGATTGCCTCTCCGATAAACTCTGAAACCTTCTCAGCATTTCCCAGTTCGGAAGAGAGCACGGCTGCCATGAACTCAACCGGGTAGTTGGCCTTCAAATAGGCCGTCCGGTAGCTCAGCATGGCATAGGCAGCCGAGTGCGACTTATTAAAGCCGTACTCAGCAAATTTCTCCAGTATTGCAAAAATGTGTTCTGCCGTTTTGCGGTCCATCCCCTGGTGCTTCCTGGCGCCCTCAATGAAGCCCTCCCGCTGCTGCTCCATCACCTCCTTCTTCTTCTTCCCCATCGCCCGCCGGAGAATATCAGCGTCCCCCAGGGTGTAGCCTGCTACCCGCTGCGCCGCCTGCATTACCTGTTCCTGGTAAACGAGTACCCCGTAGGTTTCCTTAACCAGATCTTCAAGCAGCGGGTGAGGGATCTGAATCTTCGAAGGGTCCCGCTTCCCCTCAATGAATTGAGGAATGAACTGCATCGGCCCGGGCCGGTAGAGGGCGATTAAGGCGATGATTTCCTCGAAAGAACTGATCCCGATTTGGCGGCAGAGCCCCTGCATCCCGTCTGATTCCAGTTGGAAAACCCCCTTGGTCTTCCCCCGGTTGAGCAGTGCAAAGGTCGCCTCATCATCCAGGGGAACATCCTCCACGCAAAAATTGGCCAGGTTTTGGGTCCGGCGAACGTTCTCCTCAGCATCGGAAATCACCGTAACGTTTTTTAATCCCAAAAAGTCCATTTTGAGAAGGCCGAGATCCTCCACTGGCCCCTTTGCGTACTGGGTGGTCAGGGCTCCTTCCTGGATTGTCACCGGAACCAGGTCGGTTAGCGGACGATCTGAGATGATGATACCGCACGCGTGCTTGCCCGTATTCCGCACCATCTTTTCGATCACCAAACCTTCTTCGAGAATCTCCGCCGCGACCGGGTTGCGGGAAATTTCTTTTTGCAGATCCGGGCTTTTATTAACCGCATCGTCCAGGGAAATGTTGAGGACCTCCGGGATCATTTTTGCCATCTTGTCGGCTTCGGCATAGGACACGCCCTTCACCCTCGCCAAATCCCGCAGTACCATCTTCGCCCCAAAGGTTCCGTAGGTGATGATGTTCGCAACCGCATCTCGCCCGTATTTACCCCGAACGTATTCGACCACCTCGTCCCTTCGCCTCATGCAGAAGTCGATATCAAAGTCCGGAGGCGAAACACGCTCCAGGTTGAGCATCCGCTCGAAAAGAAGTCCAAACCGGAGGGGCTCGATGTCCGTGATTTTGAGAATGTAGGCCACCATGCAACCCGCGCCCGATCCCCGCCCCGGACCCACGGGAATACCGTTCCTTCGCGCCCAGTCGATAAAGTCCCAAACAATCAAAAAGTAGTCGACGAATCCGGTGCCGGCGATGATAGCGAGCTCATAGTCGAGCTTTGCGCAGAGTTGACGGGCAAAGTCTGGAGCCTCGCCCGGCCTCGGCTCGTACTGATCCGGTGCTCGGTAATCCACCCCGTAGCGATCAAGCAAACCTCGGCGACAAAGATCGAATAGAATCAATCCATTTTCCCGAATCCTCGCCCGCTCTTCAGCACTTAGTTCAGTCGGCGGCTGTCCCATTCGGGCATCGACCTTCCGCTTTTCGTCAAGATAGAGGTCGATGATCCGGTCAAAGCTGTCCACGTCCCTCTCAAAAACCAGCTCGGGCGGACATTCGAAAACCGGATAGTGGTTTTCCTTGAAGGAGATGGTTAGGTCAACTTGATCGGCCACCGCTAAAGTGTTGTCCAAGGCCTCGGGGATTTCCTTGAAAACCTGCTCCATCTCTTCCCGACTCTTAAGGTAAAATTGCCGGGAGGGATACCGCATCCGATCCTCATCAGCGATCAGCTTTCCCGTCTGAATGCAGAGGAGGGAATCGTGCGGACGCCAGTCCTGCTTTCGCACGTAATGCACGTCGTTTGCCGCCACCACCTTCAATCCAAATTCCTTGGCCAGGCTGAGAAGACCGGGGATGATTCTTCGTTGCGCGGCGATCCCGTGGTCCTGGATCTCGATGTAATAAAAATCCCTGCCGAAGATATCTACAAACTGCCCCGTAACCTCACGGGCCTTTTCGTAGTCATTGTAGAGCAAGTACTGTGAGGCCACCCCATTAATGCACCCGGACAGACCAATGATGCCCCGCGAATATTTCGCCAGCTGCTCCATGTCGGTTCTGGGGCGGTAGTACATGCCGCGCAAATGGGCATCCGAGACGAGCTTGACCAAGTTTTGGTAACCCTCGAAGTTCCTCGCGATCAGGGTTTTGTGGTGGATCTGATGCTTGGGAAAGTCGGCTCTCCCAAGTTCTTCCTCAGGAACATCGTCAATATCATCCGATCGCTTCCGCTCCCTTTTCGGGCGCTCCTCCATCCGGTGATCATGGACCAGATAGATTTCGCAACCGATCAGTGGCTTGATTCCGCGGTTGATCATCTCGCGGTAGAAGTTGATCGCCCCGAACAGGTTGCCATGATCCGTCATCGCCACCGCGGGCATGCCCAGCTCGACACATCGCTCCGCTAAACGGTCGATCCGACAGGCTCCGTCCAGGAGGGAGTAATCGGTGTGCAGGTGGAGGTGAACGAAACTTTTGGAGGCCACCTCACGACCATCTCCGCCCCGTCAAATGACTTCAATCCGAAAGCTTGGCATCCAGAAAATACCCCATTTCCTCCAGCCAATTAATTGCCTCTGCCCGCTCTTTGAAGAGCCTTGGGACCCACTGGCTGGACTCTACTACTTTAGCATAGGCCTCAAAACCTGTCTTGATCTGGCACTCGGGGTCCTCCACCACCGCGAGGTAGATTCTCTGGCTTCCCAGCCTAAGGGTTTCGATGAGGGCGCGATCGAGATAGGCAATCAGTTTCATCTTGGCGGCTGGGTGGATCACCCGCTGCGCTCGGGAATAATCCATCAACTGGAAGCGCATTCGGTCTCCTTGCATATTTCCAACGATCTCTTCGTTGATTTCGTCGAGATCCCCGATTGACGCCTCTCCAAAGAAGGTCACCCAGATCCCCGAACTACACCATTTCAAATCATAACCCATACCAATTTCATTCTTTTCGACCCGGAGATCACCTTGCCCGCTCATTCCTGGACAACCTCAACCGCATCACCGACCACCGTCGGGAAATTTTCCTGTCTAGTCGAGAAAGAACCACAGGAAAAGAGGGGTTCCTTAGTCACCCCAGCTTCTTTAAGTTTCTCCGGTGGAAACAATTAGATCAAGCCTCGCGGCCGGCGAGAATTAGAAACTCCCCAGCTCGAGAAGCACCCTGAAACCAATGAACTGATTTGATTCCTGGGGAGGAAAATCCCATCGGTTGGCTGAGCGGGCGACCGCAGCGTTGTCGATGTAGGATCCCCCTCTCAACACCCTCGTTGCTGATGGCCCGGCGGCTGGTCCCTGAGGGTCAACAACCGGACTGGTAGGATAAGGTCCATAAGCATCTGCGACCCACTCCCAGACATTTCCGTGGACGTCATACAATCCAAACGAGTTGGCCGGTCCCGCAGTTCCAACCGGCACCGGACCCGGTTTGTTAGCGGGAGGAAATTCATAAATATTGGCAATCTGGGTGGTGATCTGGCCCTCGCCAATTGAGAATGGACCCGTGGTTCCGCCCCTCGTAGCCAGTTCCCACTCCGACTCGGTCGGCAGGCGGTACGATTTACCATCGAGTGCACCGAGACGCTCACAGAACTGAACTGCTTCGTTCCAGCTCACGTTGGTGATGGGCAAATTATCTCCCTCCAGAAAAGAATTCCCACCCGCCAATTCTGGATTGCCCCCCATCACAGCAACCCATTCGCGCTGCGTTACTTCATGGACCCCGATAAAAAAACCTTCAGTGATGGTCACTTCGTGCTGATCCTCGTCCTCATCCCTGAAGGCTTCCAGCTCCGGAGATCCCTGTAGAAAAGTGTTGGGCGGGATGAAGGCAAACTGCATCCCGATCTTGTTTTCTACCACAAACCCTGGGGTGTAAACCTCCGTTCCCAAAAAATCACGCGCTTCCTTGATGCTGTTATCCAGGCGCAGAACCCGGCGATAGAAACCTGCTGCCACCAGTTTCTGATCGTTTTGGGCGGCCGCTCGAGCCGAGGCGATCCAAGTGTCGATGGTGTTCTGCCGCAAGTCGGGAAGTTTCTGCCTCAAAAGCTGGATCAATCCAATCCCCGCCTCAATGTTCCCCTGCGCGATGTTCTCCCGCGCCGACTTGATCTGAGCCTCCGATTCCAACCAACGCGGAGTGGGAGTTTCCGCGAGGCTGCTCAAACCATTCGCCTCGATTTCGTCACGGTAGGATGCCACAACACCCTCAAAAGCTATCTTTCCGAGCTGCTGCGAGGCCCTCTCGTAGAGAGAGGTAGCCTGGTCAAAGCTCCCAATCTGCAGCGCTTGATCCGCAGCTTCTTTGAGAGCTGATCCCTGTAAAAACTCTCTTGGGTAGTCTTCCTCACCCCCGAGTTCTTTTGCCAGATTGAGCATTTCACTGACCTGTGCGGAGGCCCTCACCGCTACCAGGGCCACGCTGTCGGGCCCTCCGCTGGGCCGGGCGTCCGCAGGTCCGATTCTCTCAACCAGGGGACCGGTGACCTTGCCTCCCGACAGGTCAATCACCTCGCCACCTTCGCCAAGGGCGACAAATAATTCCGCCGCTCCATCATCCTTCTTCGGCTCCGATTCACCGGAGATGGCCACTTCCCCCGGACCGCGGTTTGTCGCATCGATTCCGATCAAAATGGCAGCAACCGCCGCAATAACCGCCATCAGAAATATCAAAACCCCCGGGCTTACCCCCGCTTGTGAAACATTCGAAACATTCAAAGGTTTATCGCGGAGATTCCGCCTTTCACGCACTACCCCCTCATTACTCATAAAGCTAGTGTTAAGCAGATAGCTTGCTTGTCCTTAAGGTCGAGTGGATTCTCTTCTTTGATTACTGATCCATTACCTGCAGATTGTCTCGGAAAACTCTGACGTTTGATTAAGTCTTTAATAAAGAGCAGGTTACCATAAGCAAAAGTCGGTCCTGGCATCCTCCAGAGAGCAGAATTGGAAAGAAACTTTTTTGTTTCAATGGCCCAGTGACCGCTCTCTCCTTGCCTATCGGCCAAGCTCCTTCCAGCATCCGTTGATATGGTAACCCTCGACTCCGTCGTTAAATATGCCAACGAGAGGCTTCGCATCCCCCAAATTGTTGACTTTCCCGGCGCCCGAAACGGCCTTCAAGTCGAGAACAATGGAGCCATCACCAAAATCGGAGCCAGTGTCGATGCCGGGCTTGTACCATTCTCAAAAGCCATTGCCGCCGGGGTTGATCTCCTCCTCGTCCACCACGGTCTCTACTGGGACCCTCCCGAACCCCTGGTCGGGCGTCACTACCAAAAAATCAAATTGGCCCTGGAGCATAACCTCGCCGTTTACTCCGCCCACCTTCCCCTGGATCTACACCCTGAAATTGGAAACAATGCCCTCCTCGCCCGAGCCCTGGGCCTAACCATTGAGGGGCGCTTCCTCGAGTACCAGGGTGAGGCCATTGGTCTCCTCTGCACCGAATCTCCACCGCGTGCCGAGCTGGCCGATGGACTCCATGCCCTTTACCCCCACGGACACACCTTGATCGCTGCAGGTCCCTCCCAACCCCGGAGAATCGGCATCCTCACGGGAAGCGGGACCAGTGCCCTGGAGCATCTGGCCGAAAAAGAGGTGGACACCTTCATCACCGGCGAGCTCAAGCAGCACGCCTATAACTTTGCCGAGGAAAACCGTCTCAACCTTTTTCTTTGTGGTCACTATGCCACCGAGACCCACGGGGTGAACGCTCTCATGTTGGAATTGGGAACGCACTTCTCCCTCCCGACCGAGTTCATTCCATCAGATTGTCCCATTTGATCTACCCTTCCCTGCCCGATCGCTCATTCCCAAGCATTTCCACAAATCGGCTACCGAGCCCGCGCCACTTTCTCAACACGCCAAAAATAAAATGACAGACATCCAGTTTATCGGAGTTCTCCACGGACCAAACCTCGGAAGTCTCGGAACCCGGGAGCCGTCAATCTATGGACACCAAACCCTTTCGGAATTGGACAAAAGCTTGATCGAGCAAGCCTCTGGGCTCGGCGCGGTCGTCAAGACATTTCAATCGAACCACGAAGGGCACTTGATTGACCAACTTGAGCAGTGGTCCCAGTCAGGTTGCCGGGGTCTCATCATCAATGCCGGAGCCCTCACCCATACCAGCTATGCGCTCCGGGATTCAATCCAGGGCGGTAAGATCCCGACCATCGAGGTTCACCTTTCCAATGTCCACGCCCGCGAGACCTTTCGCCACACTTCAGTCATCGCCCCGGTTTGTCTGGGCGTGATCGCCGGATTCGGATTCGCCAGTTACCACCTCGCCCTGCGGTTTCTCCTCGACCGTCCCCTTGCTCACTGATTCTTCGGACGCCTCTGCAGCTCGTTTTCTAGGAGCACGTTTCCGTGCTGGTCGTTTGCGAGCAGGCTTCTTTGGTTTGGACGAGTCGTCGGCACTCGCGGAAGGTGGCTCCTCTATCCCAGCATCCGAGCTCTCCTCCTCCCGGAGTGATTCTCCCGGACCTCCAGCAGTATTCTCAACGACCGGCGCCGCTTTAGCCTCCATGACCGAACGATCCTCCGCTTTCGGATCCTGACCTTCTGCCGTCCGTCCCTCATTGTGTTCCGAAGAACCTTCTCCTTCTCGAGCATCATTTTTGGTCCCCTCGCTAGCAAACCCAGCAGGTGCCTCATCGCCCTCCGCCCGCGAACTCCGTTTGTTCCGACGCCGCCGACGTTTCTTCTTTCGCTTGGCGTCCCCTTCACCATCACCTCCGGAGTCCTCCGAGGATCTCGCTTGGCGAGACTCTCCAGCTCCATCTCTTGATTCGGCTCGATTGTTGGTACCCCTTCGATCCCCGCGATTGTCGGACTCTCGAGATTTTCCTTCCCCGGTATCCTCTTCATCTTCCAGCGGATCGCGCAAGGGCTCCCGCAGGTCGCTCTCAAAGTCTCCGTCGTCCGGATCCCACGCCTCATCCGGAAATTCGACCTCCGCGACCTTGAGGTAAACCCTTGGCTTTCGGGTGGGAATCAGAATTTCATCGCTTGGAAAATCCTCGGGACTCGGGAGCCGGATAGTACTAAAATCGTCTTCCTTAATATGCGTCCTCGGGAGCCGTAAATCACCACGCTCCACCCTCGGGCGAATCCGGACTTCGGTAATTGAATTCAGATCGTTCGAACGAATCACAGCCTCGATTACCCCCGCCATCTCCTCCGCTTGTATCTTGGTTTGTGGGTGGTCCGAAGATGCGCTTTCGGGGATTCCTTTCCCGGTATTGGGCAGCAGGCTGATCCGGCAGGCCCGAGCTCCCAAAACGCGCAGGATACCAAAAACCCCCTCCGAGAGCCGGTGAATGCCCTCTCCACAAGCGTCCAGGATCGGGTCCACCGGCCCCGTCTTGGCGCGGTCCCAGGTTACATAGAAAAAGTAGCCCTGCAGATTCGCTACGTCTTCGGCAACCAGCCGGGTTAACATCATCGGCACCGTAAAATTGACCACCGAAGCATCGAGGATCACCTTCGGGTCCATCTCGAAGAGACGCTTGGGTCCCGCATGTTCCATCCGCGGCTGCAAAATCATCGTGTGGATCGCCCCCTCCCTTTCCCTGATCTTGTTAACCGCAGTGATCCATGCCTTGAGGTCTGTGGGATCAATTTCGACCTTCAAATAATCGGGGTGGTCAAAGTCCAGTCCCTCGTGCCGACCCCCGATCGAATAGACTCGGAAACCGAGCCGTATCAACATCTTTGAGATTAACAGCCCGTAGGAACTGTCACCATTGGAAAGAATTGCAATGTCCATGCTTGAAAAAAGGCCGAGAATTCAACCGTTTTTGACTCTATCGGCTCCGTCGAGCCATATCCTTGCCGCTTTTCTCTGGTCAAGGGGATTCGCTCTCAGGCAGGCGTTTCGCTCTTCTTGAATTCAGGCGAAAGGTGCCCCAAACGGAGCTTCGTAAATAGGGTAACCAGAACAAATCCGACGATGAAAGTCGGCGCAAACCACTGCAAGGTCTCTACAAAAACCGCCCCCGACTCCCCCCGCTCGCTCCCAGAGTCTCCACCACCCGCCAGGCTGTTTGCCAGCGAAGCATAGCTCATCGATATCAAACCGTATGCCAAATTGACACTTAGCCCCCTGAAACTAAGGATCGTAGCTCGTTGGCGGGACTCTGTTACCCGGTGCAGGTAGGTACTGAGGAAGAAACCTGTCATACTCATCGAACTGAAGGCAAGAAAGGAGAACAACACCCCCCAAAGGGGAATCGCCAGTCCAATACCCAGAAACCCGATCAGGCTGACAGTTCCCACCACTGCGGCAACCTGCCTTGGTTCCATTCTTTCCGACATTAACCGAGCCAACCGTGGAAGCACCAGCCCCAAACCAGCCGAGCCAGCTCCGATCAATCCAAAGGACCACTCCGGGTATTCTATCGTCCGGTAATACTCGCTCGCCAGCGTCGCAAACTGCCGGTTAAAGGAGTCAAAAAGCACCCCATAAGCCATCAAAATCAGGATCGGGCCAGAGGCTAAAACCCACTTCGCCGCCGCTAACGTATCGCGCCAGGGGGTTCCCGAGACATCCCAGGTGCTCTCCTTCTCATTCATTCCGAGAACCGTGAAGAACGCCCCCACCGCAGTCAGCAATGTCAGCAGGATTGGAAACCGCATTGAAAGCTCGCGGGTGATCCCCAGCTCGAGACCGATCAAGCTCCCCGCCCGATTCAAAAGCTCGTGGTCAAAGACGATCGCCCCCAACCCGAGCGCAAAAATAAAAGCCACGCTTTGAAGACGCATCGCCGATTCCAAAACCCTGCCCCAGGAACCCTCCATCCCCCTCTGGACCAAGGTATCGTAGGCCAGAGCTTCGTCCGCCCCACTCGCAGCCGCTTCTGCCAATCCACTCAGAATACGGTTCAGCAAAAATACCCAGAAAACGAGTTCGGCGTTCCCGGTCGGAAGAAACCCGATCAGCATCATTTCAATAATCATCGCTCCAGCAGCAAAGACCAAAAGGCGCTTTCGTCCCAACCGATCGGCCAGCGCACCGGAGGGCACCTCACTCAGCACAATCGTCACCGCCCAGACTGCATTCAAAATCGAAAATTGAGTCAGAGTGAGTCCGTAATCTAAAAAGAGAACGGTGAATACCGGATAATAAAATCGCCCGTTGAAAAGTAGGCGAAAAATCAGAAATCGACGAATGTTCGGGAGCCGAAGAGCCGCATTCGGATCAAGTACCGGATCGCTCATCGTAAACTTTCCGGGAAAATTTGCTTTTTCCAAAATTCATACGCTACTTTTCACAGGGAAACTCAAAATCTCGTCTTGCCAACCTCAATCTCGACAAAACCCTGCGTCCTCGTCGTAGAAGATGATCTGGAGTACCAAACCTTCCTCCGGGAGGCTCTTGTTGCCCGCGGGTATGACGTTCAGCTCGCATCGGACGGGCTCGAAGCCTTTAACCTTGCTCGGCAGGCCCCACCATCTGTGATCGTGAGCGATGTAGTGATGCCGCGTGCCAGCGGTTACTCCCTTCTCGAACGCCTCCGCGCAGACCACTCCACCCGGAACATACCAGTCATTCTGATCAGCGGTCTGGGGGAACGGAATGACATCCGCAAGGGCATGGTTCTCGGGGCAGATGACTACCTAACCAAACCGTTTAAGGTCGACGAATTGTGTTCCACCATCGAGACCAGGCTCCAGAGGCTTGCCCATCTCACTCTCCCGGAAGCCTCACCGGATCACGATCGTCCCAAAGACCTCCCCCATGTCCTCCGCAACCCCCTCAATGCAATCCTCGGCATCGCCAATCTGCTGCGGGAGCGAGCCGAAGAGGGCACCACTTGTCCACCCGACGAGCTTCTCGAGGATCTCCGCAATATCGAGACTTCCGGACAGCAACTCCTGCGCATGGTCGAACGGCTCCTCTTTTTTGAAGAACTACTCGACATCAAAACCTCCCTCCGAACGTCAGATCCGAACCATCACCCCGAACTGGCCCACCTCACCCCGAAGCCAGTTCACCTGGACCGAGAAACCCTCCTCTCGGCTATGGGCCATCGGTTGACCCAAGCGAACCCGCAGATTGAGATCGTTCCTACCTGCATCCTGATCACCCCCGACTATTTTCGCCAAGCCCTGGTCGACTTATTCCAGGATTTCACCGAACAGGCCGGAGAGAGTACCGAGCTCTCGATATACAATACCGTTTCTTCAAAGACCTGCCACCTTTACGTTACTTTCAAAAGAGAGGCAGGCTACAGAGAGAAAGAATCTGTGCCCTCCCTAAAAATCCTCCCTACTCCTCCCGATTTCACCATCCGCGTCCTCACCCTCATCCTTGAAATGAGCGGCGGTAGCCTCCAACAGCACCGCGAGGGTTCAGACTCCTATGGGATTGAGCTCAAACTTCCCCTCTTCCTCCCAAATTCGTAAAAGTTTCGACTAAAATCCGCGCTCCGAAATCTTAAGCTTGGCAAAGAGCACGCCTTTAGCGAACTTTTGTCAATTATGGGAACTGGAACAATCATCTTGCTGGTCTTTCTCGGCGCTGTTGCGGCGGCCGTCGTTTTTGCAATCAGCATCTACAACAAGCTGGTTGCCCTCCGCAATCGCTTCAAGAACGCCTTCGCTCAGATCGATGTGCAGCTCAAGCGCCGTTACGATCTGATTCCAAATCTTGTTGAAACAGCCAAGGCCTACCTCTCCCACGAAAGGGATACCCTCGAAGCGGTCATCAAAGCGCGCAATACCGCTTCTGCCGCGAGCGAAAAGGCCGCCGCCAATCCAGATGACGCCAACGCCATCAAGGGCCTCGTCGGCGCTGAAGCAGCCCTTACTGGTGCGATGGGCAAATTTTTCGCCCTTTCCGAGGCCTATCCAGACCTTAAGGCTAATCAAAACATGATGCAGCTCACCGAAGAGCTCACCTCTACAGAGAACAAAATCGCTTTCTCCCGGCAGGCTTACAACGATTCTGTTATGACCTACAACACAGCTCGGGAGAGTTTTCCGGCCGTTGTCTTCGCCGGTGCGCTAGGCTTCACTCCCGCTGCCCTCTTCGAGATTGTTGATCCTACCGAGCGCGAGGCCGTCAAGGTCTCCTTCTAGGCGGTTAAGTCCACATCTTCTCTAGCCTCCCGCAATGGATTTCTTTGGAGCGCAGGATCGGGCTCGCACCAAAACCCGAGTCCTCATTGGCTACTTCGCACTCGGTTTGTTTGGGATCATCGTGAGCATCTATCTGCTCGCGAGCTTCGCCGGGATCGGTCAGTCCTCAAGCTCCGGACAGGTACAACTCTGGGATCCATGGCGGTTTATTTTCATAGCCATCATCGTCTGCACTGTCGTCTTCATCGCCTCCTGGATTCGAATCTCTGGCCTCAAATCCGGGGGTGCCAAGGTCGCCGAGAGTCTCGGTGGTCGCCGGATAGCCCTCAACACCAGAGACCCTAAAGAACGGCAGCTCCTCAACGTGGTCGAGGAGATGTCAATCGCCTCTGGCGTTCCTATGCCGGATGTCTTTGTTCTCGACAATGAGTCCTCCATCAACGCCTTCGCGGCTGGCTTCACCTTCGACGATGCTGCAGTCGCCGTCACCCGCGGAACCCTCGATCTCCTCAATCGCGATGAACTCCAGGGTGTCATCGCTCACGAGTTCAGCCACATTCTCAGCGGGGACATGCGGATCAATATCCGCCTCATGGGCATCATTTTTGGCATCCTCGTCATCTCCCTCTTTGGCCGGATTATTCTCCATTCCTCCTCCTCTCGCCTCAGTACCCGTCGATCCTCGAATGACAAGAGTCAGGCAGGTATCTTTTTCCTCGGTCTCAGTCTCGTCGCCATCGGCTACCTTGGTGTCCTCTTCGGGCGGCTCATTCAGGCAGCCATCTCACGCCAGAGAGAGTTTCTTGCAGATTCGGCTGCCGTCCAGTTTACCCGCAACCCAGATGGTATTGCCAATGCCCTCCGCAAAATCGGCGGCCATTCCAGCGGAAGCTCCATCCGGGATCCGCACGCCCAGGAAATCTCCCACATGTTCTTTGCCCGTGGGTTAAATTCCCTTTTTGCCACCCACCCCCCTCTGAGGGAGCGGATCGCTGCAATCCAACCACTCGGTTTCGACGAAAGCTCCCAAACCCGGCCCCCGCGACGCAACGTCTCCGATCCTTCGGCCCAAGGTTCTCAAACTTCCTCAGCCTCCGCCTCGGCTAATCCGCTTCTTCGAAATCCTCAGCAAGCCTTCATTTCCGGCATCGGTGTGATTGCTGCCGATGCCCTCGCAAAAGCGAAAACCAAGCGGGAGACCCTTCATCAAAACTTCGGTTCAGCCCTCGAAGAGACCGATCGCGCTGTCGAGCTGTTGCTTGCCCTTCTGCTGGCTCCAGAAAACGATCTCCGCACCCGCCAGCTCGGATTCATCCAACAGGACTTTCCTCTCCTCCAGCACTCCCGCATCGAGGAGAATGCCCACATCCTCGGCACCCTGAGCTCCCACGCCCGTTTTGACGTTCTTGACCTCTCCGTAGCGCCTCTCCGCAGCCTCGATCAAAACGAAGGTCGGAAACTCCTCAACCTGCTTCGTCGCTTGGCCGAAGCTGATGACCATCTGGAGCTTGAGGAACTCCTCATTCTCCGTGCAGCCAGCCAGCACCTCAAGGCTAAGATCGCCGGGCCAAACACCTCCGACTCGCTCCTCACAGATCCCTCCCAACTCGTCGAGCCCGTCTCGCAAATCCTCTCTTTTATCGCCGTAGTCGGGGCCTCCCGGCCCGAGGAAGCCAAGGCAGCCTTCGATCAAAATGTTACCGCCTTCAAGGAAATGATCCCCGGCATCCGTTTCGCCCAGCCGGAGTCTGATCTCCGGAGGCTAGACCCCGCGCTCGACACCCTTGGCCTGGCCTCCTACCAAATCCGTAGCCGTCTCCTTGAAACCGCCACCGCGATCGTCTTGGCCGATGAGAAAGTCACCGATCGGGAAATGGCCTTCCTCCGCGCTATCTCTCTGGCCATCGGTTGCCCCACCCCTTCGCTCGACTACTGATTCCCACAGCTTGCTTCTCGGCCTCTCAAAAGTCTCCGGGCATCACCAAAAGGCGTTTGCCATCTTCATCCCGTTAATAATTATTGACGTCTTATGTCAGAAACCCATGTCCTTCTTGAGACCACCAAGGGGTCTCTCAAGTTCTCCCTCTGGGACGAAGTTGCCCCGAAAACGACTGCCAATTTCCGCAAACTTGCATCCGAAGGCTTTTACGATGGAACAGCTTTCCATCGGATTATCGACGGTTTCATGATCCAGGGAGGCGATCCCCTCACCAAAGACCCCAAAAAAGAACGCCTCTGGGGCACTGGAGATCCAGGCTACAAGATCAATGCCGAATTCAATTCCAGAAAACACGTTCGCGGGGTCATCTCGATGGCTCGGTCCTCCCATCCCGATTCCGCCGGGTCACAATTTTTCATCTGCCTGGACGAGTGCGACTTCCTCAACAAACAATACACCTGCTTTGGAGAACTGATTGAGGGCGAGGATGTTCTCCTCGCCATTGGCAAAACACCGTGTGTCTCCAGCAACGGGGAAAAGAGCAAACCAGTTGATCGAATCGAGATCCTCTCGGCTACCCTCGTCTGACGGTTTGCTCGCCAAGCCCAACCGCGCTCCCAAAATCGGTTACTTCGTCTTTGGATCTTCCGTACCGTTTTCGCTGGTCGGGCCTCAGCCCTTTTTAGCTTGCAAAATAGCCTGAACTCTTTTGTGCTAGCGGTTTTTCCTCTCATCAAACCATGTCAAGAATTTGTGTTATTTCTGGTAAGCGCCCCGTCTCCGGTGGTCGCATCACTCGTAAAGGTCAGTCCAAAAAGAGTGGCGGTATCGGAACCCACGTGGTCAAAAACACCAAGCGCACCTTTCGGCCAAATTTGCAGCGGGTCCGCGTTCGCCTCCCCAGCGGAGAGGTCAAGCGCCTTTGGGTCTCGGCCAAAATGATCAAAGCTGGCAAGATCGAAAAGGCTTAGTCCCCACTGCCGGGGCACAGACCGGCACCTTCATGAGGGGGTCTAATTCCGATCCCTTCCATAGTAACGTTCGTAGTAGCCGGATATCTCTTTCCCCTGAAACCTGTCCCAACGGTAATTCAGGGTGAGCTTGAGGATCAAACCCACCCGCTTCCAGAATCGCGTTTGTAACCAGGCTCGCGGATCAGACTCCACCGGTACGCCCACGCAGGCAACCGGACCTTGCTCCTTTAACCTCAAAGAGAGCTCTACATCCTCCATCAATCGCAGCGCGGGAAATCCACCCGACTTCTCAAGCGCTCTTCGGCGGAAAAACTGCATCTGGTCGCCAAAACCGATCTCCGTGATCAAGAAGCGAGCGGTGTTCATCCATTCCACCGCCTCCAGATAGCCGTTTGCTTCCCCTGAGAACTGCTGTCCGCAAATACCCCCCACCAGTTCCTGGTCACTCTGGCAAAGTTTGACCAGCGCCCGAAAAGCCTCTCCGCCGGGATCCCTCACGTCGCTGTGCCGGATCACAACTACGTCCCAGTCGATCTGCTCATAGGCTGCCGCAATCTGGGTGCCCCTCCCCGCTGACGCTACTGAAAAGGCCCAGTCCCTTTGTTGCGCCAGCTCGATGCTTGCCTCGTCCTCTGCCGCCAGGGCGAGAATGAAAGGAGCCCCCGTGCCTTCACCCTCAAAGCTCTGTACCAGGGCCTCCAGTTTATCGGCCTCTTGATAGCTCGGGATAATTACCCCAAAGACCTCCGCCTCTCCTTTTTTATCGCTTCCTGCTTCGATCGCCCTGCCCCAGGCCCCTGAAGAACGATTGAGAAGCCTCCGGATCCCCCGCAGAAAGTCACCGCTGAAGAAAACCCAGGCCGGTAACCAAATCAACACCTGTGCCCAAGGCTCGATCCCCCATCCGTCTCCTTCAGCCGCCCCCTGCCAGGAGAGAAAATAAAAGCACATACTGACCGATACCAGGAGCCATCCGAAGCGAGGGATCAGCACCAGAAATGGGGCCAACCAGGAAAGGTACCAGAAGTGCACCACAGACGACCACAAGAGGAGGGCTCCCAGGGCAGCTAAAGCATACCGATACGGGCTTCTTACCAAAATTCCTGTCAGGATTAAGGTCACCAGCAACCCGCCTCCCGAGACCAGGGTTACCCACGTCGTTCCCCCATCGCCCAGAATGGACAGAACCAAGGCGTGCAAACTACCATTGAAATGACTCCCCCCGCCAAACTCCAGGGTCCCCTTCACCACCCGACTCACATCACCAAGGAACGGGAGTCCGGGAACCAAAACAATCGCTCCAAAGACAGCCCAACCCCGCAGACATCCCTTTCTTCGACAAAGCAACCAGGGAACCAGCAAGAGCGGGATCCACTTCATTTGGACCGCTAAACCCAGCCAAGCCCAGCCACCGACTTCCCGATTCTTTTCAAAACTCCGGATCGCCAGAAACAAGGGCAGGAGAAAGAGGATATCGAAGTGAGCCTCCCCGGCAGTCGCGAGAAGAACTGCTGGATTCAGGGCGTAGAAAGCCAGATAGCGCCCATCCAATCCCCGCCTCGGCAATTCCCGTATCAGCAAGCCCATTAAAATCAGATCGAAAACCAGAAAAACCAGCTTCAGGGCCATCGGGCTGTACCAGATTGCTCCCACCATCGAAAAAAACCCGAGCGCGCCAGGTGGATAAATCGTAAAACGATCCCGGTGATTCATTTCCTCCCAGTGAGCGTCTCTCAGGTGCTCAAGCTCGGTTGCATCCGCTACTTGCCCATAGGGTGAGATTCCCTCCCGCAGCAACTTGCCCTCCCACAAATACCGGTTGACGTCGTCGCTCGGTTCCGCCGGCAAAAGGAGCGCCCTCGCCAAAATCCCCAACCAGAGAATCCAGCGTCCCCGATTTTTCCCTCCTTTCCCGCTCCAGAAAAAGGCCGAGAACATCGCCAGCCCGAGCAAGCTGAAGAGAAAGACTTTCTCCCACCAGCCCTCTCTCAGGCCTCCAGACCACCACCACCAACCAACCGAGGCGAAGCCCACCAGGCCACACAAAATCCAGCGGTTGGCAGAGCGCTGCCCCAGGGCTCCCTCCCCAAAATCTTGCCCCACCTGCTATCCCCTCAAAGACTCGAAGAGGCTACTCAAACCAACCGCCAGATAGCCGGTAGTATAGAGAGCCAGGAAAGGACCAATCAACCAGGCTCCAGCCTCCAAATAGAAAAATAGCGTCACCCCACTATAAATTCCCAAGCCAATCTCCGCCCAGGGAACCCAGGTTCGACGGGAGCGATAAACCTTTTTTTCCACATCCCCTGCTTTCGGTGTGCGTATGAATGCGCTTTTAACTCCGATCAGCGCTTCCAGGACTGCTCGCGCATTCGACACTGCCACCCCGAGCCCGAGACACATCAAAAGCGGAAGCAAAAGTAGTTTCTTCGCCCAACCTCTCCGATCAACCCACCACTGCGCCAGGAGGTAAAGCGTATTGGGGCCAAGAAAGGCTGCCAGAATTAGCCCCCCGAGAACCATGTAAAAGCTGGGAGACAAGTCGGCTACTCCACTCAACAAAACCGGCCAGGCCAGCAGAGACATCAACAAAATCATCAAATGCACCGCGTAGTGGGTCAGGTGGAAAAATGCCTGCACCTTCGCCAGCAGCGAAAAGTCCGACGCAACCACCCGGGGGAGGATTTTAATCGCCGTCTGAATCGAGCCCTTCGCCCAACGAAATTGCTGGGCCTTAAAGGCCGTGTAGGTGTCTGGAAGCTCGGCTGGCACGACCACCCCCGGATCATACCGAATCCGCCAGCCCGCCAACTGAGCCCGGTACGAAAGGTCCATATCCTCCGTCAGGGTATCTGCCTCCCATCCTCCGGCATCTTCGATCGCCTGACGACGCCACAACCCTGCTGTCCCATTAAAATTCAGAAAAAGACGCCCCCAGGAGCGTGCCGACTGCTCAACGATAAAATGCCCATCGATTCCCATTGCCTGGGCCAGGGTCAGCATCGATTCCCGAGCATTGAGATGGCCCCATCGCGCCTGCACCAATCCCGCCTCCGGATCCTCCAACAAGTGAGGCACCATCTCCCGGAGGAAGGTTACCCCCGGGACAAAATCGCTGTCAAAGATCGCGATCAGCTCCCCCCGACTCGCCGCCAACCCCTCAGCCAGGGCACCCGCTTTGTAACCCCAACGATTCGTCCGCCTCAATACTTTGATGTCGTACCCGTTCTGCTCAAGCTCACTCACCACCTCATCCACGATGGTCACCGTTTCGTCGTTGGAGTCGTCAAGCACCTGGATTTCATGCCGCTCTCTTGGATATTCCATAGCCGCCACCGCCCGAATGATCCGCTCCGCGACGTTGTACTCGTTGTATATGGCAATCTGTGTCGTAACCACCGGCCAGATTGGATCATCCAGGTCCCGGGCCAGGTATTTTTTGTGCAAAACTCTGGAGTTTTCTTCGCTCTCCTCCCGGCGTCGTAAGAAGAAAAAGATGAGGATGTAGCTGTTCAGGCCATAAATCAAAAGCCCAAGAGAGCAGAAGAAATAAAGCAACAGGAGGTGATCTCCGAAGAATTGCATAGGCTCGAGTGTCAAAAGCGATGAGGATCCGTTAAATTGGTGGGGATGGCAATTCCAGAGACTGATTCTGCAAAGTACCCGCCTCGTTGAGAATAAGTTGATCCCTCACCGACGAACCATCTGGGCAATAATTCCCCCGGGGCTGCCCATTCTCTCCGATTAGCTTCCGTATCCCCCCGGAATTCTAGTCACCGACCATCGTGCCAATTTCCTCGCCACAGATCGCCCGCATCAGGGCTCCCTCATCACTCATCTTAAAAACTAAAATCGGCATTCGATTATCCATACACAGGGAAAAGGCCGTTGCATCCATCACCTTCAGGCGCTGCCGAAGCGCATCCACGTAACGAATACGATCATACTTCACCGCGTCCGGATACTTGTTTGGATCCCGATCGTAAATCCCGTCCACATTGGTCGCCTTAAAGATGATGTCGGCGTGGATCTCATTGGCCCTCAAGGCAGCCGTCGTATCTGTGGAGAAAAACGGATTTCCGGTCCCCGCCACAAAGATCACTAGCCGCCCGCGCTCCAGATGTCGCTGCGCTCGACGCAAGATAAACGGCTCGGCAATCTTTTCCATCGGGATTGCCGACTGTACCCGCACCACCATCCCGCTCTTTTCCAGCGTATCCATCAAAGCAAGTCCGTTGATCACGGTTGCTAGCATCCCCATGTAGTCTCCAGTCGTGCGGTCTACCCCACGCTGCTCCCCACTTAATCCCCGAAAAATGTTGCCCCCACCGACAACAATCCCGATCTCTACCCCGAGCGCCTGCACCTCCTTGAGTTCCTCGCAGACCCTTGCCAGAATGCGTTGATCAATCGGTTCGCCATTTTCCCGATTCATCAACGCTTCTCCGCTCAGCTTAATGATAACGCGCTTATACTTTGGCTTCGAATTTGTCGGTAGATCCATCGAAGGCTAGAGCTTGAAGCGACCTCCCCAAAGGTCAACGATCCAAAGAGACCATTTAACCCGTTCACCAATGGTGCTGAGGGCGGGACTTGAACCCGCACATCCGTGAAGATACTAGAACCTGAATCTAGCGCGTCTGCCAATTCCGCCACCCCAGCTTGAGCAAACCTCAGATCTGAACTTGTCGGCGATCAGTGTCAATGCTTCCCTTTGAAAACCTTTCCTCAGGCCCTCGACCCCATTCCAAATCTTACCCGCGGGACCGGCGATAGCCCCTCCGCAAGAAAAGCAGCAAGACGCCAATCACCAAAGGAACCGTCGAGACTTCAGGGACGGCACCGATGCCATCAATGGCAAAAAACGCGGGAGTGTTCATTCCAAACCGACCCGTATCCGACGACGAGAGCCTGAATTCCAAAGCATCAACTATCCCGAGACTGTCAAACGAGACAAACTCCCAGTCATTCACGATGTAATCCTCACTCGGGTCCGAAGACCGAAAGTCTGCCAGAAAGAAGTCTACGGTCCCCGTCTGACTCCCGCCGAGTAATCCGCTGATCTGCAGAAGAAAGAAATCCGGATCGTCCCCAGCGGGTCCCCCAAAGACCTTCCCGAAGGTATCCCCATCCCTCATGCTGTTGTGTGCATAGGTCGTATTCGTCAAAAAGGCACCCCGTCCCGAGAAGTCGAATGGTGCAAGAAAACTGATCTCTGTACTTACCCCGCCAGCTACCCCGTAAACCGAGGATCCTCCCACTCCCGAACCAGCAATCGCACTGTATTGATTCACCAATCCACTGGTTAGGGTGTCAGTCGTCCGCGAATAACTCCAGCCGCTCCAAAAACTGAATTCAAAATCGCCCCCTCCATCCAAACCACTGAACTTCTCCGAGTAGGAGTTGGAAAATGAGCCCAAAGAATCGACCGCAAAGACCGATTCCCTGGCCACCAGGCTCCCCGAACCCGGCCCAAATGGGTCGTTGGTCGTTGTCGACGTGCCCGCCAAAAACTTTCCGTTCTCGAAGTCCCCCGAGACAAAATCCAGATCCTCAAACCCAATCACTCCCCGGCTAGTCGAGCTCATCGCCGACACCCCAAGCATTACCGCCAGGGAAAAACCAAAAATCCGCACTAAACCAGGAAGACCCTCTTTTATTGACATCATGTTGCCAATAAGCTGCCAACGCTTCAGCCCGTCAATTAATAAATGCGTTTCCCCTTGGGCAGACTCCGGAGTTCTCCTACCCCTCAACCTGCACTCTTGAGCTGATCAAGGAAAAGTCCCATCCGACCACCTTCCACGCCTCGTCGATCGCGAAAACTCTCCGGCGATTCGATGATCCTCTGCGCCATCGTCGCCGTTGTCTTCGGTGGACTGTTCAGTCTTCTCGAAAAAGAAGGGACGTCTCCGGCCCCAACCCTCGAAGCCGGAATCCCCACCACCTCAAAAACGGACTTGCAACCTTCCGTCTCCACCACGACCACTTGACCCAATCGAAGACCGTAGGAGGCTTTTACCACAGACCCGTTGACTTTGACATGCCCGAGCCGACAAGAGGCGCTAGCCGCCGAGCGGGACTTAAAGATTCTTACATTCCAGAGCCATTTATCGATCCGAGAACCCTGCATCACTTCAGAATAGTCTCGAATCTGGCCGGGAAGAAAACCATACCTGATCAGTCATTGAGCAGTTGAGAGAAGAAGAGTCGAGCTCGCGGCTGGCGGGGCTTGATCTGCGAATTGCTCAAAGTCATCTGATATCGAAAGCATGGTCACAGACCGCCGCTCGGTCAAGTCATTGCGAAACGCTGCTTCGCTTGGAAGGTGACATTTCTGAAACTTGCGGCCCACCCATTGGGCGAGCTGACGGAGAGAGTTGGTTCAAACCATATCAGCTGGCTGGATAAAGGGTCTCCGTCGCCCCTCGGGAGGAAAATTTGTTTACTCGCCCAACTTTCAGGAAGTCTTGCCACACTCCTTCTTTCTTTTTCTTCTCGGGTTATGAAATGGCTTCTCCGCATTTTCCTTGGTTTGATCGTTATCGGGGTATCACTCCTCCTCATTGTTCGCTACGCTGGACCGTCGTTCGCAACGAGCAAAATCAATACCATCCTCGCCGAGAACTTCGATGAAGGGTCGCGCTTCGATGGCTTCGACTTGACCCTTCACCGAGGAAAGGTGGGGCTCAAGGAGTTGATCGTTGGCCAGCCGAAGGGCTTCAGCGGCAAGCCAATGTTTCAGTTAGGTGGGATCGAAGCCGATCTCGATCTCTTCTCCATAACCTCTGATACGGTGATCATCGAAAATCTCCGCATTTTAAATCCGGCTCTTTTTTACCAAGTCAATCAGGAGGGGCTTTCCAACTTTGAGGCAGCCCTCGACGCTCTCGTTCCGTCCTGGCGCGAACCCTCTGAAGAGGAAGAAGAGGAGGAGCCAACCACACCGCCAAACAAAAAGCTCCTCGTCCGGAATCTTGAAATCCTCGGAGTTCAACTCTCCGCCGCATCGCAGCAATCTGGTGACCAGGTCGATCTCAACCTCGAAAACCTCAATCTGACCATCAACAACTTCCTTTTTGATCCGGCTGATCCCGAATATGGCCCGCGAATCCTCGAGCTGGTTCTTAATCTTTCCCTCGACGCCATCAATGCCTCTCAACCTGCCGGATTCGAAAAGGATTTGCTCCTCGGTCTGCAGGGCTTTGACTTCGCAGCTTCGGTTTCCGACGCCCGCCCCGGTGAAATGGTCATCGAAAACATCGTTCTCAACCAGCCTTTCGCTAGCTTCCAGCAGGCAGCCGATGGCAAATCCAATATCGACGCCCTGATCAAGGCCTTCATCCCCGCCGCCTTTGCCCAGAGCGAAGATCAGCAACCGGTAGCTGAGGTAGACACCTCCCCTGCGGCGCCCGAGAGCCAGCCGACTAAGTCGATGACCCTCGCCCTTGAGAGTTTCCGAATCGAGGACGCCGGTTTTCACTTCGCCAATCTCGATCCCTCCGCTCCCCTCTCCTTCGAGATGTCTGACCTCAAATTCCTTCTCTCCGGAGTCTCCCTCGATCCCCTCGCCAACGAGGTAACCGTTAGCAGCCTCTCCCTCGAGGATGGTCGTTTCAACCTCCTTCGCTCCAGCCCATCCGAGGAAAAAACAAAAACCCTTGCTGACCAATCCAGCCCCGCATCAACCGACGAAACGGTGGAGGGTGAAGTCGTCGCAGAGGCTCAACCGCTTCCAGCCGGACGCATTTTCCTCGATTCATTCAGCCTCGCTAACTTCAGCTTCGACATTCGCGACGAGGTCCTCGCCTCAGAACCGTTGGTCTACCGGCTCGCCCCGATCACATCTACCGTTCGTAATCTTGATTTGGATACCCGCCCGGGCGCCAATCCCTCACCCGCTGAGATTGATTTCGAATTTACCCTCGATCAGGGGGAAGAGATCCAGAAGGCGTTCTTCAAGTCTCAGATCATCGCCACCGACCTCACCAATCGCATCCCGTCGGTTGCTACCTTCGTCCGTTTCACTGGCTTCGACCTCCAACCCCTTCGCCCCCTTCTCCCCCCCGGAACCATCACCGCCCTCGGCGGTTCCGGCCTTGACTTGGTCGTCGACCTCAAGGTTTCCGAAGACCTCCTCGATGGCAACCTCGCCATTATCAACAACAAGGGGAACCGCACCGCCCTTCCGATCAAAGGAACTCCCGACAAACCGGAAGTCAGCCTTCAAGACATCTTTACCGCAATCCTGGGCCGCCCCCTCGACATGGCAGGCAACCTCGCCGGTGGGGCTATCGATGCCGCCGGAGCCATTACCGAAGGTGCGGTGGCCGCCGCCAGTGACCTTGGCAAGGGAGCCACTAAAACCGTTTCAAGGATCGGGGGCGGTCTCATGTCCGGCGTCCGAGGCGTAGCCAGTGGAAACCTCGAAGAGGTCAGTGGAGGTTTGAAAGAGGCTACCGTTGGTGCCGCCGGTGAAGCGACCGGAGCAGTCCGCGAAGGTACTGGATCAGCCACTAAGGGCGTTTCTGGGGCAACCGCCGCCGCCACTGGTGGAGCCGCCGTTGAGCAGTGGAAGAAACTTACCCCGGAAAGACACGCAACCACGGTCGCTACTGCCAAAGAGTGGCTCTCAAACATCCAGTTCCCCCTCACTGGAGAACAATAGGACCTTGACCATGGCCAGTTTTCGGCGTCTTTGCGGACTTCTCATCGGGGTCTCGGCCCTCTTCGTCTTCCCCTTCCTCGGTCTGGAAGGTCTCTCTCCAGCCGGGAAGATAACCCTCGGCATCTTTGTCATGGCGGCTGCCTTCTGGATTTTTGAGCCGATTCCAATCTTTGCCACCTCCGTCCTCATCATCCTTCTTCAAGTCTTTCTTCTCAGCCAGGAAGGGCTCCTCACCTCCTACCTGCAGGGAAGCGACGGGTATCAACCACAGTCCTACAAAGACTTTTACAATACCCTTGCCAGTCCCATCATCATTCTTTTCCTCGGGGGATTCTCCCTCGCCGCTGCCGCCGTTAAATACGGCTTGGATCGCAACCTGACCCGGGTTCTTCTTCGCCCCTTCGGTAACCGCCCCTCCATGGTGGCCCTCGGGCTCATGGTATCCACGGCCACCCTCTCCGCCTTCATGAGCAATACGGCCACCACTGCCATGATGGTTACCGTAATCCTCCCCATCGTCGCCCGACTCGATCCTGCCGACCCCTTTCGCAAGGCTGTTGCCCTCTCCATTCCCATCGCAGCCAACATCGGCGGAATCGCCACCCCCATCGGCACTCCACCCAATGCCATTGCCCTCGGCGCTCTTCGCGAGCAAGGCATTCAGATCGCCTTCTCCACCTGGATGTTTCTCGCCCTTCCTCTCGTCGTGGTCACCCTCTTCCTGTCCTGGAAGGTACTCCTCAAGGTCTTCCCACCGTCTACCGAGAGCGTCGAAATCGAGATCGATTCCCGCCTGAATCTTTCCGGCCCCGCTATCGCTTCCTACTTTGTCTTCGCCATCACCATCATCCTCTGGATCACCGAAAAGCTTCACGGAATTTCTTCGAGTCTCGTTGCCTTCATCCCGATAGCCCTTCTGCCCGCCCTGATGATTCTCGATAAAAACGACATCCGGGGATTTTCCTGGGAAGTTCTCTGGC
The DNA here is from genome assembly GCA_036822055.1 of Puniceicoccaceae bacterium. Classification (GTDB taxonomy): domain Bacteria; phylum Verrucomicrobiota; class Verrucomicrobiia; order Opitutales; family Puniceicoccaceae; genus DAISIK01. Next base: position 45,100 of record DAISIK010000006.1, read on the forward strand.
TCGTCGCCGGAGGAATCTCACTCGGCCTTTCCCTCACCCATACCGGGCTGGCTGAGTGGATCATTCAACTGGTCGACTGGCAGAGCCTAGGGGGTGTCGGCCTCATCATTGTCTTCGCCATCGTTGGCTTCTCCATTGCCAACCTCGTCTCCCATACTGTTTCCGCCACCATCCTGATTCCCCTCGCCATCGGCATCGGTCTCTCCGGGGTAGGCGGAAGCGGCTTCGACCTCACCGTCGCCATCATCGTCATTGCCATCATTGTGAGCTATTCCATGATGCTGCCCATCTCTACCCCTCCCAACGCCATCGCCATGAGCACCGGAATGATCAGTTCCTCCGAGATGGCGAAAATGGGCCTCATCGTCGGAGGTATTGGCTTCCTCGGGACACTACTGTTTGGCTTCGTCGTCTGGCCGCTACTCGTCTAGCCTTCATCCCATGAAACATCCCCAGCTCTTCCTCCTCTGCGTTGATGACGAGCCCGAAGTGCTCGAAGCCGTCGAGAATACCGTCGCAGTTTTTGAAAAAACCTTCTCCATCGAGACTGCCGAAAGTGCCGCCGAAGCCCGGAGGATCATTGCGGACTACCATCAGCGCAATTGCCAGCTCGCCCTCATCCTCTGCGACCATATCATGCCCAACGAAAACGGCGTGGAACTCCTCAAAGACCTCGCCGAAGATCCCCGCACCCGCCTCAGCCGTAAAATTCTCCTCACTGGACAGGCTGGGCTCGATGCCACCGTTGATGCCGTAAACCATGCCCGACTCGACCACTACCTCGCCAAACCTTGGGATGCCACCAAACTCATTGAAGTTGTCCGCCAACAGCTAACCAACTACGTAATCGCCGCCAATCTCGACCCCATGCCCTTCCTGTCCACCCTCGATACCGAACGCCTGAGCGAGTTTATCCGCTCCCGAGGGAACGTGACCGATCGCTGATCGATTGAAAAGATCGGCTGAGTCTCAGACCAGGCTCATCTTTCGGGCCTAATCCACCGCCTCTACCAAACGGGCCAAACAGGCTTCAGCCTTCTCCCCGCTTTCAGCCTCCACCAACAGCCTCAGCTTGGGCTCGGTCCCCGAGTACCGAACCAGCACGCGACCCCTTCCCCCGATTTCCCGCTCCACCGCAGCTCTCGCCGCAGCCAATCTTAACCTTTCCTCCAAAGGTCTTTTGTCCCCTACCAACACCGCAGCGGAGGCCTGCGGAAAAAGGGTAACGGCGGCACCCACCGTCTTATTCATTTCCCGTAGCTCTCCCGCATCAAAGAGACTCAGAATCGACCCCGCTGCCCCGAGCCCATCTCCAGTCGCCAGGAAGTTCCTAAAAATCAGATGGCCCGAATTTTCCCCTCCCAGGGAATATTCCTCCCCCAAAACCAGCTCCTGGACATTTCGATCCCCCACATCCGTCCGCAAGACCGTGATGCCCGCCTCACCCATCGCGGTATCCAGTCCACTGTTACTTTGGATCGTCGTCACTAACGTGTCCCCATCCAGTTCCCCCCGCTCCCTCAGCCTCAGGGCGACCGCCCCGAGTAACTGATCTCCATCCACCACCAACCCATTCCCGTCCACCATCACCAGGCGGTCTCCGTCTCCGTCGAAAGCAAAGCCACAATCAGCCCCTTCGCCAAACACCCGCCTGGCTAGTAACTCGGGGTGCTCACTGCCCACTCCGTCGTTGATCAAGCTCCCTTCGCCCGCCTCTCCAATCACCACAACTTCAATCCCGAGGCCCCGAAGAGCCGACCCCGCCGTCTCACTTGCCGCACCATTGGCCAAATCAACAACCACCTTCATTCCCTCGGGAACCCTTCCCTTAAATCGATCCTTAAACCTTTCCAGATAGGCTCTTCTTCCCAACTCACTCGGCGAAATCACGGCCTCAGTCCCTCCCTCCAAATCCCCCTCCAATTCTTCGATAATCGCTTCAATCTCCAGTTCGGTCTCGGGTCGAAGCTTACGACAGCCGCTCGCAAATAGCTTTATCCCGTTGTCTCCCTCCGGATTGTGGGAAGCCGTGATCGAGATTGCCAAGCCCACCCCCAGGAGATCCCCACTGAAGGCCGTCACGGGAGTAGGGAGGATGCCCAGATCGTAAACCGCCGCAACTCCCTCTGCTGCAAATCCCTCCACCAACCAATCTCGAATCAAACAGCCGCTCTCTCGCGTGTCTCGTCCCAGCGCAAACCTCGGAGCCCCCTCCCCCGCTACCTCGCTAGCCCAGCGGGCCAGTGCCCGACCAATCCGGCGAACCATCCTCGCGTTGAGGATCGGCCCCCCAAATTCACCCCGAATTCCGTCTGTTCCAAAATAGCAGCCCATCAAGCAGATCCCTCCACCAGGTTCCTCAACCAATCCGCAAAAATCCCTTTTTCCAGCACCTCGCGCCCCCGCGCGATACCCGCCTCCACCGACCCAGCTCGCCCCGCCACCAAAGCAGCGAAGCCTGCGCCGAGGAGCACCGAGTCTCGCAAACCTCGGGGTGCCTTCCCGTCGGCAAGATCCTTCAACATTTGCAGGTTCTCCTCCGGGGTACCCCCATTCAAATCTGCCGGATCACCGGTAACCAAACCAAACCGCTCTGCCTCAAACCGCTCCAGTTCCCCGCGCTGGGATCCAAAGCCGACAACCTGATTGACTCCCCCCACCGTCAATTCGTCCACTCGCCGCCCGTCATGCAGCACCGAGTGGACCACATACCCCCCTCGCAATCCCAGCAGCTCAAGGGTTTCTGCCATCGGTTCGAGCCATCCTTCATTGGCTACTCCCATGATTTCAAAGGCCGGGCGGGCCGGATTGATAAGCGGGCCGAGCAAGTTAAAAATCGTTACCACCCCCTCTGCCGCCAGAGCCTTCCGTACCGGCATGATGTGCCGAAAAGCAGGATGAAAATTTGGAGCAAATAGAAAAACAAAGCCCGTCCTTTTCAGTTGAGCCTTTAGCCCCTCCGAGCTCGCTTCGAGATCGACTCCCATCGATCTCAACAAATCGGCCGAGCCGCTCTTGGAACTCACCGAGCGATTTCCATGCTTGATTACCGTGCAGCCCATTGCCGCCGCCAAAAGGGCGGTCGCTGTTGAAAGGTTGAAGGTCCCCGAACGATCTCCGCCCGTTCCCACAATATCAATTCCTCCTCCGGCAACTTCCCCGAGACCGGGATCCCGAGCCATCGAACGAAAGACTTCAGCAATCGCCGCAACCTCTCCGGGAGTTTCCCCCTTGTCAGCCAGGGCGATTAAAAAATCCCGCTTCGCCTCCTCGGCGACTTCGCCATCTGCCAATGCCCGCGCCGCCGCCGCCGCCGCCTCAGTTCCTAGCTCCTTCTTCCCCTCCAATTTTGTCACCAAATCTTCGATCCGAAAATCCATCATTCATCAAGTTTGAGCCAGAATCATCCTTCCCGACGAGGTCAAAAGTCCGCCAACACGAAACCATCATCCACCCATCCATCGCTTCTCACTCATTCCACTTCTCTGAGAGGCGCCGCAAGGTTACGATCTAGTAAGCAATCGCTTCTGCGCTTGCCTATGCAATTGCACGCTAGGAATTCTCATCTATGGGTCTCTTCTTATCTACTGCATCGCACCGCTTGGGGTTACTTCGAGGGATGCTCGCCCTCATCGGGCTTGCCACCCCTTCAGTTGGCTTGCTGGGCAACTCCCTCCTGCCCGATCCAAACACTTCCATCGAGCGAATTGCCTTCGGCTCCTGCAGCCGCACTTCCCTTCCCCAATGGTATTGGGAGCGGGCCGCCTCCCTTCGGCCCGACCTCTGGATTTGGCTCGGAGACGCCGTCTACGGTCGCGACTACGATGAGGAGGACCTCCGCCGAAAGTTTCTCCTCCAGAAAGACCTGCCGGAATATCAGGCCTTTCGCGAGAAGGTTCCGATCATTGGAGTTTGGGATGATCACGATTACGGCATCAACGATGCCGGTGCCGACCACCCCTATAAAGAGAAGGCCCGGGATTGGTTCCTCGATTTTGTCGATGAGCCCGAAGATTCTCCCCGCCGCACTCGCGAGGGCATCTACACCTCCTACCGGTTCGGGATCCCGGGAAAACAGGTCCTCATCATTTTGCTCGACACCCGTTTCAATGCCTCTCCCAAAGGTAGAAATGGGACGCTTCTTGGCGATGAGCAATGGGACTGGCTGGAGAGCGAGCTAACCGCACCGCACGCCGACGTCACCCTCATCGGTTCCTCGATTCAAGTCATTCCAACCCAACATCGCTTTGAGAAATGGGCCAATTTCCCTGACGAAAGAAAACGTCTCCTCAACCTTATTGAGGTACTCAAAGTCCCCAATCTATTCATCCTCTCGGGCGATCGTCACATTACAGAGTTCAGCCGCCTGAACCTAGCTCATTCCCCCAACGGAGAACTCTGGGAGTACACCTCGAGCGGTCTCACCCACCCTTGGGCAAAGCTTAAACAGGAACCCAACCGCTTTCGCGTGGGAGACTTTATCAACCAACACAACTTCGGGTGGATCGAGATAGATTGGACGGCGCGAACCATCCGCCTCGACGTAGTCACCCGCGATGACGGAGTCGTCGTTAGCCACACCCTCCCCCTCAAGGAATAAGCACCTTCCTAACTCAGCTTCCGGGCCTCCGCAGGACCCCCGCCCTCCGCCTGCTGTCTCAGCTCCCCAATCCAGCGCCGATGCGGACCAACCACCGGAAAACTGTCGAGTCCCGCCAAGCTCAACCACTCTCCCTCGCCCACCATTTCCTCGTCAGGTGCATTGTATCCAAAAAAGCAATACAAGTGCTCTAGAATCCGTTGATTGGAAATCCCCCGGCGTCGCTTGAGGATTAGATTGGCTCCTCGTCCTTTGACCCCTTCCGCCAGTTCGGGGAGTTCATACATTCCCAACAAACGTCGCCCTCCCTTTCGCCGCCGCAGCCAGATCCTCCCGTCCTGGATCCAGCAGAGGCGGCTTGCTTCCAGTTCGACGGTTTTCACCCGTTCCAACCGGGGTAGTTCCTCGGCCTCCGGTCCCCCACCCACCGCACAGGTTTCCTTCAGCGGACAGAGCAAGCACCGCGGCTTCCTCGGGGTGCAAATCGTCGCACCGAGATCCATCAAGGCCTCGTTGTATTCTCCCGGACGATCCGCATCAAGGAGCCGCTCCGCCAGGGCAACGATCGATTTCGGCCGGGAATTACCAGCAGCAAAAACTTCCCGAATTCCAAAAAACCGCGAGAGCACCCGCACCACATTACCGTCAACCACCGCTACCCGACCCCCAAATACCATGCTCACCACCGCCGCTGCCGTGTAGGGTCCTATCCCCGGCAACTGTTGCCATTCCCCCACCTCCACCGGCGGCTCTCCCCGTCGAACCAACTCTCGAGCCAGCCTCTGGAGATTCTTTGCCCGCGAATAATAGCCCAGCCCAGCCCACGCCGCCAGCACCGCCTCTTCCTCCGCCTCTGCCAGCTCCCGGAATCCGGGGAAAGTAGCCATCCACCGCGCATAGTAGGGAAGCACCGTCTTCACCTGCGTTTGCTGTAACATAAACTCGGATACAACGGTTCCGTATAGGCTCCGCTTCTCCCGCCACGGCAAGGCTCGACCCTCTCGCCCAAACCAATCCAACAATCGCTGCGAAAAATCTTCCTCTCTCATCCCCAGACCCCGAGACTCGCCAACTGCCGCTCAGCTGCTTCTGCCCAGCCACGGTTTGCCGCTGGACTGGCCGGGCTCGGGTGCAGGATGGTTCCCATCCTCAATCTCGCACCCACCCCCTCCAGCGCTGTCTCGATCCGACCCAAGGCAAACTTTCCAACCCCCAGGACCCATTCCGGATCAATCGCCAGGACCGCCGCGCGAAGGTGGGTATCGCACAGCTCAAATAGATCCTTAACCACCGCAGCGGAAAACTTGTCGGGCGTCAGATTAGCTCCCGATTCTGCCAAAAAGGCCAACGGACAATAATTCAGCACCACTATCTCCTCCAAACAGGCCTCTGCCGTGCCAAACCTGTCCTTAAAATAACCCCACAAGCGTCTTCCACTCACCTCCGAACGGGTACACTCCCAGCCGCGAATCGGCCGCTTCGGATGCTCCCTCTCCGGGCGTTCCAGGGGCGCCTCAATCCCCATCCAGTGCCGCACCAAATCAACCTCCCCAAACGGCACCCCCGTTTGCATCATGCCCCAAGGCCCCGGGTTCATTCCAAGGAAAACAACCCTCGGCCTGCGTCCACCAGCCCCCACCAACTTCAAATAACCAGCATGCCCCTGCCAGGCATACTGCAGCGGATGATAGACAAATCCCGGAAAAATGCTCCAATCGAGCCTCTCCAGAGAGTCCCTCAGATCCTCTGCCAAGCCGGTCAAAACCTCGTTCAACTCCCTCATTCGCGGAAAAATCCTTTCCTCCCCTCCAGCGCACTTCGGAGCGTTACCGGATCGGCGTGGACTACCTCACCGCCACTCGGCAGACCGAAACCGATCCGCGATACCTTCACGCCGGTCGGGCGGAGCAATTCCTCACCAATGTAATGGCAGGTCGCCTCGCATTCGACCTCGTTCGGCAAAGCAAAAATCACCTCCTCAATTCCCTGCTTGGTCACCCGTTCTGCGAGGGTCTCCAGATTTAAATCCTCCGGCCCCACCCGGTGGAGCGGCGAGAGCCGCCCGTGCAGCACGTGGTACAGTCCCCTCCAGGCGCCCGAGCGCTCCATCGAATAAAGATCCGTTATCGTTTCCACCACACAGAGGCTCTGCTGGTCTCGCGATCCATCACTACAGATGCTGCATAACCCACCCCCCTCCGCCAGGTTTCCGCAGACCGGACACCTCCCCAGCCGCTCCAGGGCATTTCTCAACTCCTCGACCAAAGCCTGACCCACCTCCGGACGAGTGGTCACCAGATGGAGGGCCAGCCGCTCTGCTGATCGGTACCCAAGCCCGGGAAGCCCTTTCAAACGGTCGCGGAGTTCCTCAAACGATTTCGCCATCCCATCCTCAAGACCAGCTTCTGGCCCAGCTCAAGCCGGTCCCCGAAACAACACCTTGCCCATTCGCGGACGGGCGTTGTGCTCCAGAGCCTCCCGAAAAGCCTCCAGCGGATAAGTGGCCTCAATATGCCCCTTGAAAACTCCCCGCCGGATCAGTTCGAAGACAGTCCCATGCAGTTCGTGGCGCTCAAAAGGAGTCGCCTTGCGCATCCAGCGATCCATCCAGAACCCCACCAGCCGGATGTCGTGGAAAATCAACTTCCGGGTGGGGAAGCGGATTTTTTCCCCTACCATTCCACCAAAAGTTACGATCGTTCCGCCGTCTGAGATTGCCTTGGTGAGCCGCTCCACGCTTGAACCTCCCACCGAGTTGAGTGCCAGTTGAATGATTCCGTAGTCAATCCGTTCCCGCAGAGTTTTAGGATAGTCCGGCTCTGCCTCCTCATTGATCACTAAATCGCCGCCCATGGCCTTGATCGGTTCGATCAAGGAATCTCGCCGGACGATGTTAATCGTCCGGATGCCGCGATCCTTTGCCAGAGCAACCACCGCCTCGCCAACCGCCGAGTTGGCCGCATTCTGGATCACCCAATCCCCGGCCTCCAGTTTATGAAAATCGGAAAGCACCCTCACTGCAGTAGGCAGGTTAACAAAGGCGCCCGCCAGAATATCGGGAGGAAGGTCCGCCGGGAGCTTCAAAAGATCTTGCGCCGGAATGCAGGCATAGTCTCTCCAGATCCCCCGCAACTCTGGCAAACGAACCCGATCCCCCACTTCCAGCCCGTCCACCTCATCGCCAACTGCAATCACCTCCCCTATTCCCTCTCGCCCGGGCACCGCCGGGAGGTCACTCAACCTGCCATACCGTCCCTCAATCATTCCAATGTCCGAAGGATTGATCGAACTAAAGAGAAGTTTGACGACGATCTCGCCCGTCGAGGGCGTCGGCAGCCGCAGGCGCTTGAGCTCCAAAACCTCAAGCGGATTTCCGAACGATGCGTAACGTAGAACTTGGGATTCCTCTGGTGTCATTAGAGCCTCTCACTATCAAACGGGCCTAAATCATAAACAATGCCATAATTCGGGAATTCCCCCTTGCCCGGAAGTTTATCGATCCCCGGGCTTGCCTCCCCCGAGATTCCATTCGATGAACAATCCCTATGTCGAGCCATCCGGGCACCTCCACGTCCTCTCTTCCTCACTTCTCTATTCAACACCCCATCCCTTGGGGTTCGATAACTGCCGGTCAGATCACGCCCACTGTCGATGCCTTGCTCGAGACGGCAGAAAAGGACCTTCAGGCCATCCGTGACCTCGACCCCGGCAGTGCCTCCTTTGCCCAAACCTTCCTGGCTCTCGATCGCATCACCGATCTCGTCGGAAATACCTGGGGCATCGTGGAAACCCTCCACTCGGTCGCCGACGCCCCCGACCTCCGGGCTGCCTACGGAGAAAATCTCCCAAAAATCACCGACTTTTTCTCCAGCCTCACTCTCGATCAAAGCCTCTGGGAGGTTTTGCGAACCACCGAGGAACGTCTCCGTGCGGAATTACACCCCCTCCAATTCCGCCTCGCCGAAGAAACGCGCCAGGACTTCATTGACGGCGGTGCCGACCTCCCTCCCGAGCAGCGCGAAGCCATTCGCGATCTCCAAAAAGAACTCGCCACCACTACCCAAAAGTTCTCTGACAACGTTCTCGATGCCACCAATGAGTGGGAATGGATCATCGACGATGCAGATCTCCTCGCCGGTACTCCAACCATGGCCCTCGAGTCGATGCGCCAGGATGCCTCCGACCGCGGGCACGGCACCCCCAACCGACCCGCCTGGCGCGTTAACCTCCAGGCTCCCACCCTCCAGCCCATCCTGCAACACTGCACCGTCCGACCTACCCGCGAAACCATCTGGAGGGCCGCCCAGGGGATCGGCATCGGGGAGCGCTTTGAAAATCGCGGCCACATCGCCAGGATCCTCCAGCTCCGCCGGGAAAAAGCACGACTCCTCGGCTATCCCGACTTCGCCGAACTCGTCCTCCACCGCCGGATGGCCAAATCGGCATCCCAGGTGGCCAACTTCATCGAAGAGCTTCGCCTCAAGGTCTCTCAGCCCTTCCTCACCGAATTCCGGAAACTTCAGACCTTTAAGTCCGAATCGACTGGCGAGCCACTTGAGGACTTTTTTCCCTGGGACGCTGCCTTTTGGGCCGAGCGCTATTCCGAAGCCCATCTCGATTTCTCCAGCGATCTTCTCCGTCCCTATTTTCCTCATACAAGTGTCATCCCCGGCCTTTTCTCGATTTGTGAGCGGCTTTTTGGGATCTCCATCAAGCAGCTCCAGACCGAAGTTGCCGAGCGGCCGGAGATCGTCTGGGACCCCTCCGTTTCCCTCTACCTCATTGCCGATTCCTCCGGGCAGCCCCTCGGTTATTTCTACGCCGATTGGTTCCCCCGCGACAACAAGCGCGCGGGCGCCTGGATGTCCCCGCTCATCAGTCGCAAGCCAGCCCAGGGCATCCTCCCCGTTGGTCTGATTGCTGGCAACCTTACCCGACCCTCCCCCGGCAAGCCAGCCCTCCTCAGCCATCAAGACGTTCAAACCATCTTTCACGAGTTCGGTCACCTGCTTCACCACCTCCTCTCCGAGGTCCCCTACGCCGGGCTTGCTGGTACCAACGTCCCCTGGGACTTTGTCGAGCTGCCCTCCCAAATCCTGGAAAACTGGTGCTGGGAGAGGGAGTCTCTCGATCTCTTCGCGCACCACTGGGAAACTGGCGAAAAAATCCCCGAGCAGCTCTTCCAGAAAATGCTCGAGGCGCGCTCTTTCCTCGTCGCCAGCGCCTACATGCGCCAACTCGCTTTTGCCCACCTCGACCTCGAGATGCACCTGGCCACCCCTCCAACCGGTCCCGAGGAAGTTGATCGCCTCGCCGAAGCAGCCGTCCGCGAATACCAGGCCCCCTTTGCCCTACGTCCCCGACCCATCCATCCACGCTTCTCCCACCTTTTCAGCTCACCGACCGGCTACGCTGCTGGCTACTATTCTTACAAATGGGCCGAAGTCCTCGAGGCCGATGCATTCTCCCGTTTCAAGCAGGAGGGCATCCTTAACCCCAACACCGGGGCTCACTTCCGGGCATCCATCCTCGCCCGCGGCAATAGCACCGATCCAATGGTCTCCTTCCGGGACTTCGTCGGTCGGGACCCCGATCCCTCAGCCCTCCTCCGCCGCGACGGTCTCGCCTGATCACCGCTTCAGCGAGCCCTACCATCCAAGATTTCCCCGGTGAAATCCGCCCTTGAGCAGCCCCCGGCGACGCCCTCTCCCGGCAGCCTGTCCACCATTCTGCGATCAGCCGTCCAGCGGGGCCATGCCGCTGCCCGCGCCAATCTGCTGCCCGCCCTCCTCCTTCAGGCCTTCGGCATTAGCCTGTTGGTCGCCTACTATCAGGTAGATCCCTTCAAAAATCTTCTCTCCAGCCTCGCTCAATGGAAGACCGAGGTCGGCTTCCTCTACGCCATTATCGCCACAGCCCTCGCCGGGGGACTCTTCCCCTGGATTCTCCGAAAACTCTTTGTCGACCCCTCTGCCCCACTCTCCGATCTCTACTTTTACACCATCTTCTGGGCAATCAAGGGCTTTGAGATCGACCTTTTTTACCGCGCTCAGGCACGGCTCTTCGGAGAAGGTCTCGACTGGCAGACCGTCCTCAGCAAGGTCGCCTTCGATCAATTTGTTTACGTTCCCCTCTGGGCCGCTCCCTCCATCATCGTCGCCTATACCTGGTACGAGTCCCGTAGAGACCACCTTCCCCTGCCCTGGAAAAAACAGCCTCCCCTCACCTGGTTCCTTCGCGATGGTGTTCCCATCCTCCTCGCCAACTGGGCCGTTTGGATTCCGGCCGTCTTCATCATCTACCTCTTGCCCCTTCCCCTCCAACTTCCGATCCAAAACCTCATCCTCTGTTTTTGGGTCCTCATCCTGACCATCCTCACAGCCCGTCAACAGGAGAACCCACCGTCTCAACCACCGGGAAAATAAAGGTCATTCTCGGATCCACCACGCACGGCACCCACTTTCCCCGCTCCAAATGAGTCGTCGCCCGGTGCAGGGCACGGAACCGGATCTCACCCTTGCTTCCAATCCGACACCGGCTCTCCCGTCGACCTCCGATCAATTTAGAATCTTCCACCAAAACATCAAACCTCGGGGCCTCCAGGTGGTCTTCCAAATCCTCCACCGCTTCGAAGCGAAACCCCTGCCTCCGCACCAGAATCTCTACCGGCCCGGGCCCCAACGGTCGGGCAGCACGTAAAACTCCGAGCGGCGACCGCACCTTTCCCTGGCCATCCGACAACCCAATAAAGCGCTCCACGTCTCCAAAAAACCGCGCTACAAAAGCCGATTTCGGCTCGAAATAGAGCACCTCGGCCCCGTCGTCTTGCTCGATCCTCCCGTTCCGCATCAGAATGATCCGGTCGGCGAGATGCATGGCCTCCTCGGCGTCGTGCGTCACCACTACCGAGGCTATCCCTTTCCGTTGCAAAATCAGTCGGGTCTCCTCCCGCACCGCATACCGAAGCGTCGCATCCAATCCGCTAAATGGTTCATCAAGCAACAGACACTTCGGCTCCAGCGCCATCGCCCGGGCCAGGGCCACCCGTTGCTGCTGGCCTCCACTCAGGGTATGAGGGTACCGCTTCCGAAGCTCCTCCACCCCCACCAGCTTGAGCGCATCCTCAACCCGGCGAGCCCGTTCTCCCTCATCAAGCTTGCGCAGCCCAAATCGAATATTTTTTTCCACCGTCAAATGGGGGAAGAGGGCAAAATCCTGAAAAAGCATTCCAATCGGACGCTTCTCCGGGGCAGTCATCCAATTGCCTTCCGATACCATCTGCCCGTCAATCTCAATGGTCCCCTCCGATGGAGCTTCCAACCCCGCCAGAAGACGCAAGGTCGTAGTCTTTCCACACCCCGACGGGCCCAGCAGACAGACCGTCTCCCCCTCCTCCACGTTAAAGCTTACCCCCCGGAGAGAAGGCGCCTTGCCATAGAGATGGCAGAGGTTTTTCACCTTCAGGACGGGCTCCGCCATCAGGAATGACCCCCGGTTTTTCCGCCTGCCCGGGATTCTCCCATGATCCTGCTCAATAACACGACCGGGATCAATCCCACCGCCACGATCAGCAAGGCCGGCACCGCCGCTTCCCCCAGCCGTTCATCGCTCGCCAGGTGGTGGACCCTCACTGCCAGGGTTTCAAAATTAAAGGGTCGAATGATCATGGTCGCTGGAAGTTCTTTTAACACATCAACAAAAACCAACAAGCCTCCAGCCAGAATTGAGCTTCGCAAAAGAGGTAAATGGACCCGTCGCAACATCCCCAGCGGAGCCTCTCCCAACGTGCGCCCGGCCGCATCCATGGATGGCTGGATCTTGCTCAGCCCAGAATCAATTGCCTGTAAGGCAACTCCCGAAAAACGGGTTAAATAGGCGAGGACAAGGGCCGCTACTGATCCACTCAGAAGCCACCCCTCCGCACTTCCCCAAAGCCACGATCGCGCCCCCACCATTACCTCATCAATCAAACCGAAACTGACCATCACCCCGATCGCGATCACCGATCCCGGCACCGAGTAGCCAAGGGCCACCGCCCGCGCCGATCCGCGCGCCAATCGGGAATTGTCCAACCTCACCGCATAGGACAACAGCACTGCCACCCCAAGCGCCAAAACCCCGCTCATGGTTGCCAGCAGGAAGCTGTGCTTGGCCAAATCCTGAACCCGCTCCCAGTCCACCTTTCCCGCCGTCGACCACGCCAGCTCCAGCAACACTCCGGCCGGGACGATGAAGCCCAGGGTCACCGGAATGCTCAACCCGACTACCGTCATCACCTTCAGCCAGCCGCTGATCTGCCAGCGGGGCAGCTCCCGGTATCGATTCGTCGAGTGGTGGTAGCGCTTCCGTCCCCGTAGTACTTTTTCAACTACGACTAGGAACGCCACAATGACCAGTAAAAGCGCTGCCAACTGGGCAGCTCCCTCGGCTGACCCGAGACCAAAACGAGTCCGATAAATCCCGGTCGTAAAGGTGTCCACCGCGAAATAATCCACCGCCCCGTAGTCTGCCAGGGTCTCCATAGCGACCAACACCGCACCCCCGGCTATCGCCGGGCGCGCCAGCGGGACTCCCACCCGGAAAAATGTAGTCAAAGGGTTTTCCCCTAAAGTTCGCGAAGCCTCTAAAACACAAACCGATTGCTCGATAAAAGCCGCCCGTGCGAGGAGGTAGACGTAGGGGTAAAGAACAAAGGAAAAGGTAAAAATAGCTCCCCCCAGGCTTCGCATGTTGGGAAACCAATACTCGCGGAAACCAAGACCAGTGACCTCTCGAAACCAGGTTTGCACCGGCCCGGCAAATTCGAGCAAGTCCGTGTAGGTGTAGGCGATCAGATAAGTCGGCACCGCAAGCGGCAACAAAAGCGCCCATTCAAAGATACGCCGGCCCGGAAAGTTGCACAGGGTCACCAGTCCCGCCACTGGCGTCCCGATCAGGATTGCGCCGATCGTCGTCCCGGCAACCAGAAGAAAGGAATTGGTCACATATTCGGGGAGAACCGTTGCCGCGAGGTGATTCCAGAGGTCTTCTGTATCAAAAAAGATACTACCTACAATCACCAGCAAAGGCCCGAGCAATACCACCCCGATTAAAACCGAGAGCCAGGACAGGACTGAAGCTCGCTTCATCCCTCAATCATTTCCGTACTCAGGTAGCCTTTCAAACTCCTCGAAGCTCCAGCCCCTTCCCATCCCTCCTGGTCACAACCAAATCTACCTTCGTTCCAGGAACCCGTCCCGTGGCTCCAGCCACTTCAGCGCCAGCCGACCCGATCAAAGGCTTTCAGCGCCTCCGCACTGTGCTCCCCGATCATGGCGGCATCCACAGGTTCCTCGATTAACTCGAGGGCACTCATCCGCTCGTCTGGATTCGGAAGACCCTCTACCACCGGAAACTCGTAGTTAGCCCCCGCGTAAATCCTCTGGGCCTCGTCCGAGGCGAGGTACTCGAGGAACTTGATCGCGGCCTCCCGGTTGGGTGCATACTTCATCAGCCCAACCCCCGAGAGATTAACGTGGACTCCCGTTCCACCCTCTCCCTGACCCGGAAAAATTGGGGTCAAAGCCGCCGCCACCGCTCGGTCTTCAGCCTTCTGGGAATCCTCCAAACGGAGGAAATAGTAGTGATTGGCGATCGCGATGTCTCCCTGACCAGCGGCCACCGCCCGGAGTTGACCCGTATCGTTGGACTGGGGCGGACGAGCCATGTTGGCCACCACTCCGGCAGCCCAATCTTCAGCCTTTGCCAAACCAACCCTGGCGATCAAGGAGGCCAATAACGACTGGTTATACACGTTGGAACTGCTTCGGACCACGATCTTCCCCCGGAAGCGAGGATCAGCCAAATCTTCGTAGCGGGTTATCTCTGCCGGATCGACCCGGTCCGGCGCCACAAAGATCAGACGCATCCTCTTGGAGAGCCCAAACCAAAGTCCGTCCGGGTGGCGAAACCTGGAAGGGATCCGACTTTCAAGGACTTCGCTCTGGACTGGCTGAAAGAGCGACGCCTGCTCAGCAGCCCAAAGGCGACCGATATCCACCGTGATCAATAAATCCGCCGGGCTGTTCCTTCCCTCCACAATCAGCCGCTGCAGAAGCTCCTCCCCACCAGCCTCCACCAGATTGATCTTAATCCCCGTCTTCTCCGTGAAATTCCGATAGAGAATCTGATCGGTGTCGTAGTGCCGGGCCGAATACAAATTTACCTCTTGCGACCAGGCAATACTCGCGAGCCAGAGAGGCACAGAAATCAAAAAGGAACGTAGTTGCATCATCCCTTTAAAAACCCCACCTCGCCCCGAAATCAAGTGCAAACAAGATTCATTCTCATCGCTTTGCCTTCCACTTTCGCAATTCCACTCTTTAGACCTCGAGGCGCTGAGTTCTCCACGGCGCCGGAGCCGATCCGCCGCCGTCGGCTCGCTCCTAGCGGCTGCGGACCGTGATCTGGTCCACCTCTCCCAACCGCCGCTGCAATCCCTCAAAAGCGGTGCTGATCTCTTTTTCCGAGAGGGTCCGGTCCGGTGCCCGGTAACGAATACCAAAAGCCAAACTCTTCTGTCCTTCAGGCAATCCTTCGCCCTCGTAAACATCAAAACACTCAACTGCCTCCACCAGGACTCCTTCGCCCGCTGTTTCCACCGCTGCTTGCTGAACCAATCGGTTGATCTCTCCGCTTAAGCGCTCTTTGGCCACCAGAAGGGCAAGGTCTTTTTCCGAGGATGGATAACCACTTACAGGAAGGAAACGCACCGTAGATTCCAGGCTCCTCACCCACTCCGGGGTAAAGATCCACTCCCCGGCGAGAATCGGCTCCGTCAGATTCCAGGCTTTTACCAGTTCCGGTGCCAGCATTCCCCCCTCAACCTGCCAACCATCGGCGGATAGACTTCCCGTGGCACCCGCTCGGCGCTCCATCCAGACGTCCCCCTCCCGAGTCGGATAGGAAAATGCGTCTGCCTCGAGTTGGATGCCTGCCAGCCTGAGCAAAGCCTCCAGTCCACTTCGCACCGCGTAGTAATCAGCTGGCACTTTCGCCTTCCAGCGCTTCACCTTCGACGAATCAAAGATCACGAAAGCGACTGCCGTGCATTCCAGAATTTCGCCATTCACCTCGCGAAACACCTTTCCAGATTCGAAAAAGCGCTGGTCGTCCTCCACCCTTGCCAAATTGTGCGCCACAGCATCGATTAACCCCGGAATCAACGAGGCCCGCAGGTGACTTTGGTCCGATGCCAATGGGTTGGCCAATCTGAACCTCCGCGACTCCGCTTCCCCAACCCAGCGGGCCACCTCCTCCTCGGCACGCAAGGTATAGTGGTAGGTTTCCAGAAATCCACGCCCTCCCATCAAGCCAGAGACTTTGCGAAGCAAACGCGTCTCCTTGCTATCGTCTCCGTGGTAACCGGCCAATTTTACCGCTGCTTCCGGGATCCGGTCAGAACCGTAGATTCGCAGCACCTCTTCCACCAGGTCCACCGGCCGCCTTAAATCGAGCCGGAACGAGGGGATCCTTACCTCCCACTCACCGTCCGCTGAACCAGCGCTTACCTCGAGCTCCAGGGATTCCAGAATCCGCTGCATTTCCGCATCATTCGGACCAAAACCCAGACGCCCACGGATGTAGTCCGGAGCTAGCCGCACCACCTCCTCCTCATCGGGTGGACCGCCAAAAACCAGCGGGTTTTCAATAACCTCACCCCCCGCCGTTTCGAGGATCAGCTCAATCGCCCTCGCGGCCGCCCGCGCCAAACCCTGGGGATCGACTCCGCGCTCAAACCGGTAGCTGCTATCACTGCTCAACGCCATCCTCCGCGAAGTCCGGCGGATCCCTTTGGGCTCGAAATAAGCCACCTCCAGGATCAGGTCGACTGTCTCATCATCAACCTCGACCCGCTCCGTTCCCATTACTCCGGCAATCGCCATCGGGCCGGCCGCGTCCGCGATCACCAAATCCTCGGCGCGCAATTCCCGGTCCTTCCCATCAAGGGTCCTCGCCACTTCTCCCTCTCTCGCACGGCGCACTTCAAGCAGGCCCTCACTCACCTTGGCAGCATCGAAGGCATGCATCGGCTGCCCCAGCTCCAGCAGCACATAGTTGGTTACATCGACCACATTGTTGATCGGGCGCACCCCGACTGCCTTCAGCCGGTTCTGCATCCATGCCGGACTCGGGCCCACCCGGACTCCACGGATTGAGTAGGCCATGTAAAAAGGACATCCGTCGGCCTCCTCTACTGAAAATCGCTGCACCAGGCTCTGGCCAGAGATCGGTTCAAATTCCCTGTGAGGAGCCTTCCCCTTCCATTCCTTCAAACCCGTGCGAAACCACGCCGCCAAATCTCTGGCCAACCCAATGTAGCTCAGGCAGTCCGGCCGATTCGGGGTAATTTCAATGTCAAAAACGGTTACCGGCGCCGGAAAGAGTTCATTAATCGGAGCCCCTACCCGACTCTCCCTCGGCAGGATGAGAAGTCCCTCGTGATCTTCTCCCGCGCCGATTTCCTTACCACTGCAGAGCATCCCATGGGATTCCACTCCCCGGAGCTTCGATTTCTTGATCTTGAAGTTTCCCGGCAGTACCGCACCAATCAGGGCGGCCGGCACCTTGTCCCCCACCTGGTAATTGGTCGCTCCACAAACAATCTGGAGGGGATCTCCATCGGCCGACACCCTCACCCGGCAGACCCCTAATCGGTCCGCGTCCGGGTGCTGCTGGCGTTCAAGAATTTCGCCAACGACGACGTTCTCAAGCCGGGGAAGGCCCACTGTTTCGATTCCCTCGACCTCAAAACCAATCAGGGTCAGCGCCTCTTCCACCTCCTTCGGTTCCAGATCACGTTCCAAGTAGGTGTTCAACCACTCCAGACTTACTTTCATCGTTTATGCATTATTCAGGTTCTCCGCCCCCTTTTTTCCGGGGTCTCTGCGCTAGACAAACTGCCGCAGGAAGCGGGCATCGTTGCGGTAGAAATAGCGGATGTCGTCGATCCCGTAGAGGATCATGGCAATCCGCTCGATCCCCATGCCAAAGGCGTATCCAGTATACTGGGACGAATCGTAACCGACCTCGTCAAAAACGGCTGGATCAACCATCCCGCAGCCCATGATCTCGATCCAGTCTGCCCCGACCTTTCCGAGATGCTTCGAAGAGAGATCCACCTCAAAGGAGGGCTCAGTGTAGGGAAAAAAGTGGGGCCTGAAACGCGTCTTGGCATCGCTTCCCAACAGCTCCCGGAAAAAATAATCAAGGACTGCCTTGAGGTCCATCACCGTCACCCCTTCGTCAACCAGAAGACCCTCAATCTGGTGGAAGTTAGCGCTGTGGGTGGCATCAGCCGTATCCCGGCGGAAGCACCTCCCCGGAGCCATGATCCGCACTGGTGGCCTGCTTTCCAGCATCGTCCGGATCTGCACGCTCGAGGTATGGGTGCGCAGCAAATAACGCTCGTCCGCGCGCTTGCTCACGTTCCCGAAGCGCGCTCCCGCATCGAGATAATACGTGTCGTGCAGATCCCTCGCCGGGTGCTCGGGTGGCGTATTCAGCGCATCGAAACAATAATACTCCGTTTCGACTTCCGTGCCGTCCGCTACCACAAATCCAATCTTGCGGAAGATTTCCAGAATCCGCTCCCGAACCGTCGTCAAAGGATGCGCTCCGCCGCCTTCCCCACCAATCGAAGGGAGGGATGGATCAATCGGAGGCCCAACCTTCTCTGCCAGACGGGCTCGCTCCAGGCGATCTCCCACTGCGGCGATCAATCCTTCCAGCTCAACCTTTGCCTCATTGATCAATTTGCCGAAAATCGGCCGATCCTCCTTCGGAACCGAGGCGATCTGTTTCCTGATCTCCGTGAAGGTCCCCCGCGGACCCATCACCCTCGCTTTGGCCTGCTCCAGCTCGGGCGCAGAGTTTACCACCTCAAAGTCAGCGCGGGCCTTGGCCAAAAGTTGCTTCAATTCCTCGTCCATACTTGCTTCCAATCCAAAAAAAAGCCGCGGAGAACCGCGGCTTCGGGAAAGGGGTCTTAGCTTGCCTGTGCCGCCGTTGCTTTTTCGACGAGAGCCTTAAAGGACTCCGGGTCATGGATCGCCATCTCGGACAAAACCTTGCGGTTCATCTCGATTCCAGCCGCCTTCAGCCCTGCCATAAAGCGACTGTAGGAGATCCCGTGGGCCCGGCAGGAAGAATTAATCCGGACGATCCAGAGGCTCCGAAACTCGCCCTTCTTTTTCCGCCTGTCGCGGTAGGCAAACTTCTCCCCCCGATCGACAGCATCTTTGGCATAGCGAAAGAGACGGCTCTTGTTTCCGAAATAGCCGCTTGCCTTCTTCAGGACTTTGTTGCGGCGTGCCTTGGTGGCAGGTGCGTTGGTGGCTCGAGGCATGTTTGTAGTGGATTTATGGTGTCAGCCGGGTCGCGCTCATCGATTCACCCGGGCAGACGAAGAAAAGTTGACTAAAAGATCGCGCGCTTCAGATCCTTGGCCTGACCCTCCCCCAGAGACTGGTCCTGGGTTGCCGAGCGGAGCTGCTTAGTGGACTTTTTGCGCAGAAGATGCCGATGCCCAGGCTTCCGCCGCCTGAGTTTGCCGGTCCCAGTGATCTTGAAACGCTTCGTGATGGACTTCTTTGACTTTTGCATCGGAAAAAACCGTTAAACAATCAGTCCAACCCTCGATTGTAAATCCTAAACTTCCAGCAATCGGTTCTTTTTTCCATCGCTGGCCATGTCCAGCCCCACCCCTCCCGGTCCCGATCACGCAACATCGACCACCGCTTCAATCGCCCGGCGCATCGCGGCTGCGCTAGGAGTCTCCCCGGTCCAAATCTCGATTGAGCGATACCCTTGATGCAACAGCATCGAGAGTCCATTCGCCACCGGATTTCCCCGGCTCGCAGCCTTGAGCAGAAGGGCCGTACGGGGCGGTGAATAAACCATGTCGTAGACCAATGTTTGCCGCTCCAGTTTGGCCAAAGCAATCGGCGGGTGTCCGTTATCTTTAAGCCCGGCTGCCGAAGCATTCACCACCAGATCCACCCCCTCGAGCAGATTGGCAGCCTGCTCCAGACCGCAGAAACCAAATCGATCCACACCCGGATGAACCCGCGCCATTGCCGCAGTCAACTGTTCCGCCCGTTGCGGTGTCCGATTGGCAATCACGATGCGGGCCGCCTTCCCGCCAGCCATCGCATCTGCCGCCGATCGTGCCGCCCCCCCAGCGCCGAGAATCAGCACGGTTTTCCCTTCGGGAACAAAACCGAGATCCTCCTCGAGACCCGTTAGCAAACCGTAACCATCCGTATTCGATCCCAACACTTCTCCCCCAACGAACGAAAGGGTATTCGCGGCGCCAACCCGCTCAACAATGCGATCTCTCGCCTGAAGCAGGGGCAAAACCACCTCTTTATGCGGCACGGTCAGGTTTACTCCCCGGTAGCCCGCTTCCACCAATCGCCCGAGCAGGGCTCCCAAACCTTCCGGCTCAACCTCAATCCTCACGTAATCCCACAGACCGAAACCCGGTTTCCGCTCGGCTAGCTCGTCAAAGGCGGCCCGCTGCATCACCGGACTCAAAGAATGCGCCACCGGGCAGCCAAGCACCGCCAGCATCTGTCCACCGCGGGCTGGTCGGGGAAAGCTATCCGGAGTGTAAACCCGATCTTCAGCCCTCATCGCGGTCGTAAACTGCCTCAAATTCGCTGATAAAACCCTTCACCAAAGCCCGATTTTCCGCGTCGCCCGCTACCCGGTACTGTTCCGCTAGATTCAGGCAATAGCGGTGGAGGATCTCCCCGACTGGCGAAGGCATCAGATAGCAAGCTGCATCCCCGAGGTCATGGTCTCGCAAATACTGCAGGATCTCCGCCTCCACCCGAAAGGCACCCCTCTCGAAGGGATCAATGAAAAACGGTTCGCTGCCCTCGAAGCATCCGAGGCAAAATCTCCCTGGGAGCCCAATCGGCTCCAGGTTAAATCCACACCGCCAAGCCGCCAGCAAATAAAGGGTTGAAAGGCTTATCGGTATCCCCCGGCGCCGCTCAATCACCCGGCTCAGCAGACTATTTGCCGGATTTTCGAAGGTCTCAACATCTCCTGAGAATCCATAGTCATGAAACATCACCCGGTTGATTACCTTGCAGCGCTCGAAGGGGCTCATCTCCCCTTTGACAAACTCATCCACCCTCGCCGCCATCCCATCGACAAACCTGCTCACCGCGAGCATGTCTACCGATGGGTTCAAAGCCCGCTCGAGCAGCAGGCAGCCCGACTCCAGATCATAACGACATGACTGAATGTACCTCCGGAAATTCTCGACCGGATCGTCTGAGCCGATCTCCAGTAAGATGTGGTGAATGTGCTTTGAAGTCAGCCGATCAGCCGAACGAGCCAACCGCCGCAAAAACGCGATCGCCTCCTCGCCATCCACCCGCAATCGCTCTACCAGGGCACCCCGCACCACCGACGATTCATCATCGATCAGCCTTTCCAGGCAGGATTTATCCCGTTCTGTCAACATCACCTAGATCAGGACATTGCCCGCCCCCTTTTTCAACTCCAACCCTTCAACCCACGACGAATCCTTGCCATCCCCTGCCTCTTCGATTTCAAACCTCCCATGCACCGACGCCCCCCTCCCGCCTTTCGCGAAGGCCCCTTTGCCTACCATCAGGAGGTGGTCTGCCAAATCGAGGATCTGACCAACCTCGGCGCCGGAGTTTCCCGGATTGATGGTTGGGTGCTGCTCGTGCCCTTCACCATTCCGGGGGAAACCGTCAGGGCCCGCGTCTACCGCAATTTTGATCAGCACTCCGAGGCCGACTTGGTTGAGGTGATCGAACCGTCCCCCAACCGCAAGGAACCGCCCTGCCCCCTCTTCACCAGATGCGGTGGCTGCCAATATCAACATATCGACTACCAGACCCAGCTCGAACTTAAGCAAAAGCAGGTCATCGATGTTTTTCAGCGTGTCGGAGGCATCCAGGCTCCCGTCAACCTCACCCACCCATCGCCCCTCGAGTACGGCTACCGCTCCAAGCTCACGCCCCATTATCAGCGTTTTCGCGAGGAGGGATCAAACCCGATTGGCTTCCTCGCTCATGGCCAGCGTCAACGCATCGTCGACGTCCCAACCTGTCCCATCGCCACCCCCGAAATCAATCAGACCCTCGCCTCCCAACGCTCCCTCCTGCTCGACCCTAAATCGCGCAAAAAACCCAAAAAGGCCGGTACCCTCCTCCTTCGCCACGTGGCCGAGGGCGTGGTCACCGATCCCCGCCAGGTCGTCACCGAAAGGGTCGGCCAAGTCGTCTTTCAGTTTCCTGCCGGAGAGTTTTTTCAGAACAACCCATTCATCCTTCCCGCCTTTGCCGAGGATGCCGTCCGTCAGGCCATCCATCCCGGGATTCACACCCTCGTCGATGCCTACTGCGGTAGTGGTCTCTTCGCCCTCATCGCTTCCCGCTCCCTCCGCCAGTGCATCGGCATCGAGGTCTCGGAAGCCAGTGTCCGCTGGGCTCAGGGCAACGCCGCCCTCAATCGGATCGACAACGTTTCCTTCTTTGTCGGAGATGCCAGCGAAATTTTCGCCCGCCTTCAGTGCTCCGGAGATGAGGCCGCTGTCCTCATTGATCCACCCCGCCGAGGTTCCGATTCGTCCTTTCTCCAACAGCTTCTCCAGTTCGGCCCCCGGCGGATCGTCTACGTGTCCTGCGATCCCGCCACTCAGGCCCGCGACCTGAAACTACTTCTGGCCAGCCAGGCACCCGCCTACCAAATCACCCGCATTCAGCCCTTCGACCTCTTTCCACAAACCCGCCACATTGAGAACATCGTTACCCTCACCCGTTCCTGATCAACAGCCGGTCCACCTTCACCCATTGATCTGCTTCCGGCCCACCGCCCCTCTCTGTCATGGATGACCTTCTCCGAAAACTCCGCCAGGAAATCCTCTTCGCCCGTCAGCGCGTCTACCACGCCGATCAACCAACCCCCCTCCAGTCATTGCCCGTCCCGGGCGCCGGCCCAGTCTTTCTCAAACGCGAAGACCTCTCCGCCATCAAGGCTTACAAGTGGCGCGGCGCCTACAATCGCCTTGCCATCTTCAGCCAAACCCACCCTCAGGTTCCCATCGTTACCGCCTCAGCCGGCAACCACGCCCAGGGCGTAGCCCGCGCCGCCCGCCTCCTCGGTGCCACCGCCCGCGTCTACATGCCCCACTCCACCCCCCAGGTTAAACAGGAGGCAGTCACCCACCACGGAGGGAAATCCGTCGAGGTAGTTCTCGCCGGTGAGAGCTATGACGAGGCCTACGAGGAGGCCCGGCGTCATCAGGAAGAGCAGCGCTCCCTTTACCTCCACGCTTACGACGATCTGCAAGTCATCGCCGGGCAGGCCACCCTCGCCGACGAAGTCGTTCTCTCCGGGCAGGGTCCTTTTGATGTCGCCTTCCTCCAGATTGGTGGCGGCGGGATGGCGGCCGGGGTCGCCACCTGGTTGCGTCTCTTCTATCCAGAGATCGAAATCGTTGGCGTCGAGGGCGAAGGCCAGGCTTCCATGGCTGCTGCCGTCCAGGCCGGCTCCCCCGTCCGTCTGAACCACCTCGACCTCTTCTGCGATGGCACCGCCGTCCGCCAGGCTGGCGAAATACCCTTCCAAGTCTGCCGCCACCTCGTCGACCGGTTTGTCACCGTTAGTAACGAAGAGGTTAGCCTCGCCATCCGTTTCCTTTGGGAGACCCAGCGATGCCTCCTCGAGCCCTCGGGTGCCATGGGAGTAGCCGCCCTCCTTCAGCAGCTACCCAAACTTCAGAACCGGAGATCCCTCGTCATCGGCTGCGGGGCCAATCTCGATTTTGGGCAGCTCGCCATCATCTCCGAGCGCTCCGGGGTCGGTCCCGGCCAGCGTCGTCTGCTCCAGATAACCATTCCCGAGCGACCGGGAGCCATGGTTGAGCTGCTTCAAACCGGCCTCGGCAACTATAACATCATCGATTTTCAATACGGCATCACCAGCTCCGAGAAGGCTCAACCGATCTTTGGCATCTCCGCCGATGAACTGACCCTCCAGCCCCTCCTCACCGAACTGTCAGCCCGGGGATTTCCCAACCAGGAGGTCAGCCACACCCCTGCTGCCCGATTTCGGGCCATTACCTGCAACGCCCGCTTCATCGCGCATCCCCTTTTTCTCGAACTGGATTTCTACGAACGCCGGGGCGCCCTCCAAACCTTTCTTGAACAAACCATCCGCAACCAGGGAAATCTGGTTTACTTCAACTATCGTTACAGCGGAGAGCGTATCGGTCGCGCCCTTATCGGAATCGATTTCCAAAGCCCCGCCGAGAGAGATGCTTTTCTCAGCCAACTGCCCCGTTCCGGCCCTGGCTACCGCACCTGCACTCCCCTCTCAGCCTCCGAAGCCAGTGCTCTCCTCGGGTCTCCCGGTCCCCGTCACTAACGCCCGGCACCCCGGCGCATCCCGATCCAGCAGGCCTGGAAGGGCTTCAATACCAGCCCTTTTCCTCCGGGTCGAAGATTGCGGGCCGCCAGGATATCGTAGGCCACCTCATCCGCACCGTTGCGCTCGAAGGCACCCTTAAGCGGGACCGTCACGCTCTCCGAGGTCACGTTAAAGAGGCAGAGGATTGTCTCGTTGCCATCCAGGGAGGTCCTCCGAAAAGCAAAGACTTGACGCCCCATCTCCAAAACCTCCTGGGGAGCTTCTGGATGGAATGCCGGATGGTTGGCACGGCGGCGGATCATCTGCAGATACCTTCGAAAGACCCGGGCATGGTGCCCACTCGGTTCCTCCAGCTCGCCAGTCAATTCTACCACCGGCCACTTGTAGCGATTAATGGTGCGGTTCTGGCCCGTCTCCCGAACGCCCTCGAGATTATTCCTCGACCCGAGCAAACTGTGGAAATAAACCGCCGGCACTCCCTTAAATGCCAGCATTACCGCCTGGGTCCCCAGGAATCGCTGCACCCCAAGTTCCCCGTCCCCCTCCTCAGCGAGTGCCGAGTAAAAAGTAATGTTCAGCTCATAGGGGACCTCCGACCCATCGGCCTGCTTCCGATAATTCACCAGACCGTCGCGCGTGCAGATCCGCTCTACCAGTCCCCGCAAATCCTCATCCGAGACGATTCCCTGCAACGGGCGAAGCCCAACCCCATCGTGGCTCGCACTGAAGTTAAAGAAGGCCGTGCCGGGTTCCATGCTCGGCAGCGAGGCCGCCCAGCCCGCCAGCACTCTCGCATCCTCCAGCAGGTAAGCGTGCAGCAGCAAGGGCGGAAGCGAAAAATTATAAACCATGTGGGCCTCATCACCCCGACCAAAGTAGCTCACGTTCTCCTCGTGGGGCACGTTGGTCTCCGTCAGGATGATCACCTCCGGAGCCACCACTTCAAGGATGTCTCGTATCAACTTAACCACTTCGTGGGTCTCTCTCAGGTGAATGCAGGAGGTCCCGACTTCCTTCCACAGGAAGGCCACCGCATCGAGCCGGAGAATCTTCACTCCCTTTGAAATGTAGAGGAAGAGAATGTCCAGAAATTCAAAGAGCAGATCGGGATTGCGCCAGTTCAGGTCCACTTGATCCGCACTGAAAGTCGTCCAGACATGACGCAATCCATGTCGAGTAGTCACCGGAGTCAGAAGCGGTGAGGTCCTCGGCCGCACCACCTCAGCCAGATCTGTTCCCGGGTCCTCCTCAATGAAGTAGCCCCGCCCCGGATCAACGCCGAGGATGTAGTCCCGAAACCATTCGGACTTCGCCGAGCAATGGTTGAGGACGAGGTCGAACGCCAACTTGTAGTGCTTCCCCATCTGCTCAATGGTTCCCCAGTCCCCGTAGCGGGAGTCCACTTCCCGATAGTCGATCACCGAAAAGCCATCGTCCGAACTCCAGGGATAAAATGGCAGCAAATGAATCGTTGAAAAGTCCGAGCCGAGCCACCGCCGACAAAACCGCATCAAGGTACTCAGCGGCGCCTCCCCGTCCTGCCAGACCATGTCGGCATAGGTGATCAGCACCACATCGTTTTCATTCCAGCGATCAACCCTCGCGGGCGTTGGCTTGTCTCCCACCCCATAGCGGCCAATCATGCTGTTCAGGCGCTCGAGTAAGCGGTCGCTCCGCCCACCGTAGAGGAGGCGAAAGCGGCTTTGAATCCGGGCCAGGGTCTCCCTCGAAATCGTCCTTATCATGGGGCAAATCCAGTTAGGCTTGTAATCATCGTGCGCAGGAGCCGACGCAGAACGGCGTAGCTGTAAAACCGGCGCGCTGTGCGAAAGTTGTGGTCGACCATCCGCTGTCGGTAACTCGGGTCTTCCATCACTTTCTTCACCTGGCGAATCAACCCCTGGGTGACGAAGCCATCCATCTCCAGCAGTGCGAAGCCCTTCGGCTCGATGTCCTGCACGTAGATTGCATACCGATTTACCACGGTTGGAATGCGGAAGTAGATCGACTCCAAAAGGGCATTTCCAAACCCCTCGTAGAGGCTCGGATAGGTCACTAAATCAGCGTGTGGATAGGCATCCCAAAGGGTGTACACCTTCTCACCCTTGCTGTCTTTCTGGCGCACTTCACCGATCCGTTCATGCACGAAGCGGACGTCCACTCCCTCCTCCGCGGCCAACTCTTCCAGCCGGTGCTGGTACTCGAAGCCCTCGTCGCCCGACTCGTGGGTAACCACCAACTTGTACCGGGGGTCCTCCAGCCCGGCGATTAACTTGATTGCGTTCTCAATCCCTTTCCGAGGCACCACCCGGGTCGGCTGCAGCACCAGATAGTCCTCCGGCCCCAACCCGATTGCTTCGCGAAAATCTGCCGCGTAGTCGTCCGGCCCGCTGGGTTCATTGTCGAAGTCAAAGACATTCGGAATCAAGAGTGAGCTCACCCCCTTGCGGAGAGATAGTTGCTCCTGGGCAGCCTGATTGATCACCGCATGGCGAATGTTCGGCAACCGCGCCGGGAAAGCCATGTCGAGGAATTCCTGGATCGATCCCACCGAGAACCGCGTTCGTTCCCAGTAGAAGTCGTGGTGGTGGGCAATCGCCGGGACTTGGGTCTCTGCCAGAAACTCTGTCAGAGCCATCCCCAGGGGAACGTGCATCGGAATCGCCAGCACGTTTTGCGGGATCAGGATATCGATCTCATAGCGCTCCACAAAATCATAGATCGTCGACTTTAAATAGTCAGACATCGCCCGGATTCGCTCCGTAACCTGGCGGCTCCTTCGGGTGCTCCCCCAGATTCGCTGGTTGATCCATTTTACCTCCGGATGGTTGAAGTAGGCCTCCGGCACGCAATAACTCACCCCGCGGTCCCGATCACTCTTCCCACTGTACCAATGACTGACGTGACGGTCGTCCCAAAGAACTTGTGCCCACTTGGAACTTTCCAGCGAGACCCCATCCTGACCAGCGAATCGTGTCGATATGAAGCCGACGTTTTTCGGCATAGAAAAGTCAAACTGCATTTCCCTTGCCGTTTGGCAATCTAAACAGGCCCCGCTCCTTTCAAATTTTTTCTGGTCACATCCCCCTCCCCTGTCATGGTCGTTTGCAGGTCATGGGTAAAACTCTCTCAGACATCCTCGCGCTCCAACCTGGCCGTCTCGCCGATTTGGAAAATCTTCGGGAAATGCTTCTGGCCAACGCCGTCATGCTCGGAGAGATCCCATCCCCGACCTTTGGCGAAGAAGACCGCATCCGATTGCTTCGCGATCGTTACATCGAGGCTGGCCTCGAGCAAGTCTCAATCGACGAGGTCGGAAATGCCGCTGCCTTCGTACCTGGAAAAAAGGGAAACCGGACTATCCTCGTCACAGCCAATGCAGACTCCGTCCTCGGCAGGGAAGTCGACCATGCCATGACCCTCCACCTCGGGCAGATCTCCGGTCCCGGCATCGCGGAAAACGCCATCGGCCTGGCCACCGTCTCCCTGCTCCCCACCCTTCTCGAGCGCCTCGGTCTCGAACTCGATTCCAACCTCATCCTCCTCGCCACGACCCGCAGCCTCGGTCTCGGTAACATTGAGGGCCTTCGCTTCTTTCTCGATCACTGCAAACAACGTCTCGATTTTGGCGTTTGTGTCCGGGGCGTCCATCTCGGTCGGCTTTCCTACAATTCCCTCGGGATGATCCGCGGCGAGATCCATGTAGCCGTCCCCGAGCACTCCGAGTGGCTCCGCCTCGGCTCGGGGGGGGCGATCACCTTTCTCAACCGAATCATTACCCAGCTCCTCGCCATTCCCCTCCCCCGCCAACCCCGCACCGTCATCATCCTCGGGTCGATCACCGCCGGGCACACCTTTAATACTCCAGCCCCCACCGGCCGCCTCCGTTTTGAAATCCGCTCCGAAGACGGCCAGATGCCCGACCGCCTCCTCGCCATCATTCAAGAGATTGTCGACGAAAACGATGCCGAGAGCGAAGCCGACGTAAACCTCCAAGTCGTCTCCCGACGCCTCCTCGGTGGCATCTCCTTCTCCCATCCCCTCGTTAAAACCATGCGGGCAATCGACGAGTCTCTCGAGATTGAACCAGTCATCGCTCCCAGCACCGGTGAGCTCTGCGCTCTCATCGACAAGGGCATCCCCTCCGTCACGATCGGCCTCACTACCGCCGCAAACCAACACGAGGTTAACGAGTCCATCGCCATTCAACCCATCTTCCGCGGAGTCATCCAACTGATCTCCCTCCTCGACGCTATCGACCAAGGCCACTGCGATGACGAAAATTGAGACCTGGCTCGAAACCAACACCTTTCACCACAGTGAGTTCTGGGATATCCTCGCCCTCATCCGCGAGAAGGAGCGCAAACAGCTCAAGATATCCCTCTGCATTCCTACCCTCAACGAGGAAAAAACCATCGGAAAGGAAGTCGTCATCTTCCGCTCCGAACTTATGGAACGCTACCCCCTGATCGACGAGATCGCCGTCATCGACAGTGGCTCCACCGATCAAACCCGCGAGGTTGCGGCCGCCTTTGGCGCCGAGGTTTACCTGTCTTCCGAAATCCTCCCCGAGATGGGTTTCAAGCGCGGCAAGGGGGAAAACCTCTGGAAAGCCATCTACCAACTTCAGGGCGACATCATCTGCTACGTCGATGCCGATATCAAAAACATCCACCCGCGTTTCTGCTACGGTCTGGTCGCTCCCCTCATCCACCACGACTCCATCCACTACGTCAAGGCCTTCTACGATCGGCCCCTCGCCTTTTCCCAAGGCATCCGGCCGAGCGGTGGCGGGCGGGTCACCGAGATCCTCGTGCGACCCCTCTTTTCCCTCTTCTTTCCCGAGCTCACCGCACTCATTCAGCCCCTTTCCGGAGAATACGCCGTCCGGCGGCCAGTCCTCGAGCAAATCCCCTTTCCCATCGGTTATGGAGTCGAGACCTCCCACCTCCTCGACGTCTACCGCACCTTCGGTCTCGAGGCCTTCGGCCAGACCGACCTCGATCAGCGGGTCCACCGCAACCAGACCACTCTGGCCCTCGGAAAAATGTCCTTCGGCATCCTCCAATCCTTCCTCAACCGGATCGAGAAGTTCGAAATCATCGATCGTCTCCCCGAACTCGCCACCATCTATCGGCAGTTTCAGGTTCAGGAGAATCGCTATCAACAGGTAACCTTCGAAATCGTCGAGGAGGAACGGCCCCCGATGGGTACCATTCCCGCCTATCAGCAAAAATTTCTCCTGTCCTCGTCCACCCACTAGCCAGGTCGGACGCGACGGCCCAGAGAGGCCGTTTTCACGACACCACGTTGATCGGCTCCCCGCGTAAAAAGGCCTCCAAATTGGCTTCGGTTCCCTTGAGTAAGCGGCGCAGGGTTTCATCGGAAGCCCATCCAAGGTGCGGCGTCAAAACCGTCCGGGGAGCAGTGCGGAGCGGATTGTCCGCCGCCATCGGCTCCTTCTTCAGAACATCTGCCGCGTAGGCTCCAAGCTGCCCCGAAACCAGCGCCGCCACCACCGCTTCTTCATCGACCAAACCTCCCCGGGCCGTGTTGATCAAGATCGACCCCCGCTTCATTTGTCCCAAACGCTTTTCATCCATCATGCCCTTCGTCTCCGGGGTTTCCGGGCAATGGAGGGAGACGACATCGCTCAACTCCAAAACTTCGTCCAAACTGGCGTATCGGAAAGGCTGATACGGCGGCGCCTCTGCCGGGGTTCGTCGGTGGGCCAGAACCGAGGCACCCAGAGCATGGACCAGCCCCCCGAAGCGTCTCCCAATCAACCCGAAGCCGATACAACCGACCGTCTTTCCCTCCAGTTCAATCAGTGGCATATCCCGAAACCAGAAGTGTTCAGCAGCCGCCCAGGCTCCCTCCTTAACCCTGCTATCGTGGTGGCCCACCCGATTACATATCTCCAGAAGCAAAGCCAGGGCATGCTGGGCTGTCATCCCGGAGCTGTAGCCTGCCACATTACAAACCCGCACCCCGACCTTCCGCGCTGCCTCAATATCAATCACATTGTATCCAGTCGCCAGGGTGCTGATCAGCCTCAACTTCGGCAAACTCGAGATCGTCTCACCATCCAGCGGGACTTTATTCGTCAGTACCACCGCCGCCCCAGCACAGCGGCTGCGAATCGCTTCCCGATCCTGATGATCCGTCTTGCTGTAAAACTCCAGCTCCCCCAGCTCCCGAATCCCCGCCCAGGCATCCATCGGCAGATCAATCGTTCCCCCATCCAATACCACTATCTTCATAGGGACCGAGTACAGCCTTAGCCACCTGAGGTCGAGCGGTTATCCAACCACCTCTTCGTCCCCTTGATGTTTGGCTCAACCTTTGAAAAACCGCTTCGCCAACTCCCCTCGGTTAATCTTGGCGTTGTGGCGGACATCCACCGGAAAAGCATCTGCCACCAGGATCGTTTCAATACCAGCCGTCTCGGATGAACGCTCGAGGACTGCCTTGACCTGCCTTTTAACAGCCTTCTTTCTCACGCCACTCTTTTTCTTCAGCTCCAGAACCATCGCCGCTCCTCCCTCTCCCCATGGTATCAAAGCTGAGCGATAAACCCCCTCCACTCGATTGACCACCGCCTCGACGCAGTCGGTATCCAGAACCACTCCCGACGCCATCCGCACCCGCTCGGCCGCCCGGCCACAGAACCAGAGTCGGCCCACTCCGTCCAAGTACCCGATATCCCCCATGCGATGCCAAACCGTTTCTCCGTCAAAAAATTTAGCCGCTTCCGTCGCCTTCGGAAGTTGGTCATAGGCCCTTGTCACCGTCGGTCCGGTGGCAATGATTTCGCCCCGCTCTCCCTTCGGCAAAGCCTCTGGTACCCCACCCTCCTGGCGAGGGCCCAAACCCGACTGCACGATCTTCACAGATACCCCGGCTACTGGCCGCCCCACACATGTTCCAGCACCCTTGGCTGTCTCTTCAGCCGTCGATTGGAGGATCTCTTGCACTTCGATGGTTGTCACCGGAAGGCATTCAGTAGCTCCGTAAGGGGTGTGGATTTGCGCCCTCGGAGCCACCCGTTGCAAGCCTTCCAGAACCGTCGCCCCAACCGGGGCTCCAGCGATCAGGATCCGCCGAAGGTCCGGCAGGGTTCCGCCTGTCGCTTCGCAGTGCCGCAACAGGTTTCCCCAGAGCACCGGCGAACCAAAAGAATTGGTTACCTTCCAGCCCCGCATCGCCGCATAAACTTTCGCCGGATTGGCCTTGGCCGGCCGCGAGGGATTCATTGGCGGAATCACCGTTGCCATCCCGAGAGCCGGAGCAAACAAGGAAAAAATCGGAAGCATCGGAAAATCAATTTCCCCGCTTTCGATTTGGAAGGTCTCCCGGATCATCCCCACCTGGGCGTGGAACATACCGTGGGTGTAAACAACTCCCTTGGCTGGTCCGGTTGAGCCGGAGGTAAACAGAACCGCCGCCGAATCCTCCTTTCCGATCTCCGCCAAACCTGGATCGCTCGCCTGCTTCTGATGGAGATCAGCGCCCGTCTCACTATTGATCCTCACCCGCACCTTGGCCGTTGAAAAGGGGCCCCGGAAAACGGTGGCCAGATAGTGCGCCAGAGGAATGCCCACCAGAGCCTCCGGTGCCGTCCGCCCCACACATGAGAGAAACCCCTTTAACCCCATACCGGGATCAATAATCACCGGGATCGCCCCCATCCCCAACAGGGCGAAGTTTACCCCCACCAGGGGCAAGCCCATCTTCACCATCACCAGGGTCCTCGTGCCCCGGCCAATACCAGCCGCCGCAAAGCGGGCCCGATAGCCTGCCACCACCTCAGCAAGCTCCCGGTAGGTAAGGCGCAGCCGCGCCCGCTCGGGATCTCGAGCGCCCGGAACGATGAGGGCCGTCTCAAGGCTTTGCGCCTTCGCCCGCTCCTCAAGGAAAGCAGCTACGTTTACCAGCTCGCCGTTCAGCCCGCTCATCCTCCAATCCCCCGTCGTCTCAATTCGGCTTCCAGGCGAGCCACGTCTTCGGGAACGTCGATCCCGATTGGGTCACCCTCGGTCGGGAGCACCGCAATCGGGATGCCCGCCTCGATCACCCGCAGCTGCTCCAGGCGCTCCGCCTGCTCCAGCATTCCCACTGGCATCCTCACAATTTCCTCGAGGAAATCCGCCCCATAAGCATAAACTCCCAGGTGGCGACGCGCCTTCGCCACTCCGGTTATCCACTCGAGGCTGGGTGGGCCCGCCTCACCCCGCCGAAAGGGCAAGGCTGCTCGCGAAAAATAAATCGCCCGGCCCGCCGTATTCACCAGGACCTTGACCTGGTTGGGGTCGAGAAAATCCTCCACCGTCTTGAATGGAACCGCCAGGGTGGCCATCTTCTCGCCGTCTTCCACCGCCTTGATCAAGGCCCGGATGGCCGACCCGTCCACCAGTGGCTCGTCTCCCTGTACATTCACGATTGTATCAGCTTTTAAAATACGATTAGCGGCAGCTAAACGATCGGTTCCCGTCGGATGATCGCGCCGCGTCAGGATCGCCCGAAATCCGGCCTTCTCCACCACCGCCGCCAAGGCTTCGCTGTCAACCGCAAACACAATCGGAATTTCCCCGACCTCTCTTTGAATAAGCTCACCCGTCCACTGCAAAAGCGGTTTGCCGAAAATGGGATGGAGCAGCTTCTCGGGAAAGCGCTCCGAGTCGAGCCTCCCCGGAATCAGAATTGCCGCTCCCGAGCCAAAGTCAGCCACCTGCCCCATCAGCGCTTGGTCTCGTCTTCAAAGCCGTCTTCCAGCGCTGCTTCATCTTCCTCAAGGAAGGGTTCTTCTGCAGCCTGCTCCTCGTCTGATAATTCAAAACTCTCCAGAGAGCCCAGATCCGAAAAATCGTCGAGCCCGCCCATCCCCGAAAATTCCGCTATCTCCTGCTGCCCAGTCGTCTCTGCAACGCTCGGCACTCCAGTTACCCGGTACCCCTTCTCCGTCAAGATGCGGCCCTGGGGCGTGCGGGCCAGAAACCCCTCCTGGATCAGATAAGGCTCATGGACCTCCTCGAGGGTCGTCGCATCTTCGCCCACTGCCACCGCCAAAGCCCGGATCCCCACCGGACCCCCTTTGTAGTGAACCGCTACTGTCCAGAGCAGTTGCTTATCGATCTCATCCAGCCCGTGAGCATCGATTTCCAGAAGCTCCAGGGCACTCCGGGCTACTTCCCGATCAATCCGGTTCGAGGCTTTTTGTTGGGCGTAGTCTCGCGTGAATTGAAGCAGATTGTTGGCGATTCTCGCCGTGCCCCGTGCTCGCGCTGCCAACTCGATTGCTCCCTGCCGGTCGATCGCGATCCCCAGCACGTCGGCGCTGCGCAGGAGAATCTCTGTCAACTCTTCCCGGGTGTAGTAGCTTAAGCGCGACTTTAAGGTAAACCGACTCCGCAAAGGCGCCGTCAGCATCCCTTCGCGGGTGGTCGCCCCAATCAGGGTGAAGGGCTGCAAGCTCAGGCGCACCGAGCGAGCGTTCGGCCCCTGATCGATCATGATGTCGATGACAAAGTCCTCCATCGCTGAGTAAAGGTACTCCTCGACGCTCTTCGGGATACGGTGAATCTCGTCGATGAAGAGGATATCCTTCAACTCCAGGCTTGTCAGCAGTCCGGCCATGTCGGCCGGTTTTTCGATTACCGGCCCCGAGGTAACCTTCACGTTGACACCCAATTCTCGCCCCATCACATGGGCCAGGGTCGTCTTCCCCAACCCCGGAGGACCGGAAAGCAAAATGTGACTCATCGCCTCCTGGCGACTTTTCGCAGCCCCTACCATCACCTTTAATCGTTCAATCGACCGACGCTGCCCGGTGAAGTCCCCGAAACTTTGTGGCCGCAGGGATCGCTCCACCACCGCCACTGAATAAGGAGGGGCCGACTTCCGGTTGACCGCGCTAATTTTTTCCAACTTTGACATTTGAAACCGATACCCTTTTCAACTCGAGCTTACAGGGCTGGGAGCTCAAATCCAGCAGATAGTTCCCGGGCTCTCCTTCCTCTGGCCTCTCGCCTCAGGCAGCAGGATTCCCACCCGCCCGCGCAGATATGCTGCAACCGCTCGGCTCATTCCTCCGCTTTCAATTCGCTAGGCATCGCGCTGGCCGGGAGCCGTTCAATCCTTGCACCCAACGCTGCGAACTTCTCATCGATCCGCTCATAGCCACGATCAATATGATAAACCCGCTGGATCCAGCTATCTCCCTTCGCGGCAAAGGCCGCTAAAACCAATGCGGCACTCGCCCGCAAATCTGAGGCCATCGTCGGGGCTCCCGAGAGCCGGTCGCGTCCCTTGATGATCGCCGTTGCACCCTCCATCGCAATATCTGCTCCCATCCGCTGCAGCTCCGGTACGTGCATGAAGCGGTTGGGATAAATCCGCTCGGTGATGATGCTGATTCCCCTCGTCAAACTCATCAGCGAACACATCTGGGCCTGAAGATCCGTTGGAAACCCGGGATGGGGAAGGGTAATCACATCCACCGGAGCCAAGGTCCCGCCGCGCTCCACTGATATGACGTCTCCATTAATGCGTACCGTGATTCCCGCCTCCTCAAACTTATCAATCAAAGCCCCGAGATGATTCGGTTCGACCCCTTCCACCTCAATGTCCCCATCCAGCATGGCCGCCCCAATCAAATAGGTACCCGCCTCAATCCGATCCGTGACGATCCGGTGCTCACAGCCGTGCAGCCGCTCAACCCCTTCGACTCGGATTGAGGGACTCCCGGCCCCGCTGATCCGGGCCCCCATCCGGTTCAACATCTCGCACAAGTCAGTTACCTCCGGCTCGCAAGCAGCACAGTCAATCACCGTCTCCCCAGGCGCCATCGCGGCGGCCATGACCATGTTCACCGTCCCCGTCACCGTCGACCCATAACGTCCACCCAGAAAGAGTCGGTTACCCCTCAGGCCCGCCCCTTTGACCTTGATGTATCCCCCCCGGGTTTCAATCGTACAGCCCAGCCGTGCCAATCCTTTGAGGTGGAGATCAATCGGACGCGGTCCAATCACGCACCCACCCGGAATTGAAATTTCAGCCTCGCGCAGGCGACCGACCATCGCCCCGAGAAGACAAATCGAGGCCCGCATTTTGCGCACCAGATCATAGGGGGCCAGGGATGCTAGCTTTTTTGCTTCAATCCTCCAGCTATCGCCACCCACCTTCTCGACCGTGGCTCCCAGATACTGGAGGATTTCCACCATGAAGCGGATGTCACTCAAGTCTGGCACATTGCTCAGGGTCACTGGCTCATCCGTCAAAACGGCCGCCGCCAGCGCCGGGAGGGCAGCGTTTTTAGCTCCCCCTACGCGGATTCGACCCGATAGCGGGAACCCGCCTGTAATTCTGAAGACATCCATCGACCCTCAACCCTCTCTCGGCGGATGGGGTTTCCTTGATCTCCGCCTTTTCGAAGCTTCACCTCGACCTCTGGACGCATCCGCCTGCTCCCCCGCCGGTTGGCGGTTGCTCCCCTTACCCGACATCCCCCGGCTCGGGCCGGACTGGCCTCTGTGCCCCTGGTTTGGACTGGAGCCACTCCCCCCACCGCCTTTGGGCTTCCTCTCACCGGACGGTCGGCTGGACGTCCCCGCTCGATGCCCCGTCTTGCCCGAAGGTCTGCCTCCTGTGCCACGCTCCCGCTCAGTTCGGCTCCCCTTTCGTCGATCCCCCTGCGACCGAGAGAAGGGTACTCCCTCCCCCGCATGGTTACCCTCAGGCGCTACCGGCTTCTCAACCGAGGCGCTCTTCCGAGCCAGGCGAAGTCTCTTTTCTTTGGCAACTTTCCTTCGGCGAACCCAGCGCCGATAGCGATCAACCACCGTCCCGAGGCGGTCAATCCAGTCGGGCTTCACAATTTGGTCCGACCCAAACCCATCCTCAATCAACTCGTCGTTTTCGTCGCCCTCGTCCGCTACCTCCCTCGCCTCCCGAAGCGTCGAGGTTGATTCTGCGTCACCCCGATCGCGACCCACCCGTTCCAGCCAATTTCCATCCTCATCGAGGACGAGGTCTCCATTCTCCGTCGCTCCGCCGAGAGCCGCAGCCAATTCTTCCGCGTCCCCGGACCGGGGCAATAACTCCTCACCAATTTTTCTCGAAGATTCCCCTGGAAGGTAATCCTCGCCAATCCGCTCAGCGATTGTTCTCGGGGACGCATATTCAAATTCGGGCATGGGCTAGGCTATCATTAGAGGATCAATCCAAACCTCAAATCAATTTCGAAACGCTCCCCGATTCTGTCTCGACCTCATCTTCGCTTTTTCAAATCCTTCACCGATGGACAAGCTCAACGAAATCTTTGATCTTCAGGCAGCCCTCAACCGACGTATCGGAATCGACACCGCCACCCTCTCCCCTGAAGAGCAGGTAACTTGGGTCCTCAACTACATCCGCGCCCTGCAACAGGAACTCGCAGAATTGACCGACTCCGTGCCTTGGAAATGGTGGGCCAAATACCAGCAGCTCGACCTTCAGAATGCCCGCGTCGAGGTCGTCGATTGCTTTCATTTTCTCATTTCCATCGCTCAGGTTCTCGGTATGAGTGCCGACGATATTCACCAGGCCTACCTCAAAAAAAACCAGGTAAACCACCAGCGGCAGGATAGCGGTTACGAGAAAAAGGATCCTTCGGATTCACGGCATATTTGACCACAAACTCCATCCGATGCCAAAAGTTCTCCTCATCGGCTCCGGCGCTCGCGAGCACGCTCTCGCTCACGCCCTTCTCGCCAGCAAGACCACCCGCCTCTCTTGCTTCGGATCCTCGCGCAACCCGGGCATCCTTCCCTTCTGCGAGGAGGTTCAAATCGGCAACCTCACCGATGCCTCAGCAGTCGCTCAATTCGCCCGTGGCTGCCAGCCTGACCTCGCCATCATCGGCCCCGAAGCTCCCCTCGCGGCCGGGGTCGCCGATGCCTTGTGGACAGCAGGCGTTCCAACCTTTGGTCCAACCTCCCCCCTCGCCCGCATTGAGTCCAGCAAGAGCTATGCCCGCCAGCTCATGCTCAGCCACAAGATACCAGGCTTGCCGAGGTTCAAGGCCTTCCGAAGCCTCGATCAGGTAGACGCCTTCCTCGAAGACCTGGGCGACCAATACGTGGTCAAGGCCGATGGACTGATGGGCGGCAAGGGCGTCAAGGTCTCTCAGGAGCATCTCCAATCCCGGGCCCAGGCCCTTCAATGGTGTGAGGAGATCATCGCTCAGGGTGGCTCCTTTCTCCTCGAGGAAAAGTGTCTTGGCCCGGAGTTCTCCCTTTTCACTCTTTCCGATGGCCGTACCGTCCTCCACTTGCCTCCAGTCCAGGACCACAAACGGGCGCTTCCCGGAGACCTCGGCCCGAATACCGGCGGGATGGGCAGTTACACAGATTGTGCTGGCACCCTGCCCTTCCTGCAACCCGAAGACCTCGAGGCTGCCAAATCGATTAATCAACTCGCCCTTCAAGCCCTTCAAGAGGAAACCGAGCACCCTTACCAGGGAGTCCTCTACGGGGGCTTCATGGCCACCGCCGCAGGGGTTCGGGTCATTGAATTTAACGCCCGCTTCGGAGACCCGGAAGTGATCAATCTCCTCGCCCTCCTCGAGGACGACCTCACCCCGATCATCGAAGCCTGCGTCTACGGCAACCTCGCTCAGTTCTCCCCGAGGTTTTCCTCCCAGGCCTCCGTTTGTAAATACCTGGTTCCCCACGGCTACCCCGATTCCCCTAAACGCGGCTTTCCAATCGACCTTGGCCAACTGACCGCTTCCCACGGCTGCTTCCTCGGCGCAGTCGAGGAAAATCAGGGGACCATCACCGCCACCGGCTCCCGCAGCCTCGCCCTGGTGGCCACCGCTCCGACCGTCCCGGAGGCCTCCGAAAAGGTTGAGGAAATGGTCCAACAAATCACCGGTGACCTCTTCCACCGCCCCGATATCGGGACCTCTGGGTTGCTCCAAGATCGTATCCAACTTATGGATACAGTACGTTCCTCTTCAGGCCGGACTGCTGGATGATGCCAACCCCTCCCCTCGCCATTCTCGGTTCCACCCGCGGAAGTGCTCTCGAAGCCATCTTTGAGGCGGTTCAGGCAGGGCAAATCGCTCCCGATTTTCGCTGCGTCGTCAGCGACGTGGAGCACGCGGGAATTCTCGAAAAAGCCCAGTCCCGCAAAATACCCGGTTACCATATTCCCAGAGCCGGGCGCTCACGGCGGCAATTCGAGGAGTCCGTTCACCAAATCATTTCCCATCACCAGGCCGAGATTATTCTTCTCATCGGCTTCATGCGGATCCTCTCGCCCCGATTTGTTTCCCTCTGGAAAAACCGCATTGTCAACCTCCACCCTTCCCTCCTTCCCGCCCATGCAGGACTGATGGACCTTCAGGTTCATCAGAGCGTTCTGGATGCCAAGGAATCCACTACCGGCTGCACCCTCCACCTCGTTACCGCCGAAGTCGATGCCGGTCGGCCGCTCATTCAAAAGTGCTGCCCGGTTCTTGAGTCAGATGATGCTGCTTCTTTAAAAGCCAGAGTTCAAAGACTTGAAGCCCAGACCCTTGTTCAATTTCTGGTAAATCCTCTGCAATATCTCGAATTTTAGAAGGATCCATATTAGTAAACCGTATGAAGATATTCGCAGCCTTCACCTGCGGCCTGGCGGCCTTCTTCCTCTACGTCCTCTTTGGCTACCAAACCGGTAGTGGATGGGGCTCCTATGACCCCCGGGAAATCCTCGCAGCCATGCCCTGCCTCGGCATCCTCAGCTCCATGTTGATCATTTTGAGCAGCCTTTTACTGGCTCGCTCCCTGTGCTCTGGACGGGAAGAGGCAGCCGTCCATCGGCCCGAGCTTTAATCCGCCGATCCGTCAAAGCGACGCCTTCTTGATCGCCCGAGCATCCCCGTCAGGAATAAAAGGAGAAGGGATGTCGACTTCGCTTCAGGGATGCGTACCGGGTCAATGACTTCACTGAAGGAAGTCACGATCCTTACCTCATCCAAAGTGGTGCGGGTGGCCGTATTACCGCGAAAAAGCTGTACCCGATCAAGAATCTTGTTCCGCTCCGTTAACGGCCACTGCTTGTCCCGGAGGATCGTCAGATCCCATTCCTCTGGCTCAACCCGCGGCAGCGGTGTCTCCGAGTCGTAAAATTTCAGGTACCCCCGGAGGGCGCCTTCTCGACCACTCAAGTCAGCATCGAACCGACCGATTAAAAAATAAGCTTTTCCCTCCTCGAAGTTAAGATTGGGGTCGAAGGCGAGGTCATTGGAATTGGAACCCCCCGTGGGATCAGCGCCAACTCCAATTACCGGAGATTCCCGCCTGATCCCATCCACCTCCGTGCTGATCGTCCCGAGCAAAAATCCCTGCTTCTGAGGATCTGCCTCATTGAAAACCGCTACGCCGGAAATGCCATCCCCAAAGCCCCCGATCGAATTGATCTGAATGAAGGTGCTAATGTAGATCGTTGCCGTTTGCTCTTGATCCCGGTTGTTTACCGGAATCCCATAGCTCAACTTGCGCTCCAACTCCGTTCCCGGAGCAGTCAACTCAAGCGACGCATCCCTCAGTTGGGCAAATTGATGAGTCAAACCGGGAGTGATTGTCCCACGAAGCCCAGGGACACTTGAGAAATAAACCGGGGGTAGAGACCCGCCGACTGGGTAATCGAAAACTTCCTCGAGCAAGGTCAGCCCGCGCGCGGTCGAACTCAGCAAAAGAAAGACTGCGAGGAGGGAGAGTAAGTGGATCCGCATAGGTCTTGGGGGTATGGGAAGACAATACGCGTCGAAGAACGGAGTTCAAGCCCAAAGCCCATCACCCCCAGGGCCAGCTATCTAACAAACCAACCGATCATAGTCTACATCCCGCCCGTCAAAGCCTCCCGATATCCCTTTAAAGATGGTCGCCACCGCGTCGTGAGAGTGAAGCGACTCCAAATGGGCGCAAGCTGCCTGAAAATCAAGGATCGCTGGCTCCGCTTCAAGTTCGCGGTAGAGCAGGCGCGCTGCATCCTCCACAAATTTTAGATGAGACCCGTTCAATTCTGCAAATGCCTGCTCATCCAGCCGCCGGACCATCACCTGGGTCTCGGTGCTCAAGGCCCGCGCACACAGATCGCGCAGCTCCCGCAAACCAAAGGGTGCCCCGTTCGGATCTACCGTCACCGATACACGGGCCTTGCTTCGCTGGGAATGAGGGACGGAATAGATCTCCCTTCCCTCCCGCGCATGTTCAGCCAACTCCGCAGAACACGGACAAGCAGACGAATAGACAAAATCCAGATCCATCCGCCGCTCCTCAAATCCGTCCTTGCCCAACTGCATCGACACCACTGCCTCGTAGTACTGATAACCGTCCAATCCACTGCGAAGGCTTCGCTGCATCATTGGTACAGCGAACTTCAATCGCAGCTTTGCCGTGTCGGTATCTAGCTCCGACAAATACCGCTCGAGAATTGAACGCAGGATTGAAAATCCAAAGACCTCGTCACGAAAATCATAAAAGATACGAATGATTCGGGACATGTTGATTCCCTTCTTCGATCGATCGAGAGAGACCCCGCCAAAAACCCTCGCCTCCACCGAGATCGGGTCTCCCAGTCCAAAATCCACCCGCACAGGCACGCGGAAGTTCGAACTCCCTACCTCCTGGATCCGCACCGGAATCCCACTCGCCGAGGTGGCGGTGTTTTGCATATCGGGCAGAGTGTCTGCATAGACCGCATCCCCGGCAAAGGATGCATCGTAGACCCGCCGCAAACCACCAATCATTCCGACCTCTCTGTTCTCAGTAGAGTTGCTCATAAAACCGAATAAGATCGTCCTCGTTCTCTCTTTCCGCAAATGTTTTTTCTTTTCCCATCTCCGGGCCTTCGCTTTGCTTTCCCTGGTGCTTCCCTCCTTTCATATCCTCGCCTCCAGCAGCTCGGGAAACGCTGCCCTCCTCGACACTGGGGAAGAGAAAGTGCTTGTTGATTGTGGTCTATCCGGCAAACGCATTAGCGAGCTGTCGAAGGCATGCGGCGCCGGGATCGACGAAATTAAAGCTGTCTTTATCACCCACGAGCATCAGGATCACGCTGGCGGTCTTCCCGGTCTCCAAAAGCATCCTCACCTTGAGATCATCAGCTCTCAGGGCACTGCTCACCTCCTTCGCCAAAAGGCCGAAAAATTTAGCCGCTGGTCCACTTTTGCGTCTGGCGCCCGGCTCCGCCTCGGCACCCTGGAGGTGGAGACCCACCGCATACCCCACGATGCCATCGACCCCGTCGCCTACACTTTTCAATGGGGTGGTTCCTCCCTCTTTTCTCCCCCTTGCAAATTGGGCTGGGTGCTCGACCTGGGCTATTTCCCCTCCACCCTTGCGGCATCGCTCGCCACCTGCGATGTGCTCGTCATTGAGGCCAACCACGATGAGCAAATGCTTGAGCAGAATCCAAACCGCCCTTGGTCGCTCAAACAAAGGGTGCGCGGACGCCACGGTCATCTGAGCAATCGGGAAACCCTCGAGGCCCTCCTCGCCGTAGCGTCACCAGCCTGGAAACACCTTTGCCTCGTTCATCTGAGCCGGGACTGCAACCATCCCTCCGTGGTTCAAGACACCTTTGCCCCCCTTCTCAATTCAATTCCCGGTCTCCGCCTCCAGATCGTCGATCCGCAAAACAAGGATCCACTGCCCATTCCGGTAGGCCATTAGCGCTAGCACTGCGGGCCGAAAGAAAAGATTTTGAAACAACTGCGATTGGGACAAGACTTGCTCCCTCATGGCCCTTAGGAACCGATAAGACTATGCCCAAAAGCTACCGCCACACGAAAATCATTTTCACCATCGGCCCCGCTACCGAGAGTGAGGAACAAATTGCCCGCCTGATCAAAGAGGGGGTGGATGTCTGCCGCATCAACATGGCTCATGCCGATCACGACTGGACTCGGACCATCGTCGACCGGATCCGCCGGGTCGGCAAGGCCGTCGGTCGGGAAATCGCCACCATGATGGACGTCAAGGGTCCAGAGATTCGCACTGGTGCCCTTGAAGAAGCAGTCCACCTCCGCGAAGGCCAAACCATCGATTTGATCGTAGAAGGAGAAAGTGGTTGGAATGGGGATACCTTCCAGGTGCCCGTAAACTATCCCAAACTTCCTGACGATCTCTCCCCCGGAGATACCGTCCTCGTCGACAACGGACTGATGCGCTTCTCCGTTACCGGGATCAGCGAAGGCCGGATTCACTGCGAAGTCTCCATCGGTGGTCGCCTCGGGAGCAAGCGCCATATCAATCTTCCCGGCGTCCGCGTCAGCCTGCCCTGCCTCACCCAGAAGGATCGCGCCGACGTCCGCGTGGGGGTCGAGGCCGGGGTCGACCTTTTTGCCCTCTCATTCGTTCGGGAAGCCGACGACATCGATGTCTTCCGCCGCTACCTCCAGGAACTCAATTCCGAAGCCCGCATCATCGCCAAGATTGAGGATCAACAAGGAATCGCCAACCTCGACGACATCATTACCGCCTCCGATGGTATCATGGTCGCCCGGGGCGATCTCGGCATTGAGTGTCCCTTCGAGGAAATCCCCATCATCCAGCAGCTCGCCGTTGAGAAGTGCATTCGCTCCTTCAAACCGGCCATCGTGGCTACCCACATGCTGGAGTCGATGACCAACGCCCCCGTCCCTACCCGGGCAGAAGTCGCCGACGTGGCCCACGCCGTCAACCAACAAACCGATTGCCTGATGCTCTCGGGCGAGACCACGGTCGGGGAGTTTCCCATCGAGTGCGTCCGCGTCTTCAAAAAAATCTCCGAACGGGTCGAGGCTGAACAGAAAACCCCTCCCCGAACCCACCACATCCTCAAAAGTTCCAAGGACAAGATGATCCGCTCAGCGGTCATCCTTGCTCACGACCTCGACAACGCCGCCATCCTCGTCTTCACCCGCAGCGGACAACTCGCCCAGCTTCTCTCCTCCCTGCGTCCCCTCCACATCCCCATCTTCGCCTTCACCGATAATCCCGTCCTTTTTCGCCAGCTCCTCATGGTC
Organism: Puniceicoccaceae bacterium; assembly: GCA_036822055.1. GTDB lineage: Bacteria > Verrucomicrobiota > Verrucomicrobiia > Opitutales > Puniceicoccaceae > DAISIK01. The sequence continues at coordinate 88,194 of DAISIK010000006.1, forward strand.
TGGGGCGTCGAACCCTTCATAATGGAGTTTTCCGAAGAACGCGACGTCACCATCACCCGTGCCATCAACACCCTTATGGAAGGAAAATGGGTCACCCGAGGGGATTGTCTCGTCACCATCACCAACGTTCTTCGCCGCTCCAAGATTATCCACACCGTTCAACTTCGCCACATCGAGTCCGAGACCCTCGGGGAGAATTGAAACCATCCGTCTCCTATCCCCGACCAGGGCACCGCAGGGGACACCAGTCCCCAAAAGGATTGCCTCCCTCGGAGACCGGCTCTATAGCTCACCTTTCCCCTATTGCGACATGCTTCACTTTCTTCGCGAATCCGACTTTACCCGCCCGCTCATCGAAGAAGTCTTCTCTCTGGCGCGTGAATTCAAGCGCACCCGTTCGATCGGCCATCCCCGTACCCTCGAAGGACAGAGCTGGGCTCTCCTCTTCTATAAAAACAGCACCCGCACCCGCATCTCCTTCGAGGTCGCCATCCGCGAACTCGGCGGACATCCGGTAGTCCTCTCCTCCAACACCACCCAAATCAATCGGGGTGAGAGCGTCGCAGATTCCATGGGGGTCTTCAACCGCTACCTCCACGGCATCATCATCCGTACCCACGGTCAGGAAATCATCGATACCTTCGCCCGTTACGCCACCATCCCGGTCGTCAACGCTCTCACCGATCTTCTCCATCCCTGCCAGATCTATTCAGATGTCCTAACCATCATGGAGCGGTTTCACGTCGATTCGCCCTACCAACTTGCCGGGCGGACCGTCGCTTTTTTCGGAGACACCGCCTCCAACATGGCCAATTCCCTCCTTCTTGCCGGGCATCTCTTCGGTTTTGAGGTGCGCCTCTCCGGGCCGGAATCCTTCGTCCCTGGGGCTGAGATCACCGCTCTCCTCTCCCGTCTCGGCGCCCCCTCACCCGGCCCACTCTTCAACGATCCCCTGGAGGCCGCCCGGGGGGCCGATGTCCTCTATACCGATGTTTGGGTCTCCATGGGAGATGAGGCCGAGGAAGAGATCCGCATCAAAAAGATGCGGCCCTTCTCCGTCACTCCCCAGGTGCTTGCCAGTGCTCAACAGGACGCCATTTTCATGCACTGCATGCCCACCCACCCCGGCTTTGAAGTGAGCGAGGAAGTCCTTGCCTCCCCCGCCTCCATCTTGCTCGACCAGGCGGAAAACCGGCTTCACATGCAAAAAGCAATCCTCTCCGTCCTCGCCGAGGATCTCCGCAGCACCCGCTGAGGGGTCCCGGGGCCGTGTTCCGCCCCCCGGACCTCCCACTCCTCATGGCCGCTCCCAAACCACCCACAACCCTCGACCACCACCCCTCCCAATACCCCTTCTTCAATCGGGAAATTAGTTGGCTCAGCTTCAACCGCCGCGTCCTCGAACAGGCCCTCAATCCGGACTTCCCCCTTCTCGAACGACTCAAGTTTCTCGGTTTCGTCGCCTCTAATCTCGACGAATTTTACGAGATCCGGGTCGCTGGCCTTCTCCAACAGGTGGCCTCCGGAATCTCGACCCCCACCCCCGATGGGTTAACGCCTTCGACCCAACTCGAACGGGTCCTCGAACTCTCCAAAAAGCTCGTCCTCGATCAGTACCAAACCTGGCGCAAAGTCCTACAGCCCGCCCTCCGGGAAGAGGGGATCGTTTTTCACTCCATCAACGAGGTTGACCCCGCCCAAATGCGCTGGCTCACCCGCTACTTTGAGCGAGAGGTATTTCCCGTTCTCACCCCGCTCGGTACCGACCCCTCCCACCCCTTTCCCTTTCTCGCCAACAAGTCCCTCAATCTTCTCGTCCTCCTCCAGAACCCCCTTCTCGAGGCAGAACCCCTCCTCGCCATCCTTCCGGTTCCCCGCATCCTCCCCCGTATCATTCGCATTGATACACCTCGAAAGCAGGGGACCTCCCTCGTCTTTCTCTCCGATCTGATTGGCCACTTCGCCGACCGCCTCTTCCCCGGTTATCAAATCCTCTCCACCCATCCCTTCCGGGTCACTCGCAACAGCGACCTCTACATCGACGAGGAAGAGGTCGAAAACCTCCTCCGCACCATTCAGGAGCAGCTCTTAAAAGTAAAAAAAGGGGCCGCCGTGCGCCTCGAGATTTCCCACCAGGTCAGCCCTTCCGCCCTCTCCCGCCTGCTCCAGGCCATTGATCTACCTCCCGAAAACGTTTTCCCCATCGAGGGGCCCCTCAACCTCCTCCGTTTGATGACGGCCTACGAGCTGATTGACCGCCCCGACCTCAAGTTCCCTCCCGACCCTCCCAGGCACGACCCAGCCTTCGCTGATCGATCTCAGATTTTTGCCCAGATCGCCGATCAGGACCGGCTCCTCCACCACCCCTTCACCAGTTTCAAAGCTTTTGAGGATTTCATTACCGAGGCCTCCCGCGATCCAGCCGTCTTTGCCATTAAGCAGACCCTCTACCGAACCAGTGGCGACTCTCCCATCATTGCCGCCCTTATCGAAGCCTCCCGCCTCGGCAAACAAGTCACCGCCCTCGTCGAACTGAAAGCCCGCTTCGACGAGGCCAATAACATCGCCTGGGCCAAGCAATTGGAAGAAGCCGGGGTCCACGTCGTCTACGGTCTGGTCGGCCTGAAAACCCATTGCAAATGCTGCCTCGTCGTCCGCCGGGAGGGAAAGATCCTTCGCCGCTACGCCCACCTCGGCACCGGAAACTACAACTCGAAAACCGCCCGCCTTTACACCGACTTTTCCTTCTTTACCAGCCAGCCGGCCATCACCTCGGAGGTCGCCGCTCTGTTCAACACCCTCACCGGCTTCGCCTCCAGTCCCCAGTTCAAGACCCTCCTCGTTGCCCCCTTTAACCTCCAAGCCCGCTTCCTCGAGTTTATCCGTACGGAAACCCGGCACGCCCTCGCTGGCCACCCCGCCCACATCATTGTCAAGGTCAACAGCCTGATCGATCAGGAAACCATCCTCGCCCTCTATCAGGCATCTCAAGCCGGAGTAAAAGTTGACCTGATCATTCGCGGGATCTGCGGGCTGGTACCTGGAATCAAGGGATTCAGCGAAAACATCCGGGTTCGCAGCATCCTCGGCCGCTACCTCGAACACAGCCGGGTGTACTATTTTCTCAACCACGGACAAACCGCTCGCCTCTACCTCGGAAGCGCTGATTGGATGCCCCGCAATTTCTTTCGACGCATCGAAGCCGTCGTGCCCATCGAACAGCCCCGCCAACGGGAGGAGATCCTCAGTACCCTCCAGCTCTACCTCCGCGACAATAAATTCGCCAAACAGCTTCGCCCCAACGGCAGGTACACAAAGGTCCCGCGAGCCCGCCAAAAACCGGAAGTCTCCGTTCAGGATCTCCTCGCCCTGCAAAACGCCCCCGATTCCCAGGACGCCAACGCCCATCCACCGCGAACGGTCGGCGCAGCCTCCTAAGTCTTCCCGCCGACGGGAGAACCCCCTCAAACCATGCAGCCTTTCCAGTTTATGAACATGCCGGGAACCCGATCCCGGGAGGCACCCCAACGGAATCGGACCAATATTTTTGCCTCCTGCGGGAATATCGGAAGGGGGTTATCAGTCCTCGGTTTAAGTGCCCTACCAAGGGACGTAACGATCAACCATGGATTTGAAAGAATGATCATTGCCGACTTTCCAGCCTCCCGAGCATCACCACCACCCCGGAGGCTCCCAAACTCTTTTTCCTCGACGCCCGTTCAATGCCCAAAGCAAGTTCGGGGAGGGTCGCCCACCGGAGCCCCTGGGTCGCCGCTTCCCGGACTGACTGCCCACAGGAAAACGATCCGTTCAAGCCGTTGTCACCTGCCTAAGCTCTAAGCTTCCAAACGCAAGTTTATGAACCCATCCATTCCGTTCCACCACCTCCGCGAAGCCACCGTCGAATCCCTCGAGCAAGGACTCACCCTGCTCCACGCGGTGGATGATCAGAATTACCAATCTCCCGCTCCCGCCGCCTTCAACGCCTCAATCGGCGCACACTACCGCCACATTATAGAGCACTTCGAGCCCCTCGTCCAGACCCTTGGCAAAGGCGTGATCGACTATGACGCCCGGCCGCGAGACCACCGTCTCGAAATCGATCGTACCCACGCAATCGAGAGAACCCTGGTTTTGATCGAATCTTTTCAAGCCCTCGATTCCCTCGCCCTCGCCGAACCCGTTCAAACCCGCTGCAAGATTTCCTACCGCAGCCCCGACTCACCTCTCATTCCCTCAACCCTCGGACGGGAGGCCGTGTACGCCATAGCCCATGCCGTTCACCACTTTGCCCTCATCGGGGTGATAGCCCATCTACTTCACATCTCCCTCCCCTCGAGCTTTGGCTTCGCCCCTTCAACCGTCCATCACCAGCAGGAGGCACTCGTCAACAACGGTTAAACCAGCTGTCTGCGATTTTTTTCCACCCCATCACCTCAAAGGGTTATCCGGTCCGTTTCCGGTCTCCAGCGAGGTTGGACTGATCTTTCAAGTCCGCAGACCAACCCATGGCCGATCTCCTTCGAAAATTGGCTTTCCACCCACCGCCTTGAAAAAAACCCTGATTCGCGTTATTTCTCGAAATAACTGAGGCTCGCATCCGTCCTTAAATTCATGAATCCGGGAACCATCGAAAATCGTACTTCGCAGCCACGAGCAGAAACCTGCGGTTCCGATGGGTGCTCCCGCGGTTGCAACAAGGGCGTTTGCCCGGGCACCCTGGTCCTCGCTGTAGTCGTCCTCATCTACGGTCTTTCAGCCGTTGGTAACTGGGTATGGAGCCTCCTCTCCACTTAATTCCGAACCTTGCCAATAATGACACGCTCAACTCCCTCCTTTTTGAAAAAACACGGTCTGGCTCTATTAATGGCCGGGGGCCTTGGAACCTACGTAGTAGTCTCCGGAACCACGGGCTCTTGCTCGATCTGCGCAGCGATCACCGAGGGGCTCGGGATCCCCTCGGTCGCGGCGAGTATCCAAAGTCTCGATACCCTGCCCTCTCCCTCAGATTCGGCCCACCCCCAGGCCCCCGCTTGGACCCTGCAGGATCTCGACGGTCAGAGCTTTTCAAGCAGCCAGCTTTCCGGAGACGTCGTCCTCCTCGATTTTTATGCCCATTGGTGTCCGCCCTGCCGCATGATGGTCCCGAGCCTTGTAGAACTACAGGATCAGTATCGGGATCAGGGTCTCACCATCGTCGGCGTTTCCCTCGACAACAAGGACTTGAACGCTGTTGCAGCTTTCAAAAAACAGCTTGGAGTAAATTACATCAGTTTGCTCGGTACAGCCGAGGTCAGTGAGGCCTTCGGAGGTATTCAAGCCTTTCCCACCACCATCCTTGTGGATCGTCAGGGTCGCCTCGTCAGCAAACATGTGGGCTTCATCCCCAAAGAAGACCTGGAAACAAAGATCAAGTCCCTCCTTTGATACCCGGCGCGGACTGCCCTCCGGTCCACAATAACATCCTTCACCCCCCCCAATCCTCCCGGCGCCCGGTTCTTCGCTGATCAACTTGGGACGAGCGCTGGTTGCTCAGATTCTCTCCCCCTCAAACCTGCAAGAAAATCAGGCAGGCGGGCGGTCAGGTTTGATCCCAGTGTTGCCACCAGATTGTAAAGGCCGAAATAGGCTCGATTCAGGTAAATGGCATCCGGCGAACCCCTTGCCGAACTGATTTTCTTCAGTCGAGGATCGGTACTTGTCTTCTCGCCAAAGTCGCGAATCTCCTGGAGGTAACTTGGGTCGCCGAAATTGAATCTGTCCACCCGGAAAGGACGGGCTAGCAACTCAACGGATTCTCGATACATCTGCAGGAGCAGATCCCGCTCTTCCCTTCCATCTTCTTCGAGGACGAGCCCAAGCTCCCTCAGGCAGCTTTCGAGGAGGTCCATGTCTTCCTCAACCGCAGAATCAAGGAGCTTGAAGTACCGGCGATAAAAAGAATCTTCGATTGACTTAACACACCCAAAATCAAGCACCCAAAGGGTGTTCTCCCCATCCACCAGAAAGTTACCGGGGTGAGGATCAGCGTGAAACTCGCGCAGTTCGTGAATCTGGTGATGGAAAAAGTCCCACAGCGCCTGACCAACCGCGTCCCGCTCGAGTTGTCCGGCCTCCAGCGCAAAGAGATCGAGAGGCTTCCCCTCAACCCAGTCCATCACGAGAACCCGTTTGGACGAAAATTCCCGGTGGTAGGCGGGAAACTTCACCCCCCTCAAAACAGCACTTCGCTCCGACAAACGCTGAGATCTCTCAAGCTCCAGGCCGTAATCCGTTTCCTCGAGCAATCGCTCCCGAACCTCAGCAAAATAGGGCTCCATCTCACGCCCGGTAAGGTTAAACATCCGCTTGGCAAACGGTTTGAGCAATCGGATGTCCGAGTCGAGGCTCTCCGCCACTCCCGGGTATTGGACCTTCACCGCGAAGTCCTGCCCCCCGCGACTGGCGCGGTGAACCTGCCCGATAGAGGCTCCACTAACTGCCTCCCTCGTGAACCGGTCAAATATTTCGTTTGGGGACTTACCAAACTCTTTCCTGAAAACTTGGGCAACCAAGGGGTATGAGAGGGGGGGTGCCTTATACTGAGCTTGCGAAAACTGATCAAAGTAGGCCCTCGGCAGCAGATTCTGATCGATACTGAGCATCTGAGCCACCTTGAGAGGACCTCCCTTCAGTTTGCTAAAGGCGTCATAAGTATCTTTCGCGTTGGCTGCGTGCAAACGTTCCCGGTCCCCCTCCCCTTTGAGGAGCTGGGAGCCCTTATACCGGGCGTAGTTTGCCCCCACCTTTACCCCAGTGACCGCAATGGCAGCCGCCCGGGCCACCTTGGACTTTGGAATGCTTCTCTGTGCCATCCGTCTTCTCTACCGTTTCTTGGAATCGCCAAACAGGAAACGGACGAGGTCGAACCCGGAGTCGAGGAGGTTCCCCTCCAAGACCTCAAAGAGCGTCCTCACTGACTTCTCGACATAGGCATCCGTCCTTCCAAACCCATCCGAATCATCTCTCTGGAAATACTCGACGACACTTAGCAAGTGCGGAAAGAGGAGTTTGGACTTCCAATCGGAAGGAGCTAGCCTCGAGGTCACCTCCTCCACGGGAAGCACCAGGCTGAGTCGGTTGGCAAACTCGAAAAAAGAATCCCTCATCCGTTCGAAACGTCTGCAGTTCAATGCGGTTGTTGTCCCGGGGAAACGCACTAAAACCCATGAGCGATGATCCCGCAGAATTTCCAAAAAAGAAAAAATGAGCGTCAAGTAACGCTCCTTAGCTGAAAAACTACCTGCCTCAGCATCAGCCTCCACCATACTGACCGCCTCATCGAGCCAGGTTTTCCAAAGAATGGCCTCGAGGGCCTCAAAGCTTGAAAAGCGGCTGTAGAAGAGGCGCTCCTCAATCTCGAGATGCTTGCAAAAGCTAAAAACTGAGACAGGATAACCCCCTTTCAGCAGAACCTCACCCTCAAACTCACGGAATATTTTTTCCCGGATTTCAACTTCCATCCGGTGAAAATAACGCAACCATTCAAAGTTGCAAGTGGCACCCTCTCAGAGATCCGTACGGAGCCAAGTCGCCCGACCCTCCAAGCTCCAGCAAAACCGGACTCACCCAAGTTTAGGAGTGCTTGAGTCCGGAATGCCGGACCTCTTTTCCGCTCACCAGAAAGATTACTTCTTCAGAGATGTTTGTAGCGTGATCGGCAATCCGCTCAAGCGCTCGCGAAATGAAGATCAGATCCAAAAACCCACTGGCAAATTGAGGATCCAGCGAGATGGCTGCCGTAAAACGCTCCAGGTTCTCCCGGTTGAGGGCATCAACCTTGCGGTCGCTCTTCACCACCTCCACGGCTTGATCGACATCGCTGTTCAAGAAGGCATCAATCGAACTGCGCAACATCGCTGCACAATGGTCTCCCATCACCAACAGCGCAGAAGGATCATACTTGGTCCGAAAAGATGGAGCTACTTCAAAGAGATGGAGCGTTCGCTTCGCAATGGTTGTCGCCTCGTCGCCAACCCTCTCCAGGTCGTGGGAGGTCTTGATCGTTACCGCTAGCAACCTCAGCTCCTTAGCCACCGGTTGCCGAAGTCCAAGGTAACGGGTCGAGTTGTGATCCAACTCAATTTCCAGATCATCAATTTCTTCGTCATTGGCTAGCACCTTTTCGGCGAGGTCCCGATCCCGATTCTCAAAAGCAAACATGGCCAGCCGAACATTCTCAAACGCTTTTTGAGACATCGCGATTAAACTCGACTCTATCTCAGCAAGTTCATCATGGAAAAATCTCTTCATTGTTTAGCCGGAAACTCCTGCCGCTCCAAAACCTCCCTGGACTCAGAACAACCATCTTCTGAAACTACTCTAAAAAACGGGGTTGCCAATCGATAATTGGATAAAGGCTCCCCGGAATGGGAATAGAGAACATCGAGGCGTTCGGGCTTCTCACCTCTGCTCAAGCTCATGGAATTGCATCCAAGAGCCAGGATCCCTCAGCACCTCAGCCGAATCGACCCGAGACATAGGCCTCGGTCTGCTCGTTCTTGGGATTCATGAAGATATTGTCAGTTTCGTTGTACTCGATCAGCTTCCCGAGATAGAAAAACGCCGTCCGATCCGAAACACGGGTAGCCTGCTGCATGTTGTGCGTCACAATCACAATCGTGTAGTCCTTTTTCAACTCGTGAATCAGCTCTTCAACCTTGGCTGTAGCAATCGGATCGAGAGCCGAGCAAGGCTCATCCATCAGCAACACTTCAGGTGAGTTGGCAATCGCCCGGGCGATACACAAGCGCTGCATCTGACCGCCGGAAAGACTCAAAGCGCTCTGGTGCAGGCGATCCTTGACCTCATCCCAAAGCGCAGCCCCTTTGAGACTCCGCTCGACTGTCTCGTCGAGTAGCGTCTTTTTGGTGCGCCCAGCAATCCGAAGGCTGTAAACAATGTTCTCGTAGATCGACTTCGGGAATGGGTTGTACTTTTGGAATACCATTCCAATCCGCTTGCGCAAGGCAATGACCTCCAGACGAGGGTCGTAAATGCTCCGCTCGCCAACAATGATATCCCCTTCGTGATGGATCCCATCGATCAGGTCATTCATCCGGTTGAGATTTCGCAGCAAGGTCGATTTACCACACCCGGATGGGCCAATAAAGGCCGTCACCTTACGTTTCTCAATGTCGAGCGAAATGTCGTGCAAGACTTTCGCCGGACCGTACCAAAAGCTGTAGTCGGAAATCTTGATATAGGGATTGTCGATCACCACATCGCTGACGGGCGTCTTAGGAGTTTCAGTTGATGATTCCATAGTAGAAGTCTGGATTTTTGAGTTTGTTAAACGAATTTGGGCTGAATCAGAAGGTATCGCCCTTATACTTTTTGCGGAGGTGGTTGCGAATGGAGATCGCCGTGATGTTCAAGAGAACCACCAACACAATGAGCAAAAGGGTGGTAGCGAAAACCATCGGCTTAGCTGCATCCGAGTCCGGACTTTGGAAGCCGAGATCGTAAATGTGGAAGCCGAGGTGCATGAACTTACGCTCCAGGTGGATAAAGGGGAAGATTCCATCGATCGGAAGGGCCGGCGCCAGTTTGACCACCCCAACCAACATCAAAGGAGCAACTTCTCCAGCTCCCCGAGCCATTGCCAGGATCAACCCGGTCAACATTCCCGGAGCAGAAGCTGGTAATACAAGCCGCTGGATGGTCTGCCACTTGGAAGCACCACATGCCAACGATGCTTCGCGCACGCCGCGCGGTACTGCAGAGAGTGCTTCCTCGGTCGCCACGACGACAACGGGCACCGTCATCAGAGCCAAGGTCAGCGATGCCCAGAGAATCCCCCCGGTTCCAAAGGTTGGGGTCGGCAGTCTCTTCGCAAAGAGCAGGTCATCAATGTTCCCTCCCAGCACATAGACAAAGAACCCAAGACCGAAGACGCCGTAAACAATGGAAGGGACCCCCGCCAGGTTGTTAATGGCAATTCGAACCGAGCGTACCAGCGGTCCCTGCTTCGCATATTCTCTCAGGTAAACCGCAGCGATTACCCCAAAAGGCATCACCGCGATCGACATCAGCAGAGTCATCGTGAAGGTTCCAAAAATAGCAGGGAAGATTCCACCTTCAGTGTTGGCCTCTCGAGGTTCTTCCGTGAGGAAGGTCCAGATGTGCCCCACAAAAAACCCGATCCGCGACATCAAACCCATTTGGTTCGGGTAGTAGTGGTAGGTGATCTCACCAACCGGCAGCTCGACGATCTGACCCGTAGCCAAGCGGTAGACGAAAATGTGATCATCCGCAGCGGCCCGAAGGACTCGCGCCTCAGCCGCCAGAACCTCGTAGCGTTCCTGAAGCTCGTCCATAGCCTGATCGATTCGCTCAATCCGCGCTGTGTTATCTCGATCCACCTGCGAGGCGTAAAAATTCCGTTCGAGCCTTAGCTTCTCTTTCTCACGATTGATCCTTCCAATCGGTTTCGACTCAATCCGCGTGAATCGTTCCCGACGCTCATTGGCCTCACTGATCGCAACGGCCAAAGCCTTCTTAAAAGTCTCCTCCTCAGCGCGAATCACCTCGCCGCTCTTGTGTCGCAGCTCGACCGGAAAGCCAACGGCGTTCCCCCATTCGAGCCTCTCAAGCTCGACAATATCCTCTGGCACAGAGCGATCCGCAATCGATTCCGCGTCGATGAATTTGAACATCTGGCCGTACTCGCGCTTGTTCCCAACAAACATTTGGAACTCGCGGATTCGGTCGGTCTCTCCCTCGACCTGCATCCGTTTCTCCCGCTCCAGGGTGATTGCACCAGCAAAGCTACTCGACCCCTGGAAGGTGATGCCGTCGACTAAGGTGAATTCGTAGATCTTTTTCGGCCAGAATACCGAGAATCCATTCAGCAATATGACTGCCAGCAAAGTGACAACCATAATGATGCCGATCGACAAACCCATACTGGTAAACCAGACTTGCGGCTCGCCCCGGGGATACTCCGAACGTTCAAGCTCACGACGGGCCTTCGCCTCATCGGGGCTGAGTCCAACTTGTTCTTTCATTTCCATTTCAAAGAGCTCCAGCTTCTAGTTAGATCGTTTTGAACTTTTCGCGAAGGCGTTGGCGGGTGACCTCGGCAATCGTATTGATGGCAAAAGTCAAAAGAAAGAGAGCCATCGCCCCTAGGAACAACGTGCGGTAGAGCGTGCTCGCCTCGGGAGCCTCCGGTAGCTCCACCGCAATATTGGCCGCCAAGGTCCGCATCCCGTTAAAGATGTTCCAATCCATCACCGCAGTGTTACCGGTGGCCATCAGGAAGATCATGGTCTCCCCGACCGCGCGTCCAAGGCCAATCATCAAGGCGGAAAAGATTCCGGGAGAACCCGTAGGCAAAACGACCATCCAGGCCGTCTGCCAGCGAGATGCCCCAAGGGCGAGAGATGCCGAGGTCAAATAAGGCGGAACGTTGGAAAGCGCGTCCTCGGAGATCGTGAAGATGATCGGTATGACCGCAAACCCGACCATGAAGCCCACCACCAAGGCATTCCTCTGTTCGTAGCTCGCTCCCGTGGCTTGCGGCCACCAAGCGCGAAAATCTCCTCCAAAAAAGATCGATTCAACGATCGGCCCGAGCGACCAGCCAATGAATCCAACCAACAAGACGGTAGGAATCATCACCCAGAATTCGCGCCCGGGCTTCAGATGCATGCGGATCCCCTGCGGCATTTTACCCCAAAAATACCCAATCAACAGCGAGACCAATGGCACCAGGATACAGATCATGAGGACCGACGGCACTCGATCCGCCATGATCGGAGCCAGCCAGAGCGCAGCCAGGAATCCCAAAACCACCGATGGCAACGATGCCATGATCTCCATCGTTGGTTTGATGATCCTTCTCATCTCTGGGCTCAAAAACTGTGAGGTGTACACCGCTGCAAGAATCGCGATCGGCACCGCAAACATCATTGCGTACAAGGTTCCCTTGATCGAACCGAAGAAGAGGGGAACAATCGAGAGCTTGGACTCAAAACTCGACTCACCACCCGTGGATTGCCACTGGTAACCGGGCGCTGCTTGCCCCTCATACCAGATTTTACCGAAGAATGCCTTAATCCCCGCTTCCGGATGAGGATCCCGGAGGTTGTAGACATGCAATCGTCCCGCCGTGTCGAGGGCGAGGATCGAATCGTACTTCGGACCGAGGGTGGAAATAGCAACTTGATAATCCGTCTTTTTCTCCCAGCGAATGTTCTCGGTTGTCGCATAGCGCAGCGACAGCATCTCGTCAGCTTGCAAGAGGAAGGCTCGATTTCGCAGGGAGTGGGAGATCAGGTTTGCCCCGTTTCCGAAAGGCTCCAAGGTCCGGATCAGGGCGTATTGGATTTTCTCCAATTCACGGTCGAGAAAGCTCGAAAGAACCACATTCTGCCCATCTCTGGTAGTGACCACCAGGGAAACCCGACCAAAGAGCCAGTCGGTCGTTTTGACCTCAACTCCCGGCTGGTCTTTGAAAGGCTCAAAGGTTTGCATCAAAACTGGGTCCTGCCCGCGAACCGCAAAATAATAAAACTTACCGGACTTCGTCACAACGATCACCCGGTCACCACTGCCTCCAGTACGGATGAAGAGCGGTTCGCCCTCAATAAAGCCGGTCAGATCAATCGGTTCCCCGGCATCCATGGTGGCGGTCCCGAAAAGGCTTCTCCGGGCATTAAAAGGCTGAAGGACGACCATTCGCTGGTCCTCCGCATCCACGATTGCACCAATCAGCTGGCGCTCGCTGGCACGGTAAAAATCGAGATCAACAACGCTTCCGGAGACATTGTTGATTCTGAAGGGTGTCGAGACGACGACCGTTTCCTCAATCGACCGGGTCCCGTCCGCGGCAAAGTTCGGTTTGTAAGAGACCCCGATGGTCGCAAAGGTGCTGTCGTCCGAAGCCAGGAGAATCGTCCCACTATAGCTGTCGTAGCGGAAACTCTCCCATGAGTGTTCCCCTTCAATAGCAAGTGGCGCTTCAAAAATTCCCCTCTCACCGGTCCTCAAGCTCCCGTCGTTATCGAAGAGAACCTTACGACTCTTTAGGTCGGTCTGAAGATCGACAAAAAACAGCCGACCCTCCTTGTTCAAAATAAAAGGAAGCTCTCCCCACTCATCGATTCCCATGAGTACCGGAGCTTCCACTTGGACTTTCACACTACCCCGCTCGCTCACTTTGGCTCCTCCGAAGAGAGGCACAATCTGGGTCATGATAAAGGCAAAGATTGCAAAAACTGCCATAATTACCCCGATCCCCCCCGCGACGATGACCACATTCATTATCCGGTCAAAAAGTAAGGTTTTCTTAGCAACCTCGAACCGGTTCGGATCGGCTTCGATTGGATTTCTTTGAATCTCCATAGCGAGTGGTCAGCAGTGTGGTCTAAAAAAAGACAGGTATTTGAGAAGGCGTTAAAACTTGGATGATGAATGGCGGCCGGGGAAACGCCCCGGCCACCAGACAGACTGAGATCGCGAAAAATCCGAATTAACGGAGGCTTTTCAGGATCTGTGCAGCTACCGGAGCAGGAAGTGGGTAATATCCATCCCGGGCGACGACTTCTTGCCCTTGCTTCGAGAGAACGAAGCGAAGGAACTCGAAGGTAAGGCGGTCAAGAGGCTGATTGGGAGCCTTGTTCACGTAGACGAAGAGCGTGCGAGCCAGCGGGTAGTCACCGGAAATGCAATTTTCTGCAGTTGGTTCAAACCCGTTGATGTTGACAACCTTCACCCCGGAAGTGGCGTAACCGATTCCGGAGTAGCCGGCACCAGCAAGGTCGCTTGCGATACCCTGGACCACCGAAGACGAACCTGGTTGCTCCTTCACCCGTGGTGAAAAGTCGCCACCTTGGAGAGCCACTTGCTTGAAAAATCCGTAAGTTCCGGATGCGCTGTTACGTCCGTAGAGGCTGACCGGCTGATTGCCGAGGTCGCCCCGCACGCCGACTTGCGACCAACGGGCGATCGGTGTGCCACCGCGCTTGAAGGTACTCGAAAACATGCTGTCAATTTGGGTCATCGTCAGGTTTTCGACAGGATTGTCCTTGTTCACAAAAACCGCCAGGGCATCGATCGCAGTACCAACCAAAAGAGGCTTGTAGCCAAACTTCGCTTCGAATGCATCGATTTCAGAGCTCTTCATCTCGCGGCTCATGGGTCCGAGTTGAGCCGTTCCTTCGATTAGAGCAGGGGGAGCAGTCGAAGAGCCCTTGCCCTCCACTTGAATCTGAACGTTCGGGTAGATCGCTCTGAAACCTTCAGCCCAAAGGGCCATCATGTTGTTGAGGGTGTCAGAACCAATCGCGTTCAAGGTTCCGGAAACTCCGGAGACCTGCTCGTAAACCGGAAGGTTTGGATCCACCAAAGCGTGGGAGACCGACGTGAAAAGCCCTGCGGAGGCAACCGCCGAGGCTGTCAGGAGTGTGTTGAATGTTTTTTTCATAGTATTGGATTTCTTCAACAGTTTGAAGAACCCCAGAGATGGCGGACTACCCCGATGACAGCCAAGGAAAAATCCAATCAAGGCAGTTACAGTTTTGTCACCTGAGCGTCTTTGGTTGTGCAAGCTACCATCTGTACCCCAGCGGGATAACCGTCTTTAGCACTCTTTTTCCACACCCTGGGGTCAGGCATTTTCCAGCCACTGAAACAGGCGGTTTGCTCATTCGGGCTCCGGAGGCTGCCGATTCCGGCCCTCCCAAATTTCCACTGCCGAGAGCAGCGCCCTTACTAGAACGCCTCTAGAGCTCTATCGCCCAGGAGATCACCGTCGTTCGCTACCCCGCTCAAAAGCCTCGGATCAAGGATCTTAACTTCCCCGAACCCCATGGCTAATGAAAAAGTTCAAGAAATTGTATCCACAATTTAGATACAAAATTTAGCAGGCATAACTTGAATCGTTACTCCGCCGAACCAATCGCCGATACTCCGGTTTGCAAAACGCACCCGCTACCGGGTTTTGTTCCCCTTCGAAAGCGATACTAATTTTGATTTCGGTTCCAACCCCCCAATGAAGCCTTTAGCTGATAACAACGGTCTCCTGAACAACCTCCCAAGCGACTCAAACTGAGAGAGCGGGACGAACTAAGCAGTCTCTCGGTACACGCAGATGATTCCATAAATGCAGATTCGGATCACAAAGAAATGACCAACAATGCAGCATTTTTCGTGCCATAAGAACAATAGTTTTAACAGTAACAGCCACTTTATGA
Source organism: Puniceicoccaceae bacterium (assembly GCA_036822055.1). GTDB lineage: Bacteria > Verrucomicrobiota > Verrucomicrobiia > Opitutales > Puniceicoccaceae > DAISIK01. The sequence goes on from DAISIK010000006.1 coordinate 103,433, forward strand.
ATTGTGACAAAACCGTAATGAAAAAGTTCCGAATCAGATTTCGGATTGCTTATGATTCGGTTGCCGCGCATTGATCAAACTCGCACGGTGTATTCCGGCGAACACAAACAACAACAAACACAAATGAACACTAAATCCAAAATCCTCGGCATACTCGCTGCTGGCGTTTTCGCCGCATCGGCTCACGCCGCTGACGACCAACTCGTCGACACCCTCGTGAGAAACGGATTCATCACTCAGGCCCAGGCCGACTCGATGAAGGCAGACAGCAAGAGCAAGTCGGACAAACCTTCGGTTTCCCCGAAACGGAAGACCACTGCTTCCATGAACGCAAAAGTGCGCCTCCACTGGCAAGTCGGATACGCCTCCGTTGACTCCGACTATTCGGACGCCAACACCGAATCCTACTTCACCTTCGAAAATCGTCGCGTACGGGTCGGTTTTGACGGGAAGATGAACAACAACTGGAAGTTCGACGTATTTGCAAACGTGCTCCCTGAGGGCTCTAACCTCGACACCGGTACCCTCACCTACACTGGCATCGACAACATCGACATCGGATTTGGTTTCACCGACATGGAGGTCGGCCGCGAAGAAAGCACCTCCTCCTCGTCCATCAAAACCGTAGAGCGCTCCCTCCTCGCCAATACCTTCGACGGTCCCCGCTCAACCGGGGTCTTCGCCGACGCAGGGTTTGGTCCAGTTAGCGTCTTCGCAGGTCTCTTCAATGGAGTGTCTGACAACGACAACGCCCTCGAAGGCGACGGTTCAACCAAGGTGGCAGGTAACTTCCAGATCTTCCTCAACCTCGGAGAAATCTTCGATGGCATCAAGGGAGACATCGGCTTCCAGACCAATCAGTTCTTCGACTCGGACAATGCGGACTTCGACGCCGTCTACTCGATCAATGGTGAACTGAAATTCGGGATGTTCGGCATCCAGGCTGACTACATCTGGGGTGAAGACCAGGGCGGCGACACCACCCAGGGATTCATGATCATGCCATACGTCAGCGTTACCGACAATCTCGAGCTGGTCTTCCGCTACGACTACATCGATTCCGACAAGAAGAATGGCATCGGCGTTCTTTCTCGCTATGTTGGCCGCACTGCACTTGACGACGCCATCAACACCGACGAAGGAAGCAATGCTGGTGAAGCCGATGACGGCAATGAATACCAGTCCTTCTACTTCGGAGCGAACTACTACATCTCTGGCAACAACCTCAAGCTTCAGGCAGGGGTTGAGCTTTCCGAGCTCAAGGACGACAACATCACTGCGATGGAATCGACCACCGTCTACGGTGCCGTCCGCGCCCGCTTCTAGTCAGCAGCACTCTTGACAGAGACTTACGAGGAGACCTCCCAAATCGGGGGGTCTCCTTTTTTTGCCCCAGGAAGGAGCACCCCCCGGAACCAAACACCCACCCCTCGCCTTTGACTGAAGCCCCGGCTAGAGGGTCAGCTCCTTAATCTCCCCTCTACTTCAGGCTCGGCTTTCGAAGCTTTGCCCTCTAATACTTCCGCTCATGGCTTTTCGCATCCTCACCTTCTTCCTCCTCCTCGGTCTCTCAGGCATTCCCTGGTTTCTCTTGCACACCAGGGGTCCTCATCCGGAGACCTCCCAGCTCGACCCCGACACCGCTAGCCTCAACACCCAGATTCAGCGACTGGAGGCTGAGATGGCTGCAGCCGATCGAGACCTCCTCAACATCTCGACCCGACACAGCCAACAAGAAGGCACCATCTCGCGCCTCAATCTGGAGAATCAAAATCTACGCGCCAGCCTCTCGGAGGTTGAAGCACTCGGTTCATCCAAGCTCGCCCGCCTGGAGAAAAACCTGCAAGCTACCCGACTGAGAGCTGAAGCTGCCGAGGATGAAAACCTCGAACTTCGCCGGCAGATTGCTCTCCTGGAGTCAAAGGTCAAAGCCAGCTCCAGCCTTCCAACTCCCCTCAGTCCCTCCCTTGACCCCTCCGCACTAGTTCAACCACCCGTCCCAATCCCTGAAGATTCTCCTCCCTCATCCGGGTTGCCAGATGACTTTCCGGTCGTCCTCCCAGGTCTTGATCCATCCCCGGCCAATTCCTCAACAAGGGATCGCACCTCCGGTTGGCTCTTTACCGAGTGACCTTTATCGATCGCTTAGCCTCCCTTTTCGCCATTTGACTTGAACCCTTAAACAAGGATCTTTTTCAAATGAACAAGATTGGCGTCCTGCTCCTCAATCTCGGCTCCCCGAATTCTCCCGATGTGTCCGATGTCCGCTCTTACCTACGGGAGTTTCTCATGGATGGACGGGTTCTCGATGCTCCCTTCCCCATCCGCTGGCTCGTCGTCAACGCTTTCATCCTGCCCTTTCGCCCAAAAAAATCGGCCGAAGGCTATGCCAGCATCTGGACCGAGGATGGCAGCCCACTGATCGTCACCAGTGAAAAAGTGAGAAAGGCGATCGACACCGAGGAGGTCCCGGTAGCGCTCGGGATGAATTACGGCCAACCCACCATCGAGAGTGCCCTCGAAAATTTGCGCGAGGCCAGAGTCGACCGCCTGTACATTATGCCCATGTACCCGCACTACGCCATGTCGAGCTACGAGACGGTTGTCGTCAAAACCCGAGCTGTCATGCGAGAGATGCAGTACGCGCCCCAGGTCGAACTCCTCCAGCCATTCTATCGCGACGCTGACTACATTGAAGCACTCTACGCCTCCGCTCATCCTTACCTGAAAAAGGACTTCGACCAGATTCTCTTCTCCTTCCACGGCATCCCGGAGCGACACCTCCGCAAGACTGATCCGTCCCATGCCCACTGTCTTTCTACCCCGGATTGCTGCCAAACCTGCCACCCTGCGCACGCTACCTGCTACCGACACCAGTGCTTCCAAACCGTAGAGCGCTTCCGAGAGCGCGCCGGTTTAAATCCCGATCAGGTTCGCACCACCTTCCAGTCCCGCCTCGGTCGCGACCCCTGGCTACGGCCCTATACCGACATGACTCTCGGCTCTCTTCCCCGCGAGGGCATCCGTAAAATCCTCATCATTTGTCCCGCCTTCGTCGCGGATTGCCTCGAAACCATCGAAGAAATCGCTGGCGAGGGTAAGGAGATTTTTCTTCGCGCGGGTGGCGAGGAGTTTACCCATATTCCCTGTTTGAACACCCACCCCGAGTGGCTCCAGTTCCTCAGGCGAAGAATCGCCTCTTTTGCTGGAGTCGAGGAACTCACCCTGGCCTCCTGACTTACCTTCCTCCCTTCCAGACGCCTTCCCGAGCCCTGTCCCTTCGGCTGTGTCCATTAACGAACGTTACCTTCTAGGAATTGCCACCATCATCTTTGCCTCTGCCCTGATGATTGGGGTCAAGGCGTTGCTAGAGGGTCGGCGGCATTCCCGGCCACTGCTTTGGACCCTGCTCGCTCTGGCTTTCACCTTTCAAAGCATCGGTCTCTACCTGCGAGGTCTTTCGATCGGTGCCTGCCCCCTCGGCAATACCTACGAGATTCTTCACTTCATCATTTGGTCAACCGTGCTGATCGTCCTCATTGTTGGCCCGGTCTTTAACGTCAACCTGCTTGGCCTCTGTTGCGCCTTTTTGTGTACCATTTTCGGGGTCCTTTCCCTCGCCTTGCCCGGAATTGACCAGCCCTACTCCGGGCGCCTCTTCGGAGGCGATCCCCTCGTCGAGCTGCACGCTGCTCTCGCCGTCTTCGGGTACGGTTGTCTCGCCCTCCTCGCGATGATTTCCACACTCTACCTTCTCCAATTCAACGCTTTGGAAAGAAAGAAACACGCCCCCATTTTTTCCTTCCTCCCCTCCCTCCTCCAGCTTGAACGCCTCCAGGCGAGGGCTCTCATCGCTGCCTCCCTGTTTCTCGTCGTGTCAGTCCTCTCAGGACTTTTCCTTCTGAGCAACCATCAGCTCTCCCTCGCGGCCCAGGTTAAACTTTTCCTCGTGACCCTCGTTTCCTTGGCCTACCTCGCCCTCCTCGGTCTCCTTTTGAAGCACCAGACCAGCCCCAGACGGGTGGCCATTGCCTCCCTTTTCCTCTTCGGCGCCTCTATCTTCTCCCTTGGACCCGTCGACGCCGCCCGCTCACGGGAGTCCTCGATACCCTATTCCGAGAAACAATCCGCGCGGAATGATTGAGCAAACCGAGAAATTGTACGTTGCCGGTCTCTCCCACCACCGGACTCCCATCGAGCTGAGGGAGCGGATGGCCTTTTCCAGGGAAGAGGGTCGTTCCATCAGCATCGAGGTCTCCCAACGCCTTGAGCAACCCCCTCCACTCGTTCTCTCCACTTGCAATCGGATCGAAGTTTACGGCATGACCCAGACCACTTCCCCGGCGGAAACCTTCATCGAGATTCTCGCCGATCGAAGGAGTCTCAATCCCGCCCACCTCCTCTCCGGTGCGTACCAGTATTTCAACCACGAGATGATCAATCACCTCTTCACCGTGGCCGCTGGCATCGACTCTCAAATGGTTGGCGAAACGGAAATCCTCGGGCAGATGAAAGAGGCCCACCGGTGCGCCAAAGCAGCCTCCAAATTGAGCCCGGAAATCGACATCGCCTTCCAGAAGGGCTTTCAAGCGGCCAAGTGGATCCGCACCAACACGGGTATCTCCAGAGGGCAAATCAGTATAGGCAACGTCTCCGCTGAGCTTGCCACCCGCATCTTCGGCTCCCTCAGCCATACCCGCGTCCTCATCATTGGAAGTGGAGAGGTCGCCGACAAAACCGCTCAGGCTCTCATCTCTCGGGGCTGCCGGGACCTCACCGTCACCAGCCGCCAGCTCGACCGCGCCACCCTCCTTGCCGGGAAGCTCGAGGCCGCTGCTTTCGATATCGGTTGCCTTCCCGATCACCTCGCCCTCTTTGACATCGTCATCGGCTCAACCTCCAGCCCACAACCCATCCTCCGTAAGGAACACCTCAAAAAAATTCCCAAAGAGCGAACCCGGCCCCTGTTCCTCGTCGATTTGGCCGTTCCCCGAGACTTCGATCCGTCCCTCGCCGATTCCGATGGCGTCTTCCTCTACAACCTTGATGACCTCTCCAGAATCGCTAACGAAAACCTCGAGGTCCGCCGGAATGAAATCAATCTCTGCCAGGATGAGTTAGCCCGTAAGGCATGGCACACCTGGCTTAAAATCTACCGCAGCCAGCTTCGGGGCAGGCTCAATAAGGACGGGCCACCACGGATCTCTCCAACTCACTCCCTCCGCGCAGGTTGACCAAATCCGGCATCACTTTGGCTCGACCTCGCCCCTCGGCCATCCTATCTTGCCCGCCACGGTGCTTCCCAGATTAGTCAAACTTTCCGATCGTAGTTCGGGCCCATTCCTCACCCTCGGTCTCCTCTCCTTGATCGCAGTCGCCGTTTGGATTTTCTTTGCCTTCCGCCTTCCCGAAAATCTGCTCACCAACGAAGCGAGGATTTCAGTTTCGATCACCCGCACCGAGGTGATTCTTATCCTCATCCTCCTTTTTTTAAACGTTCTTACTGCCTACGTTCTCTTCCGGCGAATGCAGCCACGTCTCGCGCCGATTCGTGGTTCCATTACGGTTATCATCACCACCTTTCTGGTCATCGCGGTTTGGATCTCCCTCGCCGCTTTTCAAAACGATGGCTTCAGCCTTTCTTCGACCGCCTTCAACATCGATGTCCAGCGTCTCCAAATCCTCCTCGTTCTGATCCTCGTCTTCGCCAACCTGGCCGCCTTGATAGCCATCCTCAGAAAGTTTAGAACTGCAGAGAATTTCATCACCGTCTCGGCCTATTCAAAAAAGGTAAAATATCGAGGCGAGTGGATCACTTTGGAAAATTGGCTGGCCACCGAGTTTGGCATTCAGGTCAGCCACGGCATTACCCCGGAAGAGCGAGAGAAGATCCTCGCCGGATTGAATCCTGAAAACGGACCCTTAAACGAAGCAAATCAAAGCCCCCAGCCTCAGCCATCTGAAGGTGGTGACTGATCCCTGGAACCCAACCACCACCCTGCTCACAAACCAACCCAACCGTCCTCTCGGAAACGGCTCATCCCCCCTCCCGTTTCCCCCTTTCTTCGCCAAAGCTCCCTTCCCTGGCTCCTCAGCACCCATCCCGATTCGCCCTCGATCGCTCACCCGCATCGGAGGTTGACGGAATTCTTCCGGTCGGCTCTATAGGCGCTTATGAGCGATGAGGATTTACAGAAACTGGTAGCGAGACCCGAAACCTCCGCCCGGCGGCTGAAAGTAGCCCGCTTCGTCGAAAGTCGCTCCGTACAACGTCTTGTCATCTTCCTTATCCTCGTCAATGCATTCACCCTCGGTCTCGAGACCAGCTCCGCTGTCATGCAGGGCTTCGGTCCCCTCCTCAGAATCATCGACAAATTCTGCCTGACCATTTTCGTTTTCGAATTGGCCGCCAAGATCTATGCGTACCGCCTGCATTTTTTCCGAAACGGATGGAACGTTTTTGACTTTTTCGTGGTCGGCGTCGCCTTGGCCCCCGGAAGTGGTCCCCTTTCCGTCCTCCGCTCCCTCCGCGTGCTTCGGGTCCTTCGCCTGCTCACCGCCGTCCCTCAGCTAAAACGAGTCGTCGCCGCCTTCCTTCACTCCATCCCCGGCCTGCTCGGTGTCGTTCTGGTCATGAAGATCGTCTTTTACGTGGCTGCCGTCCTTGCCACCAACCTTTTCGGCGAGACCCACCCGGAGTGGTTTGGAACGATCGGCAAAAGCCTCTATACACTCTTCCAGATCATGACCCTCGAGAGCTGGTCGATGGGGATCGTTCGCCCAATCATGGAGGTTCACCCATGGGCCTGGCTCTTCTTCGTACCCTTCATCGTCGTCGCCACCTTCACGATCCTCAATCTCTTCATCGGCATCATTGTTTCCACCATGCAGGAACTCGCCATCACCCCGGACCCCGCCCAGCCCCACGCCGAGCTCGCAGACGCCCTCTTGCGGATCGAGAACGAGTTACACGAACTACGCAGCCGTCTGACTAAGCTGCCTTAACGGCTTCCCGGTCGTCTAGCCGGGATTCTGCGACCTCCTCGGTCGCGCTCATCTCCACCGGAGATTCCTCTGCCTCCCCGGTCTCCTCCGCTTCCTCAGAGGCTGGCATCTCGACCGTCAGCTCGGGCATCGGGGCCAACGTCTTCAGTTCCCCTGCCGTCCAGGGAAGCGCCCGGTTCCCGACCTTCGCCCGGATCGCTTGCACATGCTCTTCCGTGATCGCCCCCGCCTGATTACCCCAGGAAGCGCGAATATAAGTCAAAACCGCTCCGATATCGCGATCAGACAAGATTCCCCCGAAGGCAGGCATGTTGCCTCTGTAGACTACCCCATTTACCTCGATCTCACCAGTCAGTCCATGCAGTAAGATTGCCGTCGGCCGTATCCGGGTTTCCGTTACCCAATCCACCCCGGCCAAGGGAGGGAAGGATGGTGGCACCCCGGCTCCATCAACCTGGTGGCATTGCTGGCAGTTGTTCACATAGATCCTGGCCCCCACCCGCATGGCATCAAAGGCCGGACGAGGGGCAGTATCCACAGCAGCCCGTGGGTCATAGTTGGGATCGTAGACGTCCCAGCGAAACCCTGCGATATGCTTCACGAAGTACACTCCAATTCCGAAGACCACTGTCGCAAACATAAAGAGGATGAAAAGCGGCATCGGCGGGAAACCCTCGGACGGCTCCACCTTCTCGCGCATCAACTGGTTGTGAACCTGCTGAAGGTTCCCGTCGGTCAACTGGGCCTCGTCGGCACCGAGACCGTTTGAAGTGTTTTTTGGATCAACAGCCACCTGGGTGATCTCCTAAAGCCATGGGGATGGGGTTCATTTTGGTTCCACGGATCAAACAGAATCAACCCCCACTAATCAAGAGCATTGCATTCACTAATTTGTTTCACCTAAATTTGCTCCGTTCCCAAGTCTTCATGCCCCGACTACTCCTGATTCTGCTCCCCGTCCTCTCCAGCTTGCTCATGGTTGGCTGCCAGTTCGATTCGAGGCAATCCACCTTTGACCCCAAAGGAATCATCGCCCGCGAGCAGCTCCAGCTTTTTTACCTCACCTTGCAGGTCACCTCAGTCATCTTTCTCGCAGTTGGCGGTGTCCTCCTCTGGGTGGTCTGGAAATACCGCATCCGCCGGGGAAAATTTCCGGCCGATCATCCAAAACAGGATCATGGCAACCCACTCGTGGAGATCAGCCTGATTGGCGTATCGATTCTCCTGCTGGCGATCATTGCCGTTCCGACTGTCCGCGTCATCTGGTACACCCACGAGCTTCCAGAGGACCCCGAGAGTTTGCTCGGCCACTGGTATACCGGCCAGCTCACCTCCGAGGCCGCCGCCGAAGAGCCCCTCATCATCTACGCCTACGGCTGGCAATGGTGGTTTTCCTTTGAATACCCGCAACTAGGCATCGTTACCGCCAATGAGTTCGCCTTCCCCAAGGACCGCAACGTCGTCATCGAGCTTCGGGCCAAAGACGTCATCCACTCCTTCTGGCTACCGAAAATCGCTGGTAAAGTGGACATGATCCCCGGCAGAACCAACCGCATGTGGGTCCGCGCCGATGAGGAGGGCTACTATTACGGACAGTGTGCAGAATTTTGCGGCGAATCCCACGCCTACATGCAGTTCCGGGCCGATGTTTTTGACGATGCCGGATTTGCCGAATGGGTCGAACGTCAGCGATCTCCCGCCCCATCACCCAATCAGGAGGTCCCTTGGGACACTTGGTTTGCCGAGAACATGGCCCGCCCGGTGGAGCAAATTTCCGGTACCGTCGAGAAAGGTGCCCACCTCTTCATGGGTCGAGGAGTTTGCCTCCAGTGCCATGCCATTGGCGGCACCCCAGCCCGCGGCAATAAGGGCCCCGATCTCACCCACGTTGCCTCGCGAGCCTCCATCGCCGCAGGATGGCTCGAGCATCGCACCGATGAGGGTGGCATTGATCGCAAGCTCCAGTACGAAAACCTCTACCACTGGATCCTTAACTCCGAAAAAATAAAGCCGGGCAACCTCATGCACAATGGCAACGGAGGCCTCCATGAAGTCGGCCTTACCATCGAGGAGGTGCACCACCTCACTGCCTTTCTCATGACCCTCAAATAAACGCCCTCCTCCCTCCACTCCACTTTCCATGAGCGAAAACCTTTCATCCACCGCCAACGCTCCCGCCATCTCCACTCACCAGCCCCCGCCCCCAACCGCTGAGATCTCAGCCATCGGGCTCAGGCGTCCCGACCACACCACCGGGTGGACCAGCTGGCTGACCACCGTCGACCACAAGCGGATCGGCCTGATGTACGGGATCTTTGCCCTCGCTTTCTTCGTCATTGGCGGTCTCGAGGCGCTCGTCATTCGGCTTCAGCTGGCCGTCGCCCAAAACAACCTCATTTCTCCGGAAACCTACAACCAGCTCTTCACCATGCACGGCACCACCATGGTTTTTCTCGCCGTCATGCCACTGAGTGCTGCCTTCTTCAACTACCTCGTCCCCCTCCAAATTGGAGCCCGCGACGTCGCCTTCCCCAGACTCAATTCCTTCAGCCTCTGGACCTTTGTAGCAGGGGCCATCATCATTAACCTCAGTTGGTTCCTCCAGGCCGCCAATGCCATGGGATGGCTCTCCGGCCCTCTCAATCAACTCGGCATCGAACAAACCGACTTTGTTCCGGCCGCCGGTTGGTTTGGCTATGCCCCCCTCACTGGCAGCGAGTTTTCCGGGGTTGGGACCGACTTCTGGATCTTTGGCCTCCAGGTCCTCGGCATTGGCTCCATCGCTGCTTCCCTCAATTTCATTGTCACCATCATGACGATGCGTGCTCCCGGCATGAAGATGATGCGTCTCCCCGTTTTCACCTGGATGACCCTCATCACCTCCTTCCTCATCATCTTCGCTTTCCCCCCCGTTACCGTCGCCCTTGGCCAGGTCATGTTCGACCGCTTCTTCGGCACCAATTTCTACGTTGTTGCTCAAGGCGGCCAACCAATCCTTTGGCAGCACCTTTTCTGGATTTTCGGCCACCCCGAGGTCTACATCCTCATCCTCCCGGCTATGGGCATCATCTCGGAGATCCTGCCCACTTTCAGCCGCAAACCGCTTTACGGTTACCCCCTCGTCATCTTTTCCGGTGCCATCATTGGCTTTCTCGGCTTTGCCGTTTGGAGCCATCACATGTTCACCACCGGTCTCGGGCCCATCGGCACCGCCGCTTTCAGCCTCCTCACCATGGCTATTGCCGTTCCTACCGGAGTCAAAATCTTCAACTGGATTGGCACCCTCTGGGGTGGGCAAATCCGCTTTGAAATACCGATGATTTTCGCCCTCGGGTTCATCTGGATGTTCATGATCGGCGGCTTCAGCGGTATCATGCACAGTTCCGCCCCGGCCGATGCTCAACAACAGGATTCTTACTTCGTCGTTGCTCACTTCCACTACGTCCTGATCGGTGGAAGCATCCTCGCCCTGCTCGCCGGTGTTTATTACTGGCTCCCCAAAGCAACTGGCAAAATGTGGGACCAGAAACTCGGCCAATACGTCGCTTGGCTCGTCATCCTCGGTCTCAACGTTACCTTTTTCCCCATGCACTTTCTCGGGCTCGCCGGAATGCCGCGCCGGACCCATTCCTACCTTGAAGGTACTGGCTTTTCCACCTTGAACCTCGTCTGTACGATCGGTGCCTTCATCCTCGCCTTTGGGATTCTTCTCTTCCTTATCGACATCTGGAGAACCGTCAGAAAAGGCAAACCCGCCCCCGCCGACCCCTGGGATGCCCGCACCTTGGAGTGGTCTCTTCCCAGTCCGCCCCCAGTCTACAATTTCGCGTCCACCCCGATCATCCCCGCTCGGGATGCCTTCTACTCCCACAAGCTTTCCCTGAAGGGAGATCCCGCCTACCAACCAATCACTTCGCTTCCCTCAGACGGTCACGGCATTCACATGCCGAGCCAGTCCTGGATGCCTCTCTTCGCCTCCTTCGGCTTCCTCGTCCTCGGCTTCGCCATGGCCCTCAAAAGTACCGGCATCCCTTTCATGGGTTATCTCGCCATCGCCGGTCTCGGCATCACTACCCTCGGGATTTATCTCTGGGCTCTCGAGGGCGCCGGTGGCTATCACCTCCATCCCGAAAACAGCCAGCCGGGAAGTTCCAATCCAAAGTAATTTCCTGCAGGTATCCCTTCCCAGATTCCGACATGTCTTCCTCCGCTCCAGCCTCGTCCACCCCACTCGAATACGAACCCACTGGTCTCGATCGGAAAAAGCTCATCATGTGGCTCTTTCTCGCCTCGGACTGCATGTTCTTCGGCACCCTTGTATCCACCCACCTGATCTATCGAAAGCTTTATCCCGAGGTTGGGGTGATGCCCACAGAAATCTTCGACATCGAGCTCACCACCTTTAGCAGCTTCATCCTTTTGATGAGCTCCCTCTTGATGGCCCTCGCCGTCTCGGCGATCCACAAGAATGAAATCAAGAGCTTCCGGCGCCACTGCCTCGGCACCATCTTCTTCGGCCTAATCTTCCTCGGTTGTCAGGTCTACGAGTTTCAGGATTTCGTGCATACTTATGACTTCAAGCTCGATTCCGGAACCTTTGGCTCCACCTTCTACTTGATGACAGGTACCCACGGGATCCACGTGGCTGTCGGTGTCCTCTGGCTGATCTCATGGTTGATCTACTCCTACACCGGCAAAATGGGAGTTAAAAATGCCGTCGATGTCGAAGTCACCGGTCTCTACTGGCACTTTGTCGATATCGTTTGGATCGTTATTTTCACCGCCGTTTACCTCCTCGAATACGTTTGAGCACCATGTCCGAAGCAGCCCATCCCACCGCCTCCATCACCAAAGAATTCCTCGCTGCGGAACAAAAGAAGTATTTCACCTTCGTAAATCTTGCCTTCCTCATGACCGCCCTGACCGGCATTGAGCTCGTGCTGGTTTTCCTCCCCCTTCCCAAAGCCGTCATTTACTCCAGTCTTCTCGGAATGTCTCTGGTCAAGTTCGTAGCCGTCATCCTCTGGTTCATGCACCTGATCTACGACCGGGCCGTCCTTACCCTCATTTTTCTCTTTGGCATGGCCATCACCACTGCCACGATCGCTGCCCTTCTCGCGCTCCTCAGCAACGCCGACGTCGATAAATCACTACCGTTCTACGAGCCCCGAGATCTCAGCGAGATCCGCCAAGGTCACTGAGCCACCCATTCAAAGCCCTACCACGGGGTCGTTCCCGCCGGCGGCCAGTCGTGCTTGGGATATCGCCCCGCCATCTCCTTTCGCACTGATTCATAGCTACCCGTCCAGAATCCCGTTAAGTCACGGGTCACCTGGATCGGTCTGCGGTTGGGCGCCAGTATCTCAAGATACAGCGGATAGCGACCCCCCAGAATCGAAGGGACGTGCTTCTCCTTCCAGAGCTCTTGCACAGTAGCACTCAGGGTAGCCTTTTCTCCAGTTCCGTAGTCGATCTCGGCCGGCTTTTTTCTGCCCTCCAGGGGATAGGTAGCAGGGACCATCACCTCCAGCGCCCTCTCCTGCTCGGGAGTAAGCCAATTTTTTAAAACCGGCCAAACCTCAACCGTTCTCAGGTCTCGCGGTCGCAGTACCTTTTCGCAAATCATCTCCACTAATAACCGTCGAGCCGCCTCATCAATCGGTTCGATCTCCAGCTCTCGTGCCTCCCGCGCCGCAAAATTCACCTTGGCAATCCAGCTTTCAACCTCCTCATCCCAGCCCTTCAGACGTTTCGGCTCCTGCATCACCATCGTAGCAAAAAAAGGACCCCTTACCTCGGGCCCAACCGGGCCCAGAACCTCTCTCGCGAGCTGCAGTCCCAAAAATCTCCGTTCCTTCACCGATTCAAGCCCGCCATTGGCCGGCGATTCGTCAACCTCGACACGCTCGTCGAGAAGATTTGGATACAACTTCTCCAACCAACTCGGATCGAACCGACTCAACCTTGAAAGCAAAACCGTCGGCACCCCTTTGATCCGGCTCGAGCGAAGGTTTCCCGCCACCACCCAGTCCGCCCTAGTCACCAAGGTTCCCTCCTCCAGCCGACCGCTCAACCCCGCTGCCACCTCCCAGGAGGACCCTCCCCGGACCTTCCGCCTCGCAATCAAATCTGGAAAGCCAGCCGCCATCAGGTATCCAATCTCCCGCACCTCAGATCCTTCGTCCAGATAACATTCCTCCCAGCCGAGAGAGCCGCGCAGAGCCTCCCGTGCCTTTACCGCCTCTGCCAGCGCTCCCGGCGCCAGCCCCAGCTCCTCAATCTCATATTTTCTCAACTTTCCCTCCAGCGCCCGCTCCAGCCATAGGATCTCCACCAGCAAATCCGAAGCTCCTTCGTACTGGTCCTCATCAGCCCGGGCTGCCAACACCTCTGGATCCCTCGTCCGGCGCAGGATCGGACGTTCCTGAAGCAAGGCCACAATCCCCAGTGCGGCAGCTCTCATCAAGGGGCGTTTCTCGGCCGCCAACAAAATCGCCGCCAACCTTGGATGAACCGGCAAGGCCGCCGCCCGCCTACCCCTCTCCGTCATCTGCCCACCCCGCTCCGTGATCATGCCAATCAGCTCGAGAAGGTCCTCCCCCTCCTTCATCCGCTCGGGTGCTGGTGCCTCCGGCCAGGGAAAATCAGCTGGCCCAGCCGCCCCAAGCATCCGGTTCCGCAGAAAAGCATCCGATAAATCAATACGCTCGACCTCCGGCAAACTCCTCAGGGAAAGATTCATGTCCTCCTTCTCCGACCAAAGCCGGTCACAAGTTCCCGGACCCAAACGACCCGCCCGACCCCGTCTCTGGTCTGCCGCGTCGCGCGAGATCCGGCGCACCTCGAGAAAATTAATCCGCTTTTCAGCATCAAACACCTTCTCCCGACAAAGGCCACTATCGATCACATGCCGCACCCCGGGTATCGTCAAAGAGGTCTCGGCGATATTGGTCGACACAATGACTCGTGGCGCCGCCACCGCGGCCACCGCACGCTCCTGCTCCGATGCCTTCAGCTCCCCGTAGAGCGGCAGGCACTCCATCTTGCCAACCCGCCTCTCCCGACGCAGACACTCCAGGGTCCGGTGAATCTCTCCCACCCCCGGCATAAATACCAGAATGCTACCTTCAATGCCTCGCTCAATTCGCTCCCCAACCGCCCGCGCCGCATGGTCCCAGAGGGCCTCTGCCTTCCCGCCCCGACTCTTCGCTGGATTCATCAAAGTCTCCACCGGATGCAGGCTCCCCGGTACCTCGAGGATCGGCGCACCCCCGAGCCACCGACTTGCCGCAGAAGCATCCAAAGTTGCCGACATGATGCAAATCCCCGGAACAGTCAGCCCCTGAACCGCTCTCCATTGAAGCGCTCCCAGAATCAAATCCCCCTCGATGTGCCGTTCGTGAAATTCGTCCATCACCACCACCGATTTGGGGTCCAATGGGTTCCCCATCTCGAGCTGTCTCAGGAACACCCCCTCCGTGACAAACCGCAGCCGGGTGTTCCCCGACACTTTACGGTCAAAACGAACCTCGTAGCCGACCAACCCACCGACCTCCACCCCCAATTCATCTGCTACCCGAGCTGCCAACATTCTGGCCGCCAATCTGCGCGGCTGGAGGACTACCACCTCTCCAACACCGCTACCCTCCAACAAAAACCGCGGCACCCGAGTCGACTTCCCCGACCCCGGCGGAGCCACCACTACCAAGCGGCGGGACTCCCCAAACCTGGCCAGAATCTCTTCGCGAAAATCATCTACCGGCAGCTTCAACATGATGAACCAATTATTTATCCGATGATCGAACAGCCGATCTTTCAATGCCCTCGCCAAAAACCCTGCCCTCAACCGTTCACCAAGTCGAGCCCGATCAACCTCCCGCCTACACCTGTATCCAATTTATAAATACGTAGTGATTCTAGGCCAGTTCCCTACCTCTCCACCCGCCCTCCGCTCTTCGCTGTTTTAATGAAACCAAAGTATGGAGGAGACATTCCTGTCTGCTCCCCTGCCCACATCGCAGACAAGAATGTCTGCGCCACCTTCGAATCACACCATTACAGCCATGGCCAGACAGTAAACACTTTCGTCGCCTGCTTCCCGTTTGAGCCGAAGGTTGCCGGAGAAATGGAGAACCGGTTGCCTGAGGATGCCATCCGAGACAAGGTCGCTTCGCGAACGCATAAGCCTGCGCTGCCGAGAGGGAGAAACTTCGGACTCCATGCCTCGAAGAATATCCAATCTCAAAGGCAGTACCTTAGGTTCCCATTCCCGGCTCGCCGTAGCAGGCTAAAGTTCCGGACGCATTAGCTAGAAAGAAATTTTTCAAAGGATTCGTGGATCAGAAAGAAAAAACCGCGAAGGCGGCTTGGTGCGTTGGCCCACCTCATTGAAAGCGTACGTGTAGCCAAAGACAGTTGCCGAGCCGAATCGACTCAATATATCGAGATATACGGAATGATCCCTTTATTGTAGTCTCTGAGGGCTACCTCATCGACGTACTTCAACGGGTCGACGACCATCCCCGCAGCCGGGTATCTGAGCTGACCCCGCAGGGCTGGGCCAATTCAAAGAACGACTGAGCCGAAGCTCAGCCTCAAGTATCGCAGAAAACAACTTCCCGTGCCATATGCGGGAAAAGAGTGTTTACGGTATTTAACGGGCCGGGGGTGACATGGGGGGCGACCGATTGGACCCAACGGGAGCGACGGCGTCCCGCGCTTGCGGGATGCTTTGAGGGAGCCCAGACGACTGGTAGCTGATGCCGTGACGGAGCGGTTCGACGCCCCTTGCCGGTGGGGTTGGGTGTTCTGAACATCATGACGGAGTGAGAGGGCTATTGTGAAGCGAAAGAAGAACCGACCAAGGTGGCTGTTTCCCTAATTTTTAAAGATCTTTTTCAGCAGACTTTTGCGTTGATCACCCTCAAGTTTAGAAACCGTTTCTTCCATAGTGACTTTATAAAAACTAAAACCGTATTCGGGTGTCGCCACAGAAACTACCCACAGCCGTTCTTCGTCAGAAGAGATGAGCCACATACGATCTATGTAACTTTTACTTTTGTTGCCGTTCTCATTTATTACTCCGCTAATCAAAAGGCCGATATATTTGCGTATCTGACTGAGGGGTG
>DAISIK010000007.1:0-106842 GCA_036822055.1 Puniceicoccaceae bacterium
GAATTTTCTCGAATTAAGCACAATTTTACCCACTCCATCAGAAACTTGGGTTAAACGTGGCTACCACCTGGGTTGACCAGGTGACCAACCAGAGTTCTCTCCGGGGCTCCGTCTTCCTCCACTTTATCCTTCCCTCGCCTACTACCTTTGCTGAGGATTCATCAATGAAGGCCTACACACTTCTCCGAACCGATGGAGATGCCCGCCGGGGAATCCTCCACACGGCCCACGGAGACGTTCAAACCCCGTTTTTCATGCCGATCGCGACGGCTGGAGCAATCAAGGCTGGCATCGAGCCTTCTGAAATTCGATCTCTTGGATTCGAACTCATTTTATCAAACACCTACCACCTCCATTTGCGCCCGGGAGAAGCCCGCGTCAGGCGGTTTGGGGGTCTCGCTAAATTCATCGGTTGGGATGGCCCGATCCTGACCGACTCCGGTGGCTTCCAGGCCTTCTCCCTCGCCAAAATCAATCAAATCGACGAATCAGGAGTCCACTTTCGCTCCCATCTCGACGGGGCTCCCATGAGCCTTACCCCTGAATCCGTCATTCAAATCCAAGACGACCTCGGCATCGACATTGCCATGCAGCTCGACGAGTGTACCCCCTACCCGTGCGACCGTGAGGTTGCCAGAGAATCGATGCTCCGAAGTCTGCGCTGGGCCAAGCGCTGCAAGCAAACCTGGGAGGACCGAGGCGCAGCCAATCACCTTCACCTCTTCGGCATCAACCAGGGTTCTTTCGAGCCCGACCTTCGCGCCGACTCTGCCAAGGCCCTCGTCGATCTGGATCTTCCCGGCTACGCGGTTGGAGGCGTGGTGGTAGCCTTCACCCGAACCCCCGAGGTTCTCCAGGCTTCCCTTCCCCACCTACCCGTCGACAAGCCCCGCTACCTCATGGGGGTCGGCACCCCAGTCGACATCCTCCACGCTGTCGAACAGGGGATCGATATGTTTGATTGTGTGCTTCCGACTCGAAATGGCCGCCACGGGCGGGCCTTCACCTCCTGTGGTGAAGTAAACCTGACGGGAGCTGCCCAAGCTGATTCCGAGCTCCCAATTGATCCGCATTGCTCCTGCCCGGTCTGCCAAAAATATACCCGGGCCTATCTTCGCCACCTCTTCCAAGCCAACGAAATCCTGGCCCTCCGCCTCACCACCATCCACAACCTTCACTTCTACAGCCAGCTCATGGCCAACATCCGCCAGTCCATCGAAGCGGGCTGCTTCTCCAAGTTCAAAGAAAACTTCCTCGCCTCCTACCTTGGAGAAAAGTGATGGATCTCCAGGACTTTGATTTTGACCTCCCCCCGGAGTTGATCGCCAAAGAACCGGTAGAGCCTCGAGACCAAAGCCGCCTGCTTTTCGCTAACCGGAAAACAAATTCCTTTCGAGACCTTCGCTTTTCAGACCTTCCGAACCTTCTCAAACCCGGAGATTGCCTCGTCTTCAATAACACCCAGGTTGTCCCGGCCCGCCTCCGTGGCATTCCCGAAGGAAGTGAGGCTTCGGTCGAAGCCCTTCTTACCAGACGCACTGGGCCGTCTACCTTTACCTGTATGGTGAGGCCGGGAAAGCGCTTCCAACCCGGGAAAAAGTTTCATTTCTCCGGCTCCCTCCGAGCCACTGTCCGCGAAATCCATCCAGACGGCACACGAAGCCTCGATTTCAACCTATGCGGCGACCAGCTCGACGCCGTGCTCGATGCTTGCGGAGAGGTCCCCCTCCCTCCCTATCTCCGTGGCTCCAAGGCCCGCCCTGATCAGTATCAAACCGTTTATGCACGCCACCGAGGAAGCTGTGCGGCTCCCACTGCTGGCCTCCACTTTACTCCGGAACTGCTTTCACGGCTCAGTTCCCTGGGGATCCACCTCGCTGAAGTCACCCTGCACGTCGGCCCCGGCACCTTTCAACCCGTCAAAGTTGAAGACCCCCGCCAGCACCAGATGCACGCCGAGCCGTTCAGCCTCGATGCCGCCAGCATCGAGCGCATCCAGAATGCCAAAAAAAACGGCGGTCGAGTCGTTGCCGTCGGGACGACCACCGTTCGAGTGCTCGAGACCTGCGCTGACCCCAAGGGAAATCTCTCTCCAACCTCCGGCGAGACATCCATCTTCATTTACCCCGGGTACCAATGGAAAATCGTCGATGGACTGATTACCAATTTCCATCTCCCGAGGAGTACCTTGATCATGTTGGTTGCTTCCTTTGCCGGTCTCGAGTTCACCCAATCCCTCTACCGCCACGCGATTCATGAGAACTATCGATTCTACAGTTTTGGAGACGCCTCCATCATCCTCTGAAGGCGCTACTCCTGTCTTTAACCCCCTTTCTGAGACAAAACAAACCTCGGAATCTCAATAAGGTTTGCCAGAATCTCAGCAAGCCTCCATCGTTCTTCTAATGGAAGTTGTATCAGACCCTTGGAAAACCTTCCGGGACTACCTCTCGAGCCGAGGGCTCCGGGTAACGAACCAACGCCATGCCATCTTCCAGGCGGCCTATCACGCTAACTCCCACTACACCGCCGAAGACCTTCTCACGGAGTCGCGAGCGATCGATTCTACCGTCTCCCGAGCTACCGTTTACCGCACGCTTCCTATCCTTATTGAGAGCGGCTTGATTCGAGAGGTCGACATCGGCAAGGACTACAAATACTACATGGCCAACCGGAAGACCAACACCTTCCAGGCCCAGGTCTTTTGTATCGATAACGACCAAATCCACGAGATCGATGCCCCCTTCATGGAGTGGTACGGAAAGGCAGTTGCCGACAAACTCGGACTCGAGGTGGTTTCCCAGAGGCTTCAGGTCCATGCCCGACTTCGAACCCCCGAGGAAGCTGCCGCAAAAAGCGCCCGAACCAACCCGGACGAAAACCCCATAGCACCGTCCGGCACCACGGCAGAGCGCCATAACCCTACCTCCAGGCACCAAAATGCACCCGAAATTGCCGAGCACGATGGAGTCGGAGACTGACTTCCTTGAGGCTGTTCTCAAGAGAAGCCCCAAAGACGTCCGCATCCTCGAAGTCGTCTCCGACCACTACTATCGCGACAATCGTCACCGCGAGAGCCTCCGCCTCGACCGCAAAATCGTTCGCTTGAGACCCTCCTGCCCCAAGGCCCACTATAATCTGGCCTGCAGCCTCGCCTTGCTCGGAAAAAAATCTGACGCCGTCAACGCCCTCCACGAGGCACTGAGCCACGGTTTTAAAGACTTCAAATGGCTGCAATCCGATCAGGACTTCGATTCCATCCGCAACTACCGTCCTTTCATCGATCTGCTCGAAACTTACCTCAATAATTGAAAGCGACCATCCTCGAAGGGTTTCCCACTGAAGAAGACCTTAGGCGGGAAGCAGCGCTCCTCCGAGAACCTGAAGGTGGTGACCAGTGGATCCTCCGCGAGGGTCCGGACTCAGTCGTCATCGGAAAAAATCAGAACCTTTGGCAAGAAGTGGCCGCCGCCCAGGTCTTCCAGCGCAGAATACCCCTCTTTCGCCGGGTCTCCGGCGGAGGTGCAGTTTTCCATACAAAAGGGAACCTCATCTTCACCCACCTTTTTCACTCCACCCGGCTTCTGGATTTCGAGGCGCTACTCGCCCCCATCATCGAAGCCTTCCTTCCTCTGGGTATCCGGCTCGAGCGTCGAAACTGCAGTGACCTTTTCCTCCCCGATGGACGAAAGGTCTCAGGCAATGCGGTGGCCCGCCGAGGAGACTGGTGGCTCCACCACGGCACCCTTCTCGTCGCTGCGGATATGGGCTATCGCCACCTTCTCGGGAACTCGCTCGGCCCACACCTCAGAAGCCGCGCCGTACCCTCTCGACCCAGTCCAGTCGGCAACCTGTCCGATCGTATTCCCGGGCTCACCGTTGGCAGTGCCATGCAAGCCATCCTCGACTATCTCCAACCGGAGATTGTCGAGACCGTTCCCCTCACCCACTCCGGGAACCGGCCCCTCCCAAGCCACCCTCCCTCACCCGATTTTGACTGGCTTCTCGGCAATAGTCTCCCCTACTCCTTTGAGACCGACCTTGGGGAAGCTGGCGGCCACTTCCGCTTGCACTGCCGAAAGGGTCGATTTGAAAGCTTACAGGTTCTTCAAAACTCCACCCCCGAAACCCGACGGCTGGCTGAACTGATCCCGGGAACTTGGCACCATCCCGAAGCGATCGTCGAATTGGCAATTCGCTCAGGGCTGTCCGCTCCTCTGGCCTTGGCCCTCACCTTCCCCCAGTCCGCCCCCTCCTATCCCCTCAGCGGATGAGTCCGCTCATTCCGACCTTTGCCCTTCCGCTCCAAGTCAAAATCAGTCATCCCTGTGTATCCCTTATTCGATGACCTTTCGTCCTGAACAGCCTCCACTTCTCGAAATCCAGGACCTTTCGATAAGTTTTGGAAAGTCTTTGGTCCTTAACCGATTCAGCTGCTCAATCCCCCCGAAAGGCATTCACGCCCTCGTCGGCGAAAGCGGCAGCGGTAAGTCAATCGCCGCTCTTTCCATCGGCGGGCTCCAGCCTCCACAGGCCATCGTCCACGGGAAGGTCCTCATCTCCGGCCACCCCATTGACTTTACTTCGCTCCCGGCGCTTCGTCTTCTCCGGCAAGAAACCCTCCGCTACGTCTTTCAGGACCCCTTCGGCACCTTCAACCCATCCATCATCATTGGCCAGCAACTCGCCGAGGCTCTTCCCCTCGACACCCCAAAATCCATCAAAAAGGAAAAGGTTCTTCACCAGCTGGAGGCAGTAGGCATTGAGCAACCGCAACGCGTTTTCAACGCCTGGCCATTCCAAATGAGCGGAGGGATGCTCCAGCGCGCCTCCCTCGCGATGGCCCTCCTCGGCTCGCCCTCCCTACTCATTTGCGACGAACCGACCACCGCTCTGGATCCGCACCTGCAGCAGGAAATCATTGCGCTTTTAAAACAACAGGCTCAGCAAAATTCCGTTACCATCCTCTTCATCACCCACGACCTGCGCCTCCTCCCCAACTTTGCCCACCACGTGACCGTGCTATCCAGAGGTTCGGTCGTCGAGCAGGCATCGACTGCCGACGTCTTCCTCCGGCCCCAATCCGAATATACCAAAGTTCTCCTCGACTCTCTGCCCGACCTCGATCGGTCCGCTTCTCCCTCCCCCGCAGTTCCAGCCTGATGAACTCATCCTCAGCCCTTCTCACGGTTGCCGATCTCTCCGTCAATTTCCCCGCCTCTCGTCAATCTCCGTCCCATCGGGGTCTCGACCGGGTCAGCTTTGAGCTCGCTGCCGGTCAATCACTTGGAGTGGTTGGCAGAAGCGGCAGCGGCAAATCAACCCTGGCCCGGGTGCTCAGTGGTCTGCTCGTCCCCTCAAGTGGAACGGTATCCTGGGGTTCAATACAAATTCATAACTTGAGCCATCGCCAACGCCTTCGGCAGGGCATCAGAATACAAATGATTTTTCAGGATCCCGGAGGATCTTTGGATCCGTCCCGCAAAATCAGATGGTCTCTCAGTGAAGCAAGGCGATATTTTCCAGCCCAGGCACCTCAGAGCCCCGACACGATCGAAAGCGCACTCTCGCGCGTCGGTCTCGATTCAGATACCGCTGATCGATACCCTCATCAGCTCTCGGGAGGCCAAAAGCAGCGGGTCTGCATTGCTCGAGCCCTTCTCAGCAAGCCGGACCTCCTCATCTGTGATGAGCCCGTCAGTGCCCTGGACGTCACCACCCAGGCTCAAATTCTCAAGCTGCTGTCGAGCCTCCAATCGCAGGATCGCTTTTCCCTCATTTTTATCGGGCATGACCTCGCTGTTGTGCGCTACCTCTGCCAGATCATCATGGTTCTGGAAAAGGGCAAGTTGGTCGAAATGCAGCCAGCCGATAAACTGATCCAAAAACCCTTCTCCCAGACAGGGAAGGGCCTCGTTGATGCAGCCCGCGCTCATGCCCAAGCGCTCAATGAGTGAATTGTGGGTGCCGTT
This sequence comes from Puniceicoccaceae bacterium, assembly GCA_036822055.1. Taxonomy (GTDB): domain Bacteria; phylum Verrucomicrobiota; class Verrucomicrobiia; order Opitutales; family Puniceicoccaceae; genus DAISIK01. Next base: position 5,973 of record DAISIK010000007.1, read on the forward strand.
TGACAGAGCTCAATTTAAAGGACTACGGTCAAAGGGAACTCTTAAATCATGTACAACGAAGAACAATTCCCGCCCTTCTCACTCCAGCGTCTAATGCGGACCTGTTTCGGAGATGGATCAGGTGAGCGCCTTTGCATCCTCATCGACCTCCCGAACCCAGAGGACATCAAGGACTTTGCCTTTTTGAAAGACGAGTCACTTTCGATCCAGAATTATGGATACGAGGTCTTCTACCGCAAATTTCAGGAGGGCGTGCTCGAGGAACTCAACTACACTGGCGGGGAGATTTATGCCTACCGCGAGTCCGGAGGATCCAATCTCGACTTCGATGACGATTGCTACGATCCGGACGGCAACCGGCTCAGCCTCAAGGCCGACGTCTATTCGAAGTACGGCATCATCCTCTGCGTCACCACTTACAGCGCCACCGCCCCGCTCACTGCTTTCGCCAAGGAATACGGTTTCCGCGGAGCAACCCTCCACGGGCTCAATCAGATCATTGTCGAAACCGGGTTATCGGTAGATTATCAGATGGTCTCTGAGGAAGCTGAGCTCCTACGTCTCGGCTTGACGAATGCCGAACGCTTCGAACTCGATTTTGAGGTCGAAGGCCAAGTGACATCCCTGGTACTCCAAACTAACGGCCAAGAGGCTCAGAAAAGCCACGGCCTTTGCCCTCCAGGTGCCCCTGACGTAGCCAACCTGCCCGCCGGAGAGGTCTATTTCGTACCTGAAAACGCTCATGGTCAATTCCCCTTCAAATACAACGACTCCACCCTCGGCATGCTGAACGTCGAGGACGGAAGGATCACGAAGTCCCGTCTTCTCTATGGTGACTACAAGCTGATTGAGGAGCATAACGCCAAGCTCTTGGACGATCCGGTCACCGGGGCTCTCGGCGAACTCGGATTCGGCACCCAGCGTCTGCCTTTCTCCGGTCGTGATATCCAGGACGAAAAAATCCTCGGTACTTGCCACATCGCAACCGGTCGTGACGATCACCTCGGAGGAAAGTTAACGCCTGACCTTTTCAAGCATCGGGAAAATGCTTCCCACGACGATGTGCTTTACGCTCCCCACAAAACTCCAGAGATCAAGGTCAAGCAGGTCAGAATGGTTAAAGATGGCCAGTCAACAGTTATCCTTGAAAACTACCGACCAGCCCCCTTCCTCCTCGATCTGCTAAACTCGGCGCCAGTAACTGCCGCTTAAAGGATTGCACAACCCTCTCCGAACGGCATCTTCCACCACCCGGAAGGTGCCGTTTTCTTTTGGAGCCCCCATTATGAATCTCTACGAAACACCCTCCCTCCTCCACCAGTACCTCCATTTCCATTTCGGAAAGATTGAAGAAATCTTTCCATGGCCAGATCCCCCTCGGGAGGCTTTTCATTACCCACAACGTTGCATTTCCGAATGTTTCCCCATCCCAGACCGAGGCAAAGTCTCCCGTGGTCTGGACATCGGTTGTGCCACGGGGCGGTCAAGCTTTGAGATGGCCCTTCACTGCGAGGAGGTCATCGGGATCGATTACTCAGAAACCTTCATTGAGGCGGCTGAAGTCATTCGAAAGGACGGAAGCCACCCGTATACCCACCAGGTTGAGGGCCAGCGCATCATAAGCAGCGTGGCCGAAAGACCGCCCGGCTTCGATCCAGCAAAAGTTTCCTTTGAGGTCGGGGACGCCCACCAACTCCGGGCCGACCTCGGCTCCTTTGATTGGGTGCTCGCCGCAAACCTGCTCTGCCGTCTTCACCACCCGAGGCTCTTCCTCGAGCAGCTACCTAAACTGCTCGAGCCTGGGGGCATTCTCGTCATCAATTCCCCATTTTCCTGGCTAGAGGAGTTCACCAGCCCGGAAGAGTTCATCGGTGCCACTCCCGAGAGCGGACCGTCAGCGGAGGTTCTCAAGGATCTTCTCTCGCCTGACTTCGAGCTAGTTTCCGAAAAAAACATGCCCTTTCTAATCCCTGAAACCGGTCGAAAATACCAGTACACGGTCGCTCACAGTGCTTGCTGGAAACGCCGGTCCTGAGTTCAGCTCACTCTAGAGGATTTAATCCAAAGAACCAGCTAGGAGGCGGGGATTCTGCCAAGGTCCTTCCAACTCACCAGCCGTGCCCATCAGCCTCCGGCAATTGAACGAAGCCTTTGTCTCCATGAGGCTGCTTGCTTATAACAACACTGAATTGAAAACAGCGGGGTAAAGTTAACCCATAATGGGCGGAACAAAATTGACCCACCTCAGGAGAGCTGGGCCGGTTAGGGAAGGAAGTGGAGGACGAAGGCCGGGGCTTTCTTACCCAACCGGGGAGAGGCAAGATTGGGGCTGGAGGTCGTTCCCGTTCAGTAGCATCACCGCTGCTTTTGCCTTCAGGCTGAGCTGCCTGCCCTCGCTGTCAAGGGGCCAACTGTAGCAGCTTTTAGCCAGTCATTTTTTGAGTAAGACCCCATACTGCGGTGTAGCCCTAACTGGCGATATTGATTCGATTGTAGGAACGGTTGGAGAACAGATAAAAGGCTCCTGCCCTGGGATCCTCCCGTAAATGCTGTTCGGCAAGACTCCAGAGCCCATTATAGCTCCCGCGCGTATCTTCCGACTTGACCGCCAAAGTGGTCCGAATGCTCTCAGGCAATGAGAGTTCCAAAGGCGGTTTAGAAGCTAAACTGTGGAGGAGACGTTTGAGAAACACCATCACGGGCACGGCCAAGAGCCGAAAGCATTCTCTGAGCAACTCATCCTTAAAGAAGCTATTTTGATTCCGGCTTCCCGGAACCTATTCGCAGGGTGCCGCAGTTGAGCTTAGTTTCCGTCACTCCCTTCCCGGCAGAGTAAGACCTAATTTTTCAACTTCGCGAGTGATCACGACTGAAAAGATGCGCCCTGATGGGCGCACCAAAAAAAAGCCCACTCACTAGGAGTGGGCCAATTTCTAGATTTGGAAAATGTGATGAAGGTTGGTTGGTCAGCGACCCCGGCGGGCGAAACGTCGGCTGAGTGAACCAAGACCAAGCAACACTCCGAAAATAGCGTAGGAAACTTCAGGCACTGCTGAGAGCTGAACCAGGCGGATCCCAATCACACCACCAAAATCAGTCGGGCTCGAGGCGCTCGACGTTGAGGATCGCATTGAGGAAGCGGCAGTACCCAGGGCACCCCCGCGGATAACCTTCAGGGAGGTAAAGAAATTCTGTTCGGTCCACTCCCAGACGTTTCCGGCCATGTCGTAGGCTCCGTAGCCACTCGTTGAAGTTGGCCCGGCACTCCCAACCGTCGTGACGTTTCCGGGAATTGAGTTCCATGTGGCCCCGTTGTTGTAGTTAGCAACGTTCGCACCAGGGTTGGAAATGTCACCCGTGGCTGAAGCAGTCGCAACAGTCGGATCGACGTTCGAGTTGGTGCCATAGAGGGAGTAGGTCCCAGAGGTTGGGTTGTAGAAGGCTGCCTTGAACCACTCGTCGGCGTTGGGGAGAACCCAACGATCCTCAGTGGCAGTATTGCCTAAAAGTGGATCGAAATCATTTCGGACCAAAGAATTGGTTGCAATCGCGGCAGCGGTGATGGTGTAGGCACCGTCTTCTGTGTCGCCGGAACCCTGACCGTTGGTCAACCAGTTCGCAAACCGAGCCGCATCATAGTAGGTCACGAAGTTCACCGGCTTGTCATCGAAGTTTAGCTTGGTGCTGTACTTCGAACCCGCTGGAGCCGCCGCCGTAAACCGAATTCCTCCGCGCTGATCCGTTTGCATCGAGGAGCTGTACAACCCCAAGGCGTTTGCCCCAGTCGGATCCACCGCATTGAGAAACTCTACATACTGGGTGTTGGTCACCTCGAAGGTGGAAATACGGTAGGAATACGGCACAGAACCTCTGCCATCCCCACCCCCAAAACTGTGGGAGCGATTGCCAGAGGACTGGGCAGAATTCCCGGGGTTTCCAACCACAACGGTATCAATGGTTAAGGCCTTCAGAGCTGAAGCACCGACGAGTAGCATAGCAATAGCAAATAGATTTCTCATGACATTCTCCTTAAAAATGAGTAGAGAGAAGGAATTTTACGGTTTCAAGTATTATTTTCGCTTTTTTTTGACCCCAAAGCTCGGTCTCATTCGTGGCGCAACTAAACTAACGTCTCTTGATCGACAAAGATCACCCGTCCTCACACCACTTTACTTATTCCATGCCTAGCAGTCCGTCAGCCGATGATTTGCAAGATCACCCCACCTTCGAGAAGAAGTACCTCTGGGGTATTTTCAGATTTCATTTGCGGATCTCCCCGGTCAACCGGCAACCAGAGGTGCTTCGGCGTAAGCTTTGCATTGGTCGCCTCCTCACCATCATGGTGATCGTGGGCTTGATCGCATGGGCAAGCATCGGCACGGCTTTGTTCGGTTGGTACCGAATTGTAAGGGGCCACTCATGGATTTCCTACGTCGACGCCCTTGTCTTACCTTTCAAGATCGAAAATTACCGAAGCAAGATTGGTCACTCAATGATCGAAAGGGGAATTCTTCTCACTGAACAGGGTCAATACGAGAAGGGCTTCTTCCACTTACGCGTCGGACTTAAGCGAAACCCTCAACATTTGGAGGGACGTTCTCTTCTAGCCGACTACTTCATGCACGCACTTAACGACCCGATCGGTGCCATAGACGTTCTCCGCAAGGGGATTGACGGGGCACTACAGGACACTTCCGACTTCCGTACTCGGTATCTCTTTCAGATTTTTGATCTGCTCGAAACCCACCAGAATGATCAGGAAATCTTCAGAATTGCTGATCTGGCCTTCCATTCCCTGACCCCGTCGATGCTCAAACAGGACGTTGGTTTTTTCGCAGTCAGGTCTCTCCGCTCTCTGGGAAAGTTCGAGGCTGCGAGAGCGTACCTCATCGAAAATGGACTGGTAACCTCGCCTCGAGGTGCCTTCACCCTGGCAACTATCTATCAGGCCGAGGGTCGGGAGGATCAAGCGTTCGAGATTCTGCAAAATGCCATTTTAGCCTTTCCCGAGGATTCTCTCCTCTTTGATGCCTACGTCCTCAATCTTGCCGAACGAGGGCAGTGGCGGCAGGTCCTCTTCGAAACCAACTTAAGACTTTCCGACTTTCCATCCTCTCGAACTCCCTCGCTCCATCGAGCCAAAGCTCTTCACCACCTGGACCGCAGACTGGATCGGGATCAAGAAATCAACGAACTTCTTTCCCGCTTTCCAGCAGAGGAGATCCTTCCCGATCTCGCACTGCTGGCATCCAATCTCAAGGATCCCGAGTTAGCCCTGAGCGTTCTGGAGCGTGCCCAAGTTGAGGGCATTGACCTCAGTCTTTATGAAACCGCACTCTTGGAGACCTACTTGATGACCATGGATCTTCCGGGCATTCAGGCCTCTCTCAATCGCCTCCTTCCCGATCTTGGAGGAGTGGAGTCAACGCCTTACCTCCGAGGAGCCGTCGGTCTGGCTCTCGTAGTTAGTAGGTCAGACGTTGAAGCAGAGAGCTTTTTCAGGTCATTCTTTGAGCATCCCGATGCGCAGGTTCTCGAGTTTCGACGCCTCGGTCACCTCGCAAAGCAAGCTTCCCAAGTTCATATATCCCGGGACATCTATCTCCGCGGCCTCACCCGCTTCGGAAACCGAAATGAATTGATTGAGGGCCTCCTCGAAATAGCCATTGATCAGCGGCAGGGCGAAGAGGTGCTCCGCCTCCTAAACCTCGATCCGCAGGGACGACTTCCCGCACGCGAATACCTCAGCCAAGCCTTCAAACTCCTCTCAAAGGATCGTTTCCTGTTCCTCGCTCACCGCGACGAAGCCTTGGCAAAATTTCACGACATCCTCTTTCCGGACGGTTCTGCACTCCCGGAGTCAGCGGAATGGTTGGTGCCGCTGCGCCTGCGAAACGAGCTTTAATCAATCATTTCAACGACCCGGCTAGAAATAACCGCTCCGCAGAGTTCAACGGAAATGTCCAACAACCCTTCGTTTAGAATTTCCAAACCATCGGAATCACCACCATGGCGACCACGAATGCGGTAAAGTTTAAAGGCAGGCCGACTTTGGTAAAATCCGTAAAGCGGTATCCTCCCACTCCATAGACGTAAGTATTTGTCTGATACCCGATCGGTGTGGCAAAACTCGCCGAGGCTGCCACGGCTATGGCAACGAAAAACGGACGCGGATCAACCCCCAGGGAACTAGCTATCCCAACCACCACAGTCGCGATCAGGACCGCAGCGGCATTGTTCGAGAGAATCTCGGTCAGCATCGCAGTTATTAAATAGACGCCTGCCAAAAGAGCAAAGGGTTGCCACTCTGGTGAAACAAATCGCCCCACTCCCGAAACGAGGGAGTCCGCGATAAACGCCGAGGTCCCCGTCTCCTCCATCGCTGCCCCCACCCCTAACATCCCGAAAATCAGGAAAAGAATCGGCCACTGAATCGAATCAAAGGCCTCCTTTGGAGAAAGGCATTGAGCCAGCAAAAGTACAACCGCGCCCACAATAGCGGCTAGAGCAATCGGTAAAAACCCGAGCATTTCCGACAAGACGACCCCGATGATCACTGCCACAATGAGTGGGATCTTGCGGCGTTTTGCCGAGAGGATCAGAGGAGGCCGATTAAGAAAAAGGAGATCTCCAGTGGCGGATGCATGATCAATACTCTCAGCCGTTCCCAGGAGGAGGATGGTATCCCCAGCCTGCAGCGGAAACTTATCAAAGTTTTTTCTAAGGTTCTCGCCCCTCCGATGGACTGCAAGAGGAACCATCCGGTACCGCTGGCGAAAATTGATCTTGGCCAGGGCCACCCCGGTTAACCCAGAATCAGGACCCAGCACCGCCTCGACGATCACCCCCTGGGAAACACTGATGCTCTCCAGGCCATCTCCAAGGATATCCCTCAAATCCAGCCCCTCCGAATTCTGCGCCCTTGCCAAGGCGCTTGGAGAGAGCCCGAGAAGCAAGCGATCTCCTTTTTGGAGCATTGTTTCTGCCGTATCTCCAGAGAGCTTTACCCCGTGCCGGAGCACCTCAAGAACCCTCAGCTTTTTGACTTTCGAGGTCAGCCCCTCGCGGACAGACGTTCCCACCAAAGGCGAGTTTTCCGCGATGAATGCTTCGAGCAGGTATTCCCGGCGCTCCTCTTCGCTTAAAATAGAACTGATGGTTTCCCTTACCGGTAAAAGGCGCGGTCCGAGGACCCCCAAATACACCGTGGCGATCAGGATTAGCGGGATCCCCACTGCCGCTAACTCGAACATGCCAAATGGCGGGTAACCTGCGTCCACCGCAATCGAACTTACAATGATGTTGGTGCTTGTCCCGATCAAGGTACAGGTTCCCCCGAGGATCGCAGCATAGGAGAGCGGTATCAAAAGCTTCGAGGCCGGGACATCCATCTGCTTTGCCAATCCAATCACGACCGGGAGAAAAACCACCACTACCGGGGTGTTATTCACAAAGGCAGAAATCAAACCAACGAACAAGATGATCACCGGAATCAAGAGACCCAGTTTCAAAACCGGCAATTTCGACAGGGACCCGGCAATCATATCGATCGCCCCGCAACGTTCGAGAGCAGCGCTCAAAACGAACATCGCCCCGACCGCAATCGGTCCCGGGTTGGAAAACACTGCGAGAGCTTTATCCGCAGGTATCAACCCGAACACGAGGACCAACCCGAAGGCACTCATCGCAGTCAACTCGACCGGCAGTTTCTCCGAGACGAAAAGACCGAACATCGCCACGAGCAAACCAGCCATCAGATAAAATTCCCAAGTCATCGCTGTGAGGTTTTTCCAAAGACTCCAGAAGGCTGGAATTGAAAAATCAACTCAAGCAAAATTCTCCGGCTTGGGAGACCTCCAAACCTGCAGCCATTCCGATCGAGCCCACTGCACCTCTGCCTCTAGTCGAGCCCAAGGTTGGAAGTTAAGCCACCTTTCCACCCGCTAACCACCTGCCAAACCCATCACAAGAAGCAGGTGGCCCGAGAGCGCCTATCTGCCCCAATTAACGCCCTGTCAAACCAAGGCGACGCGATTTAGAGAATTGACTAGGACTGGTGCCGAGCGGATACTCAGGGGTTTTTCCAGGAAAGATTTCACTGGGGAAGTAGCTCAGTTGGTTAGAGCGCATGCTTCACACGCATGAGGTCCCGGGTTCGAGTCCCGGCTTTCCCACCATATCTTGCAATCAAACTACCGACATGCGGCATTTTCAAAACAGATAGCCGCCCCCGACGAAGAAGGTTCGCTGTTTTGGGGTATCCTCGCCGTCATAGTAGTAACTAGCTCCCGCGTCCAAATAGACCTGATCGCTGACCGCAACTTGCGCCCCACCCCTCACTTCGAGGAAAAACGGCTTCTCAGTGAGGTAGGCCGTGCCGGTGACCGGTGACAAATCGCCCTTGGTACGCTGTCCGACCGAAACGAGGTGACCAGCAAAAAAACGAACCCGGTCGACAACGTATCCGAGCTCATAATCGAAATAGAATTGGTCCCCCAGCGAGAACTTGGGGAAGATTGGATGATCAACATCTTCTTCGAAGAACCGGTAGCCGATCGTCAGGATATTCTCTACCTCTCCGATTTTTCCTTTGGCCCGCAAACTGAGGGTCAAGGTGTCAGCCCCATCGGTCACTGGAAGGATCACGGCATCCGAGATCGCCCGATTGAAACCGACGTTGAAATCATCATCGACATTGATCGTGTATCGAACTTCGAAGCGTAGTCCGATCCCAGCTGCTTCGGTCTCGTATCCAACTGCAAGTGGGAGCTCCCTCGCTTTGATGCCGCTATCTGTATTCGGAATACCGAGACCCAGACCATTGGTCACAACTTCACCATCGGTTGCATAGATCCCACCAGCGACGTAGAGCCCGCCGTCAAAAACGTATGCTAGATCGAGGGTATAGTTAAAGAAGGTGTACTCCCCATCGAGGTCTCGGAAAACTGTCTCAGCAAAAGAGTTCTGACCCCCATAATATTGATCTGCCGCTTGATATGAAAAGCCCGCTCGTGTGAAGAGGGCGGCTGGAGCTTGAGCGGTCCCTAGCAGAATTAGGAGAGAGCAAATGGACGATTGTTTGAGATGCATAGTCCAAAGACGGAAATAGGTCATCAAAATTTTCAAGCTCCAAAGCGAGAATGAGCGAAGAATCCGCTGCATCTACGAATTCAAACACCTCATATGTTTGATCCAGTCAATTGAGCCTCTTTAGAAAACCCTATGTTCATTAGCCCCAAGATCACTGCATCAACGAGCTTCTCCCCTGGCGGAGATGTCCTCCACTTTTCAACGACTGGAGGAACACAGCCTGATGGAATCTCCGAGCGCGAGTTCTCTGGGCGCCACAACCAGCTTCTCCTCATACACTTAGAGGGGCGACGGGAGCTTTGGGTGGGGCTTGGAGATCCGGATTCAATAAACCGGCGAACTTTCAATCACCTCTGCGGTACTGCTGCCCGCCGTCTCCAATCAATCGGTTGCACCGAGCTAACCATCAACCTTCATCAATTCGCCGATTTTGTTGGCCCGGCCGTCGAGGGGTTGATCATTGCTTTACACAAGTTTGACACATTCCTCCCCCGTGAGAAAAAGAGCGAGTCTTCAATTACGAAAGTCATCATAACGGTCCCCTCTGAGCGGCTACGAGATGCCCGCAAGGAGATTAAAGATTCCATCGTCTTAGCCGAAGCGACCAATCTTGCCCGGCAGATCGGCGATTCACCACCCAATCATCTGGTTCCGGCAACTCTTGCTCAAGAAGCCAAAAAAGCAGCCGCGAAATGGGGCCTTGGTTGTCGCATCTGGACCGAATCGATGCTGGCCAAGGAGGGCTTCGGTGGAATTCTCGGCGTAGGCCAGGGATCAATCAACCCACCCCGCCTCATCCGGCTGGACTACGATGCCCCGTCTAAAAAGGCCCCCACTCTTCTCGTTATTGGTAAGGCGGTCACCTTCGACACAGGCGGCATCTCGATCAAGGGTCGAGCCGGCCTGGCCGAGATGAAGTGGGACAAGATGGGCGGTTGTGCTGCTCTGGGAATCGCCGTCGCAGCCGCCCGGCTGAAAATTCCAATCAATCTGACCGTTCTCATCCCGGCCGTTGAAAACATGCCCGACGGCAAGGCCTTCCGCCCCGGAGATATTCTTTCGATCTATGGCGGGCAGACTGTTGAAATCATCGACACCGATGCCGAGGGCCGCCTGATTCTGGCCGACGCCTTGGCCTACGGTGCCGCAAAAATCGCTCCGGCTGCTGCCATCACCCTGGCGACCCTCACCGGCGCTTGCATTGTAGCCCTGGGAAACCAGCGGGCTGGTCTTTTCACAACCAACCAGGAATGGTCCAAACAGCTCCTTGAGCTCGGCGAATCCTGCGGCGATCGCGTCTGGCCCCTTCCCCTCGGAGATGAATACGCCACTGAGATGAACAGCCACGTGGCCTCCATTAAGAACCTCGGCTCCCGGGAGGCAGGCGCCTCCAGTGCGGCAAGTTTTCTCGCATTTTTTGCGGGGAAAATGCCCCTCATTCACTTGGACATCGCCGGTCCAGCCCAGATAACGACTGCCAAAAGCTGGTTGGAAGAAGGCGCCACAGGCTTTGGTGTCCGCCTCATTTCCCATTTCGCCCGGAAATTTACCCCCTGAGCAGACCATCACAATACTTTAGCCCATGAACTCCATTCACCAACTGAGTTCACCCCCAAACGACCATTGAGTTCCAGCCCCCGAGGTTCCCGGCACCTCCTCAAAGTCATCCCCGAAGAGGTTGTCAACCGAGGCGATCAACGTGAGCCTTTCAAGTTTCGGCGGGTTCCACGAAAGCGAGAGGTAGCTCAGCACTGCCCGATCGCTCGACTGCCTCAGGAGATTTTCGCGCTGTTTCCGAAGCTCGGTATCCAACCTCATCTGAAAACCTCCGCCCAGTGGCTGTATCAGTGCCACCGTCACCCGATGTTCCGGATAATTTAGGGCGTAGAAGCTGGCATCCGCCTCCTCCTGGAAGCTCTCGCTCTTGTTAAGAAATGCGTAGGAGGTCGTCATCCTACCCCCGCCCCAAAGCAAGGTCTGGAAGATAAGCTCAATCCCGTGGGTGCTCGCATCAATGGGGTTGGCTGTTCTCGACGTTGTAGCATCCGTCCTGAAGGTCCAATCCAGCAGGTCCTCGTCCCTGCGGAAAAAGTAGGTGACCCCCGCTCCCTGCTTCTCACCCGTCCATTCTGCCGATACCTCAATCGTATCGCTTCGCTCGCGCCCCAAGTCGGGGTTGCCGCGAAATAGGCCTCCATTCGGATTAGAGCCAATCGCCGTGTATCCAGGCACCTGACTCGCTCCCGAATACCCTGCCTTAAGGGTCACCTCACCAAACCGGGTTTTCCTGACACGCTCTGCCTCAAGGATTCCCTCAAAAGAACCAGCATCTCGATTGGTATCCGCGTAGACCCCACCGCCGCGCAGCGTCCAGGCAAGGTCCTCCCCCTCCCCGATTAGCCATTCTGGCAAAAGAGCAAGTTTCCAGTAAGAACGGGATTGGAAGCTGTTGGTCAGCGAGGTGCTTTCAATTGAGTCAGCATAGAATTCGCCGCGTGTCCGCACCCTTAAAGCCCCCCGCCGGGGTCCCCAGTCAAACCCCATCCCGACCACCTCAGTGGTGTGCTGGAAGGGATTACCCTGATTCTTCCGTCTCCGGTCGAAGTCATAGTCATCCACATTCTTCCGAAAATAGGTCCCCACCTCAAACTCCCCGCCCATCACCTCCTGTTGACGGTGCCCCAAGTAGATCGTTGTCGTTTCGAGGTCCTCAATTTCCGGCGAATTAAAGGGCGCTGCATAGAGATTGGGCCAACCAAAAAACTTGTCTTGGTAACCCACCAGGAGGTCCGTTTGACCCGCTTCATTAACGAGTTGGAGCAACCCGGATACCCGGTCGAATCGATGGTCCCCATCTTCAATAGTCCCATCACTCTCCGAGTGGGCCACTTCCACCGCTACCCCCAGATCCCCCCACTGCACCGGAAAGACCTCGGCGACAAGCGCCTCCGCTCTCCAGTAACGGTTATTGCCAGCCGCAAAGGCGACTTTGCCGCCCGAGACCAGGGTTCCCGGCCGGTAGCGCACGCTTCCAGCCGTTGAATTAAAGGAGGCAAAGGTGTTTTCTCCACCGGTCAAAATTTCAGGGTTTTCCAGAAATTCAGGGCTGAAGGGGATTTCTGAGAAATAATGACCCGTCTGAGGGTCGAGCAAGGCAAGCGGCCCAAGCACAAATCCGGTTTGGTCAAAAGTGCCCCCTCGAATCGAGACGTCGGCTTGGGCCTCAGCAAAACCTCTCGACTGCACATCAACCTGTGGTTCAAAGATCAAGAGCGAAACCGGGGCCGCAAAACTGGATACCGGGGCCGGGTTGGCCACCCGTTCCACCTTCAATTCAAAAGGTGCAATCTCGGTCAGGCTTCCGCCCGCTATCGTCCATCCCACTCCACTGCCCAGCAACCAGATCAAGAAACGCCTGCACATCCGCAGAACTCGAAGCAGAAAGTCACAAACAGGCAAGGATTTTTTGTTAAGTTATTTATTATGAACTTAACTATTTTACCTTCTTTCCGCTGCGGTATTTCCTCTTCTTCCCACGATTCTTTCCCTCTACGTTGCCCGAAGAGCCGTCTTTTAACTGCTTTACCTGATCGCGAAGATGGGCCGCTCTTTCAAAGTCAAGCTCCCGCGCAGCCCGCAGCATCTCCTCCTCTAATTCCCGTATCACCGCCGCCACATCTTCATCACTACCCTCGGCAACTGCTTCAACTGATGAGGTTTCCTCCTCCACCGGACGCCCAATGCTGGACTGGTCACCCCGCCGAACCCCCACCGGAGTGATCCCGTGCTCTCGGTTGTACGCCAATTGCTTTTCCCTGCGATAATTGCAGATGTCCAAGGCGCGCACCAGGGAGCTTGTCATGACATCAGCATAGAGAATGACCCTCCCCTTCTCATGGCGGGCGGCCCGGCCAGCCGTTTGCACAATACTCGTTTCACTTCGGAGGAAGCCCTCCTTGTCCGCGTCGAGGATGGCCACCAGGGCCACCTCCGGCAGGTCAAGGCCCTCCCGCAGCAGGTTAACCCCGATCAAAACATCGAAGTTACCTCGGCGTAACCGCCTCAAAATCTCTACCCGCTCAATCGCATCGATATCCGAATGCAGGTATTCCACCTTGATCCCTGCCTCTCGAAGAAACTCTGTCAGGTCTTCTGACATCCGCTTAGTTAGGGTAGTTGCCAGAACCCGTTCACCAGCCTCAACGGCTAGCTTAACCTCGCTGATCAAATCCTCCACTTGTCCAGTAATCGGTCGAAACTCCATCACCGGGTCAACTAACCCCGTGGGACGAATGATCTGCTCCGCGACCACCGCCGAGCGCTCACGCTCATACTTCGCCGGGGTTGCCGAGACGTAGAGCACCTGACCTACCACTTGGTCAAACTCCTCGGGCTTCAAGGGTCGGTTGTCCAGAGCGGAAGGCAGCCGAAAACCAAATTCCACCAGCCGCTCTTTTCTTGATCGGTCGCCGTGGTACATCCCGCCCACCTGAGGGATCGACACATGGCTTTCGTCAATGATCGTCAGAAAATCGTCCGGAAAGAAATCCAGCAGGCAGTAGGGCCGATCGCCCGGCTCTCGCCCTGAAAGATGGCGGGAGTAGTTCTCGATCCCGTTGCAAAACCCGATTTCCTGCAAAAGCTCCAAATCATATTCCGTACGCATCCGGATCCGCTGCGCTTCGAGAAGCAGCCGATTAGTCTCAAAATAGTTAACCCGCTCTTCCAATTCTGCTTTAATTGCGGCCATTGCCGCATCGAGCTTGATCCGCGGCGTTATGTATTGATTCGCTGGATACAAGAGAAACGACTCGTAGGCTTCGCCTACTCTTCCGGTCAGCGGATCCAGCGGCCGCACCGACTCAACCTCATCCCCCCAAAATTCCACCCGGATCGCACTCTCCATATAGGCGGGATAGACATCCACAATATCACCCCTCACCCGAAACTTGCCACGCGTCAGTTGGATATCATTGCGGTTGTACTGATTCTCGACCAACCGCTCGAGGAACTGATCGCGGGGCAATGCCGTCCCTGGAGACAAGCTCACCATCATGGCTTCAAAATCAATCGGAGAGCCCAAACCGTAGATGCAAGAGACGCTGGCTACCACGATCACGTCCCTCCGACTGAGTAGCGAACTCGTAGCCGAGATACGGTGTCTCTCGATGTCCTCGTTTATCGAAGAGTCCTTTTCAATAAAGGTGTCGGTTGCTGGAATGTACGCCTCCGGCTGGTAGTAGTCGTAGTAGCTTACAAAGTATTCAACGGCATTTTCAGGGAAAAAGGCCTTGAACTCAGAAAATAGCTGAGCTGCAAGGGTCTTATTGTGGGAGATAACCAGGGTCGGGCGCTGGAGTTCAGCGATCACGTTGGCCATCGAAAAGGTCTTCCCAGAACCCGTCACTCCTTCCAAAGTCTGGTAGCGATTGCCCTCCCGGATGGAGGCCACCAGCTGACGAATGGCACCGGGCTGGTCACCACCCGGTTGATAATCAGAAACAAGCTTGAACTGCATCAAAGGCCACCAAGACCAAGGGGGACCCTCGACCGCCTAGACTGAACTCTCTCGCTCAGCCTCGCTCGATTGGCGGGTACTCCCCTCCATCGATGCCCTCCCCTCCGGCTCTGCTTTAGTCTGACGACGCTCATTGCTCGGTTTCACGTCCTCGTTCATCGCCGCCTCCACTTCGGACTGAATATCCTGGGTTGCCTTCTTAAACTCCTTGATCGATTGACCAAAAGAGCGAAACAGCTCAGGCAACCGCTTGGCCCCGAAAAGGATTAACACCACGAGAAAGATCAGCAGCACCTCCCACGGGCCAACGTTCTGGAGAATACCCGGAGCAACTAGATCACGAATCATCCTTCTAATATCGCATCGGTTGCCTGCGCTGTAAAGGGATTTAGCCTTGCGAAAGAATCCTGCCCGGGAAACACCCCAACCCTCGGGTTACTCCGTCAAAAACTGGGCCATTTCCTCGAGCGCTTGGTCTCCCGCATCCTCCAAAACGTAATGCCCGGCATCGTCAGAAACCCTCACCGTCGCATGGGGAAGGCGCTCCCTCCACTCCGCCAGAAATCGTTCATCAAAACAGAAGTCTTTCGCTCCCCAACGAATCAAGACCTCGCGTTTCCCGAGAGCTGGCAGGAAAGCCTCCACCGTCTTGAGCACCGACCAGGATCGGTGGGATGGCCGAATCGGAATGTCTCGGACAAACTCGCCGATTGCCCGCCGATCCCGTGCCTTCTGGTAGGGATAGAGAAAACCCTCTGCCACCGCCGGGCTCATTGGATGGGTTACCGCCTGCTTGATCGCCTGCTTGGGAAAGAGCCCCAATCGAGCCGAGAGAAATGGTCCCAGGCCCGCTCTCCGGCAGATCTCGATCCGCCAATCTCCCACTTTCATTGGGAAGGCTGAAGTGTTGAGGATCACCACCTTACCCAGGCGCTCGGCAAAGGGCAGGATACTACCGATTCCAATCGGTCCACCCCAATCGTGAACCACCAGGTGGAGACGCCTGAAGGTGCGGGTCTCGAGCAGCCGCGTCAGGTTGTTGGTGTGAGTGTTTAAGCAAAGGTCGTAGTCCCGTGGCGGTCGTTCCGATAGACCACATCCGATGTGATCCACTGCCAGACAGCGCCCCTTTTCACGCAGGAGGAGGACAAGCTCCCGATACAACCACGACCAGCTCGGATTGCCGTGCACCATTAAAATCAGGTCCTCTCCATCGCCCTCTTCGATGAAGTGCTGCTTCAGGCCATCCGGCTGCTCAAAGAAGCAGGAGGCAAAGGGATAGAGAATTGAAAGGCGATCCGGAAGAGGACGTTGCATTACTTCGATATTTTGTTTCCTAGCAAACCTCGATGTCGAGCATCAGCGAACTCAGCCCACTACCGATCCCTAACAGGGCCACTCGCTCACCCGAACGGATCTCCCCACTCTCTAGTCCGAGTGCCAGACTCCCAGGGCAGGAGACTGAGCCAATATTGCCCAACACCGGATAGGTCGGGTAATCGAGCCCCTCATCAAGCGAGAGTTGCTTAAAAAGCTCCCGCTGGTGCGCCCGACCGACTTGGTGTGTCACGAAGCGATTAAAAGTTTTTGCTCCAACGCCCAACCCCTCACAGAACCGCCCCCAGGCGCCCTTGGCCACCTTCATTCCTGCTGCCAGCAATTCTTCAGAATCTGTCGCCATTTCCAGTCCAGCCCCACTTGCATCCCCCTGGCAAAGTTCTGCAAAGGAGGTGTCGGTTTCTCCGAAGCCTCCCCTTAAACGCAATGCGCCAGAGGACTGAACGACGTCCTCCCGCACAACCAGCCCAGCCACCGCCCCTGAACCAATTGTCAAATTGGCAAACCAGGGCTTGATCGATTTCCGGGTCAGGTCAGGGCGCTCGTTTAGGGTTTTGATCGTCCCCTCCACGAGGGGGCGGCCATTTTCCCCCGCCGCCACCAAGACCGATTTCACCAAGCCACCCTCCACCATTGAGGCGGCGACCAGTAACCCGTTCAGAAAACCGAGGCAGGCATTCGACAAATCAAAAATCTGGCAATGTCCCCGTAGACCCAACAGCTGATGAACCTTGGCCGCCGTCGCTGGCTCCAGCCGGTCCCGACTTACCCCGCAATGCATCAGAACATCGATCGCGCCAAGGTCATTGACGCCCTTCTCAATCAATTTCCCGGCCGCTCTGGCCGATGCTTCAGAGGGAAAAGTACCCCTCGGCCACATCCGCCGTTCACGGATCCCGGTCATCAGTTCGATCCGCCCGGCCTGTAATCCAGCTCGCCGGTAAGCAGGCTCCAACTGGGCCTCGAGATATTCCGAAGTCCAAACCTCCTCGGGCAATTCAGTGGTCAAGTGTTCGATGAAGGTATGTTGGAAACGCACGCAAATTTTCTAAAAACCCTAGCCTGTCTTTCTCGAAGCTAAAATCAACCCCTCAAACAGAAACCTTCCGCCACCCGGCGCCCTGCCCCATACAATCAAGGCTTGCATTGCTCCCCAAACTTATTTTGCTAAGACCTTTCCCGGGTCGATAGCTCAATGGTTAGAGCAGTTGCCTTTTAAGCAATTGGTTCTGGGTTCAAGTCCCAGTCGACCCACCATTGTCCTCAAGGCCCGGTCCCCAAACACCCTCAAGGAGGCTCCACGCTCTGGATCGCTCGGGCCGAGACCACAAAACTCGAAACTACCATCAAGAGGGCCGCAACCACAGGATGGAGCTGTCCGCTCGCGGCCAAACTCATCCCGATCGCGTTGTAAACCAGAGCAAAACGCAGGTTTCCTCTGATCACCGAAAAAGCCCTGCGGCTAACCTCCAACATTTCCGGGATGACCTCCCAGCGATCCGAAACCAGCACCGCATCGGCTCTCGCTCGGGTGAGGTCGACCCCACTCTTGACCGAAATTGAACCACTCGCGGCCGCCATCGCCGCCGCGTCGTTGAGACCATCCCCCACCATGAGGGGGTGCTTCCCAGCCTCACGCGATGCCCGCACTAGCGCGACTTTTTCCTCAGCCGAGAGACCGGCCTCAACTTTCACTCCCCGAATTTCGAGCCATTCGGGCGCTTGATCACCACTGATGATTCGGGGATTTACCCCCATCGCCCGGATCGTGCTCAAAACTTCGGAGGCCCCTGGTCGAAGGCTTTCCCGAACCCGCATCACCCCTCCAACTTTCCCACCCCAACCGACATAGACATCCCTGCCGTCTGCTTTTTCCCAGCGCCCTTCCAAAAACTGCGGGCCATCGACATCCATCCACGAATCAATCAAATCCCTCGACCCGACCACCATTCGCACCTGCCTCGCCGATCCGTTCTCCCCTTGGTGAATCGCCTCAAGAATCCCCTCCACCCCCAGTCCGGGAAGCAACCGGGTTTCTCGGAGCCTCCACCCGTCTTCCTGCCGCTCCGTCCCCAACCCGCTACCGCGTGCCCTGCGGTCGAGATACTGGCAAATGGCTCGGGCCACCGGATGGTTCCAGCTCGACTCAACCAATCGGAGGGCTCCCAGAAGTTCTTGCTCTAACTCGGGGTCAAAAAAAGCATCTACCACCACAGGGTCCGGCTCGCTTAAGGTCCCCGTCTTATCGAAGAAGATTTCCCTGCACCTCGAAAAGGCGTCGAGAACTGAAGCACGCTCGCTCACCAATCCCTTCGCCGCCATTCGCTGAAGCCCACCCCAGACCGCGATGGGCGTGGCTAAACCCAGTGCGCAAGGACACGCTACCAAGAGAACTGCCATCCCGAAAAAAATCGATTTTGCCCATCCAACCGTACCCCAAACTCCCCAACCGAGGATCGTTCCGACACAAACCAGCATCACCAGCGGAAAAAACCACTTCATCATTCGGTCTGCCTCTTCCTGAAGTTGAGAGGGAGAGTTGGGAGCCTGTTCAACCGCTCTGAGAATTGCGTCAATCTTCCTCGCCCTGCCGTCGTGCTCGACCAGCACCGTCAACGCACCATCGAGGGAGTGCCCACCCGCCAAAACCTGGCTTCCCGGACGGACTACCACTGGGGTCGGCTCCCCCGTCAGGGCAGCCTCCTCGACCTGCGCAACCCCCTCTATCACCGACCCGTCCACTGGGATGACCTCGCCTGCCAACACCCGCACCCGCTCCCCACGCGCAATTTGCTCAATGTGGATTTCTTCCGTCTCCCCGCCGGGTCCTATTTCTCGCCGAACCAGATCGTACTGGCTCCGCAGCCGATTGACCGCTGAAAAAACCTTCCCTTTGGCAATGTCCGACAGCCGCTTGCCTACCGAATAGACCGCCAAAACGACTGCCACCACCTCATAGTAAACCGCTCCATCCCCGGTCATGGTGGCAATCAAACTGGCAAGTACCGCCCCAATCAGACTCACTAAAAACAGGGCTTCCACCGTCAGGCGCCCTCCCCGCCAGGCCATTCTCGACTCCCTCAGGAGCCTCGGACCAAGGATCAAAAAAACGATCAAGGCCGAGCCCGCCAAAGCCCCGTGAAGAATCCAATAGGTGCTTGAGCCATAGGTGGGTGGAGCAAGGTTTACCCCCAAGCCAAACATCATTCCCTGCCCGGCGAAGACCGCCGCCAATCCAATCCACAACCAGAATCGGTCGGGAGCCTCCGCTGTTCCGCCGCTGCCGACCTCTCCACTACAAGGCAAGCAATCTCTTTTCATCGCTGGGCTTGGCGAAGAGCTTCCCTTGAGGCCTCTAGAACTATCAAAGCGCAATTCCTCCTCGATGGTAAATCCCTCACCGCCAGAGCGGCCCCCAATTCTCCGTAGGGGTCTGGGCTCGGCATGGGCTCACTTTCCCCTTCGCTCCGGAGCCCATCGGCAAGCTCACCAAGCTGAGCAAGCATGGTCTCCACCTCTTTTCCTCTTGCCCCCTTTGAAACAATCGAAGCCAGCCCCGTCGTTACAGCACAGCCCTCAACCCGGTAGAGCAGCCGCTCAACCCGATCCCCCTCCAGAATGGCTGAAAAACCAACCCGGTCACCACAGGTGCGATTGCGCTTCTCAACCTCACCCCAACCCGCTCCATCGGGCAAAGGATCACCCTCCGGAGACCGAAAATGCCTTAGTAAAAGATCGCGAAACGAACCGATGAAATCATTCATCGCGGGTACTCAACGCAAGATTTCGATCGTCTTTTCCAACTGCACGAGAAACTGCTCAACCTCCTCGGAGGTATTGTAAAACGAAACTGACGCACGAGTCGTTGCCGGGACCTTAAAGCGTTCCATCAGGGGTTGCGTGCAATGGTGCCCGGCCCGAACAGCAATCCCGGCCTGGTCCAGAAAGGTTGAAAGATCGTGCGGGTGGATTCCATCGACCACAAACGAAACCGCCCCAACGCGCTCTGCCGCGTGCCCGAGGCGGCGCACCCCGGGGATGGCATCCAACCCGGCTTCAAGCCCCTCAAGGAGCCTCGCTTCATGCCGCTCGGCTCCCTCCCGATCCATTTTTCCTAGATAGTCGATCGAAGCTCCAAGACCAATCCCACCACAAATGTGGGGGGTCCCCGCTTCGAACCTTGCCGGGGGCGGCGCAAAGGTAGTCCCTCGAAAAGAAACACGGTCGATCATGTCTCCACCACCCTGATACGGCCTCATTTCCTTGAGGTGCTCTGGCTTGCCATAAAGCACCCCGATTCCCGTTGGTCCAAAAACCTTATGCCCGGAGAAAACATAAAAGTCGGGATCAAGTTGCCGCAAGT
Organism: Puniceicoccaceae bacterium; assembly: GCA_036822055.1. GTDB lineage: Bacteria > Verrucomicrobiota > Verrucomicrobiia > Opitutales > Puniceicoccaceae > DAISIK01. The sequence goes on from DAISIK010000007.1 coordinate 26,282, forward strand.
CCACCTGGCGGTGCGGTACCGCTTGGGCGCCGTCGAGCAAAACCGGCACCCCGGCCGACCTTGCTACAGCGAGTAGTTCCTCGACCCGATTGACCGTACCAAGGGTGTTCGAAATCTGGACCAAGGCGAAGAGCGCGGGTTGCGCCGAGAGCAAACGCTCGGCTTCCCCATAATCCAACTCTCCTTCATCGGTCACCGGAACCACCTCGATTTTAGCCCCCACTTCTTCAGCTAAAAGCTGCCACGGCACAATGTTCGCGTGGTGCTCCATTTCGGTCAGCAAAATCGTCTGCCCTCTGACCAAACGCGGTTTCAGAAAACTGGCGGCTACCAGATTGATCGACTCAGTCGCCCCTCGAGTGAAGATGATACTCTCGGCATCAACCTCACCGAGGAAAGCCGCCACCTTTCGTCGGGCATTCTCATAATCTGCGGTTGCCTCTTCGCTCAAGCGGTGAAGCCCCCGGTGGATATTCGCGTTACCACTGCGATAGAAGCGATCTATTCGGTCAATAACCTCAAGCGGCTTTTGGGTGGTCGCGGCATTATCAAGATAAATCAAAGGTACCTTCCCAATCCGGCGATTTAAAATGGGGAAATCCCGGCGAACTGCCTCCACTTCAAATGCCAAAACCCGCTTCGTAAGCAACGTCTCCATAATTAAACATCTCACCAGATTGAGCCGAGATCAATCCGCACTGTGGAACAACCAACCCTTTGGGGTTAGTTTCCAGAGGAAAGGAACGAGATTACATCCTGGAACCTTTTTCGATTTCCCTCGTCAACTTCGACGAGCGACCGATGCGCTCTAAGGATCAGATCCTGATCCGCAGCCTCCGTCCCCTCTTCAACTCCGCCCGGCTCCCCAGGTGCCGAAGCACTCGGGGAGGGCTCAGCAGAACCAATCTCCAATACCTCACCGAGCCCCAGATGCTTTACCAGGCCCAAATTACGATCGCCGAGTCGAATCAACTTCAGGCCACCGCCTTCCCCAGTCCGCTTCAGGTGCAAACCAAGACCGGCGAGAATACCTAAAAAGGTGCTGTCCATCCCCTCGCAGCCCGCGAAATCCACCACAAAATTTCGCCTTCCCTGTTCGAACAATAGATCGAAGAGCTTGCCGACTGGGGCACAGTTCATGTAGTTCGCCCGCCCCTCCACCTGGAGGACGACAGGATCCGTCTCAGCGTTGACGAAATAACGGGTCTGTTTTCTTTCCGACATCAGAACAGAGAACGTGGTCTGCGATTAATTTTCCTAATATCAAAATTACAGGTCCCCTTATAAACTTCAACCGAGTAACCGACGCAAAACGTAGGGAAGGATTCCCCCATGGCGGTAATAATCTGCCTCAACCGCAGTATCGATTCTCACAATTACCGGTTGGAAGTCCACCGATCCGTCAGACCGCGCAATCTTCAACTGCGTCGTCGAGGCAGGAGCAATTTCGTCGTGTAACTCACCCAGGGAAAATACCTCATCCCCCTTGAGCCCAAGCGTAGCCGCACTGACACCCTCGGGAAACTGGAGTGGGAGAACCCCCATCCCGAGTAGATTGCTCCGATGGATCCGTTCAAAGCTCTCGGCGATCACAGCCTTCACTCCAAGCAGAGCGGTACCCTTGGCTGCCCAGTCTCGAGAGCTACCCATCCCGTAGTCTTTTCCAGCTATCACGATCAAGGGAGTCCCAGCCCGGCGATAAGCCTCAGCAGCTTCGAAGATCGGTACAATCTCACCCCCGGGATGCACCTTGGTGTACCCACCCTCGCGACCTTCCGCCATGAGGTTCTTAATCCGAACATTCGCAAAGGTTCCTCGAGTCATCACCCGATCATTGCCACGGCGCGACCCAAAGGAGTTGAAGGACCGCTTTTCAACCCCAGCCTCCATTAAATAACGTCCAGCCGGTCCATCCTCTGGGATATTGCCAGCTGGAGAAATGTGGTCGGTCGTTACAGAGTCCCCGAAAATCCCCAGTGGGCGCATTCCCGGGAGTGGGAGAATCGATCCCGCCTCCATACCAAACCCTTCAAAGAATGGAGGCTCCTGGATGTAGGTGCTGGTCTCTTTCCAATCAAAGAGGGTTCCACTGGAAGACTGCACCGCCGACCATTCCGAATTCGCATCCAGGACATTCTTGTAGCGATTGAGAAACATCTCCGGCTTAATCGCCCGCCTTACCTCAGCATCAATCTCATCATGGTTCGGCCAAATGTCCCTCAGGTAAACCGGTTCCCCAGCTGCATCGAAGCCAAGCGGATCATTCTCCAGATCGATATCAACCCGCCCGGCCAAAGCATAGGCAACCACCAAAGGGGGAGACATCAGAAAATTCGCCCGAATTGAAGAATGCACCCGCGCCTCAAAGTTGCGATTGCCAGAAAGAACGCTGGCAACCACCAGATCCCCGCTCTCAATCGCCTCTTCGACGGCCGGATCCAGGGGACCACTGTTCCCGATGCAAGTTGTACACCCATAACCAACCAACTGGAAGCCAAGCTGGTTCAAAGGCTTGTCCAGACCACTCGCCATCAAGTAATCCGTCACCACGCGAGACCCCGGGGCCAAACTTGTCTTGACTTGCGCTGGCACCGACAATCCCTTCTCCACTGCTTTCTTGGCCAACAAACCCGCCCCAATCATCACGTTTGGATTGCTCGTATTCGTACAACTCGTGATCGCCGCAATCACCACCGAGCCGTGGGTGACCTTGGTGTTTGTCTTGGCGGCTACCAGTACCGAACCGTCTTCTTCCTCGAATCCGCCCTTGGACCAGTCGATAAGCGCCTCGCGCCTCCGGTTTTCTTCCGCTATTCCAAACCCGCCTGAGGTTTTATCAACTCCCAAGAGGTTTTCAAACACCTCCTTCAGGTCCGGAACATCAATCCGGTCCTGCGGACGTTTTGGCCCTGCCACCGAGGGAACGATCGTCCCCAGGTCAAGGGTCAAATCCTGGGAATATTCTATTTGGCCAGCCTTGGGGATCCCCCACAGACCTTGCGCTTCATAGTAGGCGCGGATCAATCCAATCTGCTCTTCGCTCCGCCCTGTAAGCCGAAGGTAATCCAGAGTTTTCCCGTCGATCGGGAAGTAACCCATCGTAGCTCCGTATTCCGGGGCCATGTTGGCAATGGTGGCGCGATCTGCCAGGGACAGTGCCTCGGTCCCCTCGCCGTAAAACTCAACAAATTTGCCCACCACCTTGGCTGCCCGGAGCATTTCGGTAATCCTCAGGGTCAGGTCAGTTGCCGTCACTCCCTCGCCCAACTGTCCGGTCAAGTTCACTCCGATGACTTCGGGCGTCAAAAACGACACAGGCTGGCCCAGCATCCCGGCTTCCGCCTCGATCCCGCCAACTCCCCAACCAACAATTCCCAGACCATTGATCATGGTCGTGTGCGAGTCTGTTCCCACCAGAGTGTCCGGGTAGAAGACTGTCTCCCCGTCGACTTCACGCTCAAAAACCAAACGTGCCAAATATTCCAGGTTTACCTGATGGACGATCCCGATTGCGGGTGGAACCACACTGAAGGTCTCAAACGCTTGCTGCCCCCATTTGAGAAACTCATACCGCTCCCGGTTTCGCTTGAATTCGAACCGCAGATTCGCCTCGAAGGCAGATGCACTGCCCGAACGGTCAACCTGAACGGAATGATCCACCACCAAATCTACTGGCACCAATGGCTCGATCATCGCCGGATCGCGCCCCAGTTTGCGGACCGCGCTCCTCATGGCCGCCAAATCGACCAGAAGCGGTACCCCCGTAAAATCCTGCAGGACAATCCGACTTACCACGAAAGGAATCTCTACTTGGTCTGGTGCCTTTGCCTTCCAGTTTGCCAACCGCTTCACATCCTCGGGGAGGACGCTTTTTCCGTCACAATTTCGCAAAACTGACTCGAGCACCACCCGAATACTTACCGGCAGGCGTGAAATGGGACCTACCCCATTTTTTTCAAGGGAAGGGAGGCTGAAAAAAGCACCCTTGCGACTGCCGAACTGGAAAGAACTTTTGGAATCAAATGGGTTGGTCATAACGTAAATAGAGACGGAGCGCTAATGCGCCAGTGGCTGGGGACGGGCACGGGATCGACAGATAACCCGTTTCCGGATTTATCGCCAATTATTTCAGGTCTGCTAGCGTCTGTTGAATTGCCGCAAAATCCGGAAGCTGCTTTGGATCATCCGAAGAACTCGCAAAAACGATCTTGCCCGTGGTATCGACCACGAAAGCTGACCTTTTGGCCACTCCCTTAAACCCGAGGAGCTCCTCGTAAAGCACTCCGTAGGCAGTGGCGACCTCCTTGTTAAAATCACTCAGGAGCGGAAAGGGAATGGAATCCTTGCTCGCCATCACTTCCAGGGTGAAAGGGCTGTCCACCGAGATCCCGTAAACCGATGCATTCAGATTCTGATACTCGGATATCGAATCCCGAACCGCGCACATTTCAGCCACGCAAACACTGGTGAAGGCGAGGGGGAAGAAAAGAAGAACCGTTGGAGATTTTCCAAAATTGTCGGAGAGTGTGACCTCTTGAAGACCTTCAGCGGTCTTGTGCTTGAGGGTGAAGTCAGGTGCCTGAGAGCCGATGCTTAATGCCATAAGATTATATTAAGGGTTCGTATATTATAGGTTTCGAGTAGAACCGCTTTCATTCCGAAATGTCAAACATCTCAACGGGTGCCCTCTCAATCTGCAACCAATTGCAAACTTTTCCCGTAAACTTTACCCGACCGGTACAAGGCCAATCTCTCCACCCCCTTAAGTCGCACCCTGAAGGGTAAGCCCGACCCATTAAACAGCCTTCAAAAGCCTCCGGATCCCCTCGTGAACCCGCTCCTGAGGCGCTCCAAAATTAAACCGTACCCACCCGGGAGCACCAAAGTCCGCCCCATTCGATAGTCCCAGACCGTGGGCTTCGAAATGTGCCGCCGGATCAGCCAATCCCAATTCCCTCGCATCGATCCAGGCTAAATAGGTCGCTTCAATCGGGTAAATCTTGAGCCGTGGCCAAACCCCCGCCAGAGCATCAATCAGCGCATCACGGTTTCCTCTCAGCACCGTAAGCAGCCTTCGACGCCATTCTGCCCCTTCGTTGTAAGCCGCCGCACAACCAACATAGCCCAAAGCATTGATTTCCGTGATAATGCCGCGGGCTTCCCGCTTCAGTCGATGCCGCAACTCTGGATTGGGAATGATTGCGTAGGCGCATGATAGACCCGGCAGGTTATAGGTCTTACTCGGTGCGTAGAGAGCGATCAGGCGCTTGGCTACGGTTTCTCCCAGCCCAAGGGCCGAACAGTGCCTTCGTTCGGCCTCCAGGATAAGGTCACAGTGGATCTCATCGGATACCAGTACCAGATCGTGCCGTTCACAAAAATCAGCCAACTGCAACAACTCCTCCCGTTGGAAAACCTTTCCAGTTGGGTTGTGCGGGTTGCAGAGGAAAAAAATCCGCGTCTTTTCACTAACCTTATCCTCCATCAAATCAAAATCCATCCTCCAGCCCACCGTCGCATCGCGCACCATCTCCACTCTCAAAGCTTCCCCTCCCGCATTGACCGGGGCTGAGAGAAAGGGCGGGTAGATCGGTACTGCCGTCATGGTCTCGGTTCCCGGTCCACCGAAGGCACGGCAGATTAAATTCAAGGCGGGCACCAAACCGGGCATCCAGTACAACGCATCCGCGTCGAACTCCACTCCGTGTTCGCGACTCAAATAGTCTGCCACTGCTCTATTGGGAAGCTCGTATGGTATCGTATATCCAAATACGCCGTGCTCAACCCGCTCCCGCAGCGCCTCGATCACGGGCTCAGGCGAACGAAAATCCATGTCTGCCACCCACATGGGGAGAACCTCCCGCTTCCCATAGCGGTCCCACTTTAAACTACCTGTCCCTGCCCGATCCGGCAGCTCCAAAAAAGTATCCATCAATGCTTACTCCCCTACTTTGCTCCCCAAAGCAATCTTCCATCGCAAACCTCCGGGAACCTATCCTGTTTCTGCCTCGCTAACTTTCCCGAAATGATCGATCAGCCAGCCTCGAAGCTTCAGACGCGCCTCCTCCCGGCGCGGATTCTTCAGCCACCCGACCACCACAGCCCGCTCCTGAGAGCTCCATTTACTCAGGACCCCCTGCTTTTCACCTTCCTTCGGAGGCTCCGCGCCGTCTCGCCTCGCGTGGGTTCGTGCCAACAAGATCTGCGTGTAGAGGAGCGCCCGGTCAAAAACAATGAGCGGAAATTGCGGATTCGGGTTGGGTCCAACCTCGACCAAATCACTCCCAACCCGATGTCCAACCACCTTGCGACTGCGGGCCGCTCCACCGCCAAAGAATGCCAGGGTTCCTCCGGCCACCCCCCCGGCGAGCGCTCCCAAACCGAGCGAGGAGCCCCCGAGGGCCAAATCAATTCCGACCGCACTTCCAGCCCCACTGACGATTCCTCCGCTTACCAGTTGCCTCCGGGTCAAACCCAGAACCTCCCATGTGCGCTTTGCGTCAATCTGCTCAGCCAAGAGGGGATTCTCTCCCAGAACCGGTTCAAACCTCCGGTGCCTCAGCAAACCCCGAAGGGCCTTAAAGGTCGCTCTCTCTTCTTTGGAAACTTCTTTCCAATAGCCCTCGTTGCCGATTCTCAAAATCTCCTCGTCCCCTGCATCCGGCTTGATGCCTATCGATACCTTCATTTCCAAGGCCTCGACCACCCAACCGAGAATCGTCTCGGCCACTTCTCCCAAACGCTCGAGCCGATCAGCCTGCAGGATCTCAACCGTTTTCTCCATTGCCCCGGAATTCAAATCATCAATCGCTCCCAGGACCTTCATTACTCGTAGACGCTCCTCAAACCCGGCCGCATGGGCATCAAAGACCATCGTCCGACTAAACGCCCGCTTGCAGGCTTCCTTCCATTTCTCCTCATGCGTGCCCACTCCCCCCTTGGGGTTGAGCAGGGCAATCCTCGGCAGCCCGGTCAGCCGTAAAACTTCGATCTCGCACAGGTCGACCGCGCCGGGCATCCGACTGGAATCCACCACGTATATCACCCCCGCCTTGGCACCCTCGGCCAGAGGTCTCAACAACTCACAATCATGAGCAAATCCATGCTTGCCGAGATGATCCTTCAAAAATGATGCCACTGGATCCAGGCCCGCCCGCAGCGCAGCATCAAAGGCCGCCTTGATCGCGCGAGGATTCTGGAATCCGGGGGTGTCAAAAAATTCAACGAGGATTTCCCGCCCCTTCCGCAGGGGAATGCTTCGGGAGTGCTGGGTTTCACCCGGCAGATCGCTGATCCGGATCGAATCGTCTTCCGTCAAGGTCGCCACCACTGAGGACTTTCCCTCATTGGGATGGCCATAAATCACATAGCGGGGAACCTCGCTCATCAGCTACTCACCCCCTCCCGAACCATTGAGCGAATAACAAGCCCCGGATCGCCCAACTGATTCAGAAAGCGAGTCCACATAAGCCGATCATGTTCAGTCGGCGCCTGCTCCGCTTCCGATGGTTGGAGCAGGAGGTAGATCGCCGCATCCTTCGCCAGGTGGTTCCGCAACCTCCTGCAGCGCTCCAGATCCTCCTCGACCGGTGCCAGCCAGGATTCGAGAACGAGGGCCACGAATGGATCCCCGCCGGGACCTTGGAGAAACTCCTCCAGATCAGCCACCCGCTCAAGCGGACGACCAGCAATCATTTCAGCAGCTTCTTGAATTTGCTCCAACCCTGAGCCCGTTTCGATACCTTCATATACGAGGATTCCCTTCGGACGCTCAAACCCGGTAGCCCCGGCTGAAGATTGGTTGCTTCGGTCTTTTCCAGACACCTCCCCCCGCCACCAGATGCCCTCGGCCACCTCCTCCCCATCCACGGCTTGGCGAACCAGACTTTGGATACGGTCATCAAGCTCCTCGTAACGCAGGCCGTCGAACTCCACCAGCTTGAGCTTCCGCCTCAAGAGGAGCTGGATCAACACCCAGAGGCCAACTCTCGGCAAAAGCCCGTAGACCAGAAGGGCCGCCGTCAGAAACTGCCACCAGGAAACCAGGTTATCACTGGCCAGGCCGCTCATCCCATCCTTGAGAACGATCCGACTACCGGCTACCTCCTCCAACGTAGGCACAGCCCCCGGCCAGATCGAAGCCCAAGGCCAGGCGATCCACTCCACCAAACGGTGAAACGACCTTACCTCCTCGACCAAAGTCGATTGCCATCCAAAAGCACGATCGGTCACCAACAAAACGAGGAGTAAAGCGAGGAGCGCTCCAAAATTAAAGGCCACCCCAAAGAGCTGCTGCAATCCACCGATTTCCAAGCGGACCAACTCACCATGTTCCCGGTTGATTCTCCGCCACAGGGCCGCTGTCGATCGCTTCTCCGGCGTGGCACCAGTCCCTGTTTTGCCCCTTCGCTGCCACCGTTCCAAACGCTGCCATATTCCACCAAAAAGCCAGCGAACGAGCCCAAATCGCTCTTGCCCGCGTCCTTCTTTTTCTAGTACAGAACGGTTTCGAACCCCCGAATAAAACAAAAGGCCCAGGCTCAGGACCAAGAAGACAAGCTGGAGGAGAATCAAAAGGAAGACAAAGCCAGTCACGTTGACCGGAGTTGTCCCTTCGTAGTGGAGCAATTGCTTAGCCGCGATTCCCCCAGCCAGCAGCCCCCCCAGAATCAGGACCCATCGCATCCAGGTAAGGGCATCTTCAAAGACCTTTCCAGCCCCCGTTTCACCTCCGGTCCCACGGACCTCCTCGAACCAGGCTAACAAGCGGTGCTTTCGCTCACTCCGCCCTCCGACCCGATCTCGGACTGCTTGGGCCAGCTCTTTATCTCGCTCCTCAATGGCTGCGGGAGAGAGAAGCCCCTCGTGGTCGAGCAAAGCTTCCAGTTCGACGAGGTCTTCGACTCTCCACGAGTGTCGCTCCGAGCGCACCCGCTCCCGTCCCTCTTCAGTCTGCTTATTGGCTTCTCTAGTCAATCCGTCCCTTTTTACAGCCTTCCCAACCGAGGGCAAACCTTGACCACACCTAAGGAATTAAATTTACCAGCCTTCATCATGCCCAGGGGAGAAGATTCCTCATTGAAAGCTTCGGTTACTTCGGAGGCTGCCAGGGAGCTACTAAATCAACCGGCTCCCAACTCTTTTCCCCAAACCAAAGGTTGGCCAGGCGAACTGGAGGTTTCATAACCCGGTAGTGAACGGAGACGCTCCGATGCCCTCGAGCCGGGAACTGGCACAACGGTCAAATGAAATAGATCCGGCCCGCAGATGACCCAACGACCACCATCCCGGGAACCCGCGCCTAACAGTCAGGCGATCCTGGCAGCCTTCTGCTCTAGCAACTCGTCCCGACCTCAGTCGCCAGTTTCCTCCTCAAAATCTTCCAGATTATCCAGCTCCTCATCACTGAAGTCATCGAAGGGCAGGGAAACACAATCCGCCAAAGCACCCATCGCTGAAGCTAGATTATGCACCGTCTCCGAATGGTAACGCCTTTCTTTAGCGTCCTTGGTTCGAGCCATCATCTCAAGGCTTACCCGTATTTGGTTCTCCACCAAATCCTCTAAATATTGCTCCGGACTATTGTTTTCAGCCGTCTTCATAAAAAATCTCTTTAGTTTTCCAAGTTGGTCGAAGCAGGGGTTTCTCCCGCTTCTCTCTCTTCAGTTTTATCGGAGATTTTCCCCAGATAGGCAGGTAGTTCGATCCCGACACTGCGGGTCAACTCATGCAGGGGAGGCAGCGAACCCGCCAAACCAGATACAAAGGAAGCAGTGGTATTCTTCCCGTCAGCCTGTTGGCGCCCGCCTTCCCACACCGTGATGTTATCGATCTTCAGGTTGGAAATTGCCTTAACCTGCTCTGCAATCAACTGCGGCAGCTGTTCAGTCACCATCAACAGCGACGCCACCTCGGGGTTGCCTCCGGCCGCCTCGACCAACTTACCCAGACCAATCGCCTTCTGCTCAAGTTGCGCCCGAGTACCCAAAGCTTCGGCTTCCATCACTGAGCGCAGGCCGTCGGCCTCCCCTTGCTTTTGAATCCTGACGCTCTGGGCGTCGGCCTCCGCCAGGGTTTCAATCCGCTTCTTCTCAACCAGGGCCGGGACGAGAATGTTTGCTTCCTGGGTTGCCCGGTCACGAGCCGCACGCTCCGTTTCCGCTTTTTGCTCAGCCGTGTACGACTCCTCCAGAGAGCGGGCCCGCGCCACTTTTTCGGCCGCCGAGGCCAACCGCTCAGCTTCGGCCTCCCGGGTACGGCGCTCCGAGTTCGAATCTGCAATCGATACCTTGGAACGGTTTTCCCCCTCCGTTGCCGAGGCATCCGCACTCGCAACCGAGATCCGCTGGTCCCTCTGCGCGTTGGCTGCTCCGATTTGACCGTCGCGATCCGCCTCAGCGACTTTCACCTTAGCCTCGTTGATGGCATTACTGGCTGCCTCCTGCCCAAGCGCATCGATGTAGCCAGATGCATCGGTAATGTCCTGCACATTGACGTTGATGAGACGCAGACCCACCTTCTTCAGCTCCACTTCGACACCGTTGGAAATGTTCTCGATCAACTTGTCCCGGTCGGCATTGATTTCCTCGATATCCATCGTTGCGATAACCACCCGCATCTGACCAAAGATGATGTCCTTGGCGAGTTCCTTGATTTCGTTGAGCCCGAGTCCGAGGATTCGCTCGGCCGCATTCTGCATCACTCCTCCATCAGTCGAGACACCCACCGTGAAAGTCGACGGCGTATTCACGCGGATATTCTGTTTGGACAGAGCCCCTTGCAAGTTGATGTCGATTGGTAGAGGAGTCAGGTCCAGGTATTGATAGTCCTGAATCACGGGCCAGACAAAGGCCGCTCCCCCATGGTAACAGTTGGCCGAAAGCCCTCCGCTGACTTTTCCGTACACCACCAGGATTTTATCTGAAGGACACCGCTTGTACCGGGAAGCAAAAGCGGCGAGTGCCGACAGGAAAACGATTGAGATCGCGACTGCGTAGATCAAGAGGTCCATGGATAGGTGTAGCTGAGGGTTGTGAGTCTTGGAGGATTAAAATTTTAAACGATCCGTTGGTCCAAGGGAGTCTCCCGAACCAACAGCGCCTTGTTCGCAAAAGTATCGACCACAGTTACTGATCGGCGAGGCGGAATCTCGTCATCGTCAGTGGTAAAAGCATCAATGATTCGAAGCTGGCCCTGAACTAGAACCTCAACCTTCCCGGCACCGGTACGCTGCCCGGGGATCCTCATGTAGACCACCGCATCCAGGCCAATCGCGTTCCGCAGGCTGAGGGTTCCGGAGGACTGAAGCCTCATTAGCGATACCATCACCCAGTATACTGCGAACATCAGCAAAACCCCAGCCACAAAGCCCCAAAATATCGCCGCCGCGAGACTATACTCTCGATTCAACAGGATCGCCCCGGTCCAACCGAAGCCCGTAAAGAAGGCAGTGATGGTTCTAAAAGAGAGGATCCCCAGCCCTGAAGGGTGGTCCCCGGCTCCAATGTCTGGACTGTCGAAATCCGCCCCCGTCAAACCGACAACCGAGAGGAGAAGCTCAACCACCATCAGGAACAAAGAGAGGATGCCGAGGCCGAAAAAAACCTGCTTCGAAAAATCCAGAGTTGTCCACCAGTCGATCATTGCCAAGACCCCCCTATGACAAACTAAATCGAACCGGACTCCAGCCCAAAAAAGGTTACAGGATCGTTGAAATTTGGACCACTCCAAGGCATGGCGAGCTGGCGTGCTCGGCGAACCCCAGTGAGTCCACCGCCAAATCAGAACTCCTGCCTCGATCGTCCGCGAATCAGGATAAACTTCAAGGCTGGAGAGGCGACCGCCCAGATTCTCGAATCACGGGCTGCTTCGCAAAGTCACCCGTTTGCCTGGCGCCCTCCCTATGCTCAGCGCATCCCTTCGGCTGAATCTACCGTCTGGAGTAAGGCGTGTTGATGATTCGCCTGATCTAGACCCGGCGGCCCGAGATCCCGCCACTGTATCCAATCCAACATGACGCGGATACTCTCCCTGAGGGCTACATCCAGTCTGGGAGCCAAAGTGGTCGATAGGGTGCCTTCTTCACCTGCCTCGCTTTTTTCATCCTCCTTGGGAGGGTCGCTGAGGTAGATCATTCTAGCTTTAAACTCTAGTCCCGAAAGGTCATCCCAAACATCGCTCAACGTCTTCTTGGTTTGCAACCAATCCAACCGTCGCGCTATCCGCCGCTCCAGATTGAGGGATACCCTCGATTGGTCCCGCTGCTCGCGCAAAAATTCAATGGTCTCCACCAGCGTAGAGAATTCCGGCAAGGTCTCTTTTCGATATCCAGAGCGCTCGCTCAAGAACTGCCGCAGGTCACCGCCGATCTTCAAGGATTCCTCGTAGGAGCCCCAATCCGATTGCCATTCCCGGGGGTCAATTTCGTCCCACAAAAGCGCGTTGGCGATGTCAGACTCACCGATGGGTAGAAACTCGTTGAATGAGGGGATAACAATGTCCGACTGCACCCCGAGATTCTGGGTAGATGCGCCATCGGGCAGGTAAAACTTCTGGATCGTAACCTTTGCAGCCCCCGCTCTCGCCCCACCGGGCACGGCGAAGATTGGTGTGCTCATTTCAAATATGGTCTGCACCGTTCCCTTGCCATGGGTTGTACTGTCCCCAACTACAATGGCCCGACCGTGTACCTGAAGGGCACCAGCAACAATTTCAGAAGCCGAGGCACTGTATCGGGAGACTAAAACGATCAGGGGCCCGTCCCACGCCAGAGTTCCATCAAGATCGTCGTGACTCCGGACCTCACCGAGCGTGTCTTTTACCTGAACTACCGGGCCATCGGGTATGAACAGACCCGTCAGGCGAATCGCCTCCGAGAGTAGTCCCCCGCCGTTGCGCCGTAGATCGAGCACGATTCCACTGACCTCCTCCTCTTTCAACCGCTGGATGAGCGAAGCAACGTCATCCGCAGAGTTGGCCTCCCCACCACCAACCCGGCCGTAAAAACTTGGCAGATAGATGACCCCCACTTTGGTCGGTTCAACCGGAGCTGGGTCACTCACGCTCTGGATAGTGCCTTCCGCTGCGATCAGGCCATGGTCGAGGGTGTAGACCTCAGCGTAAGCCAGATTAGCCGTCAGCTTAACGCGATCCCGAATGATTTTCACTTCCCGGCGAGTCGCCACATCACTCCCCGCTGGCCGGATCAATAGCCGTACCAGCGTCCCTTCGGATCCGCGGATTCGCTTCACGATCTTCCGCAGCCGCATGTTGACGACGTCCTCGAACTCACCATCAATCCCCTCACCGACCGCCAGAATTTCATCACCAGGGCCCAGAACCCCTCCCAGGTCGGCCGGGCCACCGGGCACTAACTCACGGATTCGGCAAATCCCCTCGTCAGACTCGAGGACGGCACCAATCCCGACCAAGGCATTCTCCATTGAAATCGCAAAATCCTCCAACTGATCCGACGAGAGAAACGAGCTGTGGGGATCAAACTCCCGAGCTAACTCTCCCAGGAAAATCTCCTGAACGTCGCCTGCTTCGTATCCGGAAATCATTTCCACCCACCGCTCATAGCGCTTTTCAACGTCAGCCTTTGCCTGATTCAATAACTCCGGGTATTGAGAAGCTCCCAGCGGGTTGACTCCGTCCAACGTCTCACCGTACTTATCGGTCAGCAAAGCGAGCAGCTCGTTCAGGACCTCTGCTTGCAATCGCTGTCTCCAGAGTACCTCCATCGACTCATCACCGGATGGCCAGTCCGCCTCGATTCGGTTGGTCTCGTAAAAATCTTCCTCAGCAAACGAGATATCCTCAGCGAGGAACATTTTTGTTTGTTCCAAACGCTCCCGAACCCGCTCCCGAAAATCTTCAAACATTTCAAAAGCCGGTGAGAGGTTCCCGGCACGGAGGTAGCGGACCATCGGGGGAGCAAATCGCTTGAGGTAGAGATCAACCTCTGCCCGGGTGAAGTAGAGGTGGTGAAAATCAAGCGCTTCAAGGTAAGACTCAATGAAGGCTCCCATATCGCGCTGATCCAAATCCTTCTTCGACAAGTGGACCTGCTCGATACACTGGACAACCCAGCGCGTCTCAGACCGCATCAAGGGATTCGCCTCAAGCCTCGGTAGTGGCTCCGGCACACTGCTGCTCGCGAGCAGGCCGGAGCAGAGCAGGATCAAACCCAGCGCAATCGAGGAACCTTGCATCTTGGAAAAGACCAAGCTTCCCCCAATCAGTTCCAACCCCTTGTTCATCCAAGCCCTCATTCCAACCTTTTAATCAAAATCTTCGACTGCCTTCCCTCCTCCAAATAGAGAGTACGTCTCTTTTCCGGCAAATCGTCAACTGTCCCCTCTTCGAATCCGCAAATCTTGGTGAAAAACGAAAAGCTTTGGGTGCTCAGAGCAAAAAGGTAGACCGCCCCCTCATTCCTTGCCCTTTGGATGGCGTACTCAATCAACTTTCGTCCAACCCCACGACCTTCGTAGTAAGACTGTACAAAGACCGCACCAAGTTCAAAAGCTCGAATCTCCGGATAGGGATGCAGCATCGCCGAACCGATCATTCCGTCGTCCACTTCATAAACAAAAAACAACTCAATCGAAGCTTCAATCTCCTCTACCGTGCGCACCCGAATGGCCTCCACCTTGGCCGCCTGCCGGCTCATATTGAATATTCCCCGGGCATCACTTTTTCGAGCCGGTCGAATCTGTTGATACTCATTGCTGTAGATCATGGTCCCGAGCCCGACTTTATCGAAAACCTCAGTGAGCAAAGCTCCAATCGTCCGACCATCCAGCAAGTGGCACCGGGGCACTCCGTGTGAATGAGCTTCAAGCGCAGACCTCGCTTTCCCAATCATTTGCGAATCAATGGATGCAGGATCCCGTTCCAGCCGCCCTCGAAGCTCTGCCACGGGTAAATTCAAAACAGGGACCCCATCGACCAGCAGGCCGGGTTGCTCTGTTAAAAAGATCAATTTCGAGGCCTTGAGAGCAGTCGCCAAATGCACCGCCAAGGGATCCGAATTCAGGCGCAGGGGGCGTCCATCCCGCGTGAACCCAATCGGCGCGAGAACCGGGACTACCCCTTTCTCCAACAAAGAGTCAATCAACGAGATATCCACCCGATCGACTTTCCCCGAATGAAGGAAGTCTACCCCCTGAATAATGCCCGTTTCGGTCGCTCGCACCGCATTGGTAAAAGCATAAGTCAGGCCCGCTGCCGTCAAAGCTCCACCAATCTTGGTGCCTACCTGGGAAGCAGCCCTGACCGATAGATTGAGAACCTCCTCGCTGATCCGTCCCTCTCCAGAGGCATTCTCCACCTCCTGTCCCAGCTCCTCCGCCAGAACCTTCACTTGTCGGCCAATCCCATAGACCAGAACAACCCGGATGTGAAGGTTCAAAAGAACTGCGAGATCCAGCGGGATATTGGCAAAGTTTACATCGTTGATGATCGCACCATCAATCGCGATCACAAAGGTCTGGCCCCGAAACATCGGAACGTACTCTAGAATCCCTCGCAGATCTCCCGGCTTAATCGGATTAGGAACCTTCATGATTGAACCCGCTATCCAAGAGGACTCTTACCGAAAACTTCAAGATCTATCTCTACAGCCCGGAAAAGAGGAGACTCATCAACTTCCATTCCATCGCTGCACTCCCGGTGCCACCGCCCGAATTCCTGCGATTGAGGCAAACCACTCTCCGGGCGGTCACGGTCCTTAACCTTCTGATTTTACTAAACCGCCTGAGGGTCGTTAAGGAAACCCAGGATGAACCGAAGTCTGAAAATCGCACGGCCCCCTCCGGAGCCCTCAAATCGTTACCAGAGTCGCCCTCAAGTCGGATTTCAACAACCCCTCCGACCCTTCAGCCTCAGATCGAGTCGAGGATCGAGAGAATTGGAAGAAAAAGGGCGATCACAATAAAGCCAACGATCAAGGCCAAAAACACGATCATGATTGGCTCAATGATCGAGGTGATTGACCCCACCGTGTTGTCGACATCTTCATCATAGGTGTCTGCCACGCGGTTGAGCATCTCCGGCAGTTCCCCGGTTTCCTCACCGACCTCAATCATACTAACCACCATATCGGGGAAGATCGGCTCTCCACCCATTGGATTGGAGACTGAAGACCCCTCACGAACCTGATCGTGAACCCGGGTCACAGCAGCGCTGAACCGGTTGTTAGTCATCACATCCCGGGAAATCACCAACGAATCGAGGATGGGAACTCCACTCGAAAGTAGAGTGCCAAAAGTGCGCGAGAAACGTCCGACGTTCACCTTGGAGATCATCGTCCCGACCTTGGGCAGCTTCAGAAAAACCCCATCGAGAAAGTTTTTCCCGGCCGCCGAGCCAGCAATCGCCTTAAATGCGAAATAGATTCCAATCACCCCCGGCACGAGCAGTTTCCACTGATTCATGATGAAGTTCGAGAAGGCCATCACAATCTGGGTCGGCCCGGGCAGCTCCTTGCCCCCGAGCATACCTTGGAAAATTTCTTCAAACTGGGGCACCACCACTACCATCAAAAGGACCACGATAGCCACGGCCACCGTTATCACGACCGCAGGATAAACCAGCGCGGACTTCACCTTTTTCTTCATCCGCAGGGATTTCTCCATGAAGGTGGCGAGGCGATCGAGAACCACGTCCATCACCCCGCCGGCTTCGCCCGCCCGGACCATGTTGACGAATAGGCGATCAAAAACCTTTGGAAACTGCAACAAACCCTCTGAGAAGGAACTACCACCGCGAACATTCTCTCCCAGGCTGTTGATCACTTTCTTGAAGCGAGGGTTTTGCTCCTGACGCTCCATCACCTCAAGAGCCTTGAGAAGCGGCACCGATGATTTGAGCAAGGTCGCCAGCTGGCGCGTAAAGAGAGTAAGCTCGTCCTCGGAGAGGATTTTTGTCCAGGGAAGGGTGAACCCGGCCCCCTTGGCCTTTTGGCCCGACCCGGCTTTAGCTGTTCCTGCTCCCCCCTCGGAGGCTGCCTTCACCCGCGTCGGGAGCAAACCCATCGCCGAAATTTTGACATTGGCTTCCTCGAGGGTTGCTGCTTCCAATTGTCCTTTTTTCTCCTTACCGGAGGGATCGATTGCGGTGTATTTAAAGAGGGGCATAGGGAATTAGGGAGTTAAGAGTGCTTACTATAGAAGGGTTAATGCGAAGGTTTAATCAAGTGTATTTTAGAACTTCCTCAATGGTCGTCCTCCCATCAAAGATCGATCGAAGTCCATCTTCCCGGAGCGATCGCATTCCTTTCTCGATCGCCTTCTGCCTCAAGACCAGACCAGGCGCTTTCTGATTGATCAAGGTACGGAAAGCGTCGGTCACGGTGATCATCTCAAAAAGCCCCACTCGACCCGCATAGCCAGTTCGATTACAGAGGGCGCACCCAGCCCCGAAGTAAAAGGACTTGTCTGCTACTTCCAGTGGGTCTGCCCCCAGTTGTTCAATCATTTCCGAGGTCGGCTCAAATTCCTTCTTGCAGGCCGAACAAATGCGGCGGACCAATCGCTGGGCGAGCACCGCCTCAAGCGAAGCTGAAATCAAAAATGGCTCCAGTCCCATATCAATGAGGCGCGTCACCGCTCCGGCAGCATCATTAGTGTGGAGGGTGCTGAGGACCACGTGACCTGTCAGCGAAGCCTGCACTGCGATTTGGGCGGTCTCCAGGTCACGGATCTCACCGACCATGATCTTATCGGGGTCTTGCCGCAAAAAAGCTCGTAGTGCCCGCGCAAAATCAAGGCCCACCTGGTGGTTCACGGCCACCTGCATGATCCCTTCGATCTCGTATTCCACCGGATCTTCAGCGGTCAGGATTTTGGACTCGATCGAGTTAATTTCCCGGAGAGCCGAATAAAGGGTCGTGGTTTTGCCACTCCCCGTTGGCCCTGTAACGATAAAGATGCCGTTGGGCCGCTTAACCACCTCTCGAACCCCCTTGATGATATCTTCGGGCATCGATAGCGCGTTTAGATCAAGATTGACCACCGTTTTATCAAGAACCCGAAGGACCACGCTCTCCCCGAATTGGGTGGGCAGGGTTGACACCCGAAGATCCACCGGCCGCCCGGAGATCGTCATCTTGATCCGCCCATCCTGGGGGATGCGCTTTTCCGCGATGTTCAAATTGGCGATCACCTTAAGACGCGAGATCACGGGCACCGCCAGCTTTCTCGGCGGTGGAGACATCTCGTAGAGGGCGCCATCGATTCGGTAACGAATCCGAAACTCCTTTTCGAACGGCTCAAAGTGAATGTCCGAGGCCTTGTCGTGAATCGCCTGTTGCAGTATCAAATTGACGAAGCGGATGATCGGGGTCTGGTTTGCGACGTCTGCCAGTTCCTGCTCGGATAAATCGTCGCCCAGTTCATCGCCCGCCCCATCGGCTTCCAGCTCGGAAAGCAGATCATCCACCGAGGTGTCCTCGGTCCCATAGGTCGCCGCGACTAACGAAGCAACGCTCTCCGGATCGGCAACTGCCAAGCTGATGTCTTTGCCCAAAGCAAAGGTGAGGTCATCGACGATCGAGAAATTGAGCGGATCCACCGCAAACATGGTTATCTCATTTCCATCGGCCCGGATCGGCACAACCCCATACATCCTTGCCAAAGAAGGCCGGATCATGGCCTTTTCCTCGTCCCCCAGGGAGGCTGGAACATCGGCCACGTAGACCGAGCCGATCATCTCCGCCAGCTGCTCAAGCAAATCCTCTCGCGTTAGAATTTCATTATCGATGGCAATCGCTGCTATCGATTTGCCGGTGTTGGTGGCCTCCTCGAGGATCGCCTCCATCTGCTCCTCATCGACCAACTCGTTGGACTTGAGGAGCTCCGTGATCGTTTCGTTGTGATCTTCAAACATGGAAATTCCTTTTCTTATCAGTCTATCCTGAACCCGGAAGAGACCAACTTGTCACGCATCGCTGTCGGATCCTGCGAACGGTCCAGAGCTTCGCGGGGGTTTATCTGGCGGGTATTCACCAACGCCACCAAATGCTGGTCCATCGTGATCATCCCAAGCTTGGCCCCCGTCTGAATGTCCGAGGTGATCCGGAATGTCTTGTTTTCCCGGATAAGCTGGGCAATCGAGGTCGTCGTCACCATGATCTCAAACGCTGCGACGCGTCCTCCCTCGATCTTCGGGATCAGGGTTTGGGAGATCACCGCGATGATTGAGGATGCCAGCTGGGTTCGGATTTGGTCCTTGGTTTGCGAAGGAAAGGCATCGACGATCCGGTCCACTGTGCGGGCCGCCCCCGTGGTGTGGAGCGTAGCGAAAACCAGGTGTCCCGTCTCGGCAGCTGTGACCGCCGCTTCAATCGTCTCCAGGTCGCGCATTTCGCCGACCAGAATAACATCGGGATCCTGCCGAAGGGCCCCGCGCACTGCGTCAGCGAAAGAATTCACATCAACCCCCACCTCTCGCTGGGTGATCAAGCAGTTTTTGTGGCGGTGGTAGAACTCGATAGGATCCTCCACCGTCACCACGTGACCGTCGCGGTTTTCGTTGATCCAGTTAACCATCGAGGCCAACGTTGTGGATTTTCCTGAGCCGGTCGGCCCGGTCACCAGGATAAGTCCCCGGGGCCGCCGAAGCAGCCCTTTGACGGCTTCGGGGAGCCCGATATCGGCCAGCGAGAAGATGTCGTTCGGAATCTGCCGCAAGACGATGCCAAAATTCCCTTTGGCCCGAAAAGCCGACACCCGAAAACGGGCCCGATCCGAGAATGCAAAACCAAAATCTGTACCTCCCCGGGTCTTTATGTGCTGCTGATGCTGGTCCGAGGTGATGGCCATCATCAACTCCTCCGTGTCCTCCGGACCGAGCTTGGGTCCGTTTACCGGAGTCATCGTGCCGCTGATTCGGAGCGTGGGCGGATTGCCCACATGGAGGTGAAGATCGGAGGCACCTTCGTTGATCATCAACTCCAGCAATTCATTCATTTCATAGCTCATCGTCTTATCCGTTCCACTAATCGTTTACAACGGTGGCTCGAATCACTTCATCGGCCGTTGTCATGCCGGCAAGAACTTTCCGTATCCCATCCTCCCGCATCGAACGCATCCCCAAATCACGGGCCTTGTCGCGAAGTTCGACCAATGTTCTCCCTTCGTAAATAAGCTGCGCCATCTCCTCGTTCACCGCAAAAATCTCAAAAACCCCAAACCTTCCCCGGAAACCAGTACCATTGCAATGGGCACAACCAGCTCCCTTGGAAAAATTGGCGGTCGACGGATCAAAATCCGTTAGTTGGAGCGCTTCCAGCTCCCAGGATTCCGGGGTGTGCGGCTGTTTGCACTTCGCACAAATCCGCCGGACCAACCGCTGGGCGAGCACCGCCCGGAGAGCCGCCGAGACCAAAAAGGGCTTCACTCCAATATCCACCAGGCGACTCACCGCGCTCGGAGCATCATTGGTGTGCAGGGTCGAAAATACCATGTGCCCGGTCAATGCCGCGTTGATCGCAATTTCCGCCGTCTCAAGGTCACGGATTTCTCCAACCATGATGATGTTTGGGGCCTGCCTCAACATCGCCCGCAGGGCCGCCGTGAAGGTCATCCCCACATCCCGCCGGACCTGCACCTGGTTGACCCCCGCGAGCTCATACTCCACTGGATCTTCGACCGTGATGATCTTCGTGTCCGGCCGATTGATGTAGTTGAGGGCTGAATACAAAGTGGTCGATTTTCCGCTTCCAGTCGGTCCGGTCACCAGAAAAACCCCGTCCGCCATGGTGATCACCCGCTCGAACACACTCTGGTCATCGCTAAAGAATCCCAATTGAGGGAGGCCCAGTTGCAATCCCTCTTTGTCGAGAATCCGCATCACGATACTCTCCCCGAAAGAAGTCGGCAGGGACGAGACCCGCAAATCGATCTCCTTAACCGCCGTTTTGACCTTGATCCTCCCGTCTTGTGGCACCCTCTTCTCAGCGATGCTGATGTCTGCCATCAACTTCAGTCGGGTTAGAATGGAAGATTGCAGCCGTTTTGGAGGCGACTCCATCTCGTGAAGCACGCCGTCAATTCGGAAACGAACGCGGAAACGCTTCTCCAGAGGTTCGAGGTGGATGTCCGAGGCCCGCTTCTTAATAGCGTCCGTAATCACGTGCTGGACGTAGCGCAGGATCGGCCCGTCGTCCGCTCCACCAGATCCGCGATCAATGCCTTCAATGTCCGCCCCATCAACCAGCGATGCGTCGTCCTCGTCATCCCCAAAAACACTCGCCGCCACCTGGTTGGCAATGTTGGCGTAACTTTCCCGGATCTTCTCCAGCAGTGCCGTCGGTGTGGCCAAAAAAGGAGTGACCGTCCGGTGGGTTAACGCCGCTATGGTGTCCGTCAAATCGACATCCAGAGGATCACTGATTGCCACCTGGATTTCGCTCTCGTCCATCTCAATCGGAAAGACGTTTTTCGCCTCCACGGTCTCGAACGGAATCGCATTCAACACTTCCTCAGGCGGGTTGACCATCGTCAGATCAACCACCTCCATGCTGAAGGCTTCTGCCAGGAGCTTGATGATTTCCTCATCAGTCACATAGCCGTGTTCCTCAAGGAGCTTGAGGGCCGCGGTCGCTTCCTCTTCTTCTGGATGGGAGTTTGCCGCGTCGCCACGTGCGATTTCAAGAGTCTCCTCGGTGATTACCTGATTATCAACAAGGAGTTGGAGAACAAAATCATCAGCAGAAGTCACTGGACGAAAGGGTTAGGTGGTTTTTTCACATTCCGCAAGCTCTCAAGTTTATCGTACTCAAAACCTTTTCGTAACCTATCTCCCGAGGGCCATCAAGAATTCTGCATTGGTCGAGGCTTTTTTCGCCCGCTGAATCAGTTGCTCCATCGCGTCGGCTGGCGGAATCCCCCGCATCGCCCGGCGGAGGTAATAAACTTTGGTCATTTCATCCGGGTGGTAGAGCAGCTCCTCTTTTCGCGTCCCGCTGCGGTCCATGCTCAGCGCCGGGTAGACTCGCTTGTTGGCCAGCTCCCGATCCAAATGCAGCTCCATGTTTCCAGTCCCCTTGAACTCCTCAAAGATTACCTCGTCCATCTTACTTCCTGTCTCCACGAGGGCGGTTCCCAGGATGGTCAGGCTTCCTCCGCCTTCGATGTTGCGCGCTGAACCGAAAAAGCGCTTCGGTTTTTGTAATGCGTTGGCCTCCACCCCACCGGAAAGAATTTTCCCGGAGTTCGGCATCATCGTGTTATAGGCCCTCGCCAATCGGGTGATTGAATCCAGCAGGATCACCACGTGGCGCCCGTCTTCCACCATGCACCGCGCTCGCTCAATAACCATCTCTGCGGCATGCACGTGGCTTTCCGCACTTTCATCGAAGGTCGAGCTGATCACCTCGGCCTCCACCCGCCGCTTAAAATCGGTCACCTCCTCGGGACGCTCGTCCACCAGGAGGATCATCAGGTGGGTTTGCGGCGAGTTCTTCCGGATCGAGTTGGCGATGTTTTGGAGGAGGACCGTCTTGCCCGTCCGGGGAGGTGCCACGATCAAACCGCGCTGGCCATATCCGATCGGGGTGATCAAATCCACGATCCGCATCGAGAGGTTATCCCAGCCTGGCTCAGCATCCGGACGTTCCAGCATGATTCGCTCGAGAGGGTAATAGGGGGTCAATTCCGTGAAGGGTACCTGCCGCTCCACCTCGTCGGAGGACTTGCCCATCACCGAAAGAATTTCAAAGGCAATCGGACAGCTCTCTCCCTCCCTCGGGGCGACCGCCCGGAGCACCACATCATGACCCCGCCGGACACCGTGTTTCTCGAGCAAAAATCCGGGTATAAAAACGCTCAAGGCTCGGATTCGAAAATCGTCCTTCAAATAGACCAGAAGCCCATAACCATCGTCCACCGTATCGACCGTCCCGGAAACCCGGATCGCGGCTTTCTGCTCTCCCGCCACTTTGAGGATCTCCGCCAGCAAGCGTGGACGGGAGGGCACGATCTCCAACTTTTTGCCGAGGCCCTCATAAGCGGCCAACAGCTCCTCAAAGGTGGAGTTGTAAAGGCCATCAAAATCAACCTCCGGCACCGCGGCATCCAGTTTGCCCTCCAACCAAGGAGCAAAGGTCTCCCCCTTCTCGAAGGTTTCTTCATTAGGCAGTTCGCCCGGATCAAAGAGTAAATCAGTCTCAACATTCAGCCCGTCTGCTTTCAAACGAGGTCCGGTTCCGGGCATCCCCTGCATCCCTCCGCGGCCGCCTTTGCGCTTCTTCTTGAATTTCTGATTGCGCTGGCCCCGATCCCCACCGGGAACTTCCGCTCGGCCTTCAGGCTTTCCATTGCGATCTCTCGCATGGTTTTGGTCGCGTTCCCGGGAGTTTTGGCGATTTCCGCCTCGATGTTCATGCCTTCTCGGTTGGTCCCCTCCCCCCCTGTCGTGATCTTCGCCCTTCTCCCGGCGAGGAGCGTCGCCGCCGTTCGATTTCGGTTTAGCCCCCTCCGGTTGCTCCGCCTTTGCCTGCTCTTCAGCGGAGACCGAGCTGTCTGGCTCCCGAACCGCTGCGGCATCAACCTTCGCTTCCCGGGTGTTTTCAACCTTCGCATCCGAGGTTCGCTCGGCAGACTCTACCCTTTCCTTTGCTCCAGCGAGACGCTCCCTCTCCGGCTCCGGTTGCCGGGATTCCGGGTCCGGCGCGGGATCCCGAGAGGTATCCACTGATGAGGGGATCGACGAAGAGGTGGTCCCGTCGGTGGAGAAAAGAAATGGTTGCGCACTCTCTGCCACTTCCTCTTGAGGCTTGGTTTTCCGGGCTGTTTTTCTCGCCACCTTCCGCGGGGCAGTCTTGCGTCCCTTAGGCTGGGATGCCTCCGCGCCTTCTTGCTTCAGGGTTTCTTGAGGCGCTGCCGAAACTTCGGCAACGGTGCTGTCGGGATGCTTTCCCGTCGATTCAGATGTCATACATGAAAAAGGGGTTTGGGGGCTGATCGGACCCCTCGCGATTTGACCTCCGCCTAATCAGGCCAGAGCAGAGAAAAGGGTCACCTGAGTCTGAACGAATTCGAGACTTCCAGAGTTCGTAATGATATGGTCAGACATTCGCACCTTCTCGTCA
The DNA here is from genome assembly GCA_036822055.1 of Puniceicoccaceae bacterium. Lineage (GTDB taxonomy): Bacteria > Verrucomicrobiota > Verrucomicrobiia > Opitutales > Puniceicoccaceae > DAISIK01. The sequence continues at coordinate 50,379 of DAISIK010000007.1, forward strand.
AGCGGAAGCTGATGGGCAATTCGTCGCTCCGCCTCCTCCCTTCTGAGACCTCGACTGAGGATTCTTTCCATCTGCAAGGGACGAGGTGCCTCAACGCAAAGAGTGGTCTCGAAATATTGGTCCAGGTTTTTCTCAAAGAGCAAAGGAAGCTCCACTGCAATCGAACGCCCCCGCGCCACAGCATCTCTAATTGCCATGAGCCAAACCGCTCGCACGCGCGGATGAAGGATCCCCTCCAAACGCTTCAATGCCACCGCATCAGAAAAAACGATCTTCGCAAGTCGCCCCCGATCAATCTCGCCATCCCGAAAAACCGTTTCTCCAAACGCCCACCGAACTTCTTCACCAACGGCCTGATCAGCATTCAACAAACTTTTGACCACCTCATCCGCATCCACCCGCACCCATCCAGCTGCTTCCAACAGATTTCCCACCGTTGATTTGCCGCATCCAATGCCGCCTGTAAGCCCTACCACCACCTTCTCCAGAATCAGCCTTCATCCCCTCATTGCAAGTCCCGAGCAGCACGGGATTAGGCTCCTTTGCAGGCTTGATCTGTCTCTCCAAGTCATCTTCAATCCCTCCTTTTCTAAATGAGTACAAAAATTTGCTGCATCGGTGCCGGCTATGTTGGCGGTCCTACTATGGCGATGATCGCCCATAAATCACCGGATTACGAGGTGACTGTTGTCGACATCAACGAGGTTCGTATCTCCCAGTGGCAGTCCGATCGCCTTCCCGTGTACGAACCAGGCCTCGATGAGATCGTCCGCGCCAACCTCGGGAAAAACCTCTTCTTTTCAACCGATGTCGAGGGAGCCATCCAGAAGGCCGACATCATTTTTCTTTCGGTCAATACTCCCACCAAGACCTATGGTGTTGGGGCCGGATCAGCCGCTGACCTCCGCTTCGTCGAAAGTTGTGCCCGTACCATCGCCCGGGTCGCCAACGGAGACAAGATCATCGTCGAGAAATCCACCGTGCCAGTTCGCACCGCCGAGGCGATCCGCGAGATCCTGGCCTCAAACAGCCAGGGATACCGTTTCGAAATCATCTCCAACCCCGAATTCCTCGCCGAAGGGACCGCCATTCGGGATTTGCTCAATCCAGATCGGGTCCTCATCGGCGGTGACCAAACCGAATCGGGCAAGGTCGCCATCCAGAAGGTCGTCGATATCTACGCCAATTGGATTCCCCGTGAGCGCATCCTCACTACCAATGTCTGGTCCTCCGAGCTTTCTAAGCTCGCCGCCAACGGTTTCCTCGCCCAGCGCATCTCCAGCATCAATTCCATTTCCGCCCTCTGCGAACAGACCTTCGCCGATGTGGACGAGGTCGCCCACGCCATTGGCACCGATTCGAGGATCGGACCCAAATTCCTCCGCAGCTCCGTTGGTTTCGGAGGCTCCTGCTTCCAAAAGGACCTCCTCAACCTCGTCTACCTTTGCGAATACTTCGGCCTCCCCGAAGTGGCCGAATACTGGCGCCAGGTCGTCAAGATGAACGACTACCAGAAAAAGCGTTTCACCGGCAGGATCATGTCCACCATGTTTAACACCGTCTCCAGTAAGAAGATCGCCATCTTTGGCTTTGCCTTCAAGAAAGATACCAACGACACCCGGGAGACTCCAGCCATTTACATCTGTTCAGACCTCCTTGAAGAACGAGCCCAGCTCTCGATCTACGACCCTAAGGTCGAGAAGGAACAAATCTGGGTCGACCTCGACATCACCCCGGAATCCAACAAGGTCGACATTTGTGAAGACCCCTACGCTGCCGCAGCCGGAGCGGATGCCATCGCCATCCTGACCGAGTGGGACGAGTTTACCGAGCTCGATTACCAGCGCATCTTCGATTCAATGCGCAAACCTGCCTCCATCTTTGACGGTCGGAACATCCTCGACCTCGAAAAAATGCGGGCCATCGGCTTCAAAGCCTTTGGCATCGGCAAGGCGAGCCCAGCGAAATGATTGAGGTCCAGGCCGAGGTCCCAGTCGAACTTCTGGATCTGCTGGAGGAGCACTTCTGCGAAGAAGTCCGCTCCCCGTGGTGCATCGTGCGGATCACACCGACCAGCCCCGCCCTCCTCTCCGGTTACTTCGAGGACCAGACCTCCGGCCTCGAGGCCTGGGACGACCTCCGCCTTTCCTTCCCGGCAATCGCCGCTCGACCGGAGGTCACCCCGGTCGCCGATGCGGATTGGAAACTCGCCTACCGTTCACACCTCACCTACTGGAACTCCGGGCCGCTCCACTGGGTTCCTGTCTGGGAACGGGAGACCACCGGGATTCCGTCCGGAGATACCGCCATCTACCTCGATTCAGGGATGGCTTTTGGAACCGGGAGCCACCAAACCACCCGGCTCTGTGCTTTGGCTATCCTTCAATGGTTGCATGACCACCCCGAGGCCAATCTCCAGCACCAAACCCTCATCGACGTGGGCTGCGGCTCGGGCATCCTCGCCCTCTCGGCCCGGGGTCTCGGCTTCGGTCAGGTCTTTGGCTTTGACCGGGATCCCGAATCCGTTCGCATCAGCCTCGAAAATGCACGGGAAAACAACCTTCTCACCGGTGTCGAATTTGCTCAGGGAGGGATCGAAGACTGGCTCCCCGAGCGCAAGGCGATCGTGGTTGTGGCAAACATTCAAGCAGACGTCCTGCGCCTCTATGCTGAGGATCTGCTCGCTGCCGTCCTCCCTGGAGGAACCCTCATCCTGAGCGGGATTCTTTCAAGCGAGAATGGCAAGGTTGTCCAAGCCTTCCAAACCGCCGCCGGGGCTCGCCTCCATCAGCCAGCCGAGAGCGCTTTCGACGGCGACTGGTCGTCAGTCGTCCTCAAAAATCTCGGCTAGTTCCAGACCGCTGCAAGCCTCCCGCACCCAAGCCGCATCTCAACCAGGCGCCGGCGCAGCTCCCAGGCGAAAGTCTGTCTCCACGAGTTGGTGAACAAACTGGATGTGGAGACGCAGCCGATAAACCTCGTCCGCGTATTTCAGAGGCACCTTTAGGTCTCCGACCTCCAACACCCATTCATCCAGTTGCTCGAGAGACTCTTTTTTGGTCTCCTCGTCTCCAATTTTCATCCTCGCGCGGATCTCCAGATCCCGCACCTTGCGGTAGTAGCGGAAGATTTTCCGCCGTATGCTCCATTGCAAGGCGCCGGGCAAGATCTTTGATAGCGGCAGGAGCAGGGTGATCAAAGGGATCAGGACCACCAGCGTCCGGCCGATCAGGTTGGCTGCCCAAAAAGGGAAAATCCTCCTCAGAAAACTTGGACCATCACGGTAGAATCGTTCCGCTGTCGGAAACATTGGCAACTCCGTGTAGTGTACCGAAGGAAAGTCTCCCGCTTCCGAATATGGGGTTGCCGCCCCATGGATTCGGACCGCCGCATCAACCAGGAGCTCCGCCAAGGCTGGATGCAAGTCCTCCCGGGCTGCCAGAGTGGCAACCGGAGCGACCAAATCGAGGGACTTCTCTGGAAGTTGGCCGGCCAAATCAACACCCCCTCTTGGCACCCTTACGTGGGTCAGAAAGGGGTTCTTTTTGATCAAAGCCTCGTAGTGGTCAAAGGTCTTCAAGTCGACTGTACCTTCCCGCATCAACCTTGCGATCTCCTCCAGATACCCAGCCGAGACCGTAATCACCACGTCGAGTTCACCCGCCTCCAACGCTTCGATCGCCTCGGGTCCGCCGAGGTTAGAGATCACCACCTCATCTGCTATCCCCCACCCCACCAAGAGCCGCATCGAAAGCGCCTCCGTTCCACTTCCAACCGGACCCACCGCAATCCTCGCCCCCAAAAGATCCCGAAAGTTCGACATCGGTTGCCCCAGGCGGTGCAGCACCCAGACCGGCTCCGGAAACACCCCACCCAAAGACAACAGACCCGGATGGCTTTCTCTATCAATTAGCCCTCCCTGGACAAAAGCTACGTCTACCCCGTCCTCCTCAGCCGTGAGCAGCGCAATATTGTCAATCGAGCCCCCGCTTCGCACCAGCTCAACCTTCACGCCCTGCTCCGCCAAAATCTCCTGGTAGAGCCTACCAAAATTGTCATAACCGCCACCTTCAACGCCCGTCGCGATCCGCACCGTGCCCGGCGGTGCCGGACGAATGAGGTAGAAAGCCGCAGCCACCAGGGCCACCGCGATCACGATAAAAAGCCAGTATTCACGCAAAAAATCTTTCATGGTCGATAAAATGAGATCTGCCGGGGCTCCTCCCGCCTATCCTTCAGCCTAGTCGAGAGGTCCCCACGAGAATAAAGAAAGAGACTCAATCAGAGGTTGTCTACACCCATTCAAAGTTCCCGGCTGGCCACCTGATTTCAAAGGCGGCCTTCGTCCACATCAATCATATCGGCAAAGGTTAACAGGTCTTTACGGTCCGAAATTCCCATGGTCGCCTTTACCTCTTCGATCTTTTCTTTCCCCATTTCACTCAACCCCATTTGGACCAGCTTCCGGTTCCAAACTGGCACTCGGCGATCCTCAGGAAAAATCGCGTTCAGCCGTTCATCGAGCGCTGCCTCGTCCGCACTCTCCCGCACCGCCTCGATCACCTGCTGTGGATCGATCCCGAGATGGATGCAGAGGAACCCGTCGAAACCTTTGCAAAAATTTCGCTGGTAGGACTTTGGCAACTCTCCCGCCAGATGCTTGCGGATCTTGGCGATAAACCGCGGCAAATGGAGGAGTCCGCTTGAGTGGGGCAGGTAGGGTGATGGCAAATCCTTACAGATTTCACCAGTTGGTCCTAAGGGCTTTTCTTCTGACATTTTCTAGTTACCACTTGTAGAGTGAGAAACCCAAGTGCAAGCGGGAAAGCCCCTTCATCCGAATCTGGACAATCGTCCCCCTCATCCTCCTCCCCCCAGCCAAACGATCTCCCCAGTCGCCAAAGCTCGATCCGCAGGGTCTCCCGCTATCTCTTTCGCTACCCATATCTGTTCGGCATTACCATCGGTTTTGCTGTCCTCATGGTTCTCTCGACCATTCTCATCCCCCTGCAGATTCGAGAGGTCGTCAATGGCCTCGAAAACATGGGAGGAACCTGGGAACTCGCCGCCGGCGTCGGCATCATCGTGCTTCTCTACTTTCTGAGCGAGGTCTTTAACGGTCTGCGCATCTATGTAAACAACGCCCTCGAGCAAAAAGTCCTCTACGACATGAGGAAGGACCTTCACGATAAGCTCTTGCGCCTGCCCATCAGTTTTTACGACGGACGCAAAAGTGGTGAGATCAGCTCCCGGGTGATCGAGGACGTTGCCAACGTGGAGCACGCCCTCCTCGATGGCACCGAAATCGGGATTCGTGCCATTCTCGTCATCCTCGGCATCACCATCATCCTCTTTATCCAACAACCCCTGCTCGCCATTTTTGTATTCCTCCCCGTCCCCGTCCTCATGATCGGTGGCTATTTTTACGCCAGGCGGTCCCGTAAAGTCTGGAAAGCCGTCCGCGGCGCCGCTGGAGACCTCAACGCCCTCCTCATTGAGGACATTCAAGGGAACCGGCTCATTACTTCCTTCGGCATTTCGCGACGGGAATCCCTTCGCTTCCAGGAAAAAGCTACCCTCCTCAAGGTCCGCACCCTCCGCGCCATGCTCCGCTGGGCCCTCTACCGCCCCTCCACCACCTTCGTCACCAATCTCGGGGTCTGTGCCGTCATCGGTTACGGAGGGCACATGATCCTCGCCGGTACTCCGGACTTTTCCTACGGAGACCTTTTCCAGTTTTTCCTCTTTGCCGTTCTGCTCTACGGCCCACTCGAGCAGCTCCACGGGCTGAACCACATGCTCGCTGCCGGCAGCGCTTCGGGCGATCGGGTCTTCGAAATTCTCGATCATCCGGAGTCTATCACCAGTCCCCTCCACCCCGAGCCTTACCCCCAGGGCATCGTTGGTGTCGAGTTCAAGAATGTTTCATTTGGCTACTCTGAGCGCGGAACCGTTATCGAGGAGCTAAACCTCTCCATCGAAGCAGGCAAGGTTACCGCCTTGGTCGGCCATACCGGGGCTGGTAAGTCAACCATCGCCAACCTCGCCATGCGAACCTACGATGTGACCTCCGGCACCGTTTTCCACAACGGGGTCGATATCCGAAAGTTCGATCTTGAGGAACTCCACCAAAAAATCGGCTACGTCGCCCAGGACCCCTTTCTCTTCGACGGTTCCGTCCGCGAGAATCTCCACCTGGCCAAGGAATCGGCCACCGAGGAGGAGATCATCCGGGCGCTCGAAAATGCCTGCGCCTGGGAGTTTGTCCGCCATTTTCCAAACCAGCTGGACACCCCCATCGGGGAAAAGGGCGTCCGCCTGAGCCAGGGAGAGAAACAGCGCCTCACCATCGCCAGAGTCCTTCTCCGCAATCCTGCCTTTGTCATTTTCGACGAAGCAACGGCCAGCGTCGACACCCTCACCGAACGCCGAATTCAACAAGCCCTCGATAACCTGACCCGCGATCGAACTGTCCTCGTCATCGCCCATCGGCTCTCCACCGTTCAGCGGGCCGATCAGATCATTGTTCTCGAAAAGGGGAAAATCATCGAGGCTGGCTCCCATGCCTCCCTCCTCGCCGCCGCAGGTCAATATGCCCAGCTCTGCCAGGCCCAGTTCAACCACGTCTGAATTAGGTCTTTTCTTTCCCAGCCTCCTCGGTATCCTCCTTGGGCAATGGTAGAATCATCCACCGTGAGAAATGCTGACGTGAAAACCTGCGAACTTATCGTTCAAAACAAGATGGGAATCCACGCCCGTCCTGCTGCCATGATCGTTCGGGCTGCAAGTAAACATGACGGCGAAGTCTGGGTTGAGAAAGACAACGAACAAGTCAGCGGGAAAAGCATCATGGGCCTCATGATGCTCGCCGCCGGTCCCGGATCCCATTTGACCTTTGTCGCTCAAGGTGGAGATCCATCAATCCTTTTTAATGAGTTAAAGGATCTCTTCGATCGAAAATTCGAGGAGGCCTGAGCCAATTCGCCGAGACGGGCTAAAGTCCCCCTTCTGCTAGCCTCCAGCCGTTTCCTTCGGTCCGCTCAAAACTTTCCTATCGATCCCCCGACGGGTGCGCTTACTCGCCTCCCACCGGGATCGGAACCTGTTCGGCCTGCCGTTTTTTGAAGGTCGTCAGGTGCTTGTAACCCTTGGCCCGCAAAACCGCGTAGGCTCGATCAAATTCCTGCCCTACCTGCGCCGGCTGGTGGGCATCCGAGCCGATCGAGAGAGGGATCTCCCGCGCTCGCGCCCACTCCACAATCAAGGGGTCGGGATGCATCTCAAAGACCCCCTTGATGAACCCACTCGTATTCACCTCAAGGCAAACTCCGGTCTGCTGCACCCGATCGAGAAAGGTCTTAATCTCCTCTTCGTACGCCTCCGGACCAAACGGCTCCACCGTTCCGTAAATACGAATCAAATCCGGGTGAGCCAGACTGTTGTAAAATCCGGATTCCGCCCCGGCTGCCAGGATTTCAAAATAGGCTCGAATGATTTCCCCGTCCGTCCCCAAACCCCTCTCTTCGATCCAATCCTGGAAACCAACCAGCTGGTGGTGGAGCGATCCGAGCACGAAGTCAAACGGCGTTTTCCTCAGAAACGTTCGCATCTCCTCCAAATAGGACTCCACCGGAAAGATTTCTGCCTCGATCCCGAAGCAAACCTCCACTCCCAAGTCCTCTCCCAGCCGTCGCGCATCTCCCACCATCTCCTCGTAGGTCGCGAAATCACTCTCGCTCATCCGGACACCCTCTCCACGAAAAACCTCCGGTCGCCCCATCGGGGTATGGCAAGTGAAAGTGATGCGCTCAATCCCCTTTTCCGCTGCCGCTTGAACGTACTCGATCGGCTCGCCGATTGCGTGACCGCAAAGTGGGGTGTGCATGTGGCTATCAAACTTCATCACCACAACCTCTCCCAATTTTCCCTCAACTCCAAGCCGTCATTACCCGCTCTGGTTCGATTTTACACGATGGGAACATCAACGGTTTCAAGCATCTCGTTCCCTGCTCACTGCCTTGACTCCTCGCCCATCCCCTGATCGCCTGCACTTCATGAACCCCAGCCCCTCCCCCCGAGTCCTCGTCGTCGGAAGCTGCAGCACCGATTACATCATCCGCACCTCCAAGCTCCCTGAGGTCGGGGAGACCGTCACCAACGGCAGCTTTCAACAAACCTTTGGGGGCAAGGGTGCGAATACCGCTGTAGCCGCCTCGAAATTGGGCGCCCGGGTTTCTTTTCTCGGTGCCTTCGGCGGCCAGGCATCCGCCCTTCCCATTCAGCAAGCCCTCACTGGTTACGGTCTCGACCTCAATGGCAGCTTCTCATTCCCCGAGGATGAGAGCGGCGCCGCGCTCATCCTTGTCGGTCCCGGAGGCGAAAACTACATTTCAGTCGCCCCCGGGGCCAATCACCTCCTTACCGCCGAACACCTTCGCCAACGTCAGGACCTCTTTCAAAATTGTGGCATCGTCCTCCTTCAAAATGAGATCCCACGCTCCACCAATGCCGAGGCAATCAAATTGGCCAAACAATACCAACGCCCGGTCGTCCTCAACTTTGCACCAGCCGCCGCCGACCATTTCCCCCTCCTCGGCGGGGTTGATTACCTCATCGTCAACGAGGTTGAGGCCGGGCAACTACTGAAAACTGCTGGCAAGGTCCCGCCTTCCGATCTCCGGGCACTGGCCCCCGCCATCGCATCGATGGCTAGCCAGTGGGTCGTCGTGACCCTCGGCCCCGAAGGGGTCTGTGCCGCCTCCCAAACCGGTGAAGTGCTCAGCTTTCCCTCTTATCCGGTCCGAGCTGTTGATACCACTGCCGCCGGGGACACCTTCTGCGGCGCCCTCGCCATCGCCCTGCTCGAGGGATCGAGCATGGCCGACGCCCTCGCCTTCGCCCAGGGAGCCGCCGCCTTCTCCGTTACCAAACCCGGCTGCATGGTCTCGTCCCCAACCCGCTCTGAGCTGGAGGCCTTTCTGCTTCTCCATCCTGCCCACTAACTTCAGATCCCCTCCACAAATCATGCATCCAGAAGTCCAAGCCATCGCCAAACTCTTCGACCACGCCGTTCTCCAACCGGTCCACACTGCTACCGATACCCGCGCTGGTTGCGAGCTCGGCCTCAAGTACGGCGTCGCCGCCATTTGCGTCAAACCGTGCTACCTCTCCCTCGCCGCCGAGATTCTCGCTGGCTCCACCGTTGCTCCCTGCGCGGTCACGGCTTTTCCGCACGGAAATTCAGGCCTCCAAGCTCGCCTTGCGGAAATCTCCGAGGTTCTAAAAGCCGGTGCAACCGAGATCGATACCGTCGCCAACCTCGGCTTGGTTCGCGAGGGCAATTGGTCGGACCTTCGCTCCGAACTCTCGCAAATCACTTCCTTGACCCATCAGAATGGAGCCTTGCTCAAGCTCATCTTTGAAACCGATTTCCTCACCCAACCCGAGATTGCCGCCCTCGCGGAACTCGCTGCCGAGGTCGGCGTAGACTTCGTGAAAACCTCAACCGGATTCGCCTACCTCCCACAGCCCGAGGGCGGCTTCAAAACCCGCGGAGCCACCGAAGAGGCCATCATCACCATGCGCGACCACGTCGCGGGCAAATGCCAGCTCAAAGCATCGGGAGGAATCCGCACCCTCGATCAAGTCCTCCGCTTCCGCGAACTCGGCTGCACCCGGATCGGCATCGGCGCCACCGCCACCCTTCTCGAAGCCGCCCAACAACGCTACCAATCCGGCTCACCCCAAACCACCCCCACCCCCACCGACCAATCCTACTGAGCCCCGCCCCTCTAAGATATCTAGGGAGGATAGGAAACGGTCCTTTCACCCATTTAAGGTAGCCTGCAATATCCAAAACCTCTTGTGCATCGGGTGGGTTTTGTGAACAAACCTCCGGAACCTAGCGCGTCCTCTTTGAGCAGGGCGCACCCGTTCGCACGAGCTGGCTAGAATCTGTGTCTGAAGCCATGCCTTTTTTGATGCCAGGAGAGGTGTTTTGGGTCAGGTCGAAGTCTCGCCTGATCATGGAAATAGAGTGGCCTCTCGTCAAAGGACCCAAGACACCATCCGTAAGGTGACGATTCCTTAAAACGATCTTTGGCTACTTGAATCATAAACTCATCGCCTCGACAAACGACTGTCCAAAGCCCGGCATCAAACATCCAGTGGGCATCCGGTGTCAGGGCTAGTCCATTTGATGCATCATCATTCCCACTCCGGGCATGCTGATGGATATGACAGGCCTGCACTAGTGAACTGCCTTCCGTATCAAGCCGACAGCCGGAAAGTGCACAAGTGAAGTAATAGCCAGAGAGGACCTCCGATTTGAAACGCGAATCGCGTCCTTTCTTTTGGCGCGCTCTAAATTCAGCAGCGTCCTGCCTTATAGCATGAACCGCTGAAGTTGTAGGAACAGGCAGTCCCAGGCGCGCGCAGAGCATTACTTGTTCCGATGCAGTGAAATACATGCTGACCAAGGTTTCTCGCGCAGTCCGGCAAAATTCGGAATCTTGGAAACAAGCGAATAATCCTGCATCCATCTGACACGAGCGCGTAGTAGCCTTCGCAAGCGAATATTGCCCGTCCTCAGTAAATCGCTCCCAAATTCGATCCCGCTCGCCACCCAGCGCATGGAACGGCATAAGAATATCGGGCTGATTACGTTGACGCTCAAGGACTAGCTCCCAGTAATCCCGGAAACGGGAGACCAGATGCACATCATATTTCACCCACCCTTCTGTTACATCCCCCAATTCGATGAGATCAATGACGGCCAGTAGCATCAGCGGCTTATGTGGCGCAATCCCACGTGCTTCGGTGCGCGCCACATTGAGGTTGGCTAGCTTACCGAGCCAAAAATTTCGATCCTTACCCACAGCGCATACTCAAGCTATTTTGGTAATTACTCCGCTGAACAAATAACCGATGTTCGGGTTTCGAAGTGGAAGGAGCTATCGGGTCGCGTTCACCTCCGGTAGCGATCCCGATTTCGATTTCGTTTCTTATCGCCCATTTGAGACTCAGAGTAATAGCCACGCTCTTTCATTCCGTTCTATCGAACCGCAAGGTGTCCGTGTATTGAAACTTGTCCCCTTGAGCGGGGGCTGTCGGTCCCAGGTCTTTGCCCAGGTCCCCGATCTCCTTCGCTTCAGTACCCTCCGAGAGCGCGGACAATTCATAGAGGGTCGTCCATTCCAAAGTCTCGCCGGGAGAAACCTTGATTTTAATGAAGGGCTCAAGCGATATGGTGTTTCCAAGGGCATAAAAGGTGTATTGATAAGGCGCCTGGTCTCCAGAGAAGGAGAGCACCTTCCCGGCCTCCGGATCGATGAACTGACCCGCATAAAAGCCAGCAGTAGGCGTCTCCTCAGAAAACTCCTCCCGGTGGTAGTACCCTTTCCCTGGGCGGGTCTCTTCGAGAACCGAGATCTCACGGCCGCTCAACTGAATTTTACCTCCGAGACTTTTATCCTCCGCAAATTCAAATGGGACAAGAGCCCGGAGGGGTGGAGCAAGGGGCTTGCCGTCAAAGACCACGAAATTGTGGTTGTAGTGGCTTGTTTCGATCGGAAGCGATCCGGTATTCGTCAACTGCTGTAAAACCTTGAAACCGGGTCGGTCCGGCAAAAGTTCGATCACCTTCCGGTACTCATAAGCATAGCCGCGTAGCTCCGACAGTACCTGTATCGACTCGACCCAATCCGAGCCGTAGTTGGAAGTCCAAACGCCTCCATCCTTGATCTCGTAGTGCTTGTTGAAACGATACCGTGTATCCCCCTCTTTCCCACTGTATCTTTTCTCGAGGTGACCAACGCCTATCTTCAGAAAAGTTTCCCCAACGGTTGCCGTCTCGTAGCCCGAAGGATCCTCCATCCCAAATTCGCCCGCTGGTCCTCCAAGCATGCTTGCCCGTGTGGGTTGATGCCCAGCCTTTGGCCTGAAATCAAAGAAACGGTATCCTTCCCACTCGAGGCGACCAACGATTCCCGACCAGTCAAACCGGGGACCGCGATAGACTCCCGTCTCGGAGTCCGGTAAATAAACCTCCATCTCGATCAATCCATTGGTTAAAACGACCATTGGATAGCTGGAGCCCTCCCGATCTTCCTCCAGCGCCAGAACCGGTCGGGTGAGGAGGTCTACCGTTAGAATCGCGGCAGCCAACAAGGGCAGATGAAACCAGAAAATGCGTCTCATTTTTTGTGTTGAGTGGGGTGGCACGGATTTTTCCATGATCGTCATTGACCGGCGAAATGTAAGCGGTGGTCCCTCCTTTGATCAATCTTCAACCGATTCAGTGGACGCCTCCCAAGGCTCCTCGGGAGCTTTCTTCACCGGATAGGCTCAATTTTCGGCATGCCAAAAATCTCAAATTCGAGGAACCCTGTCGGGGTATCGTTGATTTAGAGGGAAATTTGATGCTTTTTATAGGATGACTGGTTCAGCCCATCCGGACCCTCATCATTGTTTCTCTGCTGCGGGTCTCGGTCTCCGATCTCTACCCCTCCCAAAAAATTGAATAGCTTTCACAATCCCCGATGCGTGACCTCCGACTTTTCATTCCCATTTTCCTGATTGCCGTATCTGCGGGTCAACCCACTGCGAAGGCTTCCACGAAACTTCCGCTACCGATTCCAGATGGATTTCGGATCCTTGCTTGGAACGTCAAGGCAGTTCCACCGGAAGGCAGCCTCTTTTACCAACAGGGGGAGGAGCTGGTTCCCATAGATGAGATCGCCGACACCTATGCTTCAAAAGTCTACCCCTACGAGGGGGACGGGAACCTTCTTTTTTTCGGAGCCCAGCCGGGTACCACCAAAGTTGAAGAGGGAAAGGTTGTCGGACGGGTCAACCTAACGCAATTCAAGCTTCCTCTCGTGCTGCTGTCCCGGAGCGATCCCGGTAGCTCGGAACCTTACCGGGCACTCAGCATCGAAGATAGTACCGAATCCTTCCCTCTCGGCTCCTATCGATTTATCAATGCCACCGATCGGACCTTTGCCGTCCAGATCGGAGACGAACGCGCTTTGATTCAGCCTCTTGAAACGGTGGTACTCAGCCCCAGGATCAACGGAGCAAAAACCGCTTCTTTCAAGATGATCATTCGCGAGAGTAGCGACTGGAAGCCTTTTCGCTCCAATGCGATCCGCCACCTTCCCAACCGAAGAGTCTCCTACCTCATTTTCTCCGACAATTCCGGCTCGCGGCCGGTCGCTCGGGGTCTTAGCGAAACCGCCGCCGATCTCGACCGCCGCCAGGTGTCCGCGGATCTCGAAGCGACCAATAGAAAAGACTAAATTCTCAGCCAACCACCTCTCCCCACTATGTTTACCCCCAACCACCTCCCCCCCACTAAAAACCCCCACTCTGGTTTTGCCCTCGTTATCGCCTTGAGTCTGATGACCGTGGTTCTCCTTCTCTTCCTCTCTCTTGCGACTTTTCTCAAAGTTGAAACCTCCGACGCTGAGTCCCGAAAGGTAATCGTCGAAGCTCGTAGCAATGCGATCCTTGGACTACAAATGGCCATCGGCCAATTGCAGGGAGCCGCCGGTCCTGATCAGCGGAGCACCGCCCGGGCGGATGTTTTCTCAGAACTCGCAGGCCAGGAGCCACTCAACGGCAACCAACACTGGACTGGAGTCTGGGCTCCCGACGACCCAAGCAATATCGAGGAACTCCGCAGCAATAAAGGAAAGCTTCTGACCTGGCTGGTCTCCGGAAATGAACAGATCCCGTTGGGCGAATCTCAAAACATTGAGCCGTCCAAATTCGAAACAACCGTCGATCCCCTCGGCAATCTCGCCAGCTCCGAGCAAGTACTGATGGTTGGACCAGGGTCAGCCGATTCTGCCTATCCGAAGGGTTCTCCTGCCTCCAACTTCGTCGTGGTGCCCAAGGTTCGCTTCGACAGCCAGCGCTCCGACAGTGCTTTCGGCTACTGGGTCTCCGACGAAGCGGTTAAATCTAAAATTAACACCGTTGCCAACCCCCTTACCGCGAGCAACAGCGACACCCTCGACCGGCGAATCAACTTCACCGCCCCAGCTGCTTTTAGTGTTAACCTTATCTCCCCTGACACCTTCAGTTTTTTTGACGCATCAGAGTCCACCCAGGTTTCCGCCCTCCGCGCGATCTTTTCCCGCCCCCAGCTTTCCAACCTCGGCTCGGGAGTCTTTCGGCTGCCCCTGAGAGAGCATTTTCATGATCTGGGCTTTTACGGTTTTGGTCTCCTTACCGACAGCCGTCGCGGCGGGCTCAAAAAAGACCTTACCATCGCCTTTGAGTTGGATGAACCAGACTTCCGCTCAAGTGAGTTCGCCCAAGTGATTACAGACCGCCTAGATGAGTGGGTGACCGATAATGGAGGCGCCTCAAATGCCAAACCGATCTTTAACGAAATCCCAACCGAAGCCGGTGCAGAGCTCCAACCCGGACGAAGCCTCAATTCCTCTGATCTTGCCGTCTTCCGGGGTCCTACCTGGGATCTCCTGAGGTCTCACTACCGGCTCTATAAAGATATCGCCAACCCCGCCAGCGCTCCGAGCGTCAAGGCTAGAGCCCACCTTCCTAACCAGTCAACCGGCGGCATCTGGGAGGATCGTCCCCCTGCCGCCGTCTTCCTGGGAGGAAATGATCCCAAACGCAAACATCACCTCCATTCCGCCCAGAGATTGGATGACTTTGACGCTGCGGTTACCGATTTTGACAATCGCGGTTTGCGCCGTCCTCGGCTCAGTCGCTCCGAAATCGCACCCGAGATGCTGCGAATCATGAGCACCTACAGCCTGATTCGCGGCGATGATGCCGTAAATGGGGATGGCCTAAGGGTGGCTCAACTTCACATTGTCGCCGAGTTTTTTGTCGTCCTTCATAACCCTTACAACGTTTCCCTCAACGTCGACGGCTTTGCCTTGTCGGCAGCCCACCCAAGTGCCTTTAGAACAAACATCCACCTAAGGCCCGGGAGGCATGACTCTATTAGCTATGGTGCTTTTGACGACTTGATTTTCCTTTCCAACCTCATGCCAAGAAATACCAGTATCGGAAGCTCGTTTGAACAGGATGGAGGGAGTGCTGGCAATCTCTTCAACCTCGTCGTTACGAACGATGGCACGCTCAACTCCGCCCCGATAACCTTCCTCCCAGGGGAAATAAAGGTTTTTGAAGTCGCCGGAGACAAGCCCCTCCCCCCTGACAATTCCCGGATCACCTTGCTCCGCGCGGTCGATGGCTTACCATCTTTTTCGGGCGGGGTTCTCTACGAGAAAATTGTCTCCAAAGATGGGGGGCGTCCTCTCCACATCCTCCTCGAAGACGATCCCTCAACTGCATCAAAAAATGAGGAGAATCAGGAAGTTCGGGCGATCTGGCCGGTTTACGATAATCTGAGCGGTTCACTACCTCCATCCGACCCCGTCGACCACCAAGGTCGCATCTGGACCGGCATGAGCACCTACCTCCTGGACCGCGGTCGCGGAGACTTCGACACCCTCGTCATGCTGATCAACGACCCCACCTCCATTTCTTTAGTCAAGGACTTCTTCCGCAAAATCGATTCCCTGAGAGCCTACAGCTTCCACTCCGATGCCTTTCTCGGAGGGAGGCACCAGAACTCTCGTTCAACCAGCCTGCCTCCAACATCCTTTGAAAACCGCCAATATTTCCTCTTTCAGGACTTTTACCTGAAGGCTTCTTCACCTGCCGAATATTATCCATTCGAATCTTTTTCCCACGCCAACTTCCGCGCACCTGTGCAGCGACCGGAACATGGTGGTGGTTATGGAAAGAACGGCACACGAGCCCCCTGGAACTGGCAAATGCGCAATACAGTGTTTGAGAGCCAGCCTTACGGAGATTTGCCAAACGTTGATTTTGAAAACGGTCGAGCCAAATGGGGAGACGGTGGGATCATTGCCGACGGCTTTGGCCAAGAGTTCATCACCCTCTTCGAAACACCTACGACACCGCTCCATTCTCTCGGATCACTCCAACACGCGCCGACTGCCATCTGGTTCTATGAGCCAACCTATGTCATCGGCAGCTCTCGAGCACATCCTTCCATCACCCGGAGTAAGATTTGGGACCGGGTAAAATCCTCGCGGGGTAGTCACTTCTTTTGGCAGTTCGATACTGCCTACCTGTCCAACGAAGCCCTCTGGGATGGTTACTTTTTCTCCACCGTTGTGTCGAACTGGAAGACTGAACCAAATGGAGATTCCTCAAACCTCGAAGCCCAGCTGGCAGCTATCGCCAGCGGAACCAGTCGGCCCCTCCACCCCCGATTAAAATATTGGCTTCCGGAATCCAAAGAGCGTGCAGACTACCTCTCCGAAGTAGCCGATTTCTCTGCCTACCAATCAGGGCTACAAACGACAAAAGACGCACTCCGCCCTCACAATCGCATGGCGGCCTACCTCGCCGTTGAGGGGATGTTCAATATCAATTCAACCTCGGTTAATGCTTGGTCCAGCTTTCTAGGTGGGGTCCGCGACGCTGCCGTGGATCACTTCAACGATCAAAGGACCATCAAAACGGAGCTTCTCTCGGAAGAAAGTCCCTTTAGCCGCCTCAGTTTGGCAGGCTCAGACAATTCTCTTAACTCCTTTAATTATTGGAATGGTTTCGTCTCGCTCACCGATCAAGAAATAAGAAACCTCGCTACCGAAATCGTGAATCAAATCAAGCTACGCGCTGCTTCTCACGGATCCCCCTTCCTTTCGCTCAGTAACTTCATCAATCGCTCCCTTGTCGAAAGTGCCTCAGATCCCGAAAATCTTGGGAGAGAAGGTGCTCTCCAAGCCGCCATCGACCGCACCACTATCAATGCCCCGATCGACAACAACATCGGCGAGGAGGTCGGTCCCGAGGGCTCATTTCTCAAGATTGACCAGCATCCTTCAATGCCCGCTTTCGATGCCAGTGGGTTTTGGGAGGGCGGAGCGCCCCTCCCAGATAGAAGATTCTCCGCTTTTCCGGAAACTTCTCACCTCTCTCAACACTCGGCCGCTGGGATCACTCAGTACCTGACCCAGGGAGACCTCCTTACCCAGATTGGCTCCCTTATTGCCGCCCGATCTGACACCTTCATCATCCGTTCCTACGGAAGCTCGAATCCCACCAATGGCGGCCAACCTGCAGAAGTTTGGTGCGAAGCAATCGTCCAGCGGGTCCCGGATTTCGTCGATCTGGAGAACGATCCGGCTACCGCTATCGATTCGCCAACGCTTTCAACCATCAATCTTCAATTGGGACGAAAATTCAAGGTAATCAGCTTTCGCTGGCTAGATCCGAGTGAGGTGTGATTATCCGCCGAGATTCATTCCCCGGCAACACTCAACCACAACCGTTTCTTCCGCCTCACCTGTTTGCCTAATGCTGAAGAGCATCCTCGTGGGGCCATCCTGCGGGTAAACTTAAAGGCCAACTGACCCAAACTTAAAATGAGAATCCAAAACCAACTAATCCACAGCCTCCGTTTATCCGTATGCTGCCTTTTCCTTCTTTCCCTTTGGTCGTCAACGACCCTCCAAGCTCAAGAAACTGTCCTCACTGCCTCAGAGGACCTCGTTACGGTCAACTGGTTTGAGGAGCTTGCCGAGGGAGGCCTGACTATCGTAGCCCTCGGAATCCTGAGTGTTCTCATGCTGGCTTTTGCTGTCGAACGACTGCTTTCGCTGCGATCCAACAAATTCCTCCCCCTCCCAGTCGAAGAAGCTGCCGACTACTGGTTGAGCACGGGAGATGATGATGTGCTCCTTAAAGCTGCAGAAGCGAACCCCTCTCTCCTGTCGACCCTTGTTTCTACCCTCCTGGAAAATCAGCACGAGACCTCGGAGTCTCTCTCGGCGCTCCTCGGGGATGTTGCTGGCCGGGAGATGGAAGATCAGGAGCAACGCAATGTCCCCCTCGCTGTCATCGCTTCTCTCGCGCCCCTCTTGGGTCTTTTGGGAACCATGATCGGGATGATCGAGGCATTCAAATTGGTCGAAGTTTTCGGGGACGAAGGCGGGGCTTCGCTCTTGGCCGGGTCCATCTCAAAGGCCCTCATCACCACCGCCGTTGGCCTCATCCTCGCCATCCCAGCCATCTCCCTCTATAACTATTTTAAGTTCCGCCTCCACCGGATCGGGCGGCTCCTCGAAGTTCGCGTAGAGGGATTGGTTAGGGCCATCGGCAAACCTCGGTCACCATCCGTCACCGATGCAAACGAGGAGGTTCTCACCGAGCCAACTCCAGCCTATCGCTGATCCTTCCCTCTGATCCTTCCCTCCACCACTCCCACAAGCTATGCGCATCCGCAAAAGAAGAAAAAGTCGCACCGAGGAAGCCGTGATGATGTCCCCGCTCATCGATTGTGTCTTTCTATTGCTGATCTTCTTTCTGGTCACCAGCCAGCTCAAGCGCTACGAGCGCCAAATCCCGGTCCTCCTCGCTGATCCAACCGCCTCACTTTCAGTCGAAGTCGCTGAAAGCGCCTTTCGACTCGGGCTCAATCAAGGTGGCCAACTCTTCCAGGAGAACGGACGCGATCCAACCGGTAGGGTTCTCTTCGTCCCGGTTGAAGATGCAGAGGTTTTTCTCCGGGAGCTTCGGGCTGAGCGGGGTGCCGATACTCCGATTGAGCTGGTCGCTGACGAACAAGCACCGTTCCAGACCGTGATCGATACCCTCGATGCCCTGCAACTTACGGGCTTCAATCAGGTTCGTTCTCGGATCCGCGCCGGTACCTTCTAAGCCTTCCGGTCTTCCCCATGCGTATCCGAAAAAATAACGAAACTGAGGCCGAGGTCATGATGAGTCCATTGATTGATGCGGTCTTTCTCCTGCTCGTCTTCTTCCTCGTCGCTACCATGCTGAAAAAGGAAAAAAAGGATATCGATATCATCCCTCCCGAGTCGTCCTCCACCCAGCGATTACTCCCGGATGACGACCTCCTCGTTCTCGGCGTAAACATCGACGGAGATTTTTTCTGGGAGGGGATTCCGGTCAGTCTCAATGAACTTCACCACCGCCTCCGGGAGGTCTCCGTGATCACCCCCGAGCGCCGGATTCGCCTCGATGCCGATTATCAAACGCCCTTTCTTCATGTCGTCCAGATTCTCGACCTCGCCCAGTTTAACCGGATGAACAACGTCGGTATCCGAACCTACGACCCGAAGTACAACCGCTAAGCCAAACCAGCAGGAGGAAAAACCCATGATCGTACAAAATCTCAAAGAAAACTTCTTTAAGTGGCTGATCCTGGGTTCCCTGGTCACTCACTTGGTCCTCCTCATCGCCCTTCGCCCGGTTGCTAAAACGACTCTTGGATTCGATTCCGAGGCAGAAAAAGAAAGGGTAGCCCAAGTCAACGAACGAGAGGCTCAACGCCGCGAGATGGAACACCAACGGCGCCAAAAAATCCGCCTGCCTAAGGATCAGGCTCGGGAACTTATGGCTCGCGAAGAGGTGAAGCGCAAAGACATCCTCCGCGAAAATGTTCTTCGCCTCCGTGCGGTTCGCGACAAGGTCGAGTTGGAGCGACGCGAGGCTCTTGAAGAATTTTCCAAACGGACCCAGAGAGATATCCTTCCGCACCAGCTTGAAAGGCTCCGCGAGGCCCTCGCCAAGATGTCTAGTGGAGTCCACCAGTTGGAACGCGAACCAATCCTGGGTGAAGAACCAACCGAGCTAAAGGCGAAGGTCGATGAAATGCTCCGAGCCGTGACCGATCTCAAGAAACAAGCCGAGTCGACCGACCCGGAAAAAGCCGATCAGGAGTTTCAGGCTAGAGCAGCAGAAATCGAAAAGATGGCCGAAAAACAGGCCGAACGGTTTCAGGAGTGGAAAGACCAGTACGACGGCAGTACTTCCTTTCGGGCCTCGGGCGCCCAGAGATTTGCTGAGGCTGTTCAAAAGCAGGCAGCCGCTCTCAAGGACGGAATAGATTTGGAAGCCTTTAACGCATCCCCGATCGACGAACCTTTTGACCCACCACCGCCTGCCTCTTCACCAGAAGGAGCTGCCGTCGCTTCAAGCGCCGATCTTTACAACGCCGCTCAAGATCTTGAAAACCAAATCATCGAGGCCGAACGGCACACCCAGGCTGCCGAACTTGCCACCGCTCAGGGGTCAACTTTTGATGACGGCCTCAAACGGTTGAGTGGAAACCAACCCAACCGTCCTGACCTCGGCCCAGCCCTCGCCGCTGCGTCCAGCGAATCATCCTCCTCGACTACCGGAGACCAGATTGACTCAGCGCATTCCGGGCAATCAACGGAAGCCGCCGATCTCACCGTAGGAGCCCTCAACGAATTCCGGGAGGCGATCGCTTCCGCAGTTAGTGAGACCAATGACATGCGTCGCCGGGCTGAACGGATGATTGGGCAATCCTCCCCCATCCAAAGACCTGATCCATCCAGGCGAACAGCCCATGAGGAATCTTCGCGGCATTCCCGATCAAATACCCTGGTCGATATGCGCCCCTTCCAATCCCACAACTTTGAGGGCGGTGGACGTGGGGCCGAGAGCTACGACATGGGTTTGCGATCCGACGGTAGCGGTCTGGGCTCTGAGATGCTCAGGGGTTCGGGAGGCCGTACCCTCCTAAGCCAAAACGTTGCCAAGGCAAATGCCCTCCCCGGTCGCATGCTCACTGACAACGCCATCCGCCAAGGCTTCCTTTTTCTCGATACCTGGTACATCATTGGCCCTTGGGATAACTGGAGCCGGGCCAACTTTGAGGTCGTTCACCCACCAGAGCAGAAAATCGATCTCGATGCCGTCTACCTCGACGGAAAATTCGCCAATTCGCCCAACCACCCTTACCACCGACTGCGCTGGGAATTTGTCCAATCCGATCGGATCGCCATTGAGCCTCCTTTCCCCACCTACAGCGCCACCTACTACGCCTACACCGAGGTATATTCAGATACCTGGCGGGACATGCTGGTCTCGGTCGGGTCTGATGACATGGCCAAGGTCTGGCTCAACGGAGACGTCATTTGGACCGACGTCGGCCAATCATCCTGGAATCTCAACGAAGGTTACCGAAAGGTGACTTTCCGAAAGGGGTTCAACACCGTTCTCGTCCGGCTCGAAAATGGACCTGCTTACACCGCCTTTTCCGTTCTCCTGACCCCTCCAGAAGCCCTTCAGCAAGATCTTTAACATGATATCCATCAGCCAATCCACGGGGCTCTTTTCAAGAAAGGAAGAGTTGCTCACCGCTTCCCTGATTACCCTTCAATACCAGGACGGACAAGAGTCCATCACCTGCCGTGAGCCTCTCACGGACGGTGCGATGCTCCGAGTCCCCGGAGCCCTGCTCGAAGCTAATATTCGCCGGACTCAAAATGCCAACGGAGGAGAGTCCCTTCTGGTCAAACTCGAAGTAATCTCCGGTCACGCCGACAACATAGCCATTGGGATTGAATGGGCCTTTTCCAACTGGAGCGAAGATCACTGGGTCTTCCTACCTGCCTGCGTCTATGCGGGCAACCGCTTCCCCCTTGATGATCCCAACCGCCGGGGGATTCCTTACGAGCCAGCTCCCGACCCGGATAATTGGATTAAATTGTCCAGTGCCCCTCACCTCACTCACGGCCCCGGGCCCAGCCGCCTCCAAGTCCTTACGGGTGATTGTTCAACTCCGGCTGTTGGCATCCTCTGTCCCGATCGTCAGCTGGCCTACCTCCTCCTCACCGATCAGGGAACCCCGCTCGGAGATCATGTCCTCGAAATTTCTGAATCCTCAACGCGCGATTCTGCCCGCCTGATCCTCAAAACCCCCGGAGTGCGAGAGGGGGGGAAATACAACTACTCCGGCCCCCTCTCCCAGCAACCAGCCAACCTGACCGTTGGTCAGAAAATTTCCCTTCGGGCAAACTTCTACGAGGTTCCCGCTTCAACTCCCGATCATCTCTACCAGCTTTTCCTGAAGGTCCGCAAAGACCTAGCCCCAATCCGTCGCCGGGTCGAACTACCCTTTCGCACCGCCTTCAAACTGATCGAAAGCAAACACAACCGCTCGAACTGGGTCGAGCCGGACGGGTATTGGTCGGTCGGAATGCGCGAAAGCTCTTCTCAAAATTTTCAAACCGGCTGGGTCGGAGGACCCAACACCATCTGGCCACTCCTGATCTCCGGCGATCCCACCAGCTTTCACCACGCCCTCCGGGCCTGGGATTTCGTATCTGGATCTGCCACTGAGTCCGGTTTTCTGATCGGCAGTTACCATCAGGGCAAATGGCAAGATCCAGACCATCGCCCAGCTTACCTTCGGTATAGTGCCGACACCCTGTACTTTTTGATGAAGACCCTCCTGCACCTCAGGGTTGGTCCGCCTCATTTGGATCCTCCACCGGCCTGGATTAGTCTGGCCGAGGGGCTAGCCAACGCCTTTGTCAAAGTCTGGCAGGAAAGCGGCCACTTTCCTCATTACTGCAACACCCGCACCGGGGCTGTCCATCTCGGCGGAAGCTGTGCCGCAGCGCTCGCGCCCGCCAGCCTGGCCCTCGCTGCCCGTTACTTCAGCCGTCCCCACTACCTTCAAATCGCTCAAGCGGCTGCCCGCAGGTATGATACCAACTTTCTCTCCAAAGGGGTCACCAACGGAGGTCCTGGAGACATTCATCAAAATGTTGATAGCGAATCGGCCGCCGCTCTTCTCGAGAGTTTCATCGTCCTCGCTGAAGAGAGCGACCTCCCCGAAGAATGGATCGAGGCTTCACGACGCGCCGCAGCCTACTGCGCTACCTGGGTCACCAGCTACGACTTTCGCTTCCCTCCTGAAAGCACCTTTGGAAAGCTCGATATGCTCACCACGGGTACCGTCTGGGCAAACGTTCAAAACAAACATGCCGCTCCTGGCATCTGCACCCTCTCCGGTGCTTCCCTCCTCAAACTCTGGAGAGCGACCGGAGAGGCAGTCTGGCTCGACCTCCTCCGCGACATCGCCAGTTGCATCCCCCAATACGTCAGTCGCGAGGACCGCCCTATTCCTGATATCCGCCCCGGAAAAAGATGGAAAGTAATGCCTCCGGGCTGGGTCAACGAACGGGTGAATTTGAGCGACTGGGAGGTCCGCGGAGACCCCGAAGAGGAAATTGGGGTTGGCGAAATTTTCGGAGGCTCCTGCTGGTCGGAGTCCGCCGCTCTCAATACCTTCGCCGAGGTACCGGGGATAATCCTCGACCTTGAATCTTTGGAAATAACCGTCATCGACCATGTCTATGCTCAAATCGAGCGAGCCACTCCCGGTGAAATTGTCCTCCAGGTGACTAATCCGACGCCATTCGAGGCTGCCCCCATTCTCCTCGCCGAACACCCCGGGGAGCGCCAGAACCGTTGGCTCGGCTGCAACCCCCTCGCCGGGTTGCCCGCCCTTACTGTCCCCTCCGGACAAACTCGCTCCTTCTTCGTTTCAAGGCTCCAGGCCACTCGCCAGGCAATGCAATAACGCTGAACATCTCTTCTCGGTTCAAACATCGCCAGAACCACCCACCCGGCCAAACCAGAATTACCACCCCGCCGATTGGGTGGTCCTCCACCCTGCCGGTGGACTTTGACAGCTCGAGCAACCTTGCAAAAGCGTCTGGAAAACACTTCTTCAGAGTGTGCCAAAGTCCATCCCAGCAATCCGCCTCAAAGGTGTCCGTCAAAACAACCTCAAGGGCTTCGACCTTGAGATTCCCCTCGGGAAGCTGACGCTGGTCACCGGACTCAGCGGAACCGGAAAATCCTCCCTCGTCTTCGAAACCCTCCACGCGGAGGGCCAGCGCCGCTACGTCGAGACCTTCAGCGCCTACACCAGGCAGTTCCTCGAAATCCTTGAACGCCCCGAAGTCGATTCGATCGAGAACATCCATCCGTCCATCGCTATCGAACAAACCAATTCGGTCAAAACCACCCGCTCCACCGTCGGGACGATGACCGAGCTCAACGACTACTTCAGGGTCTGGTTCTCTCACGTCGCCACCCTCCATGATCCCCTCTCCGGAGAACCGATCCAGGACGATTCCCCCCAGCGAATTGCCGACCAGCTTTCCACTATCCCGGAAAAAACCCTTCTCATTACTTTTCAAGTACCGATCCCCAAAAACCTCCAGCGCTCCGAGGTGATAGATGCCCTAACGGGCCAGGGATACACCAGAGGCTTGGTTGAGGGCTCGGTGCTCCGCCTCGAGCAAATGCTCACTTTGCCCCAAAGCTTCGATCATATCTACGTCATCCAGGACCGCGTCACCAACCAGGCATCCTCCCGCTCCCGCATTCTCGAGTCCCTCGAGGCCGCCTACCGTTATGGAAAGGATCGTATCCATATTTTTGATACAAACGTAAATCTGATCGCTTCTTTTACCCGCGGACTGGTCTCCCCCGTCAACCGCAGAAAATTTCACGCCCCCACTCCAGCCCGCTTTTCCTTTAATTCCCCTCTCGGAGCCTGCCCCACCTGCCGGGGCTTTGGCCGAATCATCTCCATCGATCCCAAACTTGTCATTCCCGACCCCCGTCTCAGCATCAATCAGGGAGCCATCCGCCCCTTCCAGGGGCAGGTTTACAGCGAGTGCCTGCGCGACCTTCGACGGCATGCCCTCGACGCCGGGATCGACCTCCACCTTCCCTGGGAGGAGCTTTCCCCCGAGAACCAGAACTGGGTCTGGAACGGAGATCCAGGCTACCCCCAAGATGCCCGCGAAGACGAAGCCTGGAAGTACACGTGGTACGGAATTAAGCGGTTCTTCGAATGGTTGGAGAAAAACACCTACAAGATGCATGTCAGGGTTTTCCTTTCAAAATTTCGCGCCTACCACTCCTGTCCCTCCTGCGGGGGAGCCCGTCTCAATGAGGAAGCCCTCTGCTGGAAGTGGCAGGGCTATCGCCTTCCCGACCTCTTTGATCTTCCAATCAGCGAACTCAAGAAAATCTTCGACCAGGTCGAGGTTTCTTCCTCCGATCCCCGCCTCGCCGCTGCCACTCGGGGCATCATCTCCCGCCTGGGATTTCTCAACCACGTCGATCTCGGCTACCTGACCCTTAACCGCCCCTCCCGCACCCTCAGTGGAGGGGAGACCCAGCGCGTGAACCTCACCTCCAGCCTCGGTGCCTCGGTGGTAGATACCCTCTTCGTCCTCGATGAGCCGTCCATCGGGCTTCACCCACGCGATGTCCACCGCGTCAACAAGATCCTTCGCGCCCTGGTTGATCAGGGAAATACCGTCGTCGTCGTCGAGCATGACGAATCCGTCATGCGGATTGCCGATCACCTGATCGAGTTGGGCCCCCAGCCCGGTGACAATGGGGGCGAGGTCGTTTTCACCGGTTCCCTCAGCCAAATGCTGCGCTCGCGCAAAAGCCTGACCGGTGCCTACCTCAGTGGCCGCCGCCAGATCGAGCCACCCCGGCATGCTCCCCCGTCCCCAGTCGGCGCCGTCATCATCGAAAACGCCTCCAAACACAACCTCCACAACCTCTCCACCCGCCTCCCACTCGGGCAGCTCGTTGGCATTGCCGGGGTTTCCGGTTCCGGCAAGAGCACCTTCATGGAATCCGTCCTTTACGGCGGACTCCTCCGCATGCGCGGGGAACCCGTTGAGAATCCAGCCGAGATTGAGCGGATCGAAATCGAGGGTTCCATCGGAGCACTCGATCGGGTCGATCAATCAACCGTCTCTAAAACACCCCGCTCGAACCCCGCCATCTATTCCGGTGCCTGGGAGGAGATCCGAAAGCAGCTGGCCGCCACCGAGGGCGCCAAAGCCTCAGGCCTTGGACCCGGACATTTCTCTTTCAACAGTGGCGATGGTCGCTGCCCGAACTGCGACGGTCTCGGTGCCATCAAGACGGAAATGCAGTTCCTCGCCGATATCTACACGCCTTGCCCGGTTTGCAATGGTCGGCGTTTCCGCGAGGAGATCCTCGCCATTGAGTGGCAGGGTTTGACGGTCGATAAAATTCTCGAGCTCGATATCAACACAGCTCTTCTGAAATTCGCTGGTGAGAAAAAAATCCTCGCCGCCCTCCAACCCCTCGCCGACGTTGGTCTCGGCTACCTTCGCCTCGGGCAACCCCTCAACACCCTTTCCGGTGGAGAATCCCAGCGTCTCAAACTGGTCCGCTACCTCGCTGGTATCAGCAAACAGGATACCGGTGCGCTGCTGCTCCTCGACGAGCCAACCACTGGCCTGCATCGCGACGACGTGGGACGTCTCATTGCGGTCCTCCGCTCCCTCGTTCAACAAGGGCACTCCATTGTCGTCGTTGAGCACCAGTCGGATGTCCTTCGCGCCTGTGACTGGATCATCGAATTTGGCCCCGAAGCCGGGGCCAGGGGAGGCAGGATTGTAGCAGCTGGTCCCCCTTCGACCCTTGCCTTGGGAAATACCGCCACCGCTCCCTATCTCCGGGACTTCACCCCCGAAGAGGACTCCTCTTTCGCCGAACAAGCCGCCGAAGATCCGATTCTCTACGCTGCCGCCACCCGCCACGAGCCCGTCCTCCGCATCGAAGGTGCCCGCGAGCACAACCTCAAGAATGTAAGCACCTCAATCAAGCACGGCAGCCTCACCGTCATCACCGGCGTCTCCGGTTCCGGTAAATCATCCCTCGCCTTCGATACCATCTTTGCTGAAGGGCAGCGTCGTTTCCTTGAATCAATGTCTTCCTACGCCCGCCAGTTCGTCGAACAAATGCCGCGGGCCGATTGCGATCGCCTCACCGGCATCGCCCCCACTATCGCGATTGAACAACGCGTTACTCGGGGCACCTCCAAATCGACCGTCGGCACCATCACCGAAGTCGCCCAACTCCTCCGCCTGCTTTACGCCCGTCTCGGGATCGTCGTCAATCCGGTCACCGGAAATCGCGCCACCGCGAGCACCATCCCGGCCATCCAGAAGGAACTCCTTACTCTCCTCACCTCCCCATCGCTCAAAAAAGCGCCGGCCATCTACCTCGCCGCGCCTGTCGTCCGGGGACGCAAGGGGCACCATCAGCCGCTCGCCGATTGGGCAGCCGCCAAGGGCTACCCCTTCCTCCGCTGCGACGGCAAACTTGTTCCGACCAGCTCCTTCAAAAAGCTCGAACGCTATCGCGAGCACGACCTCGACCTCATCACCCTCGACCTCGCCAGCCGTCCGTTCTCAGCCGAGGAGATCGGTTCTGCCCTCGCCGAAGCTCTCCGCCTCGGCAAAGGTGCCTGCTACTTGCTCCTTCCCAACGGAACCGAGCCAGCCCGCTATTCCCTTACCCAGAGCGACCCCGTTACCGGCGAGGCCCTCCCCGAGCTTGACCCTAAGGACTTCTCCTGGAACTCCCCGCGAGGCTGGTGCCCAACCTGTCGCGGCCACGGCCTTCTCACCGAGACGGACGAGGATGCGGAAGATGAGGGCTCACAGCCTGAGGGGTCCGTTTGCCCCGATTGCATGGGTTCTCGCCTCAACCCCGTTGCCCGCAATGTCCTCCTTGACCTTTCCGATGGAGAGTCCGTTACCCTGCCCCAGCTACTTAAAAGCAAACCATCAGAAATCCTTTCCACTCTCCGAAAAATCCAGACCGATCAACGGGGCCAGCAAATCCTCGCCTCCATCCTACCCGAGATTGAAGAACGCCTCGCCTTCATGACCCGAGTCGGTCTTGACTACCTCAGCCTGGACCGCTCCACCCGTACCCTTTCCGGCGGCGAGGCTCAGCGCATTCGCCTCGCAGCCCAGCTAGGTTCCAACCTCTCCGGCGTTCTCTACGTCCTCGATGAACCGTCCATCGGACTCCACGCCCGCGACAACGAGAGCCTCCTCCAATCCCTCCAGCTCCTCCGCCAGCGTGGGAACACCATCCTCGTTGTCGAGCATGACGACGCCATCATGCGCTGCGCCGACCACCTCATCGACATGGGCCCGGGGGCCGGCGTTCATGGGGGTCAGATTGTCTCCGAGGGGCCTCCAGCTTCCGTCCTTCGGGATCCGCAGAGCCTCACTGGCAAACTCCTCCGCGAGGGAATGCCGCACCCCCTCAACGGCCAGACCCGCGGTCTCCCCCCTCCCTGGAATCCACGTTCCCTCGCCTCGAGGGAATCCTGGCTGGTCCTCGACCAACCCAAGCTTCGAAACCTCAAGGGAGGCCAGCTCAAGATCCCTCTCGGTCGCCTGACCGTGGTTGCCGGAGTCTCCGGCGCTGGTAAATCTACCCTCATCCGCGATCTTCTCTCGCCAGCCCTAACCGCCGCCAACCACTCGCCCAAAGCTACCCTCCGGGAACTCCTCGCCCGCGACCCACGTTTGCGCACCCCGGCTCCCGAGCCCATCCTAAGGGAAATCCGGGGAGCCCACCGCATACGAAAGATCATTGAGGTGGACCAAGCGCCGATCGGGAAAACCTCCCGCTCCATTCCCGCTACTTTTATCGGGATCTTCGATCTCATCCGCCAGCATTTCGCCAGCCTACCCGAGGCCCGGCAACGCGGCTACGATGCCGCACGATTCTCCTTCAACACCTCCGGAGGGCGCTGCGAGACTTGCAAGGGAGCAGGCCGCGTAAAACTTGAGATGAACTTTCTCCCCAACGCTTATGTCACCTGCGACGCCTGCGGCGGTTCCCGTTACAGCGAGGAGACCCTTCAAATCCGGTGGCGCGACCTGTCCATCGCCGATGTCCTCAACCTGAACTTCGCCGAGGCAGCCGAGTTTTTCGATTTCAACCAACGCATCGCCGATCTCTGTTCCCTCATGGTGGAAGCCGGCCTCGGCTACATCCGCCTCGGCCAAAGTTCCCCAACCCTTAGTGGGGGCGAGGCCCAGCGACTCAAGCTGGTCGCCGAGATCAATGAGTCCCTCAACCGCTCCGCTCTTCGGAAGCCCGCCCTGACCAATCGGGCACTCGCCGAGGCCAACAAAGGAAACCTCTATATTCTCGAGGAGCCAACCATCGGCCTGCACCTAAGCGACGTCCAGCGCCTCCTCCACCTTCTCCATCGCCTGGTCGGGGAGGGACACACCGTTCTCGTCATTGAGCACCACCTCGACGTCCTCGCCGAAGCCGACTACCTCGTCGAAATCGGACCCCAAGGAGGAGACGCGGGAGGAGAAATTCTCTATCAGGGACCTCCTTCAGAAATCTCCAGCTGCCCCGACTCGCCAACCTTGCCTTATTTGGAGCCTCTTCTCCGCGGATTAGTCGCCAGCCCGCCCAGGACTCCGGCCAACAAAGTGAGGATGAAGCTAACCAACAAAATCGGCAGGTAACTCCCAAATACCTCAAAGATCACTCCAAAGGCTGGTGGGCCGAGGCCGCTCGCTATCACCGTTACCGCCGTTACTACCCCGTTGATCTCGCCGAGATGTCGCCTTCCGTAAAACCGGGGCCACGGCACACTGATCATTACCCCGAAAGCTCCCCAGGCAATCCCATTACCCACTACAAACATCCAAAAGCCGTGCGTTGTATCCAGCTGCAGGATACCCAGCAGGTTAACCATCTGTGCCATCATCATCAGGTAGTGCACATAGCGCATCCGAATCCGTCCGGATATCGAGCCAACCAACAAAACCGTGATGACATTAAAAATAGCCGATGGCAGGAAGACCTGAAGGGCCGCATCCCGGCCCATCCCACCAAGTTCCGCCACTACCGACACGATGTTGAAGGCAACCCCGGTGCCGATCATCACATTCACCCCGAGCCCGAAATTGAAAATCCAGAACGCCGCCGTCCTCCTCGCTTCCCGCACCGTGTAGTTTTCTTCAATCAGCCCACCGTCCCCGGCAGCTTCATCGCCATCGCCCCCCAACCCCTCTTCGGCAGCTCTGCCAACTTCTCGGTCTATTTTGATTCCACAACTTTCCGGACTATCCCAAAAGGTCATTGCCACCCCGATCACTCCCAAGGTCGCGGTCATTGCAGCCAGGATATACCAAGACTCCCGCCAGCCGAAGACTTCGATCAACAGATTGAGCACGATCGGAGACGCTGAAAACATCACCGAGAGGATCATTCCGTTCAACCCGGCCGCCAGCCCACGCCGCCGCACAAACCAGCGGAAAATCATCGTCCGGGAGGCATTCATCACTACCCCTAGACCAAAGACCCTCAGGGCACCAAATCCCAAGGTTAGGAAAACCAGCAGAAAAAGCTCCCGCTGCCCCAGAAGACCGCCGAGGATCGTCGCGATCCATCCCAGCGCCCCGAAAAAGACCAGTACGCCACTCAGCCCGACCATCCCCACCATCGCCGTCTTCCGCGAACCGTTTCGATCGATCAATCGCCCGGCCCACGGCATCAGAAAACCAGCGCTCACCGTCCCCACCAAAAATGCACCACTGAGCAACCCTCGCGAGATCTCCAAATCGCTGAGAAGGTAATCGACATAGGGAGCCAATCCCGGGGGGCTCGCCGGGATGGTGATGAACATCCCCAGCGTGCCCGCCACCAAAATCACCCAGGCATACCCTTGCCCCCGCGGCTTTAAGCGCATCAGCTCGTCCACCCTCTCGCCGCATCCGCCCACGGCTCCATCCGTTCCCGGAAATCACTGCTCCAACCACAGGGTTGGTGGGTCTTGGTGCTCAACCTGCAGACGGTCCGGGTGCCATAGCTGTACCGGGTCTTTCTATCCGCACTCCAAAACTCAAACCCGGTCGTCAAACCCGCTTCCCTCAGCCGTTTGATCCATAGAAAAGCCACGTAGGGACCGACTCCCTTCATCGGAGTCTCATATTTCACCGAGATCTCGCGCACCACCACATAGAGGTCGGGATAAACCTCCGGGTCAAAACGCTCCGGCTCCATCACATGATCAAAAAAGGCCTGTTGCAAACGCTCAGCATGGGCCACCAGACGGCTGTGGTGCAAAACCCAGAGAGCGTCCAGCTCGTCAAAGCGCGTTGCGCCCTCGTGCATGAAGAGTCCCTTTGGCAACTCACTCGTTCCGCTACTCGATAGATCCAGACCCATTCAGCCAAGAGACTCATCCTTCCAACAGGTGCAAGTCGATTTGTTTAAGCACCCCACCCGAAAACGCGACGCAATCACCCGTCCAACTCAAATTCCGCCACCACGGGTCGATGGTCGGAGAGAAACGTGCGAACCACCTCCTGGCGCGTCAGACGAAAGGCCTCCGAGGCCAGGATGAAATCAATCCCTTTGATCGGGATCAGAGCTGGAAAGGTCCGCGCCCCCGCCGGGATCAATTGATAGGCGTGGTGCGTCCGCAACTCTTCAAATAGCAGGTGGACGGCGTCTCCACGGTTGCGCTCACTCGTATTGAAGTCTCCACAAACAAGCGGCGGATGGAAGCTCCCCACCCCCTCCCCCGAAAAATAGCCCTCCAGGGTTCCTAGAATTCGTTCAACTTGTTCAATCCGCGCCACCCGCGAGCGATAATCGAGATGAACGTTCAAAATCGGCAACAAGCGCCTACCCAGCTCGACTTCGACAAGCACAAAGCCCTTCTCTCCCAGGGTTCTCGCCCCAAAAGCCACACTCTCCTGCCGGGCGATCGTATGTCGGGACAGGATCGCGTTACCGTAGGCCAAGGGGAGCTTTCCCCCGCGCAAATTGTGAATCCCCTGGTATCGATGTCCGTGATCCAGCATCTCAAAAAGCGTTTCCAGGAGGTCCACCCTCCGATTCCAGTGCGAGGCTTTATCGACTTCCTGCAAGCACACGATGTCGGAGTCCAGTTTCTTGATCAGTCCGCCGATTTTCCTCATCTGCCGCACCACCGCTTCACGGGTAATCATCCCCTGGTACGGGATCTGCCCCCTCCCGTGCGCTATGTTCATCGTCAGCACTCGCAGCTTTTCCATACCGTCCTCAAATCTACCGCACCGGCCTCCCCGTGTCAGGCTCGTAATCATCACTGTTTCAGACACCTCCGCCCACCTAAAGTTCTCCACCCCAGGCATCTAATGACCACTTCAGTTTCATCGCCGGGCCTCCTCGACTGGCCCGCCATCTGACCACTCTTCAACACCCCCTCGCTATCCTCCTCCGGTGTCATGCTTTTACCACTACACTCATCCAGTCTGCAGGGCCCACCGCCCACCCGAACGGTCTCGGTTGACACCCCTCCCCCATCCCTCAAGGGTCGGGTCGGGGCTGATTCCCAAATCTCTTATGTGCGGTATAGCAGGCGAAATTCGGTTTGATTCCAACAGCGCGAGCCCGACCTTGGTCGGATCAATGATTGATTGCATGGTCCCGAGGGGACCTGATGGCTCCGGAATTTGGTGCCAGGGGGGCATTGGGTTCGGTCACCGCCGCCTCAAAATCATCGATCTATCCGAGGCCTCCCAACAACCGATGGTCGATTCCACCCTCGGCCTCTCCATTGTCTTCAATGGTGCCATTTATAACTACCGCGAACTGAGGACCGAGTTATCCTCCAAGGGCTACCAATTCTTCAGCAAGGGTGACACCGAAGTGATCCTCAAGGCCTATCATGCCTGGGGAGAGGACTGCGTCCGCCGCTTCAATGGCATGTTTGCCTTTGCCATTGCCGAGCGAAATACCGGAAAGGTCTTCATGGCCCGCGACCGGCTCGGAATCAAACCCCTTTACCTCGCCCGCACTCCCGCCGCCCTCTACTTCTCCTCCACCCTCGAGGGCCTCAAGCGTATCCGAGGAGTGGATACAGCAATCGATCCGATCGCTCTGAACTTCTACATGAGTTTTCACTCAGTCGTACCCGCCCCCTACACCATCTTCCGGGGTATTCGAAAACTCGCCCCCGGCCGTACCCTCACGGTCTTTCCCGATGGAATGGAGTCCGAAACCACTTTCTGGGATCTCAAGTTTGGTGTCCCTGCCGAGCGTCAGAAGTGGAACGAGAAAGACTGGATCGAGGCCACCCTCGAGGTCATGCGCAAGTCCGTCAAGCGTCGCCTCATTGCCGATGTTCCCGTGGGGGTCCTTCTCTCCGGCGGGCTCGATTCCAGCCTCATCGTAGGCCTTCTCTGCGAAAAAGATACTGCTCCCGTGGAGACCTTTTCCATCGGCTTCGAATCAGTCAACGACGAGGAGGGAGATGAGTTCAAGTACTCGGACGTCATCGTCGAGCGGTTCGGCACCACCCACCACAAGCTCTTCATCGACTCCCAAAACGCCCTTCCTGCCCTTCGCGAATGCATCGCCAATATGTCGGAACCAATGGTCAGCCACGACAACGTCGGCTTCTACCTCCTCTCTCAGGAGGTCTCCAAATTTGTCAAAGTTGTCCAAAGTGGGCAGGGAGCTGATGAAATCTTTGGCGGCTACCACTGGTACCCACCCATGATTGATAGCACTGACCCAATCGGGGATTACCAGAAAGGTTTCTTTGATCGGGACTTCGCTGAATATCAGGAAACGGTAGCCCCTCGCTGGGTCGATGAGGACTTTGCTGGTGAGTTTCTCAAGGATCATTTTGCTCGACCCGGGGCGTCGCGAGCGGTGGACAAAACCCTCCGCATCGACACCTTGGTCATGCTTGTCGATGATCCGGTCAAACGGGTGGACAACAATACTATGGCCGCTAGCCTTGAAGCTCGCGTCCCCTTCCTTGACCATGAGGTCGTCGAGTTCGCTGCCACGGTCCCCGCTGAGCTGAAAATTCGAGACGGCGGCAAGTACATCCTCAAGGAAGCAGCCCGCCAGGTCATTCCAGCCGCCGTCATCGATCGCCCCAAGGGCTATTTCCCCGTTCCCGCCCTCAAATACCTCCGCGGGGATTTCCTCGAACTGGCACGATCCGCCCTCCTCAACCAAACCGCTCAGGATCGCGGTCTCTTCAACCCGGCCTACGTGCAGAAGCTGCTCGAAAACCCCGATGCCCACCTCACCCCGCTCCGGGGATCGAAGCTCTGGCAGCTTTCCCTCCTTGAACTCTGGCTCCAGAGTCACCCCTGATCTTTTCCTCCCTCCCCGAAACCCCGCCATGTCAGATCCAATAACCTCCACTGGCGCCAGCCTGGAATGCGGTTGGGGACGCCTCATCTTCGGCCACACCTATCCCGGCCCCGAGTCCGTCGCCCGGGAGATTCTTCGGGAAGCCAAGGGCAAACGCGATATCGCTCTCTACATCACCGACCCGCACATCGTCCTCAACACCGCTCCCCAGGCCCTCTTCCTAGACCCTTCCCACACCTTTCGGATCAACTTCTCAAACTATACGACCAACTCAACCACTCCCTCTGGCATCTCCGTTGGCACGATCCACAGCGAGGAGGAGATCGCCGCCATCAATCGGATCTACCGGAGCCTCAACATGGTCGAGATCGATCCAGCCTACGTCTGGTCTGAGCGTGACAACCCTCAATTTTTCTACGCCGTAGCCCGCAACCAGCTCAACGGCGAGGTTCTCGGTGCAGCCCTCGGCGTTGACCACATGCGCATCTTTGACGACATCGAAAACGGTTCCAGCCTCTGGTCCCTTGGGGTCGATCCTCAAGCCACCCTCCCCGGCGTTGGAAAAGCCCTGGTCCAGTTTCTCATTGAGGAGTTCCAGCGAAGGGGGCGATCCCAAATGGATCTCTCTGTCCTCGGGGATAACACCCAAGCCATTAACCTTTACGAAAAGTTGGGCTTCCGAAAGGTCGCCGTCTTCGCCGTCAAACGTTGCAATCCAATCAACGAAAAACTCTACATCGATGAGTCTCCAAGCACTGGATACAATCCCTATGCCCGCATCATCATTGAAGAGGCCCTTCGCAGAGGGATCCATGTTCACCCCGATGATCCCCCCCGGGGCTATTTCACCCTTACCCTCGGGGGTCGTTCCATCGTGTGTCGGGAATCGCTCTCCGAAATGACCTCCGCCGTGGCAATGAGCCGCTGCTCTGATAAGGCGCTCACCCGTAACCTCCTCGCCCAAGCCCAGATCAAAGTTCCCAGCCAAAAAACCCTCGACCCTCAATGCTCAGGTGCCGAGGCCTTCCTCCAGGAACATTCCCGGGTCGTTGTTAAACCAGCCGAGGGAGAACAGGGAAACGCGGTGGCTGTCGATCTTCGATCGGTCGAGGAGATCCGCCAGGCTGCCGCCTTCGCCGCAAAATTTTGCGACACCGTTTTGATTGAACAGTTTGTCGAGGGTGAAGATCTGCGCATCATCATCATTAATGGCCAACTCGTGGCCGCCGCTGTACGGAAACCGCCCGCCATCATCGGAACCGGCTCCCATACCGTTCGCCAGTTGATCGAAAAACTCAGTCGCCGTCGCGCCTCTGCCACTAACGGGGAAAGTAGCATCCCCCTCGACGAAGAAACCGAGCGATGTGTCCGCCTCGCCGGCTACGCCATGGAATCCATCCTGCCCGATGGAGTGCCCGTCACCGTCCGCAAAACCGCCAACCTTCACACCGGCGGCACCATTCACGATGTGACTGAGGCAATCCACCCAGCCCTCGCCGAAGCTGCCATTCTCGGGGCCGCCACCCTCAAGATTCCAGTCGTTGGCTTCGATCTTATTGTTCCATCCATTGAACATTCCGACTATGTTATCATTGAGGCAAATGAGCGCCCGGGCCTCGCCAACCACGAGCCCCAGCCCACCGCTGAACGATTTATCGATTTCCTTTTTCCTAACTCCATCCGTACCTAACCCTTCCTTCACCAGATGAACACCCCCTCTGGCACTTTTGAAAGTGCTGCCAGCCACCTCTCGGCTCTCCTCCCCGGAAAACCGGACTTCGCCGTCGTCCTCGGCACCGGTCTCGGCGGTCTGCTCCACCGCATCGATCCCATCCTCACCGTCCCCTACGCTGAGATTCCAAACTTTCCCCGCCCAACCGTTGAATCCCACGATGGGAAGTTGGTCTACGGAACGATCGGCTCCAGGAAAGTCCTCTGTTTCTCGGGGCGCTTTCATTACTACGAAGGCTACTCCATGGAGCAGATCGTCCTCCCCGTTCGGGTCTCCAAGCTTTTGAATTGCGACTTTCTCATCCTTAGCAACGCTGCCGGTGGTCTCAACCCCGCCTACCGCAAAGGCGATCTCATGCTCGCCGAGGACCACCTCAACCTCCTTCCCACCAACCCGCTCATCGGCCCCAATCACGATTCCCTAGGCCCCCGCTTCACCGACCTCTCTGCCCCTTACGACCCCAAACTCAATCTCCACCTGACCAGGCTCGCCGCCGAGTCCGAAACCACCCTTCACCAGGGAGTTTATGTGGCTGTCCAGGGACCCATGCTGGAGACGAGGGCTGAGTACCGCTACCTACGGGCCATCGGTGCCGACGCGGTTGGTATGTCAACCGTCCCCGAGGTCATCGCCGCCAACCACTGCGGACTCCCTTGCGCAGCCATTTCTGTAATCACCGATGAATGCGATCCCGACCACTTGGAACCAATCAACGTCCCCGAAATCATTCGAGTGGCCGGGGAGGCCGAACCCCGCCTCGTTAACCTCATCGAAAAACTTGCCGCGATCGTTTGATCGCCGGGACGCCACTGACTGGGGGAGATTTCCTCAATCCCTCCCTCAATTTTTGGGGAATGAGTCTTTCAAGGCCACTACCCGGTTGAAAACGGGTGCCCCTGCCTTGGAATCGAGATCCGGAGCGAAGTAACCGATCCTTTCAAACTGTACTGCAGACCCAATCGGGATTTCTCCAAGGGAAGGTTCCATCCACACCCTTGCGATGACCTCTGAATCAGGACGGAGTAGCTCGGTAAAATCGCGCTCCTTCTCGGCATCGGGACGCTCCACAGAGAAGAGGCGCTCGTAGATCCGCGCCTCTCCCTCTATCGCATCATCCGCATTCACCCAGTGAATCACCCCTTTAACCTTTCTCCCCTCCGGAGGCCTTCCCAGGGTTTCCCGGTCCGCCGTGCAGTGGAGGGCTGATACCCGACCCGAAGCATCTTTGATCACCGCATCACACCGGATTACGAACCCATGCCGTAGCCGCACTTCCTTTCCAGGAGCCAATCGGAAAAATTTCTTCGGAGCGTCCTCCATGAAGTCATCCCGCTCAATCAAGAGATGCTTCCCCAGCTTCAAAATACGATTACCCTTACCCTCGTCCTCCGGGTTGTTGAGCGCCTCAACCTCCACTACTTCCCCGTCCTCCAGATTGGACAAAACAATCGGCAGGGGATTCAGCACCGCCATCCGCCGCTCAGCCCTCCGATTCAAAACCTCTCGAATGGCATGTTCGAATAGGGCGAGGTCCGTAACTCCGGTGAATCGGGTTACTCCGATCAGTTCGCAAAAGCGGCGCACCGCTTCCGGGGGCACTCCCCGCCTCCGAATGCCGCTCAAGGTCGGCATCCGGGGATCGTTCCAGCCCCGCACCAGGCCCCGGTCAACGAGTTCCTTCAGCTTCCGCTTGCTCATCACCGTGTAGGTCAAATTCAACCTCGCAAACTCGTATTGGCGGGACGGATAAATGCCCAGCTTGTCGATGAACCAATCGTAGAGCGGGCGGTGATCCTCGAACTCCAGGGTGCAAATGGAGTGCGTTACCTCCTCAATGGCATCACTCTGCCCATGGGCGAAATCATAGGACGGATAGATACACCAGAGATTGCCCGTGCGATGGTGGTGATCCCGCCGCACTCGATAAAGCACCGGATCGCGCATGTTCAAATTTGGGTGACCCATATCAACCTTGGCCCGCAGCGTAAGGCTCCCGTCCGGAAACTCCCCCGCTCGCATCCGCGAAAATAGGTCGCGATTCTCCTCGGGCAACCGCTCCCGAAAGGGGCTGTTTCGTCCCGGCTCGACAAGGCTGCCCCGGTAGCTTCGCATCTCCTCTGCAGTCAGCTCACAGACATAGGCCAGCCCCATTTCGATCAATTGCACGGCATAGCCGTAGAGCCGTTCGAAGTAATCCGATGTGTAGCATTCGCGATCCCATTCGAAGCCCAGCCATCGAACATCCTCCTTAATCGATTCCACGTATTCAGAATCCTCCTTCGCAGGATTCGTATCATCGAAACGTAGGTTGCACTTACCTCCAAACTCCTCCGCCAATCCGAAATTAAGACAGATCGACTTCGCATGCCCGAGATGGAGGTATCCATTCGGCTCGGGAGGAAAACGAGTCTGCAGCCGTCCTCCGCCCTCCCTACCCGCCAGGTCGGCGGCCACAATCTGGCGGATGAAATCTTTTGGGGTTGGATCGTTAGTTTCAGTCATGGAAAACCTAATAGCTGACCCCGATCCGTAATCAAGGTCGAGCCCGAAGAGCGACCCGCGCCCGCGAATTCAGAGATCAAATCACCTCTCATCAATCGGATCGTCAACAGACGGAGAACCATCTCACCGACGAGCATCTCCCAACGCGAACCACCGCCCCGAACCAGGGTTGTCTTAAATTGCGCCTACGCCTTATCACTCGGAGGCTCAAATTGGGGATAATGAAAATGCCCAATCGGGGCCAAAATTGAAATCGGGACCACTTCACCCGAACCGGGGCGAGCATTGCTTACCCCCCACGCTCCAACCCGCAAAATCACTTGACCGGACGGCGCTGCCGACATCCCAACCAAACGAGAATCGCACCAAAAATCGCCTGGGATCCCAGCAAAATGACTCCGGCCTCAAAGTTTGGGATTACCTCCCGGTTTACACGAACCACCGCGTCGTAGAGGGGATCGTCGCGAAATGCTCCTAAATAAACCGCCCAGCCCCAGTAGGCCGAAATGAGCGGCCGGAAAAGCCAAATCAAAACATCAGGAAGCGCCAGAACGATCCCCGAGAGCGGCAGCTGAAAGCCCACCAAGTAGATCGAGAGAAGCTGGGCCCGGTCTTCGGATTTCAGCAGCGCTGAGAATCCCAGACAAATCCAGGACATTGCCACGGTGACTAAAACAAGCCCCACCGCCTGCTCAAAGAGATCGCCCGGAAACCTGCAAACTGCTTTCACAAAAAGGGCCATCCACAAACCTTGCCCCGCCGCCAGGATCCCCACGAAACAAAGCTTGGAGCTTACATAGGCTCCAACTGAGAGACCCCGCAGGCGCTCTTTTTCAAAGAGATCTCGCTCCCCGGCAATTTCCCGCGAACCGTTGTTGCTACCGACCAACCCCAGCAAGATGACCTGAAAGAGAATCAATCCGGAGACCAGAGATCCATTCTCTATTGCTCGAAGGGTGTCCTCAAACCGCTCCCGGATCAACCGGCCCATCCCCCCGGTCGATCCCTCGCTCCACAACCCCCCCGCTGCCGGAAGTCCATCCAGAGCGAAAATCACCACCAGGAGGGGAAAGCCAAAGGTGATCGCCAAGGTTAAACCCAAAATTGCCCGGTCTCGGAAAAAGAGCCTTAGCCGCCTTCGCATCAACGTCGAAAACTGTTCGAATCCCCGAAACCTGGTCGCGAGAGCACTCACTTTTACCGGCTCTTCCATCGAACCACGGTCGCTCAATGGCAGCTCTGGATCCCGCCCCGTCTCAGGCTCCACTTCAGCCCCAAGCTCACCCGCCCGGTCTCTCCATCGGTCCACCCATTCCTCCGCTGGCAGCTTTGCCAGGGCCCGATAGAGGTCCACCGCATCCTCAATCTGAAACCATTCTCGCAGACCCGTCCAGCTTCCCGAGTAGGCCACCCCACCCCCATACAGAACGGTTATCGCATCGAAACGGGGAAGCTGCGCCAGATTGTGGATGATGTTCACAAAGGTGGCTCCGCGTTCCCGGTTCAACCGTTCCAGAAGGCTCAAGATCTCGTCCTCCGCCGCCGGGTCCAGACCGGTTGTCACTTCATCGCAGAGGTAAACTCGGGGATCCGGGACCATCTCCAGCGCCAGGGCCAGCCGCCGCTGCTGCCCCCCGCTGAGCATCCCCACCCGGCTCCCGGCAATCCCATCCAGGCTCGTTTCTTGCAAAACCCGTTCAACAACCCCGTTCCTCTCCGGGCCACTCAGGTGCATTCTTGCCGTGTCCTCCAGAACCTCGCGAACCGTCAAAAGCCGATGTGCCAGACAAAACTGGGGCACATAACCAACCTTTCCCACGAGACTCTCCGGTACCCGGATTGTCTCCTCGCCCAGGCAACACTTACCGCGATAGGGTACTGCCCCGAGAAAAGCACGCATCAGGGTAGTTTTGCCGCAACCCGAAGGGCCGACCAAGGCATTCATCTTCCCTCCCGCGAACTCAACCGAAACCCCGCTGAGGATCGGTTCATCCCGGCCCGGAAACCGAACCTCCAGCTCCTCAGCCCTGAGCAAATCCATTGCGTTTTTCCCCCACAGCCTCCCGGATAAACTCCAGCATTTCCTTAGCCCGCTCCTCAGCACCAAAGCGCTTTTGGATAAAGCTTCCGGCAAATTCAGCCACCACCCCGCCCTCCGAAGCATGCCATCCCCAGTGTTCCACCGCGCTCCGAAATGCTGCGGCCCCATCCTTGGGCTGGAGTAGCTCGCCCGTCTGCCCGGGCAGCATCGTCTCCTTTACCCCCTCAATATCAAAAGCCACCACCGCCAAACCCCAAGCTTGGGCTTCAATCAAAGCATTTGGCAAGCCTTCCTCCATCGACGCCGTGACCATCAGGTCTGCCGCCGCCAGATATTCTTCAGGCGTTTCGGAGGCTCCCATGAAGTGAATCTTCGGATGGATTCTCCATTTTCGCTCCAAACCAATTCGCCCTTTTCCGTCTCCGACCAAAACCAGGCGCCAGTCTCCCGCCAGGGGCGCCAGAGCATCGATCAACCAGCCTACTCGCTTTCCCGGCACAAATGAACCCAGATAGAGAAAAAGGCGCGTCTCCTCGCTGAGTCCCATCCTGGTTCTTACCCTGGTGCGAAGAGCGTGCAGCTCCCCTTTTCGGGGAACGGGCCGGAGCAAACCGTTTCGAACCACCCTCAACTTCTCCCGAGACACCAGGCCCTCGGTCAGTAGCCGATTTGCTCCAGCCTCGGAATTCGCAATCACTCGGTCGGTCTCCCGTAGTGCCCGGCGATAGGCCAGAGGAAGGAAGCGTCTCGTCCGAAAGGTCGCGACGGTTGCCGCCTGCGGAATGCGGCGCCCTAGCAACGAGGCATAGCGATGGCCATTGCGCCCAAAAAACACCATCGCGTCGGGTATCCATTCTTTGAGTACATCTGCCAGGCGCGGTGCGTACCAGTTGAGGCATCGATCCTTTTGCTGCAGGGCGATCCGGTGCAGTTCGGGGCTCTCCCGCAAACGCGCCTCCAGGGCTCCCCCAGGCCGATAGGTTATCAAGACAACCTCTTCCCCCTGCTCCTGCCAATAGCGGCTCAGGGAGATGGCTTGGCTCTCAGTTCCCCCCATGCGGAGATAGTCCTGGATCACTGCAATTCTCATGGATTCCTCAGGGGCAGCGGTAGTATCTTCGAATTAACCAACGAATCCAGCTTCCCGGCAAAAATCGCCCTCCCGTCGCAGCCAATCGTGCCTGAAAAAACGAACCGGTCCGGTAGGTTCCGGACTTCCCCTTCCGCAGGATCCTCAGGAGATCGGCAGCCGCTTTTTCCGGTGGTGGTGCCAGCCTCAAATGATGCTCCGCCCGCTCCCAAGCAGCTGCCTCACGATCGCTCATCGTTTCGACCGTTGCCTTTGTGTTGTCGTTGAAGGAAGTGCAAAAATCACCTGGACGAAGGTCGATAAAACAAAAGTCGGATCGATTATTTTCCAGCATCAGCGACTGGGTAAAGTGAGCCAAACCTGCCTTCGCTGCGTTGTAGACCCCAAAGCCGGGCATCGGCAAATCCGCCGTCAGGGACGCCACGTTAACCACCGCCCCAGCCCCTCCGTCCAGCATAGAAGGGAGGAGTTCTCTCACCAGTTCCATCGGCGC
This sequence comes from Puniceicoccaceae bacterium, assembly GCA_036822055.1. Lineage (GTDB taxonomy): Bacteria > Verrucomicrobiota > Verrucomicrobiia > Opitutales > Puniceicoccaceae > DAISIK01. The sequence goes on from DAISIK010000007.1 coordinate 92,098, forward strand.
CCCAAGCAAAACCCTCAGCTGCTTTTCAATCCCATCTGGATCGCATCGCTCAAAAAATCCAAAGTCTGCGTAGCCCGCGTTGTTTACCAGAATCTGCGGCACCCCATGGGCTGCCACCATCGCCTCAACCTGCTCTCGCAGACGCTCGCGCGGCCAGCTTAGGTCCAGGCTTTCCCCGCTCACGCCATCCCCCCAATCGGCCCGTTTCCCATCCCGTGCCGTTGCCACCACCTCAATCTTCTGGTCCGCTAGCGCCCGGCAAATTGCCTTGCCGATCCCCGAGCTCCCGCCCGTCACCCAAGCCCTGGCGTATCTCCCGCCTGGACTCTCAGGAAGCTTCCCCCTCATGGCTTTCCAAAGGCCAAGCACACGTTAGCCCCGCCAAAGCCACTGCTGTTCGATAGAAAAGTTTCGATCGCCCCCTCCCGCGGTTGGGTCACCAAATCCAGCCCGACAGCCTCTTCATCCGGCTCCTCCAGATGCGCCGTCCCAGGAATCATCCCTGCATTCATGGCCAGAATCGAAAGGCCTGCCTCCAGCGCACTGGCCATTGAAAGAGCGTGGCCAGTCTGGCTTTTGGTGCTACTGATCGCCGGGCTGTGGCGCTCTCCGAAGACCCGCCGCAGGGCACGGATCTCGGCGAGGTCGCCCAGAGGAGTTGAGGGCGCGTGGGCGTTGATATAGTCCACATCACTCACGCTCAAATCTGCCCGCCTCAAGGCCTGCTCCATCGCCCTGCGCAGACCGTCCCCCTCAGCCTCCGGGAGTACTGCACTGTAGCCGTCTGATGCTTGTCCGTAACCAAGCATCCGCGCGAGAATCGAGCCCCCACGAGCTCGCGCCGTTTCCTCATTTTCCAGAATCAGGCAAACTGCCCCACCCGTTCCGACAAAACCGTCTCGTTGACGATCAAAGGGACGGGAGGCTGTTTCGGGGTCCGGATTGGTTGACAGAGCACGCATTGAGGCAAAGGGAAGGATGCAGTCCCTGTTTCCATCTTCAGCACCCACCACCAACATCCGTTCCTGCCGCCCCGCGATGATTTCCTCAAAGGCCAACCCCAACGCGTGAGCCGAAGAGGCGCACGCCGACACAAACCCACAGGTCGAGCCCTTGATCCGAAACTGGGAAGCTAAATTAAAGTTCAGGGTGCCTGCAATCGAAGCGACAATCGCCTTTGGCTGAGATCGCTCCGCCCCAAATTCATTAAGGTAGTTCAAATGATGAACGAGAAAGGATGTTGAACCGGCCGATGCCGTGTACAGGCCCGTCCGCTCGTCTGAAATAGCGTCTAGCGACAGGCCCGCCTCCTCCAATGCCTGAACCACCGCACAATAACCGTAAAGCGCGTGGGGCGATAGACTTCTCAAAAAGGACCGATTGATTCGATAACGGTCGGGAAAGGTCCAATCCTCCTGGTCGGTCCCCGAAGTCTCAAATCCCTTGATCGTTCCCATCACCTTTACCGGAATTTTACTATCGCTGAAGGGCAGGTAGGTTTCGATCCCATTCTTCATCGAGCGCAGGCTGGAAACCACCTCTCTGCGGTCGTTGCCAATGCTCGTGATGAATCCGAGACCTGTGATGACGACACTGTCCATCGTGCTATAGGTCGAAATTAAAGCCCGGAAAGCAATCTTGAATCAAGGGCTTTTCCACATCAGGTGGTTCCTCCAAAAGGTGCGTCCGCCGATTCATCGCCCGTTTTTCCGTCCCAACCGGCCTTTGCCTCATTTTTTTCTCGCCCTCTGAATTCCCTCCACTCAAAAACCTGCGCTGAGTACTTGCGCCTTCGATCATTGTCTCCTTATTTTGAAGGGGTTATCAATCGCGATTGTCAGTTTTATGAAGATTCTAGCATACTTGAAGCCTCACTGCGGCTGGAGCCGTGGTGTTCGGGCTATCCTCGAAAAGTACAGCCTCCCTTTTGAGGAGAAAGATATCATCAACAACCGTGATAACTACGTCGAAATGGTTTCCCGGAGTGGACAACATTTGTCCCCCTGCGTCGAGATTGATGGAGCCATGCTCGCCGATGTTAGTGGTGAAGAGGTTGAAAACTACCTTCTAGCCAACGGTCTGGTCCAGCCAAACGACCGCATGGCAACTGAGCCGACTAACGCTTCCTGCTCCGGGCCCCTGACTGCTGAAGCCGAAGCTGATCACTCCATCAGATTTTTTTAGTCTTTTTCTGCGGGGAATCTTGATTTCCCGGGCATCCTCGCGTTACCGATTGGTGCCATTCTGGCCTGATTCAGGCTGTCATTGTTCAACTCGTGCTCAGGCACCATTCCTTACATCACCATGAGCTCCATCAATTTTCCTCCACTCTATCGCCCCTCCGATGAGCACGATGCCTGCGGGGTCGGTTTTATCGCCAACATGCACGGGATCCGCTCCTATCAGATCCTCGACCGGGCCATCAGTGGACTCAAAAACCTTGCCCACCGCGGTGCTATCGATGCGGATGCCATCACCGGAGATGGGGCCGGTATCCTCACCCAGATTCCCTATGGTCTTTTTCGGGAATTCCTCGAAAAAAACGGCAAACATCTCTACCGGGACGACGATTTGGGCGTCGGCATGATCTTTCTCCCACGAAATGATCCCTACGCTCAGAGCCACGCCAAGCACTTGATTGAAAAGGCCGTCCGCCGCGAGGACCTCAACTTTCTGGCCTGGAGAGAAGTCCCCATCAACCCCGACTGCCTCGGCAAGAAGGCCGAGTTGAGTCGGCCCTTGATTCTGCAAGCTCTTGTCGCACGCGACGAGGCCCTCCCCGATGATGCATTCGAGCGCAAACTCTTCCTCGCCATGCGCAACTCAATGCGCCAAGCCTTGGCCGACAAAATCCCGGACTTCTACATTTGCAGCTTCTCGAGTAAAACCATCACCTACAAAGGGCTCCTCAATGCCCCACAGGTTAGGCACTTTTTCCTCGACCTCAAATCTCCCCTCTTCCAAACCGCCTTCGCCATCTTCCACCAAAGGTTCGCCACCAATACCCTCCCGGATTGGCAGAAGGCTCAACCTTACCGGATGCTAGCGCACAACGGCGAGATCAACACCATTCGCGGCAACCGCAATCTGATGCGGGCGCGGGAATTTTCCACTGCCCATGGGGTTTGGGGCGATCGCTATGCGGATCTCAGCCCGATCATTCAGCCCAATATGTCAGACTCAACCAGTCTCGACAATGCCCTTCAGGTCATGACCGTCGCCGGCCGCTCGTGCCTCCACGGCGTCTCCATCCTCATGCCCGAAGCCTGGGAGCGAAACCCACAAATCGATCCCAAGGTCAAGGCCTTCTACAAATGCCACTCCGCCCTCATGGAGCCTTGGGACGGTCCCGCCGCCGTTGCCTTTACCGACGGACGCTTCGTCGCCGGTGCCCTCGACCGCAATGGCCTGCGCCCCGCACGCTACAAAATCTATGAGGACGGCACTGTAGTTCTCGGTTCCGAAGCCGGTCTCATCAAATCCTGGGGCTCCAAGGTTGTTCGAGCCGGTCGCCTCGGGCCGGGAACCATGCTGGCTGTCGACATCAAGGACCACCGCGTCTTTGAGAACCAGGAAATTAAATCCTACCTCGCCAATGAAATGGATTACGAGGAGTGGTGCCGTCGCACCTTTGTCGAGCTCTCGGATCTCGCCGCAGACACCCTGCCTGCTGATACTCCAGTACCCCAGCCAGACAGTGTCGTTGCACATCGGATACTCCACGGATACTCCCTTGATGAGGAGGAGCTTGTCCTCCTCCCCATGCTCAATACGGGGGCCGAGGGCATCGGCTCAATGGGTGATGATACTCCTATCGCCGCCCTCTCCAAGAGATCCCGCCTCCTCTACACCTATTTCAAACAGCAGTTTGCCCAAGTCACCAATCCCGCCATCGACTCCCTCCGGGAAGCTTCGGTCATGTCCCTGAACATGCACTTGGGAGGTCGCCTCGGCCTTTTCGAACCCCTCTCTAGCGAGCACCACTTCGTCACCTTGGAGTCTCCGGTCCTCCTCTCCAACGAATTTGCCGCCATTTCGAATGCCTCGATTCTCTCGGGCCAAATTTCCACCCTCGAAGCCACTTTTGATCCCAACGGCGGACCCGCCGCCCTCGAGGAAGCTCTCAACCTACTTCTCAGCGAAGCACGGCGCATGGTGTCCGACCAGGGAGCCCGTCTCATCGTCCTGTCCGACCGACAAGCCTCGCGCACCCGCGCCCCCATCCCGATGCTCCTCGCCGTCGGGGCCGTCCACCAGGAATTAGTCCGGGCCGGCCGTCGGCTGGAATGCGACCTCATCGCAGACACCGGTGAAGCTCGAGACGTTCACCAATTCGCCTGCTTGCTCGGCTTTGGCGCCAATGCCATCCACCCCTGGTTTGCCCTCGATCTCGTCAACCGCCTCGTTATCGACGGCAAAGCCGAGCCGGAAGTCACTGTCGACAAGGCTCAAGCCAACTTCCGCAAAGCACTCGACAAGGGCATCCTCAAAATCATGTCGAAGATGGGGATCAGCACCCTCTTCAGCTACCAAGCCGGTCAGGTCTTCGAGATTCTGGGTATCAGCCAGGAAGTGGTCGATAAGTGTTTTTACGGCACCACCTCTTCGATCTCGGGGATTGGTTTCGAGGAAATCGCATCCGAGACCCTCGCCCGCCACCAGCGGGCCTACCCATTGTCCGCTGATCTGCCCGTTGAACTTTGGGACGAGGGCTACTACAGCGTGGTTAAGCGGGGCGAGGCAGAGTTTCACGCTTGGAATTCCAAAGTCATCGGCGGCATGAATAAAATCATCCGCGCCGGCGGAGACTTCGAAAAGTTTGCCCCATTCAAAGAGGCTGCGGAAGAGCATGCCCCCTACACCATCAAGGATTTGCTTCGCTTCAAGTACCCGGTTTCCGGAGTGGACCTTTCCGAAGTCGAACCGATTGAGGATATCCGCCGCCGCTTCACCACTGCGGCCATGTCCCTCGGTGCTATCTCGCCAGAGGCTCACGAGTGCCTCGCCGTTGCCCTCAATGCTATCGGCGGGAAATCAAACTCCGGGGAGGGCGGTGAGGACCCCGTTCGCTTCAAGAAGCGCCCTGATGGATCGAGTGCCAACAGCGCTATCAAACAAGTAGCCTCCGGCCGCTTCGGAGTTACTGCAGAGTACCTCGCCAACGCCCGCGAGATCGAGATCAAGGTCGCCCAGGGGGCAAAACCGGGAGAGGGAGGCCAGCTCCCGGGTCACAAAGTCACCGAACTGATTGCTCGCCTCCGCTACTCCGTGCCCGGCGTCACCCTCATTTCACCACCGCCCCACCACGACATCTACTCCATTGAGGATCTCGCCCAGCTCATTTTCGACCTCAAGCAGGTTAACCCTCGGGCTAAGGTTTGCGTCAAACTCGTCTCCTCGTCCGGGGTCGGTACCATCGCCGCAGGTGTTGCCAAGGCCTATGCCGACGTCATCCTCATTTCCGGACACGAGGGCGGCACCGGCGCTTCCCCGCTCTCTTCTATCAAATCTGCCGGCTCCCCATGGGAAATCGGCCTCGCCGAGGCTCACCAGGTCCTCATGATGAACGACCTCCGTGGCCGCGTTGTTCTCCGTACCGATGGAGGCTTCAAAACCGGTCGCGACATCGTCATCGCCAGTATCCTCGGCGCTGAGGAATACAACTTCGGCACCGCTGCCCTCATCGCCGCCGGTTGCGCCATGTTCCGCGTCTGCCACAAAAACACTTGCCCGGTTGGAGTCGCCACCCAGCGCGAAGACCTTCGAGAAAAATTCCGCGGCAAACCCGAAAATATTATCCAGTACTTCAACGCAGTGGCCGAGGATACTCGCCGGATCATGGCCAAACTAGGGGTCCGTACCATCGATGAACTCGTCGGCCGCACCGACCTTCTCGAGCAGGTCGATGATTTGGACCACCCCAAGGCCATGACCATCGACCTCTCCCCCCTCCTCCACCAACCAGATGCCGACCAGCACGACAAAATCCATGTTCGCGAACGAAACGATCGCATCGGAAATGAGGGTTCGGTAGATGATCTGATCCTCCAGGATGCAATCGAGACGGTGACCCACAAAACGCCTCGTTTTGCCGGATCCTACAAGGTCGAAAACACCATGCGGAATATCGGCACCCGCCTATCCGGCGAGATCGCTTACATGCATGGAAACGCTGGACTCGAGACAGGCAAGATCCAGCTAAAATTCACGGGCAGCGCCGGTCAAAGTTTTGGAACCTTTCTGGTCCAGGGTCTCCGGCTTACCCTCTTCGGTGAAGCCCAGGACTACGTCGGCAAGGGAATGAACGGCGGCGAGATCATCGTTCGTCCTCGCGAAGACGAAACCTTTGAATGGTCTCGGAACACCATCATCGGCAACACCTGCCTCTACGGGGCCACTGGTGGCGTTCTCTTTGCAGCTGGTCAGGCAGGGGAAAGGTTCGCCGTCCGAAACTCCGGAGCAATTGCAGTCGTCGAAGGAGTTGGCGACCATGGTTGCGAGTACATGACTGGCGGAACCATCGTTTGCCTCGGCAAGACCGGAAGGAATTTTGGAGCCGGAATGAGTGGCGGCCTGGCCTTTATCTACGACCCAGATTCATCATTTGAGAGCCAGCTCAATACCGAAATGGTTGGCATCGCTCGGCTGGATCGCAACGAGGAAATCGAAGCACTCCATGACCTGATCAAGTCGCATAAGCAGACAACCGGCAGCCCACTGGCCAGCAGGATTATCGACGACTGGTCGAATGCCATTCACTCATTTTGGCGGGTCACTCCCAACCGAACGGACGAGGTCCCCGAATCCGTTTTCACCAACGGCAAGGCTATTCAGGAACTCTTCGCTGCCGTCTAGGTCACTCCGCAGCCGGTTTTATGGAGGGCCTTGGGAGCTTCTCTTAGCTTTCTCGGCCCTTGCCAACTCACATGCCCCGACCTCTGGCCAAAGTTTGAAGCTTGGGATGTTCGGGCAGGTAGGTTTTCGGTCTCGGAGCTTTGGCCCATCCGGCCAGTCCGGCTGATCTTCATCCCCAAGCCCAGGCACTTCTGCCCTATCTACTGCCCTCGAGGCCTTGCTTTCCACCCGATCCGCCAGCCACTTCGACCACCCCCGATTGTCCCGTCAGGCAATCAATCGAAATGATCTCCCGACCATCCAGGACCCGCTTGGCCGGGACTAAATCAACCCCGGAGGATTCCAGATAGGCCCTCCAGATCATCTCCGTGCAATACAGGCGACTGGCGTCAGCCAAGTCAAAGGCGCTATCAAACTCGATCTCCGCTTGCTCCCACTCCAGAGCTCGCATAGCCGCCTTCAAACCGGACGCTGCCTCGCCTTTCCTCCGGAAGACTCCCCACGCCACGGAAGCTTCTCCATTCATTCCAATAAAATCACTCAGACGTTCACGCCGCACCGAACCAATACCAGTCCAGTCGTCTCCCTTACTGTGGATAACCCAGAATTCCCCGCTCAGTTCCACGGCGATTCCAATATGAGAAAACCGGCGATCCGTCTCCGAGATGCTCGCAAAGAAACGCGACCAAGTCCCACCCGCATTGCGGGCTACGAAATCACCTGACTGAACATCCGGTAGCCGAACCCCGGCCTCGGCCTTCTGCTGCTGTGGAAGCAGAAGCAAAAGAGTCAAAACCAGGGACCGCAAGAGCAGCCTCGGGGCAGCCTTTACTCCTTTGGAAGAGCCGATACCTTCCACTCGCCGTCGACCTTCGTCACCTTCACGAATGTCTCACCCTTGGATTCTGGGTCCTCGAAAATAACCTTCACGGAATCGCCTTCGGTTTCGTTCCGAAGGTGCTTAAACTTAAAGTCAGGAGATTTTTCAGACTGCATTTCCTCACCAGCCATCGACTGAATCATAGTGAGAAGCTGTGCTGCTTCGCCCGTCGCCATGCTGGATGCCTTGGCCACGTCAGCCTCCTTCACGAGAGCGTTCATGAACTTTTCTGCCACTTCCTCAGGTCCTGATGAGGAGCCACAGCCTGCAAAGAGGGCAAGTGAGAGAAGAGACAAGGCCAGGAGAATGTTTTTCATGCCCGAAGTATCCAATATCCATGGTATGGGTCAAGGTCATTATAGGGAAATCTATCATTCAGTCGTTACCCAATAAACTCGAGTGCCCCCTGCCGGAAACTGTCCCCGCAAGGCTACCCCCAGATCCCCGGGATTGAAAAAAGGGAATTCCGACTACGCCTTCCCGCAGCTACCACCCCGTTTGTTGCTCCCCGAGGCCTTTTAGTCCAGCCGGCGAACCGTCACCTCGTCGGTCAGTTCGAGACCCATCGTCTCGACCGCGTTTCGATAGTTCCTGCAAAACAACAGGTAGCCATCGGCATCCCAAAAACTTATCCATTCACCAACGGCGACATCGCCGTAACTCTGTCCAAGCAACACCCGGGCTGTCATCCCCCGCGCCTCCATCTCGAAATGATCTCCCTGGCCAATCCCCAGCTTTTCAAAGTCAGCTTTCACAAAACCGCTGATGAAGTTCCCATAAATTGGAATCATCCGTCGAATCGACCCCCTTCCCTCGCTCCCGGAAATTTCTGCTGTAGATGGGGGATTCATTTCAATCGTTCCATCTCTCCGCCGGTCAATTGATCCCGTCTCTGCCCAAACCACCAACGCGTCGAGTGCAGCCCGCTCCTCTGCCGTGTTCACGTTCACGTGCCCGCTTCGCTCAACGGTCCAAAGGGCCGGTGGGACGGTTGCCCCACTTGCGGCTTCCACGTACGCAAGGGGACCCTCGACCTCAGAAACATTGGTCAGGTAGAGCACAGGTATTCGTGGAGACCTCGAAAAATGCTCTCCAAGTTCATCCGCTGCCAATTCCCCAGCTCCGATCGGCCCAAATAAATAAGCTCCCATCGCCAACACTCCAGCGATCCGGTCGCCCGGATCCTCGGCCATCAGGGTCCCAATACCTCCTCCCATTGAATCCCCCATCACATAAACCGCTTCCACCTCCCCTCGCAGGGCTGCCACCACGACTTCGCTCAGGTTCTCCAGATCTCGCTTGGCGTCTTCCATGATCCAGCCGTTACGACGGTAGGTCGTAAAACCAATTGCCCAACCTTCTTCAAAAAGCTGCTCAACCGTCCGGTTTGCCCAGCCATCGTCGATCTTCACCGGTAGATCCTCGGGCCAATAACCATGGGCTACCAATAAAACCTTGCCGATCGGATCCGCTGGTATCCGAACCGAATACCTGGCCCCCTCAATTTCACCCGAAATCTCGACCGGCCCTCCAAACCCTCGGAAAGCACCCAAAAATGGAATAAGTAAAAAGCAACATGATCGAAAAGGAGTCATTCGAAAAAATGCAGCAAAAAGCGTGCAAGAAATGGTAAATATAGCGTAAATATTTTTAAACGCTCTCGTCATGATCTCCCGTAGGATCCTCATTTCGCCTCATCTTTGGGATCGCAAAGTTACCGATCAAAGTATTATTACCAAACCCCATGGATAGCTTTCAGTTCCCGCTTAACCTCAGCTTTAAAATAATGGCCGTTGCGCCACAGATTTCCATCACGGATGCCAATGGTGCCTCCATCTGCTTCGTGCGTCAGAAGATGTTTAAACTCAGGGAGAAGATCGAGGTTTTCACCGATCCTAAGAAAACAACGGTACTTGCCATCATCAACGCGGACCGAATCATTGACTTCTCCGCCACCTACACCATTTCCGATCCTCAGGGCTTGGCCCTCGGTCAGGTCCGGCGCAAGGGGATGCGCTCAATCTGGAAATGTCACTACGAAATCGAGGATGCCCTCGGTAACTTCTACGCCCTCACGGAATCCAATCCGATGGTCAAGGTTATCGATGGCTTCTTTTCGGCCATCCCCATCCTCGGCGGATTATCCGGCTACGTGTTCCAGCCGCGATACGAAATCCTCGATTCCAGCGGCCAACTGACCTATCTCCTCACCAAAGAACCCGCTTTTTTTGAAGGAAAGTTCCGGATCGAGAAAAAAGCTGAGTCTGACGATGATGTCATCGTCCTTTTGAGCATTCTCATGGCTATCCTCCTCGAGCGGCGCAGGGGATAGGCTGTGCGAATAAACGTGGCCTCGCTGCGGAACACCGTTCCAACGCGGTCTTCTCCCGGGAATTTGTGGTGCAAACTTTACGATTGCGGTTTGTGTCCAGAAATTGGTCGTGACATTTTACGTAGAAATTACATAATTCACAAGAATGCCCCTTCTCATCCCCGCCCTCCTCTCCATGCCGTTTCTTTCGGCTTTTGCTGAGGAAAAAACCGGCGACGTTTCCGGCACCTTAATCCAACTCGGAAGTGTTTGTCTCTATCTTGTATTCTTTTACGGCATCAAAACCCTGGTCACAAAAACAAAAAATCCCCACAACTGATAATTTCCATGAAACAATCCCCAAGATTAAAGCGATGGCTGGCTCTTGCCTTTACCCTTCTGCCACTCAAATCCCTTCCTGCTCAGGCTACCTTCCTTGAAGAGACCTTTTCGTCCACGACCATGGAAAAACTCGCAGCCAATGGCTGGCGTTTCGAATCAGATTCGGTCGCTCGATTGGTCCGCGACCGAACCGGTGAACAAGTGCTCGCGGTGGCTCCAAATTCCGAAAAGAAGACCACCATAGAGTTCACCCAAAAGTTTGAACAGATTCCACCAGAGCAGGTTTGGTATTCCATTAGCCTGAAACCAAACCGAGCCCATAACGCCAAAACGCCACCGCCACCCACCAGTTCCCCGGTCGGTTTCTATTTCAATCGTTCTGGAGACCTCGTCGTCTACGACGGTCGATCCGAGCGTGGCTGGGAGGTCTACGAGCTCGGTCCCCTAGCCATCCCGGAGGTTCCCTTCGATTACCTCACCATTGCCGTCGTCCTCGACTATCGCTACCAAGCTTGGTCGATCTGGCTCGACGGGAAAAGAATCGCCTCCAATCTTGGATTCGCCTTCCTCACCGAAGCTCGCCCAGCCCTAACCATTGAGCAGTCCGCAAAAAATCCCGTCATGCTGGACCGTGTCACCATCACCAGCCGTCGCCCCGACGGTCTCGCTGGTTCTACCGGAATCGGTGAGGACGGTGACCCTGAATTGATGTTCCCGGTTCGCTCCGCCGTCCACAAACCGCAACAGGACCTTGATCTCTTCGTCCCTCTCGAGTGAAATTATAGGACTAGCGCTCCAGACCGCCTCCAACTCCTTCTGCAAGTTCTCTCTGGTCAATAAATTGCAGCGGGATGATCGTCTCGGTCACCCCATCAATGCAGACGCGGATTTCATACTGCCCCGGTGCGGGCACCGGAAAGCCCTGGAAATTAAAGATTAGGTTTTTGGTCAGGAAGTAGCTATTCTCCGGTAGAGCTTCCACCTTAAATGGAACATTCGGGCTCCGATCCGCCTCGATGAAGGGGTGACCATCCGGGTTGACAAACTCCAGCTGTAACCGGTGGTCCCCGATATCTTCGGGCCGCATCATAAGGCGGAGGACAATCGAACACTGGGGGTGCATGGTAGGAAATTTCCTCGCAAAAATGGTGTCAAAAGCGCCCATCAGGCACAACTTACCACCGTAGTCTGCAGCAGAATCACACAAGGTTGCGGTTAAAATCTCCATGTCTTCTACCTTATAAATCAGCGTCTCCAATGCGCAAGCGTCTTCCTCCTCGTCGCCAGAAGACACTTGCCGCCTCCGGTGAAAACTCCACCCTCCTACCATGGCCCAGTCAACTAACGAAACCCCGATGATGCGTCAGTATCGGGAAATTCGCGCCGAGCTTCCAGAAAACACCCTCCTCCTCTTCCGGCTCGGCGACTTTTACGAATTGTTTGAGGACGATGCCGTCAAAGGATCTCGGGCTCTCGGCATTACCCTTACCAAACGTCACGAGATGCCCATGGCAGGCATCCCATTCCACGCCGCCGACGCCTACATCGGCAAACTTCTCGATCAAGGCATCAAAGTGGGCATCGTCGACCAAATCGAAACCCCTCGCCCCGGAAAACTCGTCAAACGAGCCCTCACCCGGATCCTTTCCCCGGGCACCTTGCTCGAGGATACGCGCCTCGAACCGCGAAACCACCATTTCCTCGCCGCCGTCCATTTCCAGGATTCTGTCTGGACCGCCGCTTGGCTCGAACTCAGCACGGGCGAGTTCAACATCACGGCCACCAAAACTCCCGGCGATCTCGCTTCTTTATTAGCATCCCTTCAGGTTCGGGAAGTTATCCTTCCCGAGGAGTTCACCCTCCCCAGCGAACTCTTCGCCGTCCTCCCCGCCCATAAAAGAAGCAGCGCCGACCCGGAGACTTTTGACCTCCACAACGGCTATCGGGAAACCTGCCGTTGCCTCAAAGTTCTCAACCTCGACGGCTTCGGCATCAGCGAGTCTCACCCTGCCCTGGGAGCAGCTGGTGCCGTCCTTCAATATACCATCGGGATGCTCTGCGGAATCCCCGAAAACCTCTCCAACATTCACCTTCATCTCCCCGAAGAAGGCCTCCGCATCGACCCTGCCACCCAGCGCAACCTTGAAATTTTCCGCTCTGCTCAAGGGAGCCGCCAGGGGTCTCTCATCCACGCCATCGACCACACTGTCACCCCCTCGGGCTCCCGACTTCTCGAGTCATGGCTCTGCTCGCCCTCCCTCGACCTCACCACCATTCACACCCGTCAGCAGATCGTCGGTTCCTTTCTCGCCCTCCCCGCCGACACCGATCACCTGCGTAAATCCCTTACCGAGATTCGAGATCTTCACCGGATCCTCTCCCGTCTCCAGAACAAAATACGCAACCCCCGCGAACTCGGCGGCATTCGACAAACCCTCTCCGCTCTCCCGCTCATCCGTCAGGCCCTCTCCTCCTTCGAGGATTCCGCCATCCAGAATCTCGCCGATCAAATCCTGCTTTTTCCCGATCTTTGCGATGCCCTCGCCTCCGCCCTCTCCGATTCCCTCCCCGCCGATTTCCGGGAGGGAGGAGTCATCCGCGATGGATGGAATCCAGAACTTGACCACCTTCGGAACCTCAGTCGCCAATCTAAAAGCTGGATCTCAGAATTTGAGGCCGAGGAACGTGAACGCACCGGCATTCGGAATCTGAAAATCAAATACAACGGCGCTTTCGGGTACTTCATTGAAGTCACTAAATCAAACCTCCAACAAGTACCTCCCGACTACCTTCGCCGCCAGACCCTTACCAACGCCGAGCGCTACACCACACCCGAGTTGAAGCATCGCGAGAAAGAGATTCTCGAAGCTGAGGAAACCGCCAATCAACTCGAAGAGTCCCTGTTCGAGCAACTCGTTACCCTCGTTCTGGCCCAGACCGCTCCCCTTCTCTCCACTGCCCTGGCCCTCGCCCAGCTCGATTGCCTCTCTGGCTGGAGCATACTCGCCCGCGAGTGGAATTACTGTCGCCCCGAAGTGGACCAATCCAGGACCCTCGACATCACCGACGGGCGCCACCCCGTCATTGAACAAATCCTCCGCCAGCAGCCCGGCGGTCTGGCTGGCAACGATACTTTTGTCCCCAACGATTGCGCCCTCGATGCCAGTGCCCGTCAGATCGCGCTGCTCACAGGTCCAAACATGGCCGGAAAATCGACCTACATCCGCCAAGTCGCCCTCATTGCCCTTCTCGCCCAAATCGGTTGCTGGGTTCCCGCCCGCACCTGCCGCATCGGTCTCGCGGATCGCATTTTTTCCCGGGTCGGGGCTAGCGACGAGTTAGCCCGGGGCAACTCCACCTTCATGGTCGAAATGAACGAGACCGCCAATATTCTCCACCATGCCACCAGCCGCAGCCTCATCGTTCTCGACGAAATTGGACGCGGCACCAGTACCTATGATGGATTAAGCATCGCCTGGGCGGTCATGGAGCACCTTCATGGCACCGAAGAGGAGGGACCCCGCACCCTCTTCGCCACTCACTACCACGAGCTCACCCAACTAGCTGGCTCCCTGCCTCGCCTCTTCAACCTCAATGTTGTCGTCAAGGAATGGAACGAGGAAATCATCTTTCTTCGAAAGGTGGCACCCGGTGCTGCCGACCGCTCCTATGGCATTCAAGTCGCCCGATTGGCTGGCTTGCCTCGATCAGTCATTCATCGAGCACAGGTCATCCTATCATCACTCGAAAATGAAGGCGGATCCCCCATCTCCTCCTCACTCGATTTTCCACCCCAACCACCAGCCCCCAAGGGAAAGTCTGTCACCACCAAAGAACCCGACGGTCAACTAAAGTTCAGCCTCTAGACCACCTCCATCAGCCTTTCAGAAATGGATTAGCAAGATGCCAAAATCTTCTAGTGATGGAGGAAACCGAAGATCAACGCCTGCTTGCCCAACCTTTCCCAACCATAGGTATCAAGATTATCGCGACAGAAAACCACGGTCGAGGCAAATCAGGATTCCTGAGGTGGACCCGGTTGGTTGGACAGGGGTCGTCGATTCGAACCGACGCAAGCACGCCGCAATTGCCAGCGAATCAGGTTGTAAGCGATGATTCCAAAACCATAAACCTTTCCTGCCATCTCGACCGACTTGGCCCGGATGAAGTCCAGGCCCGTCGTGATCTTGATATCACGGGTGACTAGCTCGATGTCCCACTGCTTGAAGTAATGCGCGACAATCCTTTGCGCCGTTAGCGGCAACGGACGGAGCGAGCCCGTATTTGCTTCGGACATCGCATCGTGCTCCGCATTGTGGATAGGCTCCAGGCAGCTTTGAGAACAGGCTTTTTCCAG
>DAISIK010000008.1:0-89874 GCA_036822055.1 Puniceicoccaceae bacterium
CGGAGCGGTTCGTGCGATTTGCGGGTGATGAGCCTTCGGAGTGGAATGTGAAGCGAGAGTAAGCGAGAGTAAGGGGTCAAACGCAAAATTTAAAGATTCTTCCGATTGACCAAATTACTCACATAGTTTGGATGCCCCATCGCGAGTCGTTTTGCTATCCACGCGAGAAGAAGGGGTCAAATGGTTCGCAACGCAACGGCTTCAAACCCAAATTCAATCGGGGAAAACACCCCCGGCGAAGGTCATCGCGCTTCCGCCAGCGGCATGGCTCTCCCGGTTGCCAGTCGGGTCGAAGTCAATCGTGGGAAGTGGCCGCACTTGGACTTAAATCGTTTCATCGGGAAACGAATGCATTGCCCCCATTTTCCATTTCGTGCTGTTTTAACTCCAGCTACTCCAGATCAAGCGGGTGGCGGAAAGGCAGGCCGGGGAAACGGGCAAAGCCCCGGTCCAAGCTTATCCACTCACACCCGGTTTCCAGAGCCAAGGCGGCGTGGTAGGCGTCGAGAATTGAATTCCCCCGAAGTTCCAGTCTTCGGCAGAGATCGATGAAAATTTCCCAGTGCCGTGGACCGGGTGCCAGCACATGAACGGTTTCACGGGAACGGAAATCTTTGATGAATTCGACGGCTTGGGAGACGGGAGTCGGTTCCCGGAATACCTTCGGGTGGGTGATGACACGAAGACACCCGCTCAATACCAGTTCGGAGACCGCCAACCCCGGCGGGGACGAGAGGCAGGACTCCACCCACTGGCGAATCAACACGTGATGACCGGCATCCTCGCGATGCGTCTCGACCAATATGTTAACGTCGACAAGGATCATTTATCCTCCATCAGGGCGAGAAGCTCGGCTGAGCTGGTCAAATCCACCCCAGGACGCACTCCCGATCCGCAGAATGTCTTCAAAGGTTCGACCTTGCCGGACGAGGAGCCTTTGGCACGACTCAGAAGTGTCGTTCGCAGAGCGTCTTCAACAACCTCCCCAAGGGAGATGTCTCGCTCCAGCGCAACGCGCTTGGCTTCACGCAAAAGATCCTCGGAAATGGATAAGGTCGTTCTCATGCATCAAGATGGTAAAGTAATGCATCATGATGTCAAGACCCGGATTTTCAATGGAATGAATTGCCCCCTTCGGCCTCGGAGCGGTGGAAGGGGTCAAACGCTAATGGCACTTAGTTAAGGTCAGGTGCGGCACTCCAAGGCTCTTTCTAAACAGGCGCAAAACCCCGAAAAACGGGCTTAACTAAGTGCAATTGGCGTTTGAACCCTTTTTCTCTTATCATCCGAATAGCTCGCTTTGCGACCCGGTGCGAACAAGGATCAGTTCCGTCTCCGTCGTCTGGTAGATCAACAGCCAGTCGGGGCTAATGTGACATTCCCTGCAACCAAGATAATTTCCAATCAAAGCATGATCGCGGTAGCCTTCTGCCAAGGGCTCGCCCGCAGCCAGAGTGTCGATCACAAAGGCCAACTTCGAGAGGTCTTTGCCATAGGAACGCAGCTTGGTGCGCTGGCCCACTTCATTGAAAGCGTACGTGTAGGTTGGGATAGATGTCGAGCCGAATCGGTTTAAAAAATAGTGATATACGGAATGACCCCTTTTTAAGAGCAACGCGGATTCCGCCGGATCTGCGGATATCAGCAACTCCCCGAATTCATACGCGCCATAGAGACAGCGAAGCAAAATCAAGAATCAAAGCAGACGACCTGATCGAACCAACAATCCAACGCGAACCGGAATCACCTACCGAATTTCAACTATCTTGGTGACACTCCCCCCCTCCCTCCCCAACGAAAACTGAAGAAATTCCCACCCCCTCGTTAAAATCCCCATAAAGCCTTTGGCCTCACCAGTCGCAAACTACCGAAAATCGACCTTCCCCTTTTCTAGTCCAGTCAATATCTCTTCGAGTCGAACAATTGCTTTTCACCGTCCTCAACGTTCCACCTCGCAAAATGCGCCAGACCAACATCTCTAACCTGATCCTCTTTCTCCTCCTCTGCATCGGCTCCCTGAATTCCGCATGTGTGAGCATTGCCGACCTTCCGCCAGACGTCCGGGGAACCTTTGTTTCCAACCGTGAGGCAACCATCGAAAAGTGGCGGCGCGAAGAACCCTTCGGTCATGAAACGGAAAAGATGATCGAAGTTCTCGGCGGTACTCTTGGTCGGACCACCGCCGTTCTCGACTCAAACTCAATCACCCTGCGCATGGGAGACTCCGAACAAGTCGACATACTCCGCCGGGTCAGCCTACAAGATGGCGTTATTCACCTAAGGTACCATAGCAACATCTACGGCAGAGTCCTCCAGTCTCGAATCGTGCCGGACGCTGATGGTTTCTGGGTCTACTCCGACGAGATTCTTGTCGGCTTCTCCGAGCGCTTTGACCGGGTCAGGCCCTAGGGTTGATCATCCGTTAGACCGACTTTCTATTGTCCCCACCTGCGAAAGCCGCCCTCCGATCCGCCGCGATCCGCCATATTCCGGATCCGCTCCCGGCTCTCCTCGGGCAATTCCACTTTCTCGATCCAATTCTCAAAACCTTCAGCGTCGGTTTCTTTCCAAATTCGAGCAATCCGGGCCAAACTCCGGTCCCGCCGCTGCTCGGAGCTAATCGTCTCTGCCCAGCTCGCCGCTGCCATCGGATCTTCCTGTGCTGCCCTTGTCGCATAGATACTTAGAGCGCGGTCCACCAGAGGTCCCGAAGGTAGCTGGTTCAGCCATACCCCAGGCCCCTCCAGGTCGTACCGCGACCACTGTTCCACC
This sequence comes from Puniceicoccaceae bacterium, assembly GCA_036822055.1. GTDB lineage: Bacteria > Verrucomicrobiota > Verrucomicrobiia > Opitutales > Puniceicoccaceae > DAISIK01. The sequence goes on from DAISIK010000008.1 coordinate 2,773, forward strand.
ACCACCGTCACCGCCTCGCCAGCATTGCGAGACTCAAAATCCATCGAGCTGACATAGGCAGCCGCCTCCACTGGATCGTTACCAGCCCAACTCCTCATTAGCGAGATCACCGCCCGCCCATTCTCCCTTAGATCTTCGGGTAGCTCATTGAGCAAGCTCACCGCCCCGAGCGGATCCGTTTCGGCCAGCTTACCCACCAGTTGTCGAACCGCCCGTTCCTGCAGTCTAGCCTCCGGCAGACCGAGAAGAATCTCCTTTGCTGCCAACACTCCCCCCGTTTCGAGGACTCCCAACATCAAGGACTCAGCCATCGAATCACGCAGGCGTCGGTCCGCCCATGTATCGCTCGGCATCGAAGCTACCAGGTTCAGAGCCCCGAATCGGTCCACGGTTGCATAGGTTTCCACCAAGGCCTCCATCCGATTGGAAAATACCCTTTGAGTCACCCCATCCGAGGATTGCTTCAAATAGCTCAGGGCCTGCTCCGGTGCCATCCTCCCCCAAGTTTTCAAAACATCAATTCTCGCCCTTTCCGATCCCGCCATCGAGGTGATTGAGGAGGTCTCCGCCATTGCAAAGAGGGGATCAACTTCGGCGATCTTGCTCAGTGCAGCTCGGATCAACTGCTCCCGGCCCGGCGTTTCTTTCGGTAAAGCTTGAAGCCGCTCAAGGTGAAGCACAGCCTCTCCGAACGAGGCCTGCGAAAGCTCAAGGACCGCCAGCCGCTGCTGCTCGGCAGTTCCGGTACCCGAAAGGAAGGATCTTAGATTGACGAAAGATCCACCATCGACCAGGAGGAGCATCGCTCCCTCCGTCCGATCGCCGGGACTCAAACCCTCATCTGCAATTAACGCTTCGCTCACCTGGAACTTTTCGTCCACCCCACGCATATCCAGGCTTCCGGATCCAAATGGATTTCTCGACTCTGATCTTGTGGAAGGATCACCGCCCTCGACAACCTCTCGATTGCCCCCAGGGCTTTGAACCGATCGACCAATCCAAACCGCGAGAAGAAGGGTGCCGATCCAACCGACAAAGAGGAGCAACTTTTTTGGAGATTTGCTGGAAGTCATCCGGTCTAAAACGCCTCCTCCAAACACGCCGTTACGTAAAAAATTCTTTCTTTGGCCAAGTGAAGACTTCAGCCCAAATTTCGTGCGGCAAACTTGATCGCCTCGTAGATCTTGTCGAGATCAGCTTCCGTGTGTCGCGCCGAGATGGCGGTCCGAATCAAGTCCTTTCCCGGGGGCACTCCCGGGGCAATCGACATCACCGTGAAAACCCCCTTCGATAGGAGGTCTTTCCAGAAGGCATAAACCCGCTCTTTCTTTCCCAAAACAATCGGAATCGCCGGAGTCTCGCTCTCCCAGGTGTCCAAACCAAGGTCCTTCAACATCTCTCGATACCTTCGAGTATTGGACCAAAGCCGCTCCAGATGCTCCGGCTCAGTCTGCAAAACCTCGAGTGCCGCCTCTGCGCAGGCGGCTTGGCTGGGGCTTACCGCCGCACTAAAAATCGTCTGCTTGGAATGGGTTCGCAGATACTCAATCAGCACCTTTGACCCCGCCACAAACCCGCCCGTGCTGCTCATTGCTTTGGAGAAGCTGCCACACAACACATCAACCCGATCCACCATCCCAAAATGCGCCGCCGTGCCACGACCTCCGGGTCCCATCACTCCAAAGCCATGCGCATCGTCCATGATGGAAAACAATCCATGCGTTTCCGCCACCTCAATCAGCTCCGGCAACCGCGCCACATGCCCTTCCATCGAGTAAACCCCCTCAATCAAAAGCACTTTTGCCTTTTTGGGATCTTCGTGGCTCAAAACTTCTTTCAAGTGCTCCGGGTTGTTGTGGGAAAATCGCTCCGCCGAAGCTCCCGAAACATGGATTCCCGACCAGAGGGAGGAATGTACGTTTTTGTCAACCAGGATGCAGTCCCCCCGCTCAGCAAAGCCCGCCACCGCCGACATGCAGGATATATAACCAGCAACCGAAACATGGCAGGCCTCTTTGCCTAAAAACGCGGCCAGCTTTTCTTCCAGCCGGGTGTGAAAAACTCGGGTGCCGTTGGCCAGCCGCGCACCAGTCGTTCCACTTCCCCACTCCCGCAAGGCCCGCTCCCCCGCTTCCACTACCTTCGGATGGTTGCTCAACCCGAGGTAGTCATTGCTCGAAAGCATCACATACTCCTCACCGTCCCGGTAGACCCTCGTTCCCCGCTGCTCGTCAAAGCTAAAATAGTAAGGCGCATACTTGAGGCGGAGTTTGGTAAACGAATCATCTTCGCACCGTTGGACGATGCGGTTGCGAACAGCGCGACGCGGCGGAAAAAGTGCCATATTATTGTCCTGTATTTCCTGTATCTGGATAAGAGCCTAACCACTTCACAAAGGGACAAGTCTTCTCGAGTGCGTCAAACACCTCTTTCAGTTGAGCATCCTCCATATGACCCTCACAGTCCGCAAAAAAATAGTAGTCCCACCTCCGCCGTCGGCTCGGGCGGGATTCGATCTTGGTCAAATTGATTCTGCGTTCTCCAAAAGCCTCCAGGGCCCCCTTTAAGGCCCCTACCTCATCGCGCAATGAAAAGACCAGGCTGGTCTTGTCCTTTCCGGTCCGGGATGGGCGGCTCGCCTCCCGCCCCAGGACAAAAAAACGGGTCGTATTGTCCGGGTGATCTTCGATGCCCCGCGCCAAAACGGGAACTCCGTAAGTCGTCGCCGCTACCGAACTGGCGATCGCCGCACTTCCCTCCTCCTCCATCGCATTTCGCACCGCCCCTGCCGTACTGTGAACCGAGATCAATTCAGCCCGCTTCAAATGAGTGGCCAGCCACTCCCGACATTGCCCAATCGCCTGGTCTTTGGAATAAACCCGCTTTACCGACTCCAGGTCGCCTTCCCCAAGCAAACAGTGCTCAATCCGCAAATACACCTGCGAAATGATCTTCAGCGGGCTCTCTACCAACATGTCCAGGCTGTGAAAGACCGCCCCCTCGGTGGAGTTTTCGATAGGGATAACCCCGTGGTCGGCCTGCCGTCGCTCAACCGCCGAGAAGACCTCCGGGATGGTCGTCAACGGCATGTGCTGCATCTGCGATCCAAAGGCCACCAGGGAGGCCTGATGGGTAAAGGTTGCCTCGGGACCCAGGTAGGCGATCTTCAAGCCCCCCTCCATCGAGATGGAGGCCGAGATAATCTCGCGAAAAATCGGCCTCAGGCGATCCCCGTCCAACGGGCCCTTGCTCAAGGCGGCAACCCGGTCAAACACCTCGCGCTCCCTTGCTGGAACAAAAATCGGTCCACCCGTTTTTCCCTTGAGGTGGCCGATCTCAGCCGCCAACTCCACCCTTCGATTGAGGAGCGCCACCAGCTCGGCGTCCACTTCGTCAATTGCATCTCTTAGTTTCTCTAATGTCATCCTGTAACCGCCGGGAGACCGAGATCGGTATCCGTCAATTGTTGTTGTTCCGGAGCTTCCGAACGCCCCAGCCACTCATCCAGCTGTGCCCTCGATACCACGTCCGAGGCTGGCAGCTCATCCAGGGATCGTAACCCGCAGACCTCGAGAAACTTTGTCGTCGTCCCAAACTGGACTGGCCGACCCGGCAACTCTGCCCGACCTACCGAAGCGACCAACTCCAGTTCCTGCAAACGTCCGAGGGCACTATCCACCGACACCCCCCTCACCCGCTCCATTTCTGCCCGTGTCACCGGCTGCCGGTAGGCGACCATCGATAAGGTCTCCAGCATCGCCGGCGTCAGACGCAGCTGACGCGGCTCTCCACGCAAACAGCGCACCCAGTCTGCGTACTGCGGGGCGAGGACCAGCCGATAACCCTCCGGGCCATCTTGGATACGATAAACCTCATTGCGGACCCTCAGCGCCTCGCTCAAGTCCGCCAGAGCCTCCCGCAGTTGAGCCACCGTCACCGAGCCGGGAATTCCCGCCCCGCCCGGCCCCCGCTCCATGGGCTCACCTTCCCGTTCCCCCGCTTCCTTCTCCTCCAAACTTGCATCCGTTTCGGCCCGATTCGCCATCTTCTCAAAAACCCCCTGAATCTGCTTCAGATCCAGAGGCTCCGAGGTGGAAAAAAGAAGAGCCAGCAAAGTTTGATGGAGGTCGACGGTCACGAGTAAAACCACCAGCATGAATCAAGCGCCGCAGTTCCTACAAACTGAAAATAAAGAACCGGAATTCACCCTCCATCCGTCAGCCCCCCACCGGTCCCGGGGAGTAACCCACCACCCCATCCCGAAAAAATCAGCCTCATCATCGATCCAGAGAAACTTTTGCTTTCACGGAATCCACCATCCCTCTAGCGTGTAGGGTTTTGAGCAAATCCAACGAAATTTTTATGGCAGAAAGATACGAATTCCAAGCCGAGGTTAAGCAAGTCCTCGATATCGTCATCCACTCCCTCTACACGGATCGGGATATCTTCCTCCGCGAGCTTGTCTCCAACGCTTCCGATGCCAACGAAAAGGCACGGCACCTTCAGCTCGCGGGACAGACCCTGCCCGATGAGAACCTCCCTTTCGAGGTCAATGTCTCCACCGACGAGACGGCCGGCACCATCACCGTGCAGGATTTTGGGATCGGTTTGACCCGCGAGGAGTTAGTCGAAAACCTCGGCACCATCGCCCACTCGGGCTCCAAGGCTTTCCTCGAGGCCCTCAAGGCTTCCGGCGGAAGGAACGAGAACCTGATCGGTCAGTTCGGGGTCGGTTTCTACAGCGCCTTTATGGTCGCCGACGAGGTAACCGTCTACACCCATTCAGCCAAACCGGACGGGGGCCACTGGGTATGGAAGAGCGATGGCTCCGGTGCTTACGAAATTGAGGAAAGCTCCGGACAGCGGCGCGGCGCCAAGGTCGTTCTCAAACTCAAGGAGGACTGCAAGGACTTTGCCAAGAAAAGCCGCGTCGAGAGCATCCTCAAACAGTATTCCTCCTTCGTCCCCTTTCCGATCAACCTCAACGGCGAAAAGGTAAACACCGTAGAAGCAATCTGGCTCAAGAATAAGGCCGAAATCTCTGAGGAGCAGTATAAGGAGTTTTACAAGTTCCAGTCCAACGCCTGGGACGAACCCCGCTTTTGGCTCCACTTTAACGCCGACGCCCCTCTCGAGATTCATTCCGTTCTCTTCGTTCCCCAGGAAAATACCGAAAAGTTCGGCTTCGGCCGCTTTGAACCCGGCGTCTCCCTCTACTGCCGAAAAGTACTCATCGAACGGAAACCGGAAAACCTGCTCCCCGAGTGGCTGCGTTTCTTGCGGGGAATCGTCGATAGCGCAGACCTACCCCTCAACATCTCGCGCGAGTCAATGCAGGATAGCTCCCTGATCGCCAAACTCGGTTCCGTCCTCTCCAAGCGATTCATCAAGGAAGTAGCCTCCCTCGCCGAGAAGAATCCCGAGAAATTTGAGGACTTCTACCAAAGCTTCAACACCTTCCTCAAGGAGGGTGTGGTCTCAGATTTTGCCAATCGAGAAGCCCTCGCCAAGCTCCTCCGCTACGAATCTTCCGTTACCGAACCCGGTAAGCAGACTTCCCTGCCCGAATACCTCTCTCGAATGAAGGAGGGCCAGAAAGGAATCTACTTCCTCTCTGGTGCATCCCGTGAAGGCATCGAGAAGGGGCCCTACATCGAGGGATTGCGGGCTTCCGGCCTCGAGGTCCTCTATCTCTACGAACCAATTGACGAGTTCGTGATGAACCATCTTCGGGAATTTGAAGGCAAGCCCCTCGAATCGGCTGATAGCTCCGACCTTGAGGTCGAGGAAGCCATTCAATCCGGCGAGACCCCATCGCTCACTCGCGAAGAAGTCGAGGCACTTTGCAAGTTTCTCAAAGAACACCTTGGTGAAAAAGTTGGGGCCGTCCGCCCGAGCAAACGCCTCGTAAACAACCCGGCCATTGTGCTGAATACCGACAAGTTTGCCTCTGGCCAAATGCGCCGCCTCCTCAAACAAATGCAGCGCGATGCCGAGCTCCCCGAGGTTCCCTGCGATCTCGAAATCAATCCGGCTCATCCCCTTCTCGCCAACCTCAACCGTATCCGGGAAACTGATACAGAGCTGGCCACCCTCCTCGCCTCTCAAATCTTTGATCAGGCGAGGGTCGCCGCTGGCCTCGTCGAAGATCAAACCAGCATCATCCAGCAAACCTACGACCTCCTCGAAAGGCTCACCTCCAAGTGAGCCACTCCCCTCGGCCCAACCCCTTGAGGACCCAAGCCGCCCCCGGACTATGAGTACAGCTCCCAGGAATTCCGGGGTGCGGTGGTCCGGACGCACCCATCCCGGGAGGGTCCGACCCCACAATGAGGACGCCTTCATTGCCCTCGTCCTCAACGAACGCGAGGTTCGGTATCTCGGCAAAGATGGTGAGGCCGAGTTTACCGAAGGCGATTTTATCTTTGCCGTAGCCGATGGGATGGGCGGGGCCAAAGCCGGTGAATACGCCAGCAAGATCGCTGTTGAACAAATCAGCCGCCGCCTTCCCGCCAGCTTCCGCGAACAGGGTGCCAACGTACGGCGCAATGCCGCCAATCTCCTCAAACAAACAGTGGCCGAGATCCACGGAGAGCTGCGGCGCATGGCCTTCCACTACGAGGAGTGCCGTGGAATGGGAGCCACCCTTAGCCTTTGTTGGCTCAGCCCCGATCGATTGGTTTTTACCCATGTCGGTGACAGCCGGATCTATTATCTTGGCATTCGTCGGGAACGATCCCAGCTCACCGAGGATCACTCCGCAGTTGGGCGCCTCTTCCGCAAAGGGCTCATAAACGAGCGGGAGGCCCGTAACCATCCCCGGCGCCACATCCTCGAGATGAGCCTCGGAGGGCACCGGGAATCAGTCCGGTCCCAAGAAGGCTCCGTCATTCCCATCCCCGGTGACCGCTTCGTCCTCACCACCGATGGCGTTCAGGATGGCGTCTTCGATGCCAATCTGGAGGGCATGATTCGCTCACCCTCTCATTTGATTGCCCATCTGCCCCCTGCCGAGCGCATCGTTCGCGAAGCAGTTAGCGCTTCCGGAAAAGATAATATCACTGCCGTCGTCTTCGAGACTTTCTAGCTTTTCTCCCCCAACCTTCTTTTCTAGGTTTGGCAACATGTCCCGGCCCTTGCTCACCTCCCCGACCACCAACAAGTTCGTTAATCGATGGATTGATCGGGTTATCAAAGTCACCCGTCCCGCAGCCCTCCATTGGTGCGACGGTTCCCGGGCTGAATACGACTCCCTGATGCAGCAGATGGTGGACAACGGGCAGGCCATCCGCCTCAACGAGGACCTCCGCCCCAATTCCTATCTCTTCCGCTCCGACCCTCGCGATGTTGCCCGGGTTGAGAGTCGCACCTACATCTGCAGTCTCGGTCAGGGTGAAGCAGGCCCCACCAACAACTGGGAGGATCCCGATCTGATGAAGGAGCGAATCAACCGGCTCTCCGAAGGTTGTATGGAAGGACGGACCCTCTACATCATCCCCTTCTGCATGGGGCCGCTCGGCTCCCCCATCTCCCAGATCGGTATCCAGCTTTCGGATTCGCCCTACGTCGTCGTCAACATGCATATCATGACCCGGGTCGGCCTCCCCATCTGGGACCAGCTCGGGGAAAGTCGCGACTTTGTCCGTTGCATCCACTCGGTCGGCTACCCCCTCCCGGACGGTCGCCACGACGTGGCCTGGCCCTGCGATCCGGAAAACACCGTCATCGCTCACTTCCCCGAAGAACGCCTCATCTTGTCCTATGGTTCTGGATACGGCGGCAATGCCCTCCTCGGGAAAAAGTGCTTCGCCCTCCGCATTGCTTCGGTCATGGCCCGCGATGAGGGCTGGTTTGCCGAACACATGCTGATCCTTGGGATCAAAGAACCCGAAGGACGCCAGAGCTACGTCTGCGCCGCCTTTCCGAGCGCCTGCGGCAAAACGAACTTTGCCATGCTCATTCCTCCAAAAGTCTTTCGAGAGGAAGGTTGGGAAATCACGACGGTCGGAGATGACATCGCCTGGATCAAGCCGGACGAGTCAGGCGTCCTCCGAGCCATCAACCCGGAGGCTGGCTTCTTCGGCGTAGCCCCCGGCACCTCCCCGGGCACCAACCCAAACGCCCTCGCCTCCTGCTCGCGGGATAGCATCTTCACCAATGTGGCTCTCACCGACGATGGCGACGTCTGGTGGGAGGGTCTCACCCCTGAACCTCCCGCCCATCTCATCGATTGGCGCGGTCGCGATTGGACCCCCGACTCTCCCGAGCCCCCTGCTCACCCCAACAGCCGCTTTACCGCCCCAGCCAGGAACTGCCCCACCATCGATCCTGCCTGGGAAGATCCGAAAGGGGTCAAGATCGACGCCTTCATTTTCGGCGGCCGAAGAATGTCCGACGTTCCCCTCGTTTACCAAGCCTTCAATTGGATGCACGGCGTCTTCATCGGTGCCACCATGGGCTCCGAGCAAACCGCAGCCGCCGAAGGAACCGTCGGCACCCTTCGACGCGACCCCTTCGCCATGCTCCCGTTCTGCGGCTACCACATGGGAGACTACTTCCGCCATTGGCTCGTCATGGGAAAAAGAATCAAGGCCAAGCCTCGGATCTTCCACGTCAATTGGTTTCGCCGCGGCCCCGACGGCAGCTTTCTCTGGCCGGGCTTTGGTGAAAATATGCGGGTCCTCAAGTGGATCATCGGTCGCTGCCACGGTATGTCTCACGGGGTGGAAAAGGAATTGGGCTGGGTCCCCTCGTATCAAGATCTCGACTGGCGCGAATCATCGGTTGAGGAGCAAACCTTCGAGGCACTCATGGAAACCGATAATCAGCGCCTCAAGCTCCAAACCCTCTCCGCTGAGGAACTTTTCCTCTCCATCTTTGACCATCTTCCCAAGGAACTGATTTACGAGCGGGATCTTCTCATCTCGCGGCTCTGATTCGAACTTTTCTTCAAAATGGTTGCGCGAAAATTTCTGGCTCTCCTGCTCTTCTACCTCGTTGCCCACTGCGGTTGGGCTGCTGAGGAGAGTTCCCTCGTCTCCCGCAATCCGTTTGGTCGTGAGCCCGTCTCCCAAACGCCACCGCCTCCCCCTCCACGTCCCACTCCTCCAGCCGTCCAACTAGCCTCCGAATACGAATGGATCGGGTACTACAAACTGAACGATATGGAGCGCTTCAGCCTGCGCGATCGTTCCACCGGCAACAGCATCTGGCTCAACCTCGGGGAAACGAAAGAGGGACTAACCGTTCTCAGCTACGACTTTTCCAAGCGCGAGATCCAGCTCCGCCGGGGAACCACCTTTGGAGTCATCCCCCTCAAAAGCACCGATTATTCCCTTGGCATTCCCAATTCCCGAAACCTCAACCCTTCCCCCGCCGCCTCCAACCGGGACGACCCCCTCGTCCGCGCCCTGACTCCTGGCACCAACCCCAACCAGCCAAATCCTCCAGTCCGCCGCAGAATCATCGTCCCCCCACGCGCAGATCCAGCCCAGCGCACCACTGAATAAACATGCCAGTCCCCAAAGCTGGTTTCAGTTCCAGGTTGACTCAGCTCAGGCCAAAAAGCTAGCCAAGGGAATGGAGGAGTCTCACAAATCGGAGCCCATCTTTCTCGCTTCCTGGGAGAACGCTTCGGCTGGCATGATCCATCTGAGCGAGGACTGGGTAAGCCGAGTCGAGAAGCCGCCCCTCTTCCTCGGACCTGAACAGCGTCCGTTTGATCAATTGGAACAGCTCCCCCCACCTGTCTACGGGAAGATGTCTGGCTATTGTCGGCTCAATGGAGGTCTCTACTTCATTCTTTTTCTCGATGATCCACACCTCGCCTTTCTCAACCAGGAGGAGGTTCTGGTGGCCGGCTCCTTTAACAACTGGGACCCCTTTTCGAATGCCCGCCAATGGCGCCTCCTGCCGTCCCGCACGAATGGCATAGACTCCCTCACCCTTAAAATCCCGCCGAAAGTTTACGAAGACTGCGCCCTTCATACCTTTAAATTTGTGACCCGTGCAGGTCACTGGTTACCCATCTCAGACGCCTCCCCAAACAGCATCGCCTCGGGCTACGGCATTCAGAATCTCGAGCTTAATCCCTACCGTACCGGACGCCACCTCTTCTCCTTCGAACTGCCCAAGAACCATCTTCTGATGGGAAATGAGGAAGTGATCTGGTCCGCTCCCCTTAAAAAATACCGGCGCAAGCTCCCTCCCACCGTCCACTTTCACGATCTCGAAAGCGCTCTACCACCAGGCGTGACGGTGGGCGCTAAAGAAACCACCTTTCGCATTTTTGCTCCTCGAGCGCAGAAGGTGATTCTCGAATGGGCCGGAGCGCTCCAGCCATGGGAACCCCAGGTTGTGGAACTAAAATCTGTGGGCCGGGGCCTCTGGGAAGGCACCGTCTCCAAAAACCTGGCCGGTGCCTACTATTTTTACCGGGTCGTCGGGCACAATCAGGATCGAAGTACCCATTTTGATCCCGATTTTCGCATTCTCGACCCCTACGCCCTCGCAGCAGTTTGCCGCGAAGGCCCCGCCATCGTCGTCGATCCAGCCCGGCTTACCAATTCCAACCCTCAGTACCAAACCCCGCCCGTGAGTGATCTCGTCATCGCCGAGGCGCATGTCCGGGACCTCGCCGCTCAGGCACCCATTGAGCTGTCCGAGGTAGAGCGGATGGGCTTTGCCGGGGCCGCCGCCTGGATTCGGAACGAGGGCTCCTACCTGCGAGCCATCGGCGTCAATGCCGTCGAGTTCCAGCCGATTCAAGAGTTCGATAACCCCCGCCGCGAAGATTACCACTGGGGCTACATGACCGTAAATTATTTCTCCCCCGAGAGTAGCTACGGCTCTCAACCAGAAAAAGCATCCCAAATTGAAGAATTTCGCGACCTCGTTGCCGCCTGCCATCAGCAGGGTCTCGCCGTAATTCTCGACGTCGTCTACAACCACGTCGGAGAGCCCAACAACCTCCTCTTCATCGACAAGTTTTATTACCTCGAGACCGCTCCCCGCTACCACCTGATGAATTGGAGCGGCTGCGGCAACGACCTCCGGAGTAGTACTCCGATGGCCAGACGCCTCATCATCGATAGCCTGCTTCACCTCATCGATGCCTATGGGGTCGACGGATTCCGTTTCGACCTCGCAGACCTTCTCGGCAAAGAAACCTTGCTCGAAATCGAAAAGAAGCTTCGGCAGCACAAGCCGGATGTCCTCCTCATCACCGAGCCCTGGAGCTTTCGGGGTCACATCGCCGGAGAATTAAAGGAAACGACCTGGTCCTCCTGGAACGATGGCTTCCGGCGCTTTGCCGAGGAATACGTCAACGGTACAGGGAATCAGGACGGGATCAAACACTTCATCGGGGGTTCCGTCGGTGGGGTAACGGCGGCTCCCTTTCAATCGATCAACTACACCGAATCTCACGATGACTTCGCCTGGATTGATCGCATCACCGAGAACCTCGGCAATCAGGGCTTTCATCCCACGGCTTTCGATATCCGGCGCACCCACCTGATGGCGTCCATCCTCTTTGCCTCCCTCGGGACACCCATGATCTCTGCCGGGCAGGATTTTTTGCGGTCGAAGCACGGCGTCCACAACACCTACCAGCGAGGAGACCTCAATGCCCTCAACTACCACCGTTGTGCAGAGTACAGTGGCACCCATGAGTATTTTCGGCGCTGGATCCATTTCCGTCTCTCCCCGGATGGGTCCCTTTTGCGAGCCGCCCAGCGGCAGGAGGGCGACCTCGCCTTCTTTGCCACAGCAGACTTTTCGTCAATCGTAGCTTCCTTTGATCCGGCCAATCGATCCGGCCATCCACCCCTCATTTTTGCCATCAACCCCCATTCTGAACAGGTCTCCATCCACCTCCCCGATCATCAATTGGATACTTATATCCAGATTGCGGATACTTGGCGCCTCGACCCCAAAGGTCTCCAATCGGGCCTTACCCAAGCGCGCGAGGAATACATCACGCTTCCCCCGCATTCCTGTGCTCTCTGGATTAAGTCCCCTGCCAATTCACCGCTCAACCGCTCAACCGCGATTCGGTAGCAACCCGCCAAGTCGCGGGCATCGGGGATGGTGGGAGATCCGAGATTCGAACTCGGGACCTCTTGCGTGTCATGCAAGCGCTCTAACCAACTGAGCTAATCCCCCTGCCGCAATCGAAAGCCAGGAAGACCCGGCCACCGGAAGCAAACCTTGAAGATCAAACCAACCTCATCCACACTTCAAGCACATTTTTCAGGACCGCCGCTTTTCAATGCCTTTACCCCACCCCGATCAGCCCATCCTCATCATTCCTGATGTCCACCAAAATCACCGTTTCATCACTGAGCTTTTGAGCGTTGCTGAAGCCTTTGGCCCCCTTTCTGAAATCATTTTCCTCGGGGACTTTCTCGACGCCAAGGAACCTCGTTATCAAAACAAAGGCTCAGTTCTCGAAACCCTCACCCTGCTCTGCGACCTCCTTTCGAGTTCCTCCATCCCTGTCTCCATCCTTTGGGGAAATCACGACTGGCAGTACTGGATCTGCCGGTCACTCATTTTCTCACGACAGCCAATCCTATCCCGGGCCAAGGTGCAAGAGATCGGTTTGCAGTACGACACCCTCGAAGCCCTCCGCTCCAGGATCAACCTACCCTCTGGAGAGCAGGGCAGCCCCCTTAACCTACTTTTGAATCATGCCAAGCTTACCCTTTTCCGACACGGTTACGTTCTCTCCCATGCTGGCTTCGCTCCGGAATTTTGGATTTCGCCAAGCGATCCCGTACCCCTTTCCCAAACCAACCCCGCCCTATCTGTCGATTTGATCAACCAGCGATTTGAAGCGGAGGTCCCCGTGTGCAGTCCCAAAGACCAAGGCTTTTTCAGTGCCGCCGGCTTTGTCCGCGGCGGCGATCGCCCATGCGGCGGACCTCTCTGGCTCGATTGGAATCACGAGTTCGACCCCGAGGGCTTACCCTATCCCCAAATCGTCGGTCACACCCGTGGTCCCAACGTCCGTCAGAAGGGAGGCTCCTACTGCCTCGATGCAGGCCAGTCGGCGGGCGCCCTGCTCTACCCTGACCAAAAAATCGCCATCCTCCCCGTTTCCTCAAAGTCGCCTTGAATCCTTTTGGGTGTTGACACCGCTCTTGGAATCTTTCTTGATCCTCAGTTTTCCGCAATGAAAACCACGCTCGCCAAGCCTTCCTACGAAACCAAGTCATGGTTTATTGTTGACGCCGAGAATGAAATTCTCGGGCGCCTCGCCGTGCGCATCGCCAACATTCTCCGCGGTCGGCACAAACCCGACTACACCCCTCATCTGGATCATGGCGATTTTGTGATTGTCACCAATGCAGACAAGATCCGTCTCACTGGCAAAAAGGAAATCCAGAAAAAGTACATGTTTTACACCGGATATTTCGGGAATGAAAAATACCGGGGTCTGGATCATTTCCGCGAAAAGAACCCGGCCTTCATCATCCACCATGCCGTTAAGGGCATGCTTCCTAAAAACAAGCTCGCAGACAAGATGCTCACCAAGTTGAAGGTTTATGGCGGACCTGAGCATCCTCACGAAGCCCAGGAACCTCGTCCACTTCCCCTTTAAGCAAACACTTCCCATATGTCCCAGACACAAGTTTACATCGGTACTGGCCGCCGCAAACGCGCCACTGCAAGGGTCCGCGTGATGCCCGGAAACGGCAAAACCTGGATCAACGGCAAATCTGCCGAAGAATACTTCGCCTACGAGCAATTTTCGAAGGCTGCCCTCGCCCCCTTCCACACCATTGAGCGCGACGGCCAATTCGACATCCGCGTCCTTGTCAACGGTGGCGGCATCAATGGCCAGTCCGCAGCGATTGCCATGGGCATTGCCCGCGCCCTCCAGAAAATGGACCCCGAACTTCGCGTCCCCCTCAAGCGCGCCGGCCACCTCCGTCGCGACCCCCGCGAGCGTGAGCGGAAAAAATCCGGTCAACCCGGAGCCCGGAAGAAATTCCAATTCTCCAAACGGTAAACCTCTGGTCCTCCCTTACAGAAAAGCCGCCGGGTCCTCCCGGCGGCTTTTTTGTGAAGTAGCTCGTTTCGGGTCGGCAGCAGTCCCTTTGTCGATTCTCTCCGAGGCTTAACGACAACCACCGGGCGAGCTTTGGACTGAAAAACGGCGAACCGTCCCCAAGCTCATGGTTTCGGGACCTGCCGCAACATGGGTCCGCTCGTTTACTAGCCGCTCCCTTCACTGGTCCGGTCCGTCCCCCGCCATCAGCCGACCCGCCAACAAACCCGCTCCCCCGAGGCTCAAACAACTTGCTCAAGTGTCCTTACCTTTGTCTCATTGGGGTTTGATTCGCCTCGTGCCCTACCGTCTCCTAAAGCTCCTTTCCATTTCCATGTGCCTCGGGCTCGTGGTTCTCGTTTCCCTTACCGGATGCGATTCTCTGGACCGCCCAGCCTTTAGTGAAATCGACGAAGAGGCCTATCAGAGGGGAAAAAAGTTACTCCGACAAGGCCGGGAGAGTGAGGCCCTGATCGAGTTTCTAAAGGTCGTCGACAACCGCGCTGAGTCTCCCGAATCCCACCTGGAAGCTGGAAAGATTTTTCTCGAGAAAAAGAAGCAGCCGATCCACGCCATCTATCATTTTTCCAAATACCTCGAATTTAGACCCAATTCACCTCAAGCCCCAATTGTCCGAGAACTCATCAACACGGCCACCAAGGAATTCGCCCGCTCCCTCCCCGGGCGACCCTTTGAAGAACTTTCAGGTTCGGATGACCTCATTCGAGCCCTCGAAGAGGCCCGCAGCGAGAACACCCGCCTTCGTCGCAGCCTCACCCAATCCGAGCGCCGCATTGCCCAACTCGAAAACACGGTCGCCCAACTTCGTAATCAACTATCCAACATCGTACCAACGACTCCCCCGGTACCCTTCAACCCGGTCCCCACTCCTTCCAACCCCACGGGTCCCAACCAACCTCCCACCGTCAGGCCCAGCCCACAGCCTCCAGGTACCTATCGCGTCCAAAGTGGCGACAGCCTTTCCTCCATCAGCCGCAACGTCTATGGCACCCCCGCCCGCTGGCGGGAAATTTATGAAGCCAACCGTGACATTCTCCGTAATCCAGATGACCTCCGGGTAGGACAAATGCTTAAGATCCCCTGAATTTGAATGGAGATCCTAACTGCCAGCTTTGAAAACTATCGGAACCTGAGAGAAACCCATCTCGATCTCGGCGGTCTTCCGACCTTCCTCAACGGGGCTAACGGCCAGGGGAAATCGAATCTTCTCGAGGGGATAGGTCTCATTACCGCCTTTCGCTCCTTCCGGACCAGCGAGCTGAAACACCTCATTCATCTCGAGGCAAACCTCGCTCGCCTCTGCCTTACTGTTCGCATGGATCAAGGGCGGATCCTCCAGATCGACCTCGTTACCGATCGATCAAACGGCCGCGGTATGTCCGTCGAGGGAGTCCAACTTCCCACCCTCCAGGATTTCATTGGCCGCTTCCCCACCATCACTTTTTCAGAAGACGACATCCAGATCCTACGCGGGGCTCCTAGTCTGCGACGGCGAGCCATCGACCTCTTTTACTCCAGCCTTGATCCCGGCTACCTCGACGCTCTCCGGCGCTACCACCTCGCCCTCAAAGACCGCAACGCCCAGCTCCGTCATCGCCCCCTCACTCCCCTGCTCCGCCCCTTCGAGATCGAAATGGCTCGGCATGGCTCGCTCATCCTTCAGCTCCGCCGCCAATACACTGCCAGGTTTGCTGCGGCATTTAAGCTTCGATACTCGTCCATCTCTAAAAAACCCGAGGAATCTTCTGATTTTTCCCACCTTCCCTCCATTGATGCCGAGGACGAAGATAGCTTCTTCCGCAATCTGGACGAAGGTCGGGATCGCGACATCCAATTGCAAACAACCCGCCACGGACCCCATCGGGACGACTTCAACTTTGAGCTTATGCAAATGCAGGCGAAAAACTTCGCCTCAGACGGCCAACAGCGAAACCTCGTCCTCGCCTTTCGCCTGGCCCAACTTGACCTCCTTGAGGCTCAGCGGAAGGAAAAACCCGTCATCCTCGCCGACGACATCCTCGGTTCGCTCGATCCAACCCGGCGATCCGCCTTCTGGGAAGCTGTCGGCCCGGAACGCCAAGTCATCGCCACCGGAACCCACCTTCCTGAAGACTCCACCCTGACCTGGAACCTCTTCCAAATCACCAACGGAACAGCCACCAAAATCCCGACCTAGTCCCCCAGTCTCCCCTCTCCGCTCCACCTTTTCGTGCCATTCGTGACTTTCGTGAACCACCCAGCAGAAATCTAAACCCCCTCCAAGCTCCAAGCTCCAGGCTCCCGGCTCTCCGCTCCAGTGCCCCCCATGTCGGTTATTTGCTCAGCCGAGGAGTACCCCCATCAATCTTTCACGAGAGCTGTCAACCGAGGCAAACTGCTGCGGAAGTTGCCAAGATTTTTTCCTTCAAGATCGCAGACGATCACCGATGGGATCCCTTTAACGCCGTGCTGGAATTCCTTCTTGAAGTCGGAAACCATCTTGTGCCGGAGTTGGGGCCAGGGCATCTCCTTCTCTGCCGCATATCGCTCCATCGCTTTTGCGTCTCGATCTGAGGAGATGAGGACAAGCTCGAAGTTATCATTCTTGTTTTCGTTGTACCACTCCACAAGTGAGGGGGTAAACTTCTGACAAGGCGGGCACCACGATGCAGTGTAGTAGAAAACGTAGTACTTCTGGGGCCTGGTGGGTTCCTTAAAGCTCTTGAGTCGCTTGCCCTCAAGCTGCTCAAGGTTTCCGTCGAGGATATCGTCGAACACACTGGTCGGTGCTTCACCAGCTGGTTTCCATTGGTTCAACTTTGCCGCAGACTCAGCCGAAAGACGGGAAGCCTTTAGTTGAACCGTCTGACCATCCCGCGTTCTAAAGGTCCCGACCTTTTCTTCACCATCATCGGCAACGGCAATCAACTCGAGTTCAGCGGTTTTACCATCATCACTGGTCCAGACTTCGAAGCCGGCCAGAGCAATGTTCACCGTAAGGAGGAGTGATAGAACAGAAATCTTCATATCTAAAATCTTGACCGCTTTTTCGGCTCTTGACCATGAAGAAATCTATAAGCTTTCTAAAAATGGAGATCACTGCCGCGTCCAATTCTTAGACCCGATAAAAAGGTTCGGGGTTCGGTGATACCCCTAACACCGAACCCCGAAAGACTCCGATCTGGAGTCGCCGTTGGGATACCCAATCCTACAAACGAACAACTCGAATGATAGCAGAAGGCGTGCCAGAAATGGATGCTAAAGTGTTCCGAGAGCAACCGAACCTGAGGCGGGAGTCCAAAATCTGTTGCGACCTTCGCCAAATCCCGCAGTCAACCCAGCGCCCAATAATATCTATTCACCAAAGACATCAGAGAAAAAGAAGCGCATGTAAGCAAAGGCGCGGTTCGCGCTCTGCTCCCGGTACTCTGCCGTGCCGGACCAATCAGCGGTCGGATCGGTAAAGGAGTGAACGGTGTCCCCGAAAGCAACAAACTGCCAGTCGACTGCATGCTCCCTCATCTCTGCAATGAAACTGAGCCGCTCAGCCTCCGTGATGAGGGGGTCTTCGGCTCCGTGAAGCACCAAAATTGGAGTTTTGATCGCACTTTCTGCCGGTGCTGGAGTGGCAAAGTTCCCATGGAACGAGACCACTCCGCCCAATTCACGTCCACTCCGAACCAGTTCCAACACCGAGCTGCCTCCAAAGCAGAAGCCTATTGCTCCGATCTTTGCTTCATCAATCGAGGCCAGATCCGACCCTTGCTCGATCAGTTGGTCGAGGGCCGCATTGACCCGCTTCCGCATCGTCTGGTGATCTGCCTTCACTGCTCCCGAGGCGACCGCTGCCTCATCGCTGGTCGAGGGACGGAGGTTTGCCCCGTACATGTCTGCCACAAAGACGATGTATCCCATGGCTGCCACTTTTTCCGCTTTTTGGAAGGATGGTTCGGACGGTCCCATCCAGTTGGGCACAAAGAGCACTCCCGGAAGCGGCCTTTTGTCCTCGGAATCGTAGACAAATAAACCCTCGAAGGGAGCGCCGTCTATCTCGTAGACATGGGATTTTCGAACGATCTCCGCCATCAAGGCCCCAACCGGAGCAACTAAAAAGGAAAGGGTTAGAAAAAATTTGCCGGACATCCACTCAGGAAAAGGCTATCCCCCGTTTACCGCAATTCCGTACTGCCAAAAAACCGTTCTTTCCTCGTCGTCCACGTCCCGGTACCTCTCGATCTCCACCCAGTGCCCCTTGGCAGCTTCGGCGTCCTCGATCGGCTCTTTGATAATCGAAAAACACACTCCGGGAAATCCATTGGATTTCGCAGTGGCAAGCGCCAACTGCTCAGCCCGTTGAAAATCCCTGGCAACCACCGTGACCGTACCGATCGCCGACTTCCATTCCGGATGGGGTATAAAAATGTAGAGATTGACTCTCGCCTTGCCGTTCACGCGAAAAACGTGAATCCAAACTCCGATCCGTTGCAACCATCTAGCACCGATTGAGCGGGAATGCCCCCGAACACCGGGCACCCATCACGACTTGGTGTACCGAACGGTCTCCCAGCCAGGTTCCTCTTCCAGCGGAGGCAACTCCTCACTCTCTACCACCAACTGCTCCCCTCTTCTAGCCTCGTTCTTTGCCGCCAGTCGGGCGACAAATGCCGGGTACTCAATCACTTCAAAATTTCCATCAAAGTCCTCGACCACCGCCGTCATCGATTCAACCCAGTCTCCCGAGTTGATGTAGCGAATTCCGCCTACTTCCTTGTCGGCTGCGGTGTGAATGTGGCCACAGATTACCCCTTCACATTCACGCTTCTCAGCCAACTCCTGAAGCTTGGTCTCAAATTTATCGACGAAACTCACTGCGGACTTCACCCGCGCCTTGATCATTTTGGAAATGGAATAATACGGCTTGCCCCTCCAGGAACGATACCGGTTGTAGAGGCGATTCAACCTGAGGAGGGATTGATACCCAATATCCCCGAGCATGGCGATCCACTTGTGGTTGGTTGTGATCGAATCAAACCCATCGCCGTGTACGAGTAAATACCTTCGGCCTCCGCTCTCGTGGATGTGCTCCTCGACGATCGAGAGCTTATCAAAGAAAATCGGGAGAAACTTGTGGAGGAAATCATCGTGATTTCCGCGCAGATAAATCACCTCCGTATTTTTTTTCTCAAGCTTTTTCAGGATCAATCGGATGCAACGGGTGTGGGCCTTCGTCCACCCCCCGCGTCGCGACAAACTCCACCCGTCGATAATGTCTCCGTTAAGAATCAACTTCTCCGAATGAGTGTGCTTGAGGAAGAAGTTCACCTCATCAATCTTACAGTCCACCGTCCCCAGATGAATGTCCGAAAGAATGATCGTTTTAAATTTTAGGGTCGCGCTCTTCACAAATACCGTTCCCGAAAATCACGACTCCTGCAGCAGAGGTCAAAAAATGTTTCATCACACTCTCTTCATTTCACGGATTTGTAACAAACTTGCCCCGTGGAATTTAGCTAGCCCGTTTTATTAATTCAGACCATCCCTGCCCCATCAAATTTCGTCGAAGTGGTAGCACCCGCTACCGGAAGCGCCGGTCAAACTCAGGATAAAGGGTTCTAGTCACGGTCAATCTCCGACTCGCAGCCGGGTAGCGGGTTGCCACCTACGCCTTGTTCGCTGTTGGCTTGTTGCAGGCTCGAACCACCTCAGACTGGGATCCAAATCTGCATCGCGGGCATACTCGAAATGTATCACACGACGACGGGCAGGCGACTCCGAACGACGCGATGAATGTAGAATTAGCGGCGACATGAGAAGGGCGTCGCCGGGCCTACATTCACACGTGACCGCACCATCCTTGTCAAAGGCGCGGAGACGATCCCCGTCTATCCTCCCATTGCGGTGGCTCCCGGGGATCAGCCGAAGGGCCCCATTGGTCGCGGATGTCTCATCAAGATGCAGCCGGATCGTGACCATGCCCTCAAGAAGCGATACCGGTGGCTGCACGTGTGGCGATCCATCCTTGTGTGACCATGGGCCATATCCAGGAAGATTCCGCGCCTCTGCCACGGCGATGGTCAAATCCTGATGCCACAGAACCGGCCAATTCTCGGACTCGGTCTTGTCGAAGAGGATGCTCCTAACAGGGTGCAAGCCGACAGGGATCAGGGAGAGAAGAGCGGGCGATACGCTAAGTGAATCGAATATGCTAGAGCGCTCTCGCAGATGCCGGACGCAGACACTACCAGCAGCGGTGGCCACCGCATTAGCCTCTCGGCGCAATTCCGCAACCTCCGCCTCACTGAGGACTGCACGATGAATCTGGTATCCATCAGTTGCTAGCAAAGGGCTCATTTTCTTCAGCGAACAGTAGAAAAGAAGGTGTCCCCGAACTTCAGGCAAAGGTTAATAACGGCACCCACCCGACAAGAATTAGACTGCCCCAGAGGATTGCCAGGAGGGAAAAGATCGAGCGATCCGCGAGACTCCACTCGCAATCTGAGGATTTTGATTTCCCCAGCCGACCAAGCCTTTTCTCAAAGAATCCTCCCAACCAGCCCGTCGGCCCGACCAAACTCAGCCCGAGGAGTGACAACGATCTCCAACTCAACTTTCCCAGTTCCACCAATTCGAAGTGCTCCGCAAAAATGCCCCATTTTGCGTAGAGATAAAGCAGCGCATAAAAACTCAACAAACTCAGGATCCAGCATATTGGCAATACCTTTCGGGTACCTTTGGATCCCCTCGTCGTCTGGTATAGCCAGCGCAAACCAACATAGAGAAGCTGAATTCCTGCCAGACAAGCTGCGAGGATGAAAACGCCTCGCCCAAAGACCACCCACCAGGAAATCGGACGGTAGGTCTCCCAGCCAACAAACCACTGCTCCCCGCCTTCGATCTCTACCACTACCTGCGTTGGTTGAGGCAGCGTTCCAACACGGAATCGACCCGCTCCAGCATGGTGCCAGGGAGTTCCCACCGCACGGTTGAGCCAGCTTTTCCAGACGAGGCCATCCACCGCTCGCTCCAAACGAACCGTTCCCAACCACCTCCAGATCCAATCTCTCAGGACCAGATCGTGACCCACGGGCTCGTACCATCCCCTTGCCGTGAAGCATTCTTCAAGAGGTGCGGAAACCGGAATCTCTGCCTTACCGTATCCATTTTCGAGATACTCCTCTACCGAAGCCTTGATGCGATAGAGGAGGTCAGCGCGATTGGCTCCTATCACCACGCAAAAACTGCCGCCGCCGTCGGGGAGATACGCTGCCCAGGTGCGGTAAACACCGATCGAGCCTCCGTGTCCGATGAAAACCGAACCCTTTTCCCCGAAGTAACCAAATAGGCCTCTCCCGTAGAGGCCCATTCCCAATCCTCCACTGCGGGCCTCCGACTCCATCGGCACATGCAGATTCTTCAATTCCGACCATGGCACACCGAGCCGCCCCGCCAGCTCCCCGGTGCTGAAGAGATGCATCACTTCCGCGATCGCTTCCACACTCGCTAGCAAGGTCCCCGCTGCTGGGTAGGGAAACCGCTCAATCAAGCCGGCCGTTTCGGAATCCAGGTCCCGCCGAAGCGAGGCTCCTTGCGGCCCCTGCAAATGTCCCCACGCCAAATCCTCTAATCCCAGAGGTTCAAAAATCCATCTTTGGCTCAGCTCCTCCCACGGAGCCTCTCCCTCGCCTTCAACTGTCGCGGCAGCGATTTGCGGTCCATGGTTGGAATACGAAAAAACTCGCCCGGAAGGATAACGGATTTCCAAATCCTCCAACCGCGATCGCGCCCCGATCGCCGAAGCAAAGTCCCGGTGACGGCTTCCCTCAATCCCCGCCGTATGTTCTAACAAGTGATGGAGCCGGATCGGCTCAAACCCCCGACGCAACGCGTCCATCACGGGAAGCCTCCAGGAGACCAGATCGCTCTCCACCGCTTTGGCGACCAACAGGCCGGTGAAGATCTTGCTCACTGATCCAACCGGAACCAGCTCGGTCGATGTGAAAGGCCGTTCTGAACCCCCTGGCATCCACCCGAACTCAACCTTTCGGATCTCCCCGGATCGATCATGGATGACCACCGCCCCCCCTGGAATTCCTGCCGATGAAAGTTGCTCAAACAATTCAGCCTCCAATTCCGCCCAAGCTTCACCCTCAGCTCCCCACGTCGAATTGAGCAGAAGGAAAAAGGCGAGACCACCGACCATCCATTGCCAGAGCCATTTTCTCATGGTTTCACCTCCCCAGCCAGAGCCCTGAGCAGATTCAAACCCGCCTTCTCCGCCGGATTTTCCTTCTGGGGCGTATTGGATAGATTGCAGGCCAAAGCAACCGTCCATTGGGTTTCTGGATCGACCAGCACCACCGTTGAGTATCCGGGGACATCCCCGGAATGACCGATCCAGCGCCCATCCCAACGCATCCGACCAGCCCCGTACTCGACGCCCGCGCTGATTTCCACCCACCCTCCTGCCAACTCCGCTTCGCGGGTGTTCCAGGCTCTCTCGTTTACCGTCGTGAGAACCCAATCTGCGATCCGTTGAAGGTCGTCCAGGGTTGTCGAGGCATCGCCCCCAGCGTGGGCCCAACTCGCATTCATCCCGGTGGCATTGAACCAATGGGTGCCGTACTCGATTCGGTAGGGCTCCGCTCCAAACCGATAGCCGTCGGCGAACTCCTCCGCGACCGCCGGATTTTCCCTTCCGTACCGCGTGGTTGAAAGTCCAATCTGCTGATGGATCCCCAACCGCAGAACATCCTCCCAATCACGTCCGGCAACCGCCTCCAGGAAGAGTGCCAAGAGCAAGTAATTTTCGTTACTATACCCAAACTTCCCGAGCTCCCCCCAGCGATCCCTTACCGCCGCCAGTCGGCCCAAAATGTCATCCGCTTCCCATCGGCGAAATGGTTCGCCATTCAAGGTCTCTCGGTATTCAACCATCCGCAGGAGGTTCGGAACACCACCGCGATGCCCGAGCAAATGACCCACCCTCAGCCCCTCCGAGGGAAATTCATACGCCGAATCAATCGCATTGAGAGACCCATCGGAGAGCCGCCCCTCGGCGATTTGTTGCACGATCTCTCCGGCCACCAAAACTTTGAGGACGCTCTCCAAAGCAAAACGATCGCTCGGCCTCGCTAGAACACCTTCCTCCAATCTGGCCCAACCCCCGACCACTTGGAGAATGGCTCCATCGGGACTTCTAGCAGTCAACCAGTACTTGGGAACACCATCCTCCAAGAGAGCTTCCACCACCTGCGCTGAAGCTTCTCCAAAGCTGGCCTCGAAGCATCCTTCCGCAGCCGCTTCACTCATCCCTTTCCCGCCAAGCCCCGGTAACAGTACCAGCGCAAGGATGAGACCGATCCTTCCAAAGACCCGATCGTTCAATAAGCGGATCACTTGTCTAATCAACGGGAAAGCCCTCCCCTGCGCATTTGATAGAGCTTTGGATTCAACCCGGTTTCCTCCTTAAAAGCCCGAGCGAAATGGCCGGGATTGGCATAGCCGCAGGCGAGGGCCACCTCCAGAACCGAGAGGGACCCTTCCTTCAAAAGCCGGGCTGCCTCCTCAATCCGCTTTTGTCTTAGGAATTCAAATACAGTTTGGCCATGACAGAGCTTAAAATCGCGCTTTAACTTGTGGCTATTGACGGAGAAGCGTTTCGCGATGGAATCCAAAGAGTGCCCCTCTCCCGGAAATTTTCCCAGGTAATCAGCAATTTTACCCATCAGTCGACGGTCAGCCGCTTTGAGCTGCCTTACTGAGCTTTCCTGCGAGACCCGAATCTCGCTTAGGCACTGCGCAACCCACTGGACAACCAGAATGTCGTCCTCGAGGACCGGCTTAATCGCCCGCTGCAGAAAACGCTTAGTCACCTCCAGAGCCTGACTGGCGCAGCTCGGGCTCGCTTGAATTTTCCCCGCCTTGGTGGATCTCTCGGCCCCGACCCTGGCGGCTTCCGAAACTTCCAGAGCGCCTCCCTCGGCTGAAGCTACCGACGGGTTATCTGCATAGAAACTGATGAGAATAACCGTCCGTTCACGGACCTCAGCTCCGAGTTCTTGATCCTGCCAATCTCCCCAAACCAGGTCTGCCCTGATTTCCCCGCTCGAATTGCCAGAATTTTCACCACGACCCAACCGCTCCCCCGTATAGAGTAAGCAGGAATACCATTGGCTTCCGCCAAGATCGTCTATGCGATTTGCCAGATCAGCCTCGGAGTTCTCAAACATTTCCAGCTTGAACCCAAGGGCTGCACCCCCCTTAGAGACATTCTTCCGCCTCATCCCAGGGTGCTCGCCTCTGGATTTCTGCCCCTTCACGCACCAACGTTTTCGAGCGACTATGGTTTCCAAATGTTAAGATCTGGAACTCCATCACCATCGGGATCAAGGTAACCCAGTTGGGTCCCGTCTGCCAGGGGCTCACCTTTCGGAATCGCATTGACCAGTTCAACGCTGCCGTCTGCCCAGGCCACAATCGCTTGGTTTTGGTTCACGAGGCGTACGCAGGGAACGCCACCAAGATGGTCGGGACCCCAAATCATGTCCTGCGGGGCAGCCTTACCCCCAAAATCCATTGCGCTGGTGGCAAACATCACCGTTCTGGCCGGATTGCGAATCCTCGAGTAGGGGATCCCCACATAGTGACCACCCTGCCCGCCGGGGGCCGACTTGGCCGGAATAAGTCGGCTGAGATTCAAACCATTATGGCCGTAACCAAGATTACCCGGTTTTCCAAACTTCGCCAGCTGAGCCTGCACCTCGGGGTCTGGATCGAAAAGAGGGCAAACCAGGACACTGCCATCAGATCCGAGGTATGGCCCCAACAGCCCGTTTCGAAAGGGATTGGACCCATCCTGGAAGTATCCAAAACTCCACTCGCGGTTTTCGTTGATCTCCAGATCAAAGATGGCGTGGGGCAACGTTCGCCCACCATTGACGCTCCCGTAGGTCAAAGCTGCCTTAGCAATCTGGGATAGGTTATTTTTGCTTTTGAGGATCCTCGCCTTTTCCGAACTGCCGCTGAGAACCGGGAAAATCAAGGTTGCCAACACACCGATCACCGCGATGACAACCAGAATTTCGATTAGGGTGAAGGCCCTGCGAAAGCGATCGTTTCCGCCAAAAGACTTCATCTCGATTGCTCTCATCCCCTAGCTCAACCGACGCCGCCCAAAACGGCGGGAGCAGGCCGATCCCAGCGCAAGCAATGGAACAACGAATGCAAAGTTCGCTTCTGGAACGACCGAAAGGGTCGCCGAACTTCCACTGAAATCCCACACCTGCCGAACCGGTCCAAACCCAAAATCGATGCTATCGTCGTCGACTGAAAGAGCAAAGCTGGTCGGAGTGGCCTCAATCGTTCCTGAGTAGGGAAGCCCAGGAGCCGAAACAAAGGTAAAGTCGATCTGGGCTCCGAAACTGAAATCAGTGACTACTCCCTCGTTGAGCTCAACCGTCCCCACCACATTGCTAAGTGAGGTAATGTAGCTCCCGATAACCGATGCGAAGCTACCCAAGGCAAAAACATCCACATCAAAGAAAGCATCGGTGATCGTGAAAGTTTCAACGCCCGAGAGCGTGGGAATACCCGAAAGGGTAAGGACGCCAAACCCGTTCCAGTCATTCCCAAACGGAAATGGATTGACCGCCCCAAACGGGGTGTCGTCCACCAACGAATACATTCCTTGGGGTGACAGGCCCACTTCAGCGTAGGCCGCCGAAAAGAAGTCTGAAAATCGCGAACCATTGTCCACCTGGACGTCAAGGGTTGCCTGGCCTTGTAGAGAAATGGCTGCAAGAGCGGTTGTGATGCTGGTCAGGGATTGCTGATAGATATTCATGACGATTGTATTTGAGAAGTTAGGCTACCCGCTTTTGGCGACGAAGGAGCAAGAGAAGCGAAAGTGCCGCCAGGGGGATTGTACCCGGTTCTGGAATCACCGTTGGAATGGTACCGGTGCGGTTGAAGATGATCCGCGTGTCCGTAAGCGGACCGAAGAGGCTGGACTGGGTCCTCGTATCATCGACCGAAAAAGCATAGGTTGAACCCGAGATCCCCAAAGTTCCCTCATAGGGCGACGCCAAGGCGAAAAAGGGGTTGGTGCCGTCCCCGAAGAAAAACTGAATTGAGATGTCAGCTTGGAGATCAACGCTGACCAGTGCGCCGTTGTTAAAGGTTGCGCCCCCACCGGTAAGATTGCTTGCAGCAATGTTGTAAGTGAAGGAAAAGTTATTGTTGACGTTAAACGGTGAGTTGTTGGACGAGAAAGCCCCCCCATCGATCGTTAGTTGGAGATCCCCAACCCCGATTACCTCCAGACCAGTGCCGGAAACCAGGAAGTCGTCATATTCGATCTGGCCAGCTGAACGGGTCGCAAAATCCGGGCTGGAGTTTCCCGGATCTGTGAAACTCGGCAATCCCGATTGCGGGTAAATTGAAGTAGGACTCAAGGGCTCCGCCACGATCGTAGTCCACACATTTGTACTCGAGTTGAAGAAATACGGATAGGGACTCTGGGTCACTGGATCTGGCTCGTTGGTCCAATTTTTGAAATTGATGCCGGCCAAGTATCCCGTCGCGTCGGTTCCCCCTAATTCAATTAACCCGCCACTAAGCGATCCTGCGCTCAAACTGAGAACAAGACTGAATCCCAGTAATTTTCCTTCAATTAACCCTTGTTGTGATGCTCTCATATTGATGATGAGACTTTATATCAAAAACCGGAGCGAAATCTACTCAAATAGGGAGCATTGTTAGCAAAGGACGGAGTCGGGTCTCGTCCGTTTGGCAGAATTTTGCTCTCTTCCCACGCCTTAACGCTCCAGCGTCAAGAATTCAGTTTGCAAACCGGGTCGCTTCGTTTGCACTAGAGGTATGGCAAATACAGAGAACCCCCTCGGATTCGGAACCCGTGCCCTTCATGCTGGCCAAGTGCCTGATCCCGTCAACGGGGCCCGCGCCCTGCCGATCCACCAGACCACCAGCTTTGTCTTCCGGGATACCGAACACGCCGCCAACCTCTTCGGGCTGAAAGAGCTGGGCCACATTTATACCCGCCTCAACAATCCGACTAACGATGTTCTGGAGGCCCGGATCGCCGCTCTCGAAGGCGGGAGTGGCGCTCTCGCTCACTCTAGCGGGCAGGCTGCCATCACCGATACCATCCTCAATCTCTGCCAGTCCGGTGATCACATGATCTCGGTATCGCAACTCTACGGGGGCACCTACAATCTCTTTCACTACACCCTTCCCAAACTCGGGATTGAGGTCTCTTTCGTCGACGGAGACGACCCCGAAGCGTACCAAAATGCCCTCCGCAGCAACACCAAGCTCATCTACGGGGAGGGTATGGGCAATCCACGGCTCAACATTTTTCCTTTCGAGGAGGTCGCCGCCATCGCCAGGCATGCTGGCGTTCCCCTCGTCATCGATAACACGGCCCTCTCCCCTTACCTGAATCGCCCCTTTGAATGGGGGGCTAATATTGTGGTCCACTCCACTACCAAATACATCGGTGGTCACGGTACTTCCATCGGTGGCATCGTCGTCGACGGCGGAAACTTTGATTGGGGAAACGGGAAATTTCCCGGCTTTACCGAGCCCGATCCAAGTTACCACGGGCTCGTCCATTGGGACGCCTTCCAATCCTTTGCGCCCTTAGGAGGAGCCAATGTTGCCTTCATCCTCAAAATGCGGCTCCAGTTCATGCGGGATATCGGGCCGGTGGCCTCCCCCTTCAACTCATGGTTGCATCTTCAGGGGCTCGAAACCCTTCACCTCCGCATGCAGCGCCACTGCGAAAATGCTCAAAAAGTGGCCGAGTTTCTCGAGGCCGACGACCGCGTGGAATGGGTCAACTACCCCGGCCTTCCCTCCAGCCAGTATCATCAGGCAGCCAAAAAATACCTTTCCCACGGATTTGGCGGACTCGTCGGCTTCGGCATCCGTGGCGGGCTCAAAGCTGGCCAGCTCTTCATCGAAAAGCTCAAGCTCCATAGCCACTTGGCCAACATCGGGGATGCAAAATCCCTCGCCATCCATCCAGCCACCACCACCCACTCTCAGCTCACCGCTGAGGAGCAGATAGCTTCAGGAGTCTCCGAGGACTACATCCGCCTCTCGGTTGGCATCGAGGACATCGAAGACATCTTGGCAGACCTCGGCCAGGCTCTTGACGCGGCAGTTGATTGATTGCCCTGCCCCCTCACCGGTGGCCGGGGGTTCCGCCCCGGCCGCTCCTTCCAGCCAGGTTTAGCAGAGCATGCTGATCACCATTTTCAACGCCTTCGTCCCTGTCTTCCTCAATGGAGTGCTTGGATTTTGGCTCAGTTTTAAGGGTTGGCTCGGCGGCCAGAGCGAACGCGGGCTCATCCAGTCGCTCATCTTCTTCTTCTATCCGGGATTCATTTTCGCCTCAATGATTGGCCGCGAAAGTCTCCGCTCCAATCCCAGTCAATTCCTCATCGCCCCCCTCCTCGGCTACATCTTCATTGTCCTCGGCTTCGTCGTGGCCGGTCTCCTTGCCAAACCCCTCGGCCTTCGCGAGAAGGTTTCCCAGAGGTCCTTTGCTTTTGCTACCGGTGTATTCAACTTTGGATACCTTGCCATTCCCCTGGTCACCGCCCTCCACGGCCCTGAGATCCTTCCCACCCTTTTCCTCTTCAACGCAGGGGTTGACCTCGCCATCTGGAGTGCTGGCATTCTCACCCTCACCGGATCGTGGAATCGGGGCTGGTATCGCAAGGCCATCAATCCTCCGTTTCTCGCCATCGTCCTCGCGGTCTTCCTTACCTACACCGGGATGGACCGCTGGATTCCAGAAGCCCTTATCGGCTTCGCCCGGCAGATTGGAGCCATCGCCATCCCGATCGGTCTCCTTCTCACCGGTTCGGTGATCTACAGCGAGCTTTTTTCCGGCAAGACAGCCCCGGACGGAGGTCGCTCAGCGCTTCTCGGTGGCAGTCTGGTTCGCCTGCTGATTCTCCCCCTCCTCCTCCTCGGTCTCCTCTACTGCCTCCCCCTTTCTTCAGACCTCCTCCGGGTTGCCATAGTTCAGGCTGCTATGCCCACCGGTGTTTTTACCATTGTCCTTGCCCGCCACTATGGAGGCAGTCCGGAGATCTCCATTCGCAGCGCCATCCCTACCCAAATACTGGCATTTCTCACCACCCCGTTCTGGATCTGGATCGGCATAAAACTCTTCGATGTCTGAACCCTCTGCGGGAGCTCCACCCTTTGAACCAAGCGCTCCCGTGACTAGCCTTTGGAGCAATGGCAAGGCCCTTGCCTCAATTAGCCTTCCACAGAAAATTCTTGGGACTTTTTCTTAAATGCTTTTTGTTCTCCCTTAATCTTGTTCCATGCCACTCCCGACCTCTCCCCTGCTCAATGAAAGAACCTGATCCAGAGTCTGCCCTCGCCGCCTGGTCTCGCACCCTCTTTTCCTTCCCAAGTCTGGTGGCCATTGGTTCCCTTACCGTAAGCCTCATTTGCCTGCTCTCGCTCAATAAGGCGCGGGAACAAATCGAAGATTCCAACCGTCGCCTCTCCCAAATTGTCCGGCAATTTGAGGCGGAACGACGTACCGTCGAAGACGCCAACCGGCAGTTCGAAAGCCTCATCGGTCGCTTCGAGCAGCTCGAGAGGAAGACCTCCTTCGAGATCGAGCGTGGCAATAGCCGGATCCGCGGAATGGATGAGGAACTCATTCAGGTTCGAGACACCGTCGTCGAACTGGTCCGGCGCGAACGCCAACGCATTGAAGCAATCGAAGCGGGTCGCCCTGACCCGTCTGCCTTGGCCCAACCTGCGCTTTCTCCCGACGAACGCCCCGCCCTCCGGGTAGATTCAACCCAGACCTACACCGTCGCCGAGGGCGACAACCTCTATCGGATTTCCCGGAAGTTGAACCTTACCGTGCGCGAGCTTCTCGACGTCAACCCCGACATTGACCCCGACCGCCTGAGAATCGGTCAGGTTCTCAACATTCCCGTGGTGCCCGGCAGGTGATGGCCCGTCTCCCACTCCAGACCCGGAAAGCCGCCTGCTGCATCGGGTCTGCAATCCTTCTTTGCCTCTCATCTGCCGCCCGACTTCCCGACCGGTTTGATCTCCGGCTCGCCACCGCCTTGCCTCTCGATAGTTTCGGCGACTCATGGAATCATCGCTTCATTACCGCCAGCAGTGTCATATCCTGGCAGTCCCAAATGATCGACTGGATCGCCGGAGGCTTCGAAATCCTCGCTGGTACTCAATACCACCCCGAAGGCGCCTACCTTTTTTCCACTTCCGCCCTATTGAGTTCCCGAATTGGAGAGATTGGAAAGACCCAGTTTTTTGCCGAATTCACCTTCGGTCTCGCCCTGACCGATGTTGGTGCCCCGTCGACCGGGCAACCCGCCAACTTCCTCACCGGCTTGGGTCTTCTGGCTTCTTTTCCTGATTCCTTTCCCCTTTTTGACGGTCTCATGCTCAAATATCGGCACCTCTCCAACGGCGGGTTGGACCGCATCAATAACGGTCTCGACCAAATCTTCATCGGTTTGGTTCAACAGTTCTAGAAGCTTCTCACGGGATAAAGGACCTCCGTTCTGCCCTCGGGCTTGCGCCTCCCGCCAAGCGTCTGCCTCTGCCCCAGCCCGGCTATGGACGCTTTCGATTAGCAAATGGCCGATAGAGTGGATCCCCGATTGCCACCGCCTGCCAGCTCAGAGCAGGCAAACTGTAATAACAGGCCTCTCCCCAACTGCGACCAGCTAGCAGATGTCCAAAAAGCATATGCGGCCGGTGAACAAATTCCAAAAGCGGCTCCCAAACATTCCCCACCGTTGCGGTCACCCCTTTCAAAATCATCGGGCCAACCCAATGGCTGTTCGCGTCACGCACGGATTGCGCCGAATAGCTGTGGATATGGACAGCGATCGCTCCTTGAGCCACTCTGAACTCTGGATCCGCCCAGGCACCCCCCACATGGGCAGAATACCATCCAGCGTAAAGCGCCGGTAGCTGGAGACCGTCCGATATTTCCATGAGGCCCGGCCCCCTGTCCCACTCTACCGTGAAGCCCCCCGCCTCCATTTGCTTCCCCGCGAGTTCCAGCCAGACATCACCTTGGGGATGGGGACCACCGAGGTCAACGAAGGCCTTGCCCACCGGTCCGTGCTGCTCGGCTGCGAAAGCATCGAAAATCAGGCGCCGTGCCGAGTCAAAATCCGGTCCATCCAAACGGAAAACTCGCACCACCCGCTCGGTATCAAAATCCGTCGGGTTGGCGACCCCAAAGATAGGATTGGCAATGAAACCGCCCATCGGACGATCCGCCAGGGCCATCGCTGCAAGCTCCCCGTCGACCGAGGCATTCGCTGTTGTCAAATAGGGATTTGGAGCCCGCTGAGCATTCCACTCCTTGGGGGCTGCAAACCGCAGGGGCACCCCTTTGCAAAGGACGAGATAGGAAATGTTGTTTCCAAGAACCGAATACCGGAGCCTGCGATATTCGTCCTCGTTTGCGCCCATACTCCCCTCTAACCAGCCATCATCGAAGAGCTTTTTAGCGAGCGGATTATAGACCTTTTCAATGAAGTTCCGGCCCCCGATCGTCTCTTCAGTCGGCATTTCGAAGGCAATCAGGTTTTTCTCTGGAATCTTGCGGACCCGCATGTAGGTCTTCGCCAACTCGACACTTCCCGGAACCGTCGAGTTGGCCACCACCACGATTCGATTGGCTAGCTCCTGATTGCCAAATGCGGGCGCCGACGAGAGCAGGGCGAGACCAAACAGTCCACTCAGTACCCCACCAGCGAATCTTGCCCAGCCTACCAAAAGCCTCCCACCTATCGGTGCCACCCGCAGACTGCTGCAATCAATCCGCAGCATGCTCTTCGAGAACTCCGAGGGACACGTACCGCAACGCCGCCAGGTGGCAGGAACGCAGAAAAACCCGTGGTGCCATCCCGGCAGCGTGGGCCTCCTTCCAACGACTCGCGCAAAGACACCAGCGGTCCCCAGGGACAAGCCCCGGAAAAGCGTACTCAGGCCTCGGCGTCGACAAATCATTGCCCCGGGATTTACTGAAGCGTAGAAAATCTTCCGTCATTTCCGCGCAAATCGCATGGCAGCCGACATCTTCGTCAGCCGTATTGCAGCATCCATCACGGTAAAATCCGGTCAGAGGATTCATACTACAGGGCACGATCGGTGTGCCGTAAACATTGACTCCTCCCTCGCTCATTCAGCGTCCCCTCCACCTGTGCCGGTCATTAGGTGTTCCGCACGTACCTCCGAAAGCTCATTCCCAAACCCACGGATTTGCTTTTTCAGCTCGGCCAAACTCTCCAGCAACCGCGCGTGCTTGGCCCGCTTTTCCCGCAGTAAGCGCAGCTGACTCGCAGCATGTTCACCGCCATCGGATACTGCCGCCTGCACCTGCTCGCGGAATGATTCTCCGAAGGCTCCCAGCCGCGCCAAACTGTCTTCGCCCGGTGACTTTAAGAGCAGCTTGATCGCCTGATCCTGAATCATCTCTTTCAGTTCAGCTCGCCCAGCGTCCCCCAGACGTTGTTCCTTATCCTCCGGTTTCACCTCTTTGTCCAAGGTCTCGGGGTCTCCAAAGACGGCCTTGAATATTCCTTTCGCCCCACGCAGGAAGACGAAATCAAGGGGCTTCTTCCGCAGTGTTAATCCGTCGAGCTTCAAACCACTCAATTTTACTTTTTGGTCCTCAACCTCGGCTTCAAGTGGCTCTGCCGATCGTTTGTACCGATCAATCAAATCGATTCCCAAAAGACCGAAGTGCCGGTGCTGCTCGTTCGAGAAACGGACTCCACCGTTTTCAGCTTCCACAAGGGCCTTCACTCGATTCCTAGAATTTGCAATCATGGCCTTTTTCTCGTTCCCCAAAACTGCCGGGACATCCTTTTCCAGCAGGTCAGCAAAACTCGAGGTCTTCTCAAACCACGTGTCAACTGCCTCGGCTAGTGCCACTTGCAATCGATCGCGGTAACGTCCGGCGTCCGCACTTACCGCACTCGCCGCCTCTTGGTTGAGCGGCTCCAGCAACGCATGCCAATCAATTTCACCCAAGCGCGTGGCTGCCTCCAGACGAGCGTCAGCCTCCCCGAGTTCCTTCGCCAACTGGTCCGATAGGCGCTCGAACCGGAAACATGCCAGGGAGCTGAACGCCGTCTCAAATCTTGCGACGACCCGCTCCCCCCTGCGGAGATGGTCAGACATGAATTCCCTCAGGTAATCACTGCCGTTGAGATAGGCCTCCAGTTCGTCCGAGAATTGCTTGAAGCGCCGGATGCCAATGTCCTTCTCAATCGGTAGTGGATCCATCAGATCGCCGGCTTCCTCGATCGAAGCTTCGCCCTCAGCAACGCCGACTTCGCTCCCGGCCGTGAACGGGATGTCGAATGCCCCCACGGCCTCATCCCATTCATCCGCCTCGTCTCCGTCTGTGGCTTCCGAAACTTCCTCTCCTTCCGTCTCTGCCGACGCACCTTCCAAAACTGGCTTCTCCCCGGTTTCAAGATCCCAGTCATCAAGATTTTCCTCCAACTCAGGGGAAATTTCAGTGTCGATACCCGCAAACTCGACGCTCTCCTCATCCTCTGCCTCAAGCTGGGTTGCCAACTCTTCGGCACCCTCGAGGACGACCTCGGGACTGGGGATGGAGTCCTCTGCAAAAAGAGGTTCCAGAGGAGGCAACCCCTCATTCCCCTCGGAGATCGCATTAGGAGCCCCGCTACCACCACGCTCCGTCACCAGAATTTCGCGCGCTACCTCCAGCAGATCGATTGGGTAAATTCGCAGCCGCCGTTCATCAAAGGCCTGGCGGATTTGGGCATTCATCGATAGCGATTCAAAGGTGGCGATGATTCGATCTGGATCGGTGCTTTCCAAGCTGGGCACCAGCTCGCCGGTTTCCAGCAAATCCCGCTTGGACTTGTCGATATTGACCACCAGATAGATGCGGCTGAAGAAGCCCAGCAGCTCGTTGAACTCTTCAAAGACCTGTTCCAAAAAGAGATTGTCGGCCTTCACCACAAAAATGGCACAGGATGCGTGGTCCCGAAACTTTTTCGTCAACCGGTCGTACCCGAAACGCATCTTGGCATAGAGCCCGGGAGTATCCACTAGAACCGCCCCGGCCTCGCCCAAACGATTTGCCGGTAGGCTAATGTCGATGTCCCGAATGGCTTCCGGAAAGTGTTTTGCCGGCTCGAAGAAATCCCCGCCCTTCTCGGTTTCAATCAGGGCCGTTGCCAGCGCCACATGGGCCTCCCGCAACACCTGCTGTAGATCCTCATTCCGCTCGAAAGACTCCACCTCTCCGTTGTACCGCGTCAGGCTGAAAGAGGCCTTGGGAGCGTGCCGCACGTGAACCAAGCACGGATAGGCAGGCAGGGACGAAACCTCGCTGACGTAGGTTCCCGAGATCGCATTCATGAGGGTGGATTTTCCGCTTTTCAGAGGACCAAAAATGATCAGGTACGCCTCCTCCCCGGTGACCTTCTCGGCCAGCGACTCCAAAGATTCCAACTCCGCCTGGAGCGAATCCGTCAAGGGTTGCAGCTCGAAGGTCGTCCGCTCTAGCTCGATCTCTTCAAGAGTTGAACGGACAGCGCGCGCCACGGGTAGAAGACGGCTTCCAAAGTCGTCGCAAAATCGTTTGAGTTCGGTTTTCATGGATAGGTTTTGGAGTGGTGATGGTTGGTAAGAAAAGGAACGTAGTGCCACCATGAAACCCAGTCGGCTAGTCCATCCGGATCTGCTGCAACCAGGAACGATTCTCGATGTAATAGCTCACGGTCTCCCTCAAGCCCTCCTCAAGGCCGATGGCTGGCTCCCATCCCAAAAGCGCTTTTGCTTTACTGATGTCAGCCCAGGTTTCCCGCATGTCGGCACTATGAAAAGGTCGGTTCTCAATTACTGGTGTTCGGCCAAGGTGCTGCCCAAACATTTCAATGATGGTGTTCATCGGAACTGGATTGTTCCCACCCCCGAGGTTGATAATTTCGTAACCGAGCGGTCGAAGGGCGAGGACCGTCCCCCGCGCAATGTCGTCCACATGGGTAAAATCCCGGCTCTGGCTTCCGTCCCCGAAGAGCTCGATTGGCCTGCCTTCGTCGATCCAGCGAACAAAGCGGAAAACTGCCATATCCGGACGTCCCAGCGATCCGTAAACCGTGAAGTAGCGGAGTACCGAAACGTCGAACCCGTAAAGATGATGGTAGGTGAAGGCCATCACCTCGGCCGCTTTCTTGGTCGCCGCATACGGAGAAATTGGGGTGTTCACCGGCAACGACTCTGAAAAGGGCATTTTTTGCCCGGCGTACAACGAGGAGGTCGAAGCAAGGACCAGCTTCCGGCAACTCCATTTCCGCATCGATTCGAGCAGGTTCAAAGTCCCGCCCATATTCGTCGTCAGATAAACATGGGGATTCTCCATGGAGTAGCGGACCCCCGCCCGTGCCGCCAGATTGATCACCGCGTCGGGACGAAAGGTTTCGAACAAGGCATCCAGCTTCTCCCCGTTCTCGATGTCGAAAGCTTCCCAGCGAAATGAGGGTTCCGCCGCCAAAATCTCCAAACGCCGCTTCTTCAGCTCGGGATCGTAATAATCATTCAAGTTGTCAATCCCGACCACCGTGTGACCCTCCTTCAAAAGACGAGCCGCAGTCTGCGCCCCGATCATTCCAGCCACACCTGTCAGCAAGATTTTCTCCATCCCTTGCAGCAAGATTCAAACTTTGGATCGATGCAAAACCAAAAGCCCTCCAAATTTAATCAGGGGGCATGCCCAGCTCCTTTAATCCCCAGGAACAAGCCCGAATTCCCGGGACGTTTTTCTGCCTGCCAGCGGCCACCGCTAAACTAAAACAACATCCCCGCAATCCTGGCCACACTCAACGCCGTCATCCTCGCAGCCAAGGGCCGGATTAACCGGGTACTTGTACCGCTCGCCTTGGAAGTTTCTCAAATAAATGGCTTCCTCGGTCACCTTTTCAACGTAGTCAGGATTGATTGGCACCTTGCCTCCCCCGCCCGGCGCATCAATCACAAACTGGGGAATCGCATAACCGGTCGTGTGCCCCCGCAGACCTCTGATCAATTCGATCCCCTTTTCAATATCCGCCCGAAAATGCCGTGATCCGGTGATCAAGTCACATTGGTAGAGGTAGTAGGGACGCACCCGCATCATTAGCAGCCGATGAATCAGCGATCGCATCGTCCCCAGATCATCGTTCACGCCTCGCAGGAGAACCGATTGGTTCCCCAATGGGACTCCGGCGTAGCTCAGGTTTTCACATGCCTGATACAGCTCCTCAGTGCATTCCCGTGGGTGGTTGACGTGGATGCTCATCCAAACAGGACCGAACTCCCTCAAGGTCGCCGTCAGTTCCGGGGTGATCCGTTGCGGCATAAAAACCGGAATCCTGCTCCCAATCCGGATAAATTCAACGTGAGGGATTGCCCGTAGACGCTCGAGGATCGACGCAATCTTCCGATCCGAAAGCATCAGGGGATCTCCCCCGCTCAACAACACGTCGCGGATTTCAGGGTGCTCTTCAATATACCGGATAGCGCCCTCATAATTCGGATGAAAATCGTATTCCTGCGCCCCCGAGACCAGCCTGCTCCGGGTACAGTAACGGCAGTATGCCGCGCACACGTTCGTCACTAAAAAAAGGCATCGGTCCGGGTAGCGGTGTACCAGCCCCGGTACCCCCATCGAGCCTTCCTCCCCAACCGGGTCCAGAAGCTCCTCTGGAGCCACCATCATCTCGTCGCCCCTCGGAATCACCTGTTTGCGAATCGGGCAATCCGGATCCGCCCGATCGATCAAGTTAAAGAAGTAGGGAGTGATCGCCAGCTTCAGCTTTTTCTCCGCATGGGCGCAACCCGCCTTCTCGGCATCCGTCAGCTCGAGGTACTCTTCCAGCTGCTCAGGCCGGGTGATCCGGTTGCGCAATTGCCACTTCCAATCCCGCCAGTCGGAGACTGCGACGTGGTCCCACAGGCCTTGGCCAGAGAACCAATTGATGCGATTATCTTTAGGAAACATAGTTCGCGGGGAAATCCGTGTCTTCGGAGTCCCCTAAGACGAACAAAGGCTCTCCATCTTCCCTTGTCAAAGTTTGAGGAAATATCCTTGCCCGCTCAAATTGGGCAGGATTTCCTCAAACGGTTGATGGAAGAAATACCTGCCCTCCTTGCATTCGAAGATGGAACGATCGTTCACGGACTAGGCTTTGGCGCACGCTCTACGACCACCGGAGAGGCCGTCTTCAATACCGCGATGACGGGGTACCAGGAAGTCCTCACCGACCCATCCTACACCGGGCAGATTGTCGTCATGACCGCTCCTCAAGTCGGTAACTATGGAATCTCTCCCGAAGATGAAGAAAGCGATGGCCCGAAAGTCGAAGGCTTTGTTATCCGCGATTTGAGCCCCGTCACTTCAAATTGGCGAAGCCAGGAAGACCTCCACCATTACCTGCTTCGCCACGGAATCCCGGGTATCCATGGAGTGGATACACGCGCCATTACCAAAGCCCTTCGTGTCAAAGGAGCACTCAAATCCTGTCTCACCACCGAGGGCATTGCCCCCGAGGATGCGCTAGCGAGAGCCCGCGCCTGGCATGGCCTCGAGAACGTCGATTACGTCAGCAGGGTCACCAGCAAGGAAATTCATCCCTTTTCCGTCGAAACCTGGGGAACCGGCGAATTTAGCGTACCCGGAACGCTGCTGAAAGCACCACCGCATACCCCCTGCCGCTACCGGGTCGCCGCCCTCGACCTCGGGGCCAAAAGAAACATCTTCCGCCGCCTCTCCTTCCACGGCTTTGATGTTTTCGTCATTCCCGCCCATGCCTCAGTCGAGCAAATAGAAGAAATCCAGCCCCAGGCGATTTTCCTCTCCAATGGACCAGGAGACCCCGAGCCCCTCCATTATATCCATGCTACCGTGGCCAAGCTGATTCAAAAATACCCCACTTTTGGCATTTGCATGGGCAACCATATCCTCACCCACGCCCTCGGCGCCAAAACTTTCAAGCTGAAGTTTGGTCACCATGGCGCAAACCAACCGGTTAAAAATCTCGAGACCGGTCAAGTATCCATCACCTCCCAGAATCATGGTTTTGCCACCACCGAGGCGGAGCTTCACAACCGCGGAGCCATCGTCACTGAAATCAATCTCAACGATGGAACTGTGGAGGGTCTCCGGCACCGTGATCTCCCCGTCTTTAGTGTCCAGTACCATCCGGAAGCCTCTCCCGGTCCCCTTGATTCCGACCACCTCTTCGCCTCTTTCTACCAAATGGTCCATCAGTATCATCAAAGCTGATACCCGAGGCAACCAACGAGCTCTGGGTTGGGCACCTGCTCGAATCGAGGCAATAGCCCAGCCCGTTCAAGTGAACGATTTCCAGACACCCGCCCCGCCGCGCAGCACTCCTTTCAACAGCCAAACGAATCTGGAATCGTAGTCGGTTCTCGATCCAATCCAGCTTGGAATCAAAAATTAGCCATTGACACCATCTCGTATCGCGACGATTATAAACTTCTTCATAAATCATTCAACTAACCTCCAAACTCCATGAACAAAAATCACCTCAAACTCTCGTCGGCTCTTCTGCTCGCCGCTGCTCCTTTCGCCAAGGGAGTTATCATCGCCGAGGATTCATTCCTCATCGGCACCGACCCCTCCGTTGGTGAATACGCCTTGGGATCGGTAATCGGCCAAAATCCAAACAACCTGGGTTTCAACGGGGCGTGGATTGGCATCGCCGGCACCGCCAACACTACTCAAACCACTGGGCTGACCTTTGGTGACCTCGCCACTGCGGGAGGTTCGCTTACCAAGCCGGGCGGTAATTCGCGGGCTGGGCGCCTTCTCTCGGACACCTACGATGCAAACACCTCAGGTATCATTTATTTCAGTTACCTCATGCAAGTCGACTCTGCCAACGATGGTTCCTACCGCGCTTTCGAGACCTTCGACCAAAGCAATGCCGACAGCGCCAGGAGCATCCGGATCGGAGTCGGTGGTGGAGCGAATGGTTTCCAATCAAACACCAACCTCGGTCTCCGAATTGGAGACGGGCCCGTCACTGATCTCGGTGCTATGACCTTGTCACCTACCTTGATCGTCGGGAAGATCGATTTTGGAAGCTTCCCCGGCTCAGACATCGTCACCATCTATCGGGATCCAACCGACCTCTTGGTTGAAGCAAATAACACCGTGACCGGTGAGATCGTCGGAACTGATGTGGCCTTCGATCGTATCGCATTCGCTCTCTTCACCGATTCCCCTGTCACCTTCGACGAGCTGCGCATCGCAACCACCTTCAGCGAGGTTACTCCAATTCCCGAGGTTAGTGGTGGTGTCTTCATCCTCTTTGGTGGTCCTTTGTTCTTTGCCCTCGGCCGCCGCCGTTTCAGCGTTGATTCCTGAGGGACTTCCCTCCGGTTTTTCCACAGAAGCGGTGTCTCCAGGGCACCGCTTCTTTTTTTCCCATCTTACGCTTCCTTTGCCCCACCCGTTCGGGCTCGCCTCCACGACCCCACCATTCAGCCAGCCGTCTGGTTTGGCACGCTCCCTTTGATCGGCATCGGCAGTCTCGCAGCTTTCTCACTCCCCCACCTCGCCGCCTCCAGTCTATCCCCCATGAATGAACAGCCCCATCAACGTCGAGCTAAACTGCCGCGCCAAGGGTGTCATTCCAAACCGGACAACCCATCCGTCGGCGGCTTCGCACTCGTCGTCAGCCTGTCACTGATGACCTTCGTTCTGCTTCTACTCGTTAGTTTAAGCTCTTTCACCAGCGTTGAAACGCGGACCTCTTTCAATCAGAGGGATCGCATCATCGCTCAAGCCAACGCTCGATTGGCCGCCCAGGTCGCTCTCGGTCAGTTGCAAAACTACGCTGGCTCCGATCAGCGAATCACCGCCCCAGCAGCATTGGTTCCCGGTGCTATTTCTCCCCATCTCGTAGGGGTCTGGGATAGCCGCACCGAGCCGCCCCTCAACCCCACCACTCCCCTCGTTTGGCTAATCTCTGGCAACGAAAATCCCGCAGATCCCCGCCGGGTCTCTCCCCTCACGACCATCGCAAACTCGCCCCTGAACGCCCGAATGGTTGGAGAGCATTCAATTGGCGACAATTCCTCCCTCTGGCAATATGCCCCTAAGGTTTTCACCGACT
Organism: Puniceicoccaceae bacterium; assembly: GCA_036822055.1. GTDB lineage: Bacteria > Verrucomicrobiota > Verrucomicrobiia > Opitutales > Puniceicoccaceae > DAISIK01. The sequence goes on from DAISIK010000008.1 coordinate 43,045, forward strand.
TTGGCGAAGATTCGGGTGCCTATGCCTATCTGGTTTTGGACGAGGGGTTAAAAGCCCGCGCCAACCTTTCCACCGCTGCTTTCCAATCCAGCCCCAGCCCCGAGATCCCGGCCCCCATCCTCGCCCAAGCCTTCGCCGGAGCTCCCCGCTTCGCTCTCGAGAAAATGGAACGGGCTCCTCTTTTTTCCACGGGCGCTCATACCGACTCATGGAGCTCGGACCTCTTTCCCTTTGATCGGTCCGACCTCTCGATCCTTAACACCTCTGGCGATCTTTGGTCGCTCGCCCAAAATCCCACGGTCGCCGGCGCATCCAAAGCTCGCTTTAACGACCTCACCTACGTCAGTCGGAGCCTGCTCACCAACCCCGTCAATGGTGGCTTCAAACTCGATCTCAACCGCGCTCTCGAGGCGAGCCTTCCCTCCCTCCCCGATTCTCAATTCGTCTTCCCCCCCCAGGCCCCTATTACCGGGTCTGAGGCTCAGAAACGCCCCACCAATTGGGGCGATTTAAGGCGCTGGTACAACAACCCAATCGATCCCGAGGGTGGCCAACTTACCGCTCAGCGTCCCACCCTCTTCTCCCCCGGTCTGGGACCCGTCATGGTCTGGGCAGAGCTTGGGCTATCTGTCTTCTACGAGGACCGCGGGCCTCCCGATCGGCCCACACGCTACTTCCTCCGCGCCCAGTTCTTCCCCAAGGTTGTCCTCTGGAATCCTTACTCAGTCCCTCTCGCCGGTCGAAACTACGAGATAGGCTTCAGCTCTCTCCTCACCAATAGCGATGAGGCTGCCATCCGTATTGAAGAAACTGCCCCACCCCACCGCTACCTTCGTCTCTTCAGTCTTTACAGCATGACTTTTGAGAATGGCATCCGCAGCAAACCAAGCCGCTACCTCCGATTCAGGGTAAACATGCCCACCCTCGACCCCGGAGTGGCCAAGGTCTTCACCCCGGCAGCCGTCAATACCTTCTACAACTCAAATGGTTCTATCGAGCTATCCGAGGGAGATTTTTCCAACTCCGTTATTGTCGACTCCCTTTCCTTTAACCTCCCTGCCTCACCACCGTTCCGGGCCACCTTTTTTTCCGGAGACACCTCCGATGGAGCGGCAACTTCCGCCCGAGTACCGGGCCAATACATGGCCTACTTTCGCTTCGACAATGCTGGGGGAGGTCCTCCCAGCGATCCCATTCCGCCGGATCCCCACCAGCGCCCTCAGGATACCTTTCAATTCATTCAAAGTCTCCAAATTGACCAAACCGGGGTTATCGGAGGGGCCGATTTACTAAACGTCCCCCAGGGCCCAACCATTGAGCCAATGGTGCGCCTCCTCCTCCGAGCTCGTATGGGTGCCGCCCACCCCGCCTTTCCCCAGCGATGGCTGGCCAACGGTAACCCGCTCGGTCGCCTGCTCGGAAAGTTCAACAACTACCCCGCTCATCCCCTCTTTGTGAGCGGTCTTTATTCCAACACAGACGGCCAAACCCAGCTCAGTTCCGGGGTCAATAACCGCGTTTCCCTCACCCCCGACTTTCTCCCTGATGACTCCGGCGACTACGTGGCCATGGCCCTACGGGAGCCATCCCTCCTTGATCGAGGGCTCTACCAAAGTGTCGCCCAGCTCCAGCATGTCGCCACCCATCACGCAGGCTTCGGACCCGTCAATGCAATCGGTAACAGCCTCCAGGATTTCAATATCCCCCGCACTAGCACCTTCATCTCCACCGGAAACGAAAGTGCTCCCGCGCACTACGACTACAGCTACCTCCTCAACGAGGCCCTCTGGGACCAAACCTTTTTCTCCACCATACCCGCTGATCTGAGCGATGCCAACCTTGCCAACCCGGCCTTCCAGTTCCCCAACCCCCGCATCATCCCGACCTCGGAAGCAACTGCAGAGAGCTTGCTCTCTCCAGAGGGTGCCGCATCCCAACTGTGGCTCCTGGGCGGATTCAATATCAACTCTACCTCGGAGCAGGCATGGCGCTCTTTTCTCGGTAGCCTCAACGGTCTCCCCTACGATCCGGTCACCGGCTTGGCCGCCCCGGGCGACCCGCTCAAGAATCCCTTCTCCCGATTCCAGCGCCCGCCTGCCGCCTCGGACGATCCCTGGCTCGGCTATCGGCAACTCACCGACGAGGAGATTGCCAGCCTCGCAGCTGCCATTGTAACAGAAATAACAATACACGGCCCCTTTTCCTCTCTGGCTGATTTCATCAATCGACGCCTCCGCAACGATGACTCCGGCCTCAAAGGTCGCCTCCAGGCAGCGATCGACCGTGCCGATCAGTCCACCGTCCCAATCAACGACCGTTACCCCTTCAATCAGGACCTTCCAGCCGATCCCGAAATCCTCCTCCTCCCCGCTGCCATCGATCGGGAGGCCTTTGTCGGATCGTCTTCCGGGTTGGCCCTCCCCTCTGCCTCCCGCAATGTCTTCTCGCCGGGCTACCTCAGCCAAGCCGACCTTCTCAGTCGTTTCGGGGGTGTCCTTACCGCCCGCTCGGACACCTTTGTTATCAGAGCCTACGGGGAAAAGAGGGCGCCCGGCGGAGAGGTCGAGGCCAGCAGTTGGGTCGAGATGGTCGTCCAGCGTCTCCCCGAGCTCATGGAGCCCAGTCTCGATCCCCACCATCGAAAATTCTCCGTCATTTCCTTCCGCTACCTCGATGAAATCTAGCAGCCAGTTCCGCCACCTCACTTTTCAGCGCGCCCGGGCTGCCTTACTCAACACTGCCATCGCTCTGACCGTTGTTCTCACAACTTCGCCCCCTCTCCTCGGGCAGAACAATGTTGATCCAGTCTCTGTTCGACTCCTCGCCTGGCAGCAAATTCAAGAGCCTCTCTACCTCGCCCTCGAAAAGGAACGCCTCCTCATCAACCTCTCCGTCAACACCATCTCGGAACCGTTCGAGATCGAGTCGCCAAAGGTTCGGCTCGATCGGCTGCAGCAGATTGATGGAGACGAAAAGTTTGTCCCCTTTGCGTCGACCCCCCTGCCCAAGGGGGCTGCCCGGGTCATCGGTCTCGTCGTCGAGAACTCGAGCACAGGTGCGGAGATCTATTTTCTCTCGGACGATCTAGACCAATTTCCGCTCGAAACCGTGCGGATGGTTAACCTCACCGGTTCAGCCATCGCCATGAGGGCAGGAGAAAATGTACGCATCCTTCAGCCGCGTGAGACCGCCCTTGCTCCTCTCCGGCCCGACCAAAATCACCTGCGCCTCGACCTAGCCACCGATCGGGATGGTCAGTGGAAGTATTTCCTCGGTCGCAATCTACCCACCCGCAAAGGCATCCGGGTTCTCGGAATCATCCGCCCAACTGTCCACACAGCGAACCACGGCAGCTTCAACTACCCAAGCCTCGTCCTCGTTATGGATACCATCGTTCCTCCTCCCCCCCTTCCCGTACACCCGTCCATCGAAGACCCCGAAGGCCTGTCGGCTGCTGGAGCCGTCCCGGATCAATAACTCTCTCTCCATTTCAAGGCCCCTTCCCCGCAGCATTCAGCACGATCTTTAGCAGCCCCGACCTACCCCTCGTTCATGGCCATCGAATACCTCACCCTCTTTTTCTACTTCGCCCTCCTCCTCATTTGCGGTAGCCAATTCGCCAAGTTTAACAAAAACATCAGCGACTTTGTACGCGGAGGCGCCCAGGGGACCTGGTGGATGGTCGGCACCAGTGTCACCATCGGTGGAATCAGTGCCTTCACTTTTACCGGGAATGGATCTGCCGCCTTTGAGTCAGGACCCACCTTGCTCGTAATCTACTGCGCCAACCTGGCCAGCTTTGCCCTCGGAGGTCTCTTCCTCGCCCGCTGGTACCGCCAGACCCGCGCCATCACTGGAGCTGATGTTATCAGGGATCGCTTCGGAACCCCCGTCGAACAATTTTCCATCTATTCCGGGCTTCTCCTCGGCCCGCTCGGTTCGGCCATTCAGCTCTGGGCTCTCTCCCTTTTCGTAAGCGCCATCTTTGGTTTTCCCCTCCTCACCACCATCATCGTTGTTGGCCTCATTGTTCTCCTCTACAGCGTTGCCGGCGGAAAATGGGCGGTCATGGCAACCGATGTGGTTCAAGGCGTCATCCTCTATGCCATCACCATCCTTGTCGGCATCCTCGCCTTCATTGAAGTCGGCGGTTGGGACGGCTTCAGCCAGTTTCTCCAAAAGCCTGAAATCGCCGCCGACTTTCAGTTCATCAAACCTGCGGGCTACTACAACGACAACCGATTTACCTGGGAGTGGGCCGTAGTCATTTTCATCATGCAGTTGCTCACCCAGATCAATCTGGCCTCTGCCGGTCGCTACCTCGCCGTTAAGGATGGTCGGGAAGCCGTTCGCACTGCCTGGTGGGCCTTTTTTCTCATGGCCGTCGGCAGCCTTCTCTGGTTCATCCCCCCCATGGTCGCCCGCTTCCTTTACTCGGAGCAGGTTCTCGACCTGCCCCTTGACGATCCAGCTACCGGAGCCTACGCCGTCGCCGCCCTCAACCTCCTCCCCGACGGGATGATGGGCGTCATGATCGCTGCCATGTTCGCTGCCACCATGAGCAGCATGGACTCTGGAATCAACGGCCAGACCGGGGTCATCGTTCATAACCTGATTGGTCGCCTGCGAGAACTGCTCAAACTCCCGCCGCTCGAAGACTCCCGCGCTGTGCGCCTCTGCCGCATCGTCAGCATCCTCCTCGGTTTAACCACTATCGTCATCGCCCTCGTCCTTGCCACCCAAGGGGTCGTCAAACTCTTTGATACCTTTCTCCTCATCGGCGCCGTCATCGGTACGCCCATCGCCCTTCCCCTCCTCGTTGGCCTCATCTTTCGCAAACTCCCTTCCTGGTCCTACTTCCTCATCTTTGGTTTCTCAGTCCTTCCTTCCGGCTGGTCCATTCTCCGGGAGCAGCTCTTGGGACAAAATCCATGGACCATTCAGGAACGAGGGGGATGGGTCCTTCTCTTTGGCCTCCTCGGAACCGCACTCAGCGTCGCCCTCGCCCGCTTTCGAGGGGCAGCTCAGAGAAAGCGGGAAGAACTCTTTTTTACAAAGATGCTTACCCCCGTCGATTTTGAGACGGAGATTGGAGAAAATAAGGACGCAGCCCAAGCCGTTCTGATTGGGAAGACCATCTTCTATTCGGGCCTTCTCCTCTTTCTCTTGATTCTCGTCCCCAACTCTCTCGGGAGCCGAGTCATCGTTCTTGGCTTCGCCAGCATCGTCTCCCTCATCGGGTGGAGCCTCTTCAGGTTTGGCCAGCGCTCCCGGACCCAGCTTCGGTCCGCACTACCTCCTTCTCCCCCGACCGAAAAGCCTTTGGCCTAATTTTCGCTCTTCGATCAACGGACTCGGCACTACTTCCACTTTCCCAACGGCTAAACGCATCAATATGAAACATCCCAAGCGTAGCACCCTCGCCGATATTGCCGCTCGAGCAGGGACGTCGAAGGCCGCCGTCTCGGCCTTCCTTTCAGGTAAACACTACACCTCAGACAGTCGGCACGTCATCGGGGTCGGCCTGGAGACCCAACAGAGGATACTCAACGCCGCCCGAGAACTCCACTATTTGAGCGATGACTATAACGTCCAAATCAAAATATACCCGGAGACCTCCGACATCTGCCTCATGATCAGCAGCGCCATCGTCGGGGGGTTCGCCAATCCCTATTTTTCACGAATCCTCAACGGAGCGCTTCAGGCGCGCAACATGCACTCGGGCCAGGTCATCCTCGCCAGTTATGACCCCTCCGTCGATTACCTCGCGGAGCCCCAACTGATGCCGCGTAGTGTGCTCAACCGCCGCGTCAGCTCGATCCTCCTCCTCGGGGTCCCCAACCTTTCCCTCCTCGAACAGTTGTCGAAGCTCGTTCCGGTCGTTACCTACCTCTCGCGAGAGGTCAATTATCCCAATGTCAATGCCATTGTCAGCGACTACCCTCAAGCTGGCGAAATCGCCCTCAACCATCTCTGGGATCAAGGTCACCAAAACATCGAGGTAGTCTGTCCGACCTACCTTGGACCCAAAAGCTACCAAGCGGTTCAATTCTGCCGAGGCTTCGAAAAGGCAGTCGCAGCCCGCGGCGGCTCTCTTTCCCTTCCTCCCGTGACCCTCCTTGATGTTACCCAGCCCTCCCTTTCCGACCATTTTCTAAAACGAGCCACAGCATCGAAGCGATCAGCTCTTTTTTGCCTAGATGACTTCGCCGCCATCAGCCTCTGGCAAGCCGCCGATCGCCTTGGGATCAACGTTCCAAACGATCTCAGCATTCTTGGCTGCAACGATGATCCGCGTGGCATGGTCATGGCCAAGCTCAGCACCATTCGCCTCCCAGCCGATGAAATTGGCGAGATCGCCATCAAAGAAACTGAGCGTAAACTCCTCCAACCAACCCACCAGCTCCCCCCCTGCCTCAAGCTCCCGGTCAAATTGATTGAAAGGTCTTCGGTCAAATCTCTCGCCTATACTCAACCGACCAGCCTTCCAGCCAGCAACTCAGGTAGATCCGAAACCAAAACCAAAACCCTTTCCTCGTGACGGATCTGCAACGATTTTCAATTGCTTTCGCTTCGGAGAAATAGTTTTGTCTTTCCTTCAAACGGCTCAATAAGCGAATCTAAGAGTTCCTTGGGACTACCGTGGCACCTTGTCACCTAGCTCCTAAGCCTTCTGCCAAATCAATCCCATAACTATGAAATCCAACATCTCAAAAACGCTACGACACCTTGCTTTGCTAGGGTTAGCCACCTCAGCGGCGAATGCAGCCATCCTCTTCGACGATTTTTCCGTCGACAGCAGTGCCAGCTACAACCAAACCAGAGATCCCCTCACCTACGACGGAGTCGGTCTCGGGGTTGGTGGAGTGGCTGGTCGCTACGCTACCCCTCTAGCTGGAAACCTCAACTATGCAGCCGCCAACACGAATTCCTTTGGCTCCTTCAACGATGAACTGGAATACACAGCCTCAGTGTACTTCCTGACCACATCAACCCTCGGAACCATCGGTGGAACAAATTTGGCCGGTGTCGGCATCACACGGGATAACACCCAGCTCTTCGACGGTGGGGCCATTGGCCAAATCTACGTCGAGGCACGGACAACTGACTCAGGACCCGCCGACAGTACAACTCAGCGCCAGGCAAACCTCCGCTTGCGGAACAACGATAGCAACGTTAGCCAGCAATTCAGCGGTACCTTCGATCTTTTGGCTAATAATTGGTACGAAATTTCGCTCACCGTCGCTTCCCTCGGCAGCAATCAGTACTCCGTCAGTTCCGAAATCTTCGCTTGGGGAACCGATGGCGTAACCGGCGGATTGAGCATCGGCTCAACTTCGCCCTTCACCTTCACCAACGATCAGATCGCGGAAAGTGACGCCCTCTTTGCCGGTCTCCGCGGTCGCGGTGTGAACGACGAGGGAACCGTTGCTCTCGATAACCTCACCGTGGTGCCAGAACCATCCGCCGGAGCCATTTGGCTCGGACTCTTCTCGGTGACCTTCCTCCTCGCGCGTCGCCGCCGGTAATCCGATCAAACATATCTACCTTTCCAAGACCGGAGCCATCGCTCCGGTCTTTTTTTTGGAATCTTGAGTGGAGTTCTCGGCACGGCGACCCTACCGAGAAGGAGCTCAGTCACCTAAACCCCTACCTTATCGACGCCCCCCCTCCAGCAGATCCCATGTAGGGTGCCCAGACGCATCCTCCGTGTGGCCTCCGCGCTACGCTACGCCATCCCGTCCCCCTACACGCCCCAACCACCGGCGCTCTTCCCAGGTGGATTACCTTTCTGCTGCCGTCCTTCCGTGAATTTCATAGACCCCCCCCCGGCCCGCCCCCTTTAACCCGCCCATAAGCCGGAAGCGCGTGGCCACTGTTTCCTTAAATTCAACCATCCGCTCTCCGCTCTCCGCCCCAGTGTCCTTCCCAGGATTAGAATCGTTCATCGAGGAACGATAGCCCCAAGACCACCAGAACTTTTTGGTCTTCTTTTATTTTTTGGGCGAACTGACGATCCCTTTTCGAAAGCCGGAGGTCCGTCGATAGAAAAAAATCATCCCACAGAGAGCCGTGAAGCCCGGCAAAAAGAAAAAATTGAAAAGCGCCAAACCCACCCGCTGGGAATCTACCGCTGCGGTCAAACTCCGATAGACGCTTCTGCGTTCCACCCGCAGCAACCGTTCTTGCTCCAGGGCCTGATCAAGGGCCTCAGTCCGCTCACCTGCTGCCTCCTCCTCAAGTCTGGTAATTTCGCTCTGAACCTTCCGCAAATCTGCCTCCAGTTCCCGGATACGATCCTCCCAGATTGCTTCTGCCTCACTTCGCAAGGTCGCAAATCGCTCAAAACGCCGGATTGTTGTGCCCTTACCCCGAATCGCCAATAGCTCTGTCTTCCCGGCCAATGCATCGACAATGTTCAAGGCCAAAGCCAGATTATCATTGGCTGGGACCATCGTCTGCCCTCCGGCAAACTCAGATTCTCGCAGGGCAAACTCGTCCAAAAGAAAGTCGACATCGCTGATGATGACCATCTGGGAATCGCTGCGAGACTCCATGAGCTGGGTATCCTTCGGGTCCGACAGGCTCCTTAGAAACTTTTCCATCTCGTCATCAGGATTTTTTAAGGGCCGCCCCTCCGGAAAGGCCGTCATCAACCTCCCGCGAAAGGACGCTGCCAGCACCGCCTCACCCCGACTCAAGCTGATCTGCGACGACAAAGCCGAGGGGAGAACCCGGTTCAAGGAGGAAGGATCAACCACCCCGGCCGCCTCGGTGCTCCGCAATAGCACCTCCCAGACATCCTGTTTCCCGGCATCGATCGTCAGCCTCCCCGCTTCAATCAAATGGAGCGTGTCAATCTGGTTCGTGAAAATCGCCTCCCGGTTCACCTCTCGTACCTCCATCCAGATTGGATAATCAATCAGTAGCCGGCTAGCCGGGTCCTGGATCCGCAGGGACTGCAATGGATCGGCTACCACCTCATTGGTCCGGTAAGTCAGCCCCCAAACACCGAGTAGTTGCGGGAGATCACTCCGCACCGTCCCGAGTCCCACCTGGCCGGGTGATTGATCCCGGATCCGCTGCCGAAAATGGCTGGGATCAAGCGCCAGAAACAATGGCCCGCCCCCGAGTACATATTGGTCCAGTGCAAAGAGATCCTCCCCACTCAGACGGCCCGGATGGACCATGATCAACAGATCCAAATCCATCTCCCCGATGCGCTCCAGACTCCTCACTGTCTCGACCTCAAACATCCGCTTCAGCGCATCCACGAAGGCGTCGGCCAATCCCGGGCGTTTAAGCCCGGTTATCTCTTCCACCCCGGCCAACCTCAGCGGAGAATAAAGCCCCACTTTGGACCGTTCGCGCGAGCTGATTTCGAGCAGCAGACTCGAAATATCATATTCCAGAAAAGGCTCCCTCTCCGGGGAGAAAAAGGGAATCACCAGCTTTTCTTCCCCCGACCTCAATATTAACCCAAAAAGGATCTGCTCGGTACGACTCAACGGGCGACGAACCAGACCGCTTTTCACAGCTGCCAACTCCTCCAGGGAATCCGGAGCAGGATCAAACACCCTCAACTTTATCTTCCCTCCGGAAACCCGACGATAGCTTTTCAAAAGCTCTTCGATCCTCAGCGCATAGTTCTTGATCGAAACCGGCAGGATTTCACTTCGCCGGGAGAAATAGAACTCAAACTCGACCGGCTCCTCAATCTGCCCCACCACTTCCCGGCTCTCCGGCCCAATCGAGTAAAGGCGCTCTCCACTCACATCAAGGCGACCGGGAATCTGCGAGGCGACTACCAGCCAAAGAAGCAGCCCGCCGTACACCAAGACCATTTGGAACTCTCGCTTTGTCGAAGCTTTCACCGTTTCACCAAAAGGAAGTTCAAGAAAAGATGGGCGACCATGAAGCCCACAAAGTAGAACAAATCAGAAACTGCCACCAGTCCCCGCGTCATCGGCTCAAAATGAGTCACCACCCCAAGCCCCGCTACCGCATCGACCATCCACACCGGCAGCCCGGCGTCCAGCAGCAAGCCATTGAAGCGACTGTATCCGGCGATCGACAACAAAAGAGCCGGAAAGGCGGATACCACAAAGGCCACGATCTGGCTCTTGGTCCCCGCCGAGGCAGCGCACACGATGCTCAGGAAAAGTCCCGCCAGAAGGATCGCCCCGAAATACCCGCTTACCACTGGCCCAAAGTCAGGATTACCGAGGTATTCGATCGTAAAATACAGTGGCAAGGTCAGGGCCAGACCCAAAGTTACAAAGGTCCAGGCAGCCAGAAACTTTGCCAGAACCGCCACCCACTCCGGGATCGCCATGGTGAAGAGCATCTCAATCGACCCGCGCCTGCGCTCCTCGGCCCAGATCCGCATCCCCACCGCCGGAACAAAAATCGAGAGTACCCAGGGCAAGAACTCGAAAAAAAGCCGCAGGCTGGCCTCATCCTTCTCCAAAAATCCTCCCAGAAACCACGGAAATCCGATTGCCCCCAAGGGGAAGGCGCACAGGGCCACGAAGGCTGCCGGAGTCTGGAAAAACCCGCCCAGCTCCCGCCTCCAAACACTAAAGAGCAACAGAAGCCTACTCACCGGTTTGCCCTCCTCCGTCCGTCAGCCCAGCAAAGAGATCCTCCAGAGATTTTCCCGCCCCCGCCTCGGCTTTTAGCTCCTCCACACTCCCGCTAGCTACCACCTTCCCGCCAGCCAGAATCACCATCCGCGCCCCCAGCGCTTCCACCTCCGATAAATCATGAGTTGAAATGAGGATACTGCGGTTCGCAGTCATCTCCCGAAGCACCTCCCGCAGCTCCCGCTTCTGGTTTGGATCAAGCCCGTCCGCTGGTTCATCGAGGATCAGGCAGGATGGATCGTGAATCAGGGCCTGGGCCAGACCGACCCGGCGGCGAAATCCCTTGCTCAAGGTCTCAATCGTCTGATTCCAAACCAAACCCAACTCACAAATTCCAGACACCCGCTCCAGGCCATCCCTCAGGGACCGGCCTCGCAACCCCCTCACCCGGCCAACAAAACGCAAAAAGTCCTTCACCAACATCTCCCCGTAAAGTGGGGCCACCTCGGGAAGATACCCCAAATGCTCCTGGGCCTTCGGAGGATTCTCCCAAACATCATGCCCCGCCAGGTTTGCCGTTCCCGAATCCGGCCTCAGGAAGCCCGTCAACATCCGCAGGGTCGTCGACTTACCCGCTCCGTTCGGCCCCAGCAGTGCGAGGATCTCTCCGGCTTCCGCTTTAAAGGATACTCCCTCAACCGCCCGGATCGGTCCGAAACTCAAGCTCAACCCACTCGCTTCAATCATTTAGAGCTTCCTCAATCCTCATCTGGCCCGAGGCCAAGATCTGCCTTCACTTCCGGAAACTCCTCTAACTCCGCCAAAAATTCATTCACATCAAAATCAGCAACCACGAAATCTCCGTATTCAAAAGTCGGAGTTTTCGTCTGCCCACTCAAAGCCACCATCTGCTGCATCGCGGCCCGGCTCGCGATAACGTCCACTACTTCGATAGCAATACCGTGGCCGTTGAAAAAATTCAGCGCCTCAATGCACCAGGGACAGCCCAGTTTGATGTACAGCTTAGGTACCTCTTTCATCGTGACTCGGAGTTAAACTGATGGGATCGTCGGAGTCGAGATTTCTTCCGAGGCTATTCTGCCTTCCCGGATTGCCACAACCTCCCCTCCGCATAAATAAGCAATCCAGGATTATGGAACCCACCTCAGAAATTCAGATTCGAGGTGCCCACGAACACAACCTCAAGGGCGTCGATGTGAATATACCGAAAAACCGCCTCACCGTCATCACCGGGGTTAGCGGCTCGGGCAAATCTTCCCTTGCCTTCGACACCCTCTACGCCGAGGGCTACCGCAAGTATATGGAGAGCCTCTCCGCTAGATCACGGATGTTCCTTTCCCAAATTCGTCGCCCCGAAGTCGATAGCGTAGAGGGCCTCACCCCCGTCATTGCCATTGCCCAACACACCTCCGACGGAGCCCAACCGAGGAGCACCGTGGCCACCGTTACCGAGGTAGCCGACTATGCCCGCCTCCTCTGGGCCGGGGCGGGGACCCCCCATTGCCCACTCGACGGTGCCGTTGTTAAGAAACAGACCATCGATGACTGTATCGGCCGCGTTTTCTCCCTTCCGGCAGACTGCAAGCTAATCCTTCTCGCCCCCGTAGTTGAGGGCCCCACTGCCGTCATCCGAGAGACCGTTGAGCAGCTAAAACTCAAAGGCTACGCCCGGGTGCGCGTGGATCAGGAAATCCTCGAGATCGACCAACCCGAAGTCGTACGCCGCCGCCCAGGCCAAATCCTCCTCGAGGTCGTCATCGATCGGGTCATCCTTCGATCCGACCAGCGGAGCCGAATCGCCGACTCTCTCGAAATCGCCTTTCGCGAGGGCGAGAATCAGGCCACCGTTCTTTTCCAAAGTCCGGGCGAGGAAACTTTCAATGAACTAAAGCTCGGGCTGAACTTCTCCTGCAGCCAGTGTGCCACTACCTACCCGCAGCCCTCTCCCCGCCTCCTCAACTGGAGCCGCCCAGAGGGAGCCTGCCCGGTTTGCCATGGCACCGGAGAGGAGAGGCGTTTCGACTCCGCCCTCGTCGTTCCCAACCCCTCCCTCAGCCTGCGCAAGGGGGCCATCAAACCGTGGCGCCTCGGTTCGAAAAAAATGATCATCCGCCGGAACGCCATCCTTAAACAACTCTCCGAGCAGGTCCCTTTCGATCCCAACCTCCCCTGGTCCGATCTTCCCGCGGAGGTCCAGCAACTCATTCTCCACGGCCACCCGGAAAAACAGTTTTCTTTTAAACTTCGTCCGGGCAAAGCTGCTCCCGAAGTCACCGTCTTTGCCGGTGTCCTGGAAGATCTGAGACAGACCTTCCAAAATACGACCAGTGAGGGTTTGCAGGCCCGACTCTCCACCTATCAAAAGGCCGACACCTGCTCGGCTTGCGGAGGACGGCGGCTCGCTCCCTATCCTCGCTCCCTGCTCTTCCAGAGCCTCAGCATCTGCGACTTTCTCCAATCCACCATCGGAGAGGCCGCCGCCATGATCGAAGGTCTCGCTCCCGAAACCCCCGACCTCCTCCCGTGGCGCGAGGCCATCCAGGGGCTCGCCAACCGGCTTCGCTTCCTCGAAGAGACCGGCCTCCACTACCTCACCCTTGATCGCCCCTTCGGCTCCCTCAGCGGAGGAGAGGCTCAGCGGGTGCGCCTCGCCACCCAGGCCGGTACGGGACTCAGTGGGCTGACCTACGTGCTCGATGAACCCAGCATCGGTCTGCACCCCCGCGATATTGAGAGGCTCAACCATACCCTTCTCAACCTTCGCGATCGGGGCAGTACGGTGGTCGTCGTCGAACACGAGGCAGCCACCATTAGAGCCGCCGATCATTTGATCGAGATCGGGCCGGGCGCTGGAGAGTCCGGCGGTCAGGTCGTCTTTACTGGCCCCGTCGAGCAGTCCTTTGCATCCCCCTCCAGCATCTCTGGCCCCTTTCTCTCAGGCCAGCGTCGTATCGAACATTCAGGTACGGTTCAGCACCCGGACAAGGGTTTCCTTCGCGTTCTTGGTGCCGAGGCTCACCACCTTAAATCGATTGATGTTCAATTTGCCATTGGCTGTCTGAATGTTGTTTGCGGGGTCTCGGGCTCGGGGAAAAGTTCCCTCGTTTCCCACATCCTTGCCAAGGCAGCCGCCGTTAAACTCAATCGCGCCACCCAATGGCCAGCCAAACATCGGGCTATCAAGGGCCTTGAGGCCTTCAACTCCCTCGTCCTCGTTGATCAGAAACCGATCGGCCGCAGTGCCCGCTCCAATCCTGCCACCTTCACCAAGGTCTTCGACGAACTCCGGAAGGTCTTCGCCCTGACCTCCCTCGCCAAGGTGCGGGGCTATGATCCCAGCCGCTTTAGCTTCAACCTGCCCGGCGGCCGTTGCGAACGCTGCAAAGGCGAGGGTGTCCTCCCCCTCCCCATGGACTTCCTTTCCGAGGCAACCATCCCCTGCACCAGTTGTGGCGGTAAGCGCTATAACCGGGAAACCCTCGAAATCCGCTACCGGGGCAAAACGATCGCCGACGTTCTCGAGATGACGGTTGAGGAAGCCATCTCTTTTCTCTCCAAACATCCCAAAATTATCCGGGTCCTCCAGACCCTCCGCGATGTTGGCCTTGGCTACTTGCGTCTCGGCCAACCCGCCACCCAACTCAGCGGCGGAGAAGCCCAGCGCCTCAAGCTTTCCCTCGAACTCAGCAAGAGCCAGACCGGTGCTAATCTTTACATTCTCGATGAACCAACCACCGGGCTGCACTGGATCGATATCGAGCGTTTATTCGAGGTGCTGGTCCGCCTCCGCAATGCCGGAAACACCATCATCATCATTGAACACGATCTCGACCTCATCCGGCTCTCAGATTGGCTCGTTGAGCTCGGCCCCGAAGGAGGCCCCCTGGGCGGATACCTTCTTTACGAGGGTCCGACGGGTTCCTGGATCACTTCACCCGAAGACACCCCCACCCTCACTGCCTACCGCCAGGCCTTCGGCCAGGCTACCGGACAGAAACCGAAACCATCCTCCCCGAAGACCACCAAGCCCAGGTCTCCCCGTCAACGAAAGTGATCTGCCACCACTTGAAATAGCACCGCATGCCTCTCCACCAATTCATTAAGATCGAAGTGGTATCCCCCGCCGATCACACAAGCCACCGGAATGCCCCGCGAACGAGCCTCGGATAAGACGTATTGGTCCCGCTGATACATGCCCTCCCGCGTCATTGTAAACCTTCCCAGGCGATCACTCTCGCAGACATCCACCCCGGCATCGTAGAAAACGAAATCGGGATTCACCCGGTCCAACAAATGGGGGAGCGTCTCCCGGAGACTCTGCAAGTAGAGTCCATCGCCGGTTCCGTCTGGAAGCGCCAAATCAAAATCTCCCGGCACCTTGCGAACTGGAAAGTTCCGCTCTCCGTGTATTGAAAAAGTGAATACATCGCGGGTATTCCGAAAGATCTGGTTAGTACCGTCCCCTTGGTGGACGTCCAGATCCACGATCAGAATCCGTTGCGCCCAGCTCCGCTTCACCAACTCCATTGCCGCCACCGCTATGTCGTTGAAAATACAAAACCCCGAACCATAGTCCGGGAAGGCGTGGTGGGTGCCCCCTGCCGTGTTGCAGGCCAACCCGTTTTCAAGGGCCAGTTCAGCCGTCAGGAGGGTACCTCCTACTGCCAACCGCGTCCTCGCGGCCAGCTCCGGACTCCAGGGCAGCCCGATCCGCCGCATCACTCCAGCAGGTAGTTTGCCCGCCAAAAAGTCCCTGACGTAGTCCTGCCCATGCACGCCCAACAAAACTTCCAGGGAGGGGGGCTCGGGCTCTGCAAAACCCTCGGGAGCCAGACCTGCCTCTACGAGCCTACTCGCCAACAACTGGAATTTCCCCATCGGAAACCGATGGCCGGGCGGCAGTTCACAATGGTAGCCGGGATGATGAATGAAGAAGGCCAAAGAAAGGTCGTTTACTCATCCAAAGCCACCCCGTCGCAGATTCAACCCACAGCCCCTGTTTTTCCCCCGCCACCTTAAGAAATCAATCATCCCCACAAATCCCCGCCCCCGTCTTCCACCCGCTATGGGATTGCCAGAGCTCCCCTGCCTTCCAAGGATTGGGGCTCAGACCTTCCCCACTAACCGAAGCGTCCCACTTCATTTTTTCCGATGCTCAAAAAAGTTCGTAGTTCCGCTCTCGACCGGATCCTCGGCAAAGTCGACGAGCTCGATGAGAAAAACCTTGCCGCCCTCGTTACCCGCCTCAGCCGGGAAAGAAGGCTACTGGAAACCATTTTTAACACCATTCGGGATGCCATCCTCGTCGCCGACCTTCGCGGAATCATCCAGTACGCCAATCATCCTGCCCGCCTCCTCCTCGGTCTCAATCAGCGCGAAATTGGGAAAACCCTCCTGCTCCGCCGTCTTCCCGGCCTCGCCGTTGCCCTGGGAGTCGCCGAGCTGGGAGACCTTATCGAAGGCTCCGCTCTCTCCACCGAGTTCGCCATCTCCTACCCCGAGGAGCGTGACGTCAGCGCCTACCTCGTCCCCCTCGACGAGGCTGCCGACTCATTTGAAAGCGGTGGATTTCTCGTCCTCCTCTCCGACATCACCGAACAGCGCCACCGCACTCGCGAACAGATCGAAACCGAAAGGCTCAACTCCATAACCATGCTTGCCGCCGGCGTCGCCCACGAACTCGGCAATCCCCTCAACTCCATTCTCATCCACCTCCAAATCGCCCAGCGCCACCTCAGAAGGGAGCCCCCCGAGTCTGCCTCCGATGGGGCACTGCGTTCGCTCGAGATCTGTCTCCAGGAGGTGGATCGCCTCGACTCCATCCTCTCCAACTTCCTTCGAGCGGTCCGGCCAACCGAACCCGACCTCAGGGAGATCAACCTCTGGTCCATTCTCAATGAGATTCTGGAGGTTCAATCCCAGACCTTCGAGGATCGAGGAATCAACATTGATGTCGAAATCGATCAGTCGGTTCCCCTCGTCAATGGCGACCCCACCCAGATCAAGCAGGTCTTTTACAATATCATCAAAAATGCCGCCGAGGCCATGTACCGGGGCGGCATCCTTCAGATTTCTTCCGAGGTCACCCCCCAGGATATTTCCCTTCGCTTTCAGGACGAGGGCGAAGGCATTGATGCCGAAGATCTTTCCCGCGTCTTTCAGCCTTACTTCACCACCAAGGAGGGTGGCCACGGTCTCGGGATGATGATTGTCCAGAGGATCATGGACGACCACCGAGGTTCCATCACCATCCAGAGCGAGCGTGGAAAGGGTACTACCGTATCCCTCAGATTTCCCCGCCACACTCCCCTCCAACCCCTTCTCGAATCCGCTAAAGGCGAGCCCGATGCTCCTCCCCGGCAATCGCTGGACTCTTGACTTTTCATCCGTTTCGCAGGTTCTCAAGGAAATGCAGACCACCGAATCGATCTCCACCCGTCGCTCCGTCAAACATTACCAAGCTGATTTTGCCATGCCGGAAAAGGACATCCGCAAAATCATGGAGTTGGCCCTCCTCTCGCCAACCTCCTTCAATATGCAAAACTGGCGGTTCCTCGTCATCACCGATCCAGCCATCCGTGAGCAGATCTACGGTGCAGCTTTCAATCAGGCCCAGGTCATCGAGGCCTCCTTCGTGGTCCTCCTCTGTGCTGACCTCCTCGCCCATGAGCGGGAACCCGCCCGCTACTGGAAGGATGCCTCCCCTCAGGTCGCTGAGGTCATCGTTCCAATGATCGAGAGCTTCTATCGCGACCAGCCTCAACTCCAGCGGGACGAGGCCCATCGCTCCTGCGGTATCGCTGCCCAAACCATCATGCTGGCCGCCCGGAGCATGGGTTACGACTCTTGCCCGATGGTCGGATTTGATCCCGCTGCCGTTGCCTCTATCGTCAACCTTCCTGCTGATTACTGTATCAGCCTTATGATTACGGTCGGCAAGGCTCTCAAACCCGCCCATCCGCGTCCCGGTCAGCTCCCATACGATGAGGTGGTCTTTTCCGATCGCTTCGCCTGAACCACCCTGACAAACGCACCCCACCCGCCATGAACTATCGCAAACTCGGTCGATCCGGTCTCCAACTGAGCGAATTGTCCTTCGGGGCTTGGGTCACCTTCGGAGATCCCGACTCCTATCAATCCAACCTCCAGTGCCTCGAAATTGCCTACGAAGCGGGGGTCAACTTTTTTGACAACGCCGAGTCCTACGCCGATGGCGAGGCTGAGATAGCCATGGGAAAGATCATTCGTGAGCTAGGTTGGCGGCGCGACAGCTTCTGCGTCTCCAGCAAGGTCTTTTTCGGAATCGATCAGCGTAAACCCACCCAGCGGGGCACCAGCCGAAAACACCTCACCGATGCCTGCCACGGTGCCCTTCAGCGTCTTAAACTAGATTACCTCGATCTCTTTTTCTGCCACCGCTATGATCCCGCTACCCCGGTCGAGGAGGTGGTCTGGTCCATGAACGATTTGATCGCCCAGGGCAAAATCCTCTACTGGGGAACCAGTGAGTGGTCTGCCACCCAAATTGAGGAGGCCTTCACCGTAGCTCAGTCTCTCGGTCTCAGGGGCCCCACCATGGAGCAGCCGCAGTACAACCTGCTCCACCGCCACCGTTTCGAGGTGGAGTATGCACCCCTCTACGAAAAGTACCAGCTCGGGACCACCATTTGGAGTCCCCTCGCTTCCGGCCTCCTCACCGGGAAATACACCTCGGAGGTGCCTCAGGATTCCCGCCTTGCCAAGATCGATTGGCTGCGTGAGGCCGTCCTCGGTAGCGACTGGGACTCCAAACGGGAAGCCCTCAAGGCCCTCGCCGAGGTCGCCCGACAACTTGATTGCAGTCTGCCCGAACTCTCCCTCGCATGGTGCCTGAAGAATCCCCGCGTCAGCACCGTCATTCTAGGGGCCAGCAAGCCCGAGCAGTTGAGAGAAAATCTCCGCGCCCTCGAGAAGGTTGAACTCCTCACCCCAGACCTTCTCGCAACTTTGGATGGCCTCTTTCCCGTCCGTCGCTGACCACTCCCAACTTCGTCGTCTTCATCCAATGGACATCCTGGGCATTTGGATCCTTTTCGTAGTAAGCCTTGCCTACACCGTTTTTGATCTCCTCTTTTTCGGTCTCCATGCCGCCGACTATCGCACCGTGATCAGCGTATTGATAACCGTCTTCTCCGCTCGAGCCCTTCTTCAGAGCGAGTATTAGACGCTACCCCAACCACCCGCACCATTCGGCACTTTTCCGATTCGGATTCTCCCTGGAAAACAAGTTCGAGCATTGTCCGCCAACCCCGCTCCTGTCTGGATCAAAGGATCATGACCGTTTTCTACATCATGCGCCACGGCGAGACTCTCTGGAATGCGCAAGGCCGCATGCAGGGTCAGCTCAACAGTGAACTCAGCCCGCAGGGCAACTTCCAGCGCAACCGCATCTGCGACTTTCTCAGCCGGACCAATCCGGACCAAATCATCAGTAGCGACCTCCAACGCTGCCTTCAAACCGTCTCACCCCTCGCGAACCAACTCGGCCTCGAAATCCAGCCCGAATCTCGCTTGCGCGAACGTCACCTCGGTGCCCTCCAAGGCCTCACCCGAGCCGAGGCAGGGAGACAACAGCGCGGCGATGGGTGCGACTTCGACTTTGCCGACCCCGACTACTTACCCCCGGGAGGGGAAACCCTTCGCCAGGTCTTCGCCCGCTCGACCACCGTTCTTGAAGAGCTGGCAGCCCGCTTTGCCCAACAAAAAGTTATCGTCGTCACCCACGGTGGCGTCATTAAATGCCTTTTCCACCGGGCCATCGGCCTGCCCATTGAGATGCCTCGCCGGTTCTCCATCGAAAACGCCGATATCCACTGCCTCGAGATCGAAGAGGACCGCTGGCACCTGCGCTGGTGGGGAGTCGAGGCCGAGCCTGCCTCCCTCCTCATGAAATAAATTTTTTGCTCCGGTGCCCGGGAGGTCAGACCTCCAGAAAATGGCCCGATCGGTCAAAAGGCCGCGTTTACAAATGGGAAGAAGACCAGTGGCCCGCTCTGGTTGACGTTCCCCAGCCCTATTTGAACTCCCTTCAATCGCTTGGCCACGTTCACCAGCCCAAACTGAACGCCGTTCATGTCTTCAGCGTAGTTCACCAAACCAGTCTGCAATCCCTTGACCCTCCCGTTTCCGATGGATACCCACCCGGTTTGCCAGCCCACCATCTCACCCTTGCTCAGGTTTAAGGCTCCTCCCTTAACTCCCACAAAACTGACCTTGGAGTAGGTCACGAGGCCCGTCTGGAATCCCGTAAACTCATCTTCTGAAACACTCCCGAGGAAGTTGAGCATCAAACCGGCACTCGGTTCTGTGAAGTGGCCTACCCCAAAAATGCTCAAATCGAGGCCTCGCAGCGAAGCATTCTTCGCGTAAAAGACATTAAAGCGAACCCCCTCCACCGATGTCTCCGGAGTGTGCAACTGCAGCGGATGAAAGATTGAGAACTCAACCCCCGTCGCGGGAGCGTCCCGCATCCCGGACAGCGGGGCAGCGGAGAGAATGAGGCTACCCAGCAGGGTCAATAGGGGTTTCAGAGTGCGTTTTGTCATCTTCGGCATAATAAAGCCGACAACAGACCTTGGGCAATTCTCAATCTTTCCTGCCACCCGACTTCTTCATCCGTTTTGGTCTCCGTCCAAACAGCGATCAACAGACTTGTTAGAAAGCCCCGAATTCCCAAGGGTACTTCCCATGCCAGACGAAATTAATCCATCCCCAGTGGGTACCCTCGGAACGGTTTCCGCTGAGGCGCATCGGGCTGCCAGCACCACCGAGGTTCTCGCCTTCGAGGTTCCCGGGCGCTGGCCCGTCGAGAAAGCTCAGGCCTGGTATCGGCAGCAGCCTTGGTTGGTCGGCTGTAATTATATTCCTGCTACGGCTATCAACCAACTCGAAATGTGGCAGGCCGCGACCTTCGATCCCCAAACCATTGCCAGGGAATTGGACCTCGCCCACTCCCTCGGCTTCAACTGCCTCCGGGTCTACCTCCATGATCTGGTGTGGGCCGATCACCCGGAGGGCCTTTACCAACGCATGGACCATTTCCTCGAAATCTGTTCCAGGCACCAGATGCGGACTATCTTCGTCTTTTTTGACGACTGCCACCGACCCTTCCCTTTTACCGGACCCCAGCCCGCTCCGGTTCCGGCCTATCACAACTCCGGCTGGATGAACTCTCCCGCCCGCGATATTGCCACCGCCTTCAGCGAAAACCGCCTCCCCGCCCCCGAAATCGGTCGCCTCCGAGATTACCTCCAGGCTACCCTCACTCGCTTCGCTGAGGACCCACGCGTCCTCCTTTGGGAACTCTATAACGAGCCGGGCCGAGAATTCCCCATCGGACAAGAGGGCCAGGCCTGGTTTGGCGACCGCAGTGCCGCACTCCTCCTCGCCTCCTGGCAATGGGCTCGCGCGGTTGCTCCATCTCAGCCGATCTGCTCTACCGCCGAAGGGAGCGTCGGCACCCAAAACATCGCCCTCGCCAAGCTAAACTCAGACGTCCACTCCTTCCACAATTACGACTCCCCCGATATTCTCGAAAAGCTCTGCCAGCTCTACGCCGAGGATCCGCGTCCGAGCATTTGTACGGAGTACATGGCCCGACCCCAAAGCACCTTTCAAAGCAGCCTTCCCATTTTCAAAAAATACAGCATTGGTGCCATCAACTGGGGCCTGGTGGCCGGAAAGACCGGTACCATTTGGCCGTGGTCCAGCAAGGATGGTCGCGAACTCAATCAACCTTGGGAAAAGGAAGCCACCAACCCTCCCGGCCAACCCCTCCCGGAGCCCGCAGACATTTGGTTCCACGACATTTTTCGCACCGACGGCACCCCGTTTGATCCCGAAGAGATCACTTTTCTGCGCCAAATCATTCAGTGACCAGTGGCTCGAGAGAGTCGTTCAAAGAGAGCGCCAGAAGGTCTAGAACTCCTTGTACTTACCACCACTCTCGCGTGCGATGGCACGAAAATCCCGGCGGTGCTGAGCCGGTACTTCAAAGCCAATCACATGAATACGGGCCGGAGTCTTCAAACTGGCCTGCCGACGATCAATCACTGACGAGACGTCAGACCACGGGATCTGCTCGTGCCCTCCTCCCTGCGGAGTTCGCTGGAAATCTCCATCCGCTAAAAGAAAGATCACCTCGGGCTCAAGATCGAAGGCTGCCTCCAGCACGGCGTCTATTCCGTTGCGCCCATCGTACCTCTTCCAACCTGAACTTACCCCCGTCGTCACAAAGCGATTCCTCAAATAATCGAGAGCCAGCTCCTTGTTCTCAACGGTGGCCGGAAGCAAGTAGGGATTCATCACGTCGTAGTTCCGTGCTAATTGGATCAGCCCGAAAAGCGTATTCGCATTGAGCTGCTCCACCAACCGAATCGCCTCGTCGCGGATTTCCTCCATCCGCATTCCAGCCCGCTCGACCTTCGTCTTCACGGATTGAGAGATATCGACTAAGATCACGATGCGTGTCGCACTGTCCTCAATCCCCAAAAAGGAAACCGAAGACGCCTCACTCCCAAAACCAGCCAGCATTCCATCAAAACCCGAGCTCCCAAACATAGCACTCGCATTGCCCACCGCCTGCGCGGGAATCGGATTGAACTCCATCGTCGGCATCTCCGGAAGATTGGGCAACGAGTCAGGCAACATCGCGTCGACCGCCACCTTCTCCATCAGCATCGGAGCCTTTGCCGCCTCCTGAAATTCCGCCACCGCCATCCGATGGTCCAGTTGGCGCTGCGGAAGGTAGATCGTTTTCTTCGCAACAAATACCGGCTCCTCACGATCGGAAGGAATGAAGATGACGATAAACCCGGCGACGAAGATAATCGCCGCTTGGATCGCTAGTGCCCAAAAGAGAGGGCCAAACTTGCTCGGTTTGCGGAAGGCCCGCATCCGGTCGCTCTGCACCCGTCTCTCGTTTTTCACAAAGGCATCTTCCCGCTCTCTCTCCAATCGCGCAACCCGAAATTCTCTTTTTGACAAAAGCAAATGAGAGCTGTCATTCGAAGGACAGGCTTCTTCTGTCTTTCGGATCATTCTTTACGTTTGTTTGTCTCTTCCGCAGTGTCCATTCCATGACCCTTAGTCCACGACCCGGCTCTCCTTTCGGTGCCCTCTTCGATTGGGATGGGGTGGTTGTCGATTCTTCCAAGCTTCACGAAGAAAGCTGGTACCTCCTCGCCCGGGAGGCCGATCTGCCCCTCACCTCAGCTCTCTTTGAAAAAAGTTTCGGAAGGGTCAATCGCGAGATCATTCCCGACATTTTTGGCTGGACCGACGACCCCGCCACCACCGAGCGTCTGGGCCGCCGCAAAGAAGAGCTCTACCGCGAACTCATTCTGTCCAAGGGCCTTACCCCCCTGCCCGGAGTGGAAAAGCTCCTCCTTAGCCTTCACCAGGAAGGTATCCCGGCTGTGATTTGCACCTCCACCGAGCGGGCAAACATCGAGACCAGCCTCGAGGTCCTCGGCTTTGCCTCCTACTTCAAAGACGCCGTCTGCAGCGAGGATGTCCGCCTCGGCAAACCCCATCCAGAGGTTTTCCTAACGGGTGCTTCTCGCTGCAACCTCCCTCCCCAAGCCTGTGTCGTTCTCGAAGACAGCCGCCATGGCCTCAAAGCTGCCCGGGCTGGAGGAATGCGTTCAATCGGGGTTACTGGAACCCACCCGGCCAGCAAACTGGAGGACCTTGCTACCGTCGTCGTCCCCGACCTTCAGGCCGTCACCCTCGAGACCTTCCGCAAAATCCTTGCCCTTCCTCCGATTCTCAAAGGCCAGAGCACCGACGACCTGCCCTTGCCCCCGCACAAACCAGGCGCCACTTTGGAAGGTCGTCCCCGGTCGACCCCGGGTTAGAAAAGTCCGTGATGGCGGGCTCCCTCCAGCACCCCGGAGGTGGCCGCCTTGGTTGCGTAAAAGACCCGCTCGGTGTACCCGAGCCGATCCACCTCGCCTGTTACCCTGGTGCGCACCTCCTGGGAGGCGTTGCTCACCACCGTAGCCCGAAAGCCGCAGACCAACGCGGCAAAATCGTTCCCCGAGTCTCCCGAAAAAACCACCTCGCTCGGATCAAAGTCCGCATGGGTAGCCAGCCAAATCAGAGCATAGCCCTTGTTCACACCAATCGGCAGAATGTCGATCAACCCGCAGTTGTCAAACGGGTCGATACACCCCATCGGGCTAAAGGGAAGCCCCTCTTCCCGGCACGCTTTTTCCAGGGCCGACACCAGCTCCTCCAAAAGCTCGGGTGGCGATAAGAAACTAATTTTAAACTCCTGCTGGTGTACCGCCTCCTGCAATTGGAGTCCCTCCAAGGTCGCCATCCGCTGCTCAATCCTGGCACGGTCAAAGTCCTGTACCAAATCGCGCAAATGCGAGACGTACGGGGCATAAGCAATATAAGCATCATCTTCCCGTCGGTAGATCGCACTGCCAACGTCGCAGACAATCCAGTCGGGCGTCGGCAGGCCATGGCTTGAGATCGCCTCCATCGTCGAGTCGAAACTCCTCCCCGTGGCAAAAATAAGGGGGTGATCGCCTTCTCGAAGCAAATCCCCGAGGGTCCTCAGGTCCTGAAGATTCGCCTGCGAATCCGGAAGCGGTATCAAGGTGCCATCAAGATCAGTCGCCAGCACTCGTGCCCGCACCGATTCATCAAAGTCGAATAATCGCCCCATCCCCTCACTCTCTGGGCCAATCCCCAAATTGCAAAGCCGAAAGCCCTCCCGCATCGAAACCGTTACCAGCCAATCCCCCCTCAAGGTCGTTGACCAACCACCCCTTTCCTTGCTCACGAAAAGCTCCCGCCTTCTTTCGAATCTCGCCCAAACCCAAATGGATTCCCGGGAAATTCATCCTTCCCCCTTTTTACTGAAGCATTCATAATTTGAACTGGTCGCGGGGAAAAAAGCCATGGCCTCTCCATCTCATGCTGGTTATCTCAACGGTGTCAGGGTCTGACCTTCGGCCCTCCTCATCATTCTTATCTCCAAACTCGAACGATGTCATTTTGGCTCTGATTCAGAAGCTTTTCATGAAACGCGAAAACCATCGCACCACTTTTCATCCACGCTCCCTCGAGCTCCTCCAGCCTTCACTGAGACCATCCTTCACCATCTCCGGCGAGATCGGCGCCGGAATCACCGTTGGCCTGATTGCCCTGCCCCTGGCTCTGGCTCTCGGCATCGCCAGCGTTCCCTCGGGAGCCGAGACCCCCCTTCCACCACCCGCCATCGGCATTTTTACCGCCATCATCGGCGGATTCATCATTTCCCTTTTCGGTGGCAGCCGGGTCCAGATCGGCGGCCCAACCGCTGCCTTCATTCCCATCATTCTTCTCATCATCAAACAACACGGGTTCGGGGGCCTCATTTTAGCCACCATGATGGCCGGTATGATTCTCATTTTTATGGGCCTCGCCCGAATGGGCGCCCTCATCAAATACATCCCTTGGCCGGTTACAAGTGGCTTCACTTCCGGTATTGCCGTCGCCATCATCATTACCCAGCTTCCCTCTTTTGCCGGATTACAGGCTACCGGCCCCGTACCGAATGAGTTTTTTGAAAAAATTCCCTGGCTCTTCAAAAACTTCGGGAGCACCAATCCCTACGAGCTGGGTCTCGCCCTTTCGTGCCTGGCCTTTATCCTCCTTTGGCCTCGCCTCCGCATCAAAGCCTTCCCCGGATCCGTGGTAGCCATCATCACGGCCACCATATTCGTCTATTTTCTTCATTGGCAGGAATCCCACAACGTCGCCACCATCGGCAGTCGCTTCGGCACGGGTGCCATTCCTTCCCAATTCCCCGCCTTTGCCCTTCCCCAGTTGGATTTCGCTCTGGTGCGCGAATTGATCGGCCCGGCAATCGCCATCGCTCTGCTCGGGGCGATCGAGTCCCTCCTCTCCGCTGTCGTCGCCGACGGCCTTTCCGGCGACCGCCACGATAGCAACACCGAGCTGATCGCCCAGGGGTTGGGCAATCTGATCTGCCCACTCTTCGGAGGTTTGCCAATTACCGGGGCGATCGCCCGTACTTCTGCCAACGTCAGCAGCGGGGGAAAAAGCCCTCTCGCTGGAATCATTCACGCCGCGACTCTGCTCACCATCGTCCTCCTCGCAGCTCCACTCGCCCTTTATATTCCAACCGCCGCTATGGCTGCTGTCCTCGTCGTGGTCGCTCTGCGCATGGGAGAATGGATCGAGTTCAAACATTTGGCAAAAATTCCCCGCAGCGATGCGCTGGTCTTCCTCTCCACCTTTCTGCTAACCGTCGTCTTCGACCTCGTCATCGCTGTTGAGGTAGGCATGGTCCTCGCAGCCATCCTCTATATCAAGCGAGTCTCCGAAACCACCGAAGTCAGCCTCGTCACGGAAAACGACATGCTGGAACGACCCGAACACATCGCCCAGGGAAAGCCTGTCCCAAACGGCGTTCTCGTCTACCGCATCTTCGGCCCCTTCCTCTTCGGAGCCGCCGAAAAAATGGAAAAAGCCCTCGCCAGCCATT
Source organism: Puniceicoccaceae bacterium (assembly GCA_036822055.1). Classification (GTDB taxonomy): domain Bacteria; phylum Verrucomicrobiota; class Verrucomicrobiia; order Opitutales; family Puniceicoccaceae; genus DAISIK01. The sequence goes on from DAISIK010000008.1 coordinate 69,196, forward strand.
CTCCCTGGCCAAAGATCCTCATCCTCCGGCTCCACCTCGTTACTGCCATCGACCTCACTGGCATGCACGCCCTTCACAGCGTTGTCGAGCGGATGAAACACCACCACGGCACCGTCATTCTGAGCGGCATCCACCAACAACCCCTCCAAATACTACGCAAGGCCGGGTTTCTTGATGAAATCGGCAGAGAGAACTTCTGCGCAACCTTCGACGACTCCCTAGCCCGGGCGAAAGAGCTTCTCAAGGAGTAGCGATTCGAGTTTCAAATCTTCAATCGGTCTATGCCTTCAATCGGTCCCCGAAAACAAGCAGCACAGAGTAAAGGATCCACTGATTTCCCGCACCTTGCTCCCGCGGTCTTATGCCCAGTTGATACATTTTAAATCCTCTAATCCCCGTCAGGGAAGGACTGCAGGATGCCGTTCGTAAGTCCGATTGCCTGGGAGCACAATGCTGCAGCCTCTGCATGGCGTTCTCTGCGGCGCAGTACAGGCGGCCCGTGCGCCCGACCAAGCAGAGCCAATCGAGGCGGATGCAGATAGGTGGATTAGTCAGTGTATAAAGCTCCGGCCATCCCGGGACCGACCGTCAAAGACTTCGCCGTGAATCCTGAAGCATTCCTTCCCAGGCGGTGGAACCACCATCCCCTGTTTTAAGTCCCCTCATTCCAGAACTACCCTGGAGACTAAATCCATCCTGAATTTCTAAAATTCGGTAATCCACCCATGCCCAAACCCTCCTTTCACTCCAGTCCAACGTCCAATTTTTCAGCCTCGGTCGCTGGCAAAAAGCCGGAAGCAAACCCACCCAGCCGGGTTCTGATCATCGGGGTTGGCGCCGCCGGTTTGGCAGCCGCCGAAAGGGTGCGTCAGGCGGGTCTTCTTCCCGTGGTTATCGAGGCGCGCAACCGAATCGGTGGCCGGGTTTGGACTGTTCAAGAAGGGTTTGATCTCGGGGCATCCTGGATCCAGGGAAGCAGCGGAAATCCCCTTTGCGCCCTGGCCCAACGGGCAGGAGCCCAAATTTTCAATTTCGATTTCAAGAACCGCCTCCGCTTCCGCCCCGGCGGAGTCCTTACCCGGAATCAGGACGAACAGATCGATCAAGAGTTTCAAAGACTCGAGGCATGGATCTCGGAGCAGCAAAACGATGCTTCAAGTTCTGCCGCTCTCGACAACGCCTTGCAGAATTATTGCGATCAGCTTTCAATATCAGCGCGCACAGATCTCCAATATGCCATCCGCACCAATATCCTTCTTGAGTACGCGGCGGACTCCCAGGATCTCTCGCTCGAATATTTCGATGAAGGGGAAGAACATCGCGGGGCCAACCTGATGCTGCCCGAGGGCTACGCCAAGCTCCTCTTCCCCCTACAAAACGAAGATGAAATTCACCTGGGACACGAGGTGAGGTCGATCGATTGGACGGGATGTCCCATCAAGGTTCAATCGCAGCAAGCGACTTTCTTTGGAGACTTCGCGATCATCACCCTTCCGCTAGGGGTTTTGAAGGCCGACACCGTAAACTTCATACCACCTCTTCCAAAAAATCACCGCCGAGCCATTCAAAGCCTCGGCTTCGGCACGCTAAACAAGCTCATTCTAAAATTTCCTAATATCTTCTGGCCCCCCGAAAAACATCTTTTCGGCTTTGTCGGGGACGGATGCTGGGAGGAGTGGATCAACCTTTTCCCGGTGACCGGAACGCCAGCCCTGATGGGATTCAGCTCTGGTCACCATGCCGAAGCAATGGAGAAAATGACCGATCATCAAATCTGCCAATCTGCCATGGAGACCCTTCGCCAGATCTTTGGTCCCTCGCTGCCCGACCCCATCAAGGTCATCGCAACCCGGTGGAAAAGGGATCCCTATTCCCTCGGTTCCTACTCAGCCTACGCACCAGGAAGCACTCCCGCAGATCGGGCAGCCCTCGCAGCACCAATCAGCAACCGGATAACACTCGCTGGCGAAGCCTGCTCTCTGGCCCACCCCTCAACCGTTCACGGCGCAATCGAAAGCGGACGCCAGGCAGCCGACCTGATCCTCGATAGCGCTTCGCAAATCTCCAAAAATCATCCCAGGGATCGCAGCAAAAGTCCCAACAAGCATCCTTCGGGATGCACCCCGCAGGGAACGGATTCCAAAGAGGCGGAGCAGTCGGGCATCCTCCGGAAGCACGCTACGGAGACGAACCGTTTCGCTCAGATTGGTGGTTGGATGGCTCATCAGAATCCTCCTCAACCAATGCCGGAGTGCTTTGAAAAAGCACATTGTTTGTGATCGAAATCACCCGCCATCCAACATGTGAAAGGTGTCAATTTCCAAGATCCGATCATCACTAATTAAGAAGACCTCACAGAAGGTGAACCCGCGAGGCCCTCCGGATGCCAGCGACAGTTTCCCCGAGCCCAGCACGACCAGATGCGCATCCGATTCAATCACCTTATCGATGTTGAGGGTCGGAGTGTTCTTAAACTCCTCGTTGTCGATCTCCGCCCTGAATGCATCCCTGCCATGAATGGTAGAACAACCATGCGCCCGCCAGACGATGTCATCGGCCAGAGACTTCAAAACACATTCCGGATTTCCCGTTCGGAATCCTTCATAGTAGTGTTCAACCACGGTTTGTTTTGTAATCGGGCTCATCCTTCAATGCCTTCAATTGGTGACGACAGCTTCTCCAGGCGGCCTTTTTTCATCAGGTTTTTGTAGTCCCACTGAATGCGACGTGCTTTGGCCAGCCATCGCTGCAGCTCCGCCCGGTTTACCTCGGATGGATTATTATAGAACACGGAGGCGTCTTTGAATTTCTTGCCGACGATTTTCAGCCCAGCTTCGCCAAAATCTGCACCACTCCAGAACATCAGGCGCATTCCAGGTTTCTGCCTGCTGTAGCCAACGGTTGGATTTCCCTCCAGAAACCAGACCGGATGGGCGTGCCAGAGTCTGTTTTCCGCCTCTGGAAGTCCTTCGTTGATCTCTCTGGCAAGCAGGTCGCAGATGGCCTTGAAGGTCTCATCCTGACGCTGGTGATAGCTCAAAATTTCAGGGCAGAGCCACCCTCCTTTTTCCGTATTTCCCTTCATGTTGATAGGTGGCCCCGTGGGTTAGGCCTCCGGCCTGATGGTTTCAGCCTTCTCTGAATGCGGTCCTCTGAAGCGGGGTCGGAGACCCCTCGAAACGGCAGGTCAGAGATCCGCCACACATCATGATGAGCGTTTCTGTCCAAGTTACTCCGACTAAAGTGTGAGAACATTTCCAAAGGGTTCGAGCAGGTCGATTTCCCGCAGACCCCCAAAGCCGCCTTTTGACTTGGCCGAGTTTACTGTGCTGGTGGCTGGAGGAGCGTAGCGCGTCCAGATCGCCATCCAGGTTGTTCATCTGGATGCGGACTCTTGCGCCCGGAGAGCAACCCCGGTGGTGCTCGGAGAGATGCAGAACGCAGTCCCCACTGGAAACTTCCATGTAGAGCGACATGCCCGCCGGAAGGTGGTGCTCCCAGTTGGCCTTGGAAGCAAGAAAGATGATCGAGAATCCTTTTGTTTGGGCCTCGTCAAAAATGCGCAGGACGGGAATCGGTGTCTTCATCTTTACTTCAAGCGGGTATGGAAATTAGCGATCAGGAGGTTATTCATTGAACGCCCGCAACTCGACAGGTGCCAGGCAGGCCAGGGCAGCTTTTCGCCCCCCCATGAGCGCTTCTTCCGGGCTGGAAAGTCTCTGTATCCAGAATCCTCCGACGTATTCTCCAGTTCCCAAATACGGCTCCCGTGTGGTTCGAATGTCGCCTCCTGGAGAGTGACGCAGTGAGATTGCAGGCTGAATTTCCTCCAATCCTCCCACAAAAACACAAACCCTAGCGGCGATCATCGCATCGTTTAATCTATCGATCGCTTCGCCCATCGTTTTGTCCTCTTCCGTGGCGGGGTCGTATCCATCGGGGCGGTGAAGGCTGATCCAGTAGTTTTTCGCGAAAGTGACCCTTGAGGTTGGGTTGCGATCGCCCGGACCGTATGCTCATAGCCCGGCGTCTGAAAGAGTTGTCCGCACCCGCTGATCATGAGTCTCTGCAAGCGTTACATTACACCATCGAATGCAGGCCGATTGTATTGCCTTCGGAATCACCCACAATCGCGATGAAGCCATAGTCACCGATTGACATCTTTTCCTTGTAAATCGTCCCTCCGTGAGCGGCTGCCCGGCTCGCCACAATAGCGCAATCCTCGCACAAGAAATAAATTATCGTGCCACCCGAGCCAGGTTGAAAGCCCTTCATTTTGCACAAAGCGCCGGAACAACCCGGCTTGGCCATGTCCATGGCGTCGGGAAACGCCCACATTTCCAACCCCTCTTCATCGCCGGGCGTAGGCATCGGGTCTAGTTGGATGTTGAGGGTGGCTTCGTAGAAGGCGCGAGCGCGAGGCATCTCGTCGACGTAGATCTCGAACCATCCAACGGGTTTGAAGGGTGTTGTCATAATTTTCTGTTAATAGAGATTTTAGTGGTGATTGGATGGCAAATTAAGCTTCGACGATCGTTTTGAATCCGCCATAACTCATCCGCGTCCAGTCAAACGATGGTTTGAAATCCGGATTTCTCTGCGGACACATCTCCGCCATCCGAGGATCGGCCATCACCTTGGCGTTGACCGCGTCGCGGTGTTCGCGGGACGCATAGACGATGTAGGCGAAGACGACGGTTTCCCCTTCGCCGGTCCCGGCCAGTTGCGAAAAGGAGACCATGTCTTTGACCTCCAGGTCGTCCCCAACCGCTTCGATGTATTCAAGGGCCCCGTGATCTTTCCAGATGGCTGCGGCCTTGGCCGCGACCGCACGGTAGTTTTCAATATTGGCGTGGGGTACTGGAAAAACATATCCGTCGATGTATTTACTCATAGTTTTGCCTTTCTTCGATGTGGTTTTTTAGTTCAGTTCTCAGATGTAAAATCATCGGTTTTCAACGAAGCGTTTGAATTGATTCAGGATGGACTGCCATCCCTGCCTTTGTAATTCAGCGGAGTTCTCATCCTCCGCATCAAAGGTCTCTACCACTCGCGTGGCGCCCCCGAACGGGATGAATTCGACTGTCACACCTCGTCCATCAACCAAGGAATACTCAATTAGGTTGGGCGGCGAAACCGTCGTGAACTCAGCTTCAAAATCGAAACCCATGGAGCCGTCCTTGGCCTCCATCCGGCTGTTCATCTGGCCCCCGGGTCTCAAGTCGACCGAGGCTCGGGGGCAGTGCCAATCATCGGAAGCAAAGTTCCATTGGATGATACTCTCTGGAGTAACCCAAGCACCCCAGGTTTCTTCCGCGGAAGCTTGGACAAGGGTTTCTACGGTAATTTTCATAGTGATACACTATCTTTAACTTGTGACCCTAGGCACCTTGAGAAGCTGCCTGGACTTGCACCGGTCTCAACCACCGCGCGGCATCAATCGCCGCCACGTCAATCTTCCTCATGGTCATCATGGCCGCGAAGGCACGCCGCGCCTCATCGCCGCCAGCAGCGAGGGCCTCGGTGAGGGTTTGTGGGGTGATTTGCCAATTCACCCCCCAGCGATCTTTGCACCAGCCGCACTCGCTCTCCGCACCACCGTTGCCGACGATGGCATTCCAGTATCGATCGGTCTCTTCCTGGGTGTCCGTGGAAATCTGAAAGGAAAAGGCTTCTGTTGGTGGAAAGTTCGGCCCGCCGTTGAGTCCCATGCAAGGGATGCCACAAACGGTGAACAGAACCACCATGACATCCCCCGTCTTGGTGCCGGGATTATCCATCGGTGAGCGGTGCACGGCAGACACTTCGCTGCCGGGAAAAATGGAGGCATAGAACCGGGCGGCTTCCTCAGCTTGGTGATCAAACCAAAGGCAAATGGTGTTTTTAGGTGATTTGTTCATGGGTGGATGGGTGGGTCTGCTTAACCCTAGGACGTGTATTGACTGGCGAATTCTTCGGTGGGCGGGATCATTTGAATGATGTCGATCAGGATCCCGTTCGGATCTCGGGTAATGAAATGGCGTTGACCCCAGGGCTCGTCACGCAGTGCAAGAAGACAGGGCAGTCCCCGCTCCCCAATCAAGCGATCGTAAACCGCATCCACATCGCTGCATTCGAAGTTGAGAATGAGATTGGCGGTCGGCTGGGTCAGTGCCGCTGGGATCGATGCGTGACCTGTCTGTAGTAAAGCAAGCTGAAAGACTGGATCCGAACTGGACGCCAGACTGACATACCAATCGGACTCAAAGGTCTTGATAAAACCCAGATTCACACAGTAGAACTCCGCACTCTGCAATAGCTGGTCGGAAAGTAATACCGGATAACTGCTGACCATTTTCATTGATGGCATTTAAGCACGTTTCAGCGCGGTTGGATTGGACGAATCGGACATTTTGCGTGCCCTCCAAAACCCAGGGGAATAGCCGGTGAGACGCGTGAATTCCCGGATCATATGGGCTTGATCGGCATAGCCGTGTAGGGCTGCGGTGTGCGCTTGGTTTTTATTCGTGTCCAGGATGGAGTGAAACGTTTGCTGCAGGCGAAGAATGCACCCAAACATTTTGGGTGCTAGTCCCAGATCCTGCCTCGCGATCCGCTGCAATTGGCGTGTGCAAAATCCGGTGGTCTGCGAAGCCCGATCCACCGATCCATTGCCCTCCAGCAATGCCGAGATCAGCCATTGCGCACGCGGATTGATTCGCTCCGGACGGTGCATGGACGCCACGGCCTCGGCGAGTGCTTCCACCTGACTTTTTCCAAAGGGCTGTCCTTTAGGGAAAGCATAACGTTCAAATAGATCATTCAAATAGCCTACCGACGCTGAGGTGAAGGAAGGTTCCGTATTCATCACTTCGGACGGGGGAAGTCCGGTCACAGATTGGAGCACATGCGGCTGTAGCCGAATGCCCACGATGGAGACATCGCCAGGCATTACCACGGTTTTCGAAGCGGAGACCGTTCCAAAAATGAAGCCTTCACCGGCCCCCCGATCATAAACCAAATCCGTGCAGCCGTCGGGGACCACGTGGTAAAAGTATGTGTTCTGACCCTGCTCCGATCCAATCAACGTCCAGATCCCGACAAGGATAGACTCCAGCGCAGGCGGAGGCGCGAACTCTCGGTAACGCAGGGATGCGGCGTCCCTTCCGGGAACCTCCGATTGAGGAACCCACGGCTGGATGGGGCGGTGCTTGGGTGGTTGGCGACGCATCATTTGGAGCGGTTGATCCGTTTTTTGCCACGAAAAAGCCCATCGATAAAGCGGCGGGCCAGTTGAAGGTTTCGCCGGATCATCGGCTGATCCTCTCGCGTCTTGCCGATCAACATCGACCCTTGCCAAAGGCTATTCAGAAACCATGCCACCTCGCTGGAATCGAACGAGCTCTCAACCCTTTCCTGTCCCTTAGCAATATCCAGGAGCCGCTCGACGTGGGATGTCCAAACCTCCAGCTCCTGAGCGCAACTTTTCCGGATTACCGGATGGGTGGTGGCCATTTCTTGCGCCATCATCCCGATTGCACAAACACACGGCTGATCCGGGCGTAAGGTAAAGCCCTCCATGATGTCGAGCATGGCGTGTAGCTGTTGCAACGCGGTGCCTTTGCCATCGGTCCACGCCCGCGCATATTCCGCCGCACCCATGGCGCTCCACCAACGAATAACCTCCAACCCAATACTTTCCTTATTCTCAAAATGGTGGAAAAAGCTCCCCTTCGTTAAGCCCGCCCCCGTACAGATAGCCTCCACGCTGGTCGCCGCAAAGCCCTGCCGCAAAACGAGGCGAACCGCCGCATCGATCAATCGCTGCTTGGTCAAGTCGGGGTCTCGATGCTTAAAGCCCATAAATACTGATCGGTATGTAAGGCCAGAGAGAGCACCTCAGCAACTAAATTTCGCCAGAATCTAAGGCCAATCCTTGCAGAACTTTTCAAGGTAAGTCGCCAACCAGATTCAGTCGATTGAAGCTTTCCAACCATCCAAGGCACCCGTCCTAAAACGTAACTGAATTTTGGATACATATGTCAAAGGCCTATTCCAACCCTCAAAAATGGTTTTCCCCGGATAGCCTTGGAATTTATCTGCTTAACTGGTACATTTGGCTCATAAGAAATCAAGAAGGCGTTCGCATCGCTCTCCTCAGTCTGCATGGCCTCATCCGCGGGCACGACCTCGAGCTGGGCCGGGATGAGGATACCGGTGGCCAAACTCGCTATGTTCTCGAACTGACTCGTGCCCTCGCCGATCACCCGAAGGTCGCTCGGGTTGAACTAATCACCCGGCAAATCATCGACGACCGGGTTTCCAGGGACTATGCGGTCCTCGAAGAGGAGCTGTCTCCAAAGGCCTCCATCGTCCGGATCCCCTTCGGCCCAAAACGCTACCTCTACAAGTCCAAGCTCTGGCCCTACATGGACACCTTTGTCGACCAGTGCCTCCTCTACTTCCAAAGGTGCCGCAAGGTTCCCGACATCATCCACGCCCACTACGCCGATGCGGGCTACGGAGGGGCCCAGCTCGCCCGCCTCCTCGGTATCCCGTTTGTCTTCACCGGCCACTCCCTCGGGCGGATCAAATTGGAGCGCCTCCTCGAGTCAGGGCTCGCCGCTGAAAAAATAGAGCAAAAGTACGCCATCTCCCGACGCATCGAGGCCGAGGAATTTGCCCTCGAAACTTGCTCCCTTATCGTGACCAGTACCCACCAGGAGGTACGCGAACAATACGAACGCTACGAACACTACATTCCCGAAAGAATGGAGGTCATCCCTCCCGGCGTCGATCTGGAGTCCTTTCACCCACCCAGGGAAGATCGCGAAGCAAACGATCTCATCCGGGATATCGAGAGCTTCCTCGAGCAACCCGACAAGCCGATCATTGCCGCGATGGCTCGGCCGGATGAGCGAAAAAACCTGGAGGCTCTTGTCCGGGTCTACGGGGAGTCCCCCGAGCTCCAACGTCTCGCCAACCTAGTCCTCATTATGGGCAACCGGACTGATATTCGCGAAATGCCAGTCGGCCAGCGTACCGTTCTCCTCAACGTCCTCACCCTCATCGATGTCTATAACCTCTACGGCAAGGTTGCCTATCCCAAGGCGCATAAATCGACTGACGTTGCGAGCCTCTACCGCCAGATCACCCTCAGCCGCGGAGTCTTCGTCAATCCGGCCATGACCGAGCCTTTCGGCCTAACCCTTCTCGAAGCAGCCGCCAGCGGGTGCCCGATCGTGGCCACCAACGATGGAGGCCCCAGCGATATCATTGCCAACTGCCGCAATGGCATCCTCGTCGATCCCTTTGACCCGGCCACCATTGAAAAGGCACTCCTCCAGGCCCTGACCGAAAGTGAAAAGTGGCAGGACTGGTCCCGCAACGGTCTCTCCAATGTACACACTTACTATTCATGGGAACGGCATGCCGATCGCTACCTCCGGGATCTCCTCGAAATTCTCGAAAAATTTAAAACTCCGGCCCCCGTCACCACCCATCGCAAAACAAGGAGGCTCCCCCAAATTGATCGCCTGATCATCGCCGATATCGATAACACCCTGACCGGAGACGATGAGGCCATGCACCGTTTTTTCCAACTGATGTCCGAGTCGCAGGAAAACATCGGCTTCGGCATCGCCACGGGGCGACGCTACGAAGAAACCTTCAAACTGATCGAAGAATATCAGATCCCTCATCCAGAGGTGCTCATCACTTCAGTGGGGACCGAGATCTATTACGGAAAAGAGCTCACTGCCGACACCTCCTGGCGCCAACACATCAATTTCCGATGGGAGCGCGAAAAAACGGCTGCCCTCCTCGACGGCATTGACGGTATCTATCGTCAGGGAGAGGAGCACCAGGCTCCCTTCAAGATCAGCTACGAAGTCGACTTCTCCATCGCTCCAAACCTCTCTGGAATCCGCAAAATCCTCCGCGAGAATGGCATCCGGGCTAACGTCATTGTCTCTCTCGGCATGTTTCTCGACGTCATCCCCTGCCGGGCTGGCTCCGGCCTTTGCATTCGCCACCTCGCCTACAAGTGGGACTTTCCTCTGGAACGCATTCTAGTCGCCGGGGATTCCGGCAACGACGAGGCAATGCTCGCTGGCAACACCCTCGGCGTCGTGGTCGGCAACTACAGCAAGGAGCTTGAGAGGCTGCGCCGCTTCCCGAGGGTCTATTTCGCCTCGGCTCACCATGCCGGGGGGATTCTAGAAGGCATCGAGTACTACGATTTCCTGAACTCGATTCGCATCCCCAACGACAAAGTCGCCGAGGCACCCAACTGAGTTTTCATGGAAAAACTCCGGCTCGAGTTCGAGGCGCGTCGATCCCTCCGCAGGATTCGCCCTGCCATTGAAGCTGCCATCCAGGCCATCGAAGCACCAGCCTCCGAGAAGGCACAGCTCTTCGAAGTCATCGACAAACGTCTCGATGAACACTGGGAGACCCTTTTCAGCCTCCTTTACCGCCTCTACTCAACCCACTACGACTTTTTCTACTACCTCGAAAACATCACCCTTACCGCCATCAACTGCTGGCTTGAGCGTCCGGAGGCCCTCCGCACCCTCGATCGACGCCGCGAGAACGATCCCGGCTGGTACCTCTCCGAACGGATGGTCGGCGGCTCCCTCTACGTGGATCTTTTTGCCGGGGATCTCTCCAGACTGCGGGAAAAAATCCCCTACCTCCGCGACCTCGGACTGACCTATCTCCACCTCATGCCCCTTCTCGCCTCACGTCCGGGAAATAGCGACGGTGGCTATGCCGTCTCCGACTACCGGAACGTGGAGCCCCGCCTCGGCTCCATTGAAGAGCTCCGAGCCCTCGCCAACGAACTTCGCGCATGCGGGATATCCCTCGTCCTCGACTTCATCCTTAACCACACCTCCGACGACCACGAATGGGCCGTCCGCGCCCAGGAAGGCGATGAAGAGTACCGGAACTACTACCTCACCTTCCCCGACCGCGAAATTCCCGATCAGTACGAGCGACACCTCCGGGAGATCTTCCCCTCCGTCCGCCGGGGGAATTTCTCCTGGCATCCGGGCCTCCAGCGGTGGGTCTGGACCACCTTCAACAACTTCCAGTGGGACCTCAACTATCGAAACCCGGAGGTCTTACGAGCCATGGCCTCCGAGATGCTTTTTCTCGCCAACACGGGGGTGGAGATTCTTCGGCTCGACGCCGTTGCCTTTCTTTGGAAAACGATGGGCACCAACTGCGAAAACCTCCCCGAAGCCCACTTGGTCATTCAGGCTTTCAACGCAGTATGCCGCATCGCAGCTCCCGGCCTTGTCTTCAAGTCCGAGGCCATCGTTCATCCCGATGAGGTCATTCGCTACATCGATCGCCGAGAGTGCCAGCTATCCTACAACCCCACCCTCATGGCGCTGCTCTGGGAGGCCTCGGCCTCCCGCGAAATCCGCCTTCTTAAACAATCGCTTTCCCACCGGCACACCCTCCCTCCCGGCACTGTTTGGGTAAATTACCTCCGCGGCCACGATGATATTGGCTGGTCCTTTGACAATACCGATGCCGAACGCGTTGGCATCAATCCCGCCGACCACCGCAGCTTCCTCAATCGTTTCTACACTGGTTCCTTCCCGGGTTCCTTCGCGCGCGGTCTCCCCTTCCAGTTCAACGATGCCACCGGAGACATGCGGGTCGCCGGCACCATGGCCTCGCTCGCCGGTCTGGAGGAGGCCCTCGAAACCAAAGATCCTCTTTTGCTGGAGATGGCCTTCCGCCGCATCCGAATGCTCTATTCCGTCCTCGCCAGCATTGGCGGCATTCCCCTCATCTTTGTCGGCGAGGAGTGGGGCCTGCTCAACGATTATGAATTCGTCCAGGACCCCGAAAAGCTCGATGATACCCGCTGGCTCCACCGTCCCAAGATGGATTGGGACCTCCTCGAGTCCTTTGACCAGGCCAACCCGGTCAGACGCCGCATCTTCCGCGCCTTTTGCGAGATTTTCGCCTCCCGCCGCTCCTGTCCGGCCCTTTCCGGGAACCACATGGAACTGCTCCCCATTCCCAGCAACCACGTTCTCGCCTTCCGCCGCTGGCATGATGCCTCCGAGCTGATCGTTCTCGCCAACTTCGCCGACCGGGAAGCCACCGTCGATCTTCGTCCCCTTCGCGCCCTCGGTCTCGCCCACTTTATGAAGGATCTCTTCTCTGAGGAAATCATCTCAACAGGCGACGGGTACATCCTCGATCCCTATCAAGTCCTCTGGCTTGAGGAGGATTGAAGCTCCCGCCATCCCTTCCGCGAACTGCGTTTCCAAATCCCGGGAAACTTCAGCAACTGCCCGCCTCCCGACCCCCTGGACAAAACCCTCTCCACTACGCCCCTTCCCAGCCTGCTGGAAGAAACTTGGTCTAAAGCCTTCCCCATTCCTAAACCTTCTTGCAGTTTGCCACTTCCTGATTGATTCGCTTCGTCTCTCTCATGACCCTTCCGCAATCAACTGAATCTCAGCCATCCGAGGAAATGAGGTCTCCTCATTCAATTTCCGGACCCATCCTTGCCGCCTTGGTTCTTAGCATCCTTCTAGGACTCACGCCCCTTGCTCAGGCCGAGGTTCTTCCTTCAAAAGCGATCTGGACTCTCGGCTTCGGACTGGCCACCACCTACCTGAGCATCGGCATTCTCGTGGCGCTCCTCCCCTCGCCTTCATCCGTCAACACCAGTCGATTTTTCGGGTTCCTTTTCGGGTTCGCAGTCGGGTTTGCCTACAGCATTCCCGGAGGCTTCTTCACCATGGTACCGTATCCACTAGCCAACGACGCTGCCTCCTACTGGCGAGAATTCGCCGATGGCGGTCTTCGCGCTTTTCTGCTCACCGTAGTCTTCGGAGGTTTAATCGGAGGGATCTCGGGCCTTTGCCGCAAACCTTTCGACCGCTCTCCAGAAAACCCGCCTGACCCACCAGCCAACATCTCCCCGCAGCGAGGCTCCTCCGTCTAACCAAAGCTTAGACTAAATAAAACGCCCAACCAGCCTGGCAATTTATCAGCATGGCAGTGCTCCACTGGTTTCCAATCGTGTGGCTTTGCCCGGCAGCTGAACTAAAGCAGCCCTCTCCCGTTCCCACCATTCACACAACAATCGGGAGAATGACACCATAACCAACCACACCTGAACCGTTCCATCAGCCAGGTGGCTAACCGGCAACCTACCAGACGATCCGATAAACGGTCTTCTGTAATCGTACCCCAGTCGGATGACGCTCAGGGAAATACTTGAGGTCCGGATTTTGCCCGAGCTCCGGACGCCCATAAACCTTTTCCACCGGTATCCGATCAACAATCTCAACCGTATAACTGTAGCCAACTCTCAGGGTAGCCAGGAATAACTCCTGGTCTAATTTTTCGCCTATTGGCAGTGCCGCTACTTTCCGAAACGCTTGCTCGTCATCCATGTGGATTCCGGTCGGGAGCAAGATTGCCCGCAGGGAGGTTGATTTGCCGGAGATCAGCGCCAGCTTTGCTTCAACTTCCTCCAGTTCTTCGCGAAGTCGGAGAAAATCCTCTTCCTTCATTCCCTGATCCAGGTTCAGGTTGGTGAAGGGCAGGTCGTCCGTTTTATCAACCTTCGTCGCTTCATTCCCCAAGGTCTCCCGTATTTGCTTCGACCGGGAACGAAGCTGCCGGATTTGTGAAACATCTGCAGCCAACTCCCGCTGTTTTGAAACGAGCCGAGTGAGATCTGCAAAAAGCGGGCGTCCAATCGGCTCATTCTCTGCATTGCGAACGTTATCAATCCGAAACAGACTTTCGTCCACGAATTCTTTTCGATCGAACGCGAAGATCGGGAGGTTCTGCTTATCCAGATTTTTATTCAGCTCATTGAAGAGCCGCATCATCATTTCAGGCGTTTCCGGTTCGTAGGCTAGAGCAATCCGGCTCACATGGAAGTCCAACTCTCGCGTCTCGGTCTCGTTGACTTCAAGTCCAGACCGCGCGTCCAGGCCACCAGTCGCCAGGCTGATCACGGCTAGCGGTAGCACCCACCAGCCTCTAGTTTGAGCTCCCAGTTTGCCATTCATAGGTCGGATTACTCTCGGAAACGTCGATCGATTTGCGATCGCCATGGTGATACCAGAACAGAATCGGACTTGCAATGAAGATCGATGAGAAGGTACCAGTGAACAAACCAATCATGAAGACGAGGGCGAAGTCCTCGATCACCCCCGCAGCAAAGATCCAAAGCAGGAAGGAAGCTGCAAAAGTCGTCACACTGGTTAATATCGTCCGCGAAAACACTCGATTGATCGAGTAGTTGATAACGCGTGCCAAACCCCACTCCGGGTGCAGCTCAAGCTCCTCCCGCATCCGGTCAAAGGCTACGATTGTATCGTTAATCGAGTACCCCATGATCATCAGCACCGCCGCAATCATCGGTGCCGTAAATTCCCCGCCGAGGATCACAAAGATCCCTATCGACATCAAAACGTCGTGAATCGTGGCCACCAATGCCCCGAGGCCAAATCCCACCTCGAAGCGAAGCGCCACATAGAGGAGCATCATCACCAAACCGACCGATATCGCGACCACCGCCATCACCGTCGTCTCCGAGCTAACCGCTGCTCCCACCGTGGTTTGACCCACCAGCTCCAGCCCGGACTCCGGAAACGAGGTCGCTAAAAGTTCGGCAAAGGTTTCTCCCATCCCGGCCACCGTCTGAATTTTAAGTTTTTCAGCTCCCGCAGCGCCTCCGACAATCGAGGTCTGCACCGCGACCTGTACCTCGCCCAATTCCTCCCGAGCAGCCAGAGACTCAATCGCTTCGATTCCAGGGTTGCTGGTGAAGGAGAGTACGATCTCCTCTCCTCCAAGGAAATCGATCCCCAGGACATCCTTGCCCTTAACTCCCAGCGAAACCAATCCCGCTAGCACGAGAACCCAAGAAAAAGCAAAGGCCGGCTTTCGGAGCTTGAGAAAATCCAGGTTCATCGCCGGGAACAGATTCAACAATAGCAATCTCTCGATCTTCAGCTTGAAGACGGTTACCTCGACGAGAAAGCGGGTCAGGACCAAGGCACAAAAAGCGGACGCCGCAATCCCGATTGCCAAGGTCAGGCCAAACCCCTTCACCGGCCCGTTGCCGAGGTAGAACAAAATCAACGCCGTGATCAAAGTCGTCACGTTAGCGTCCACGATCGTAGAGAAGACCTTCTCAAACCCCGCCTTCACCGCATTGCCAATCGATTTACCAGAGACCAGCTCTTCCCGAATCCGCTCGAGGATAAGGATGTTGGCATCGACTGCCATGCCCACGGTCAGGACCAGCGCGGCCACCCCCGGCAAGGTCAAGGTTGCCCCGATGCTCGCAAGGATGCCAATCACCATCACCACGTTCGCCAGAACGGAGAAGATCGCCAGAAATCCACCCACCCCGTAGTAGGCCAGCATCAGCAAGATCACTGCCGTGATCCCGTAGAGCCCGGCTTGCACACTTTTTTCCCGCGAAGAGGCAGCTAGCGATGGACCTACTTCGACCATCTCTTCCATCCGAAGCTCTGTAGCCAGTGGGTTGTTCAAAACATTCGCCAGCTCCAGAGCCTCTGTCAAAGAGAAACTCCCGGTTATCTCCGCTCCTCCACGAATTCGGCGTTGCACCTGAGGTGCCGAGTACAGTTTGCCATCGAGTACAATCGCGAGGAGGCCAATATTGTTGGGAGTGTTCGCCGTGGCGATTTTATCCGTAATATCCGCAAAAGTACTGTCTCCCTCGCTGGTAAATTCCATCGAGACCTTATAGGTTCCGGTCCCCGTCTGGCCTACCCGCGCGCGGCTGATGATCTCTCCAGTAGCCTCGGGCAAGATCCGCACCCATAGCGGGCGCTCGATTGTCTCCCCGGTCAGAGGATCCATGGACTCCAAAACCTTCAACTCGTAGCCACGGGGAGTCGGCTCGCCCTCGATGAATCGGTCACGGGAGACCAACCGAAACTCCAACCTGGCCGGCTTCCTCAACTGGTTGATCACCTCCGGATTTTCCCGAATATTCTCACCCGGCAGTTGGATCTCAACTGAGTTGTCTGAAACGGCCCGGATCATTGGCTCGCTCACCCCCAAACCGTTGATGCGATCCCCAATCACTTTGACTACCTGCCCAACCTGCTCCTGCCGCTCGCGCTCAGACTTTCCAACCAGCTCCTCATCCGCGATCCGCAAGGTAAAGGAGACCCCTCCCGCAAGATCCAAACCGAGCCGCATCCGGCTTCGTGAGGAGCGGAGCATCTCGCGCATCAGCGCTTGGTTCCGAACCCTCAGATTCGGGAGACCTCGGGTATCCAATCCAGGATAAAACCTCGTCAGATCAATCTCTCGTCCATTCGCAAGCTCGCGAATGGCGATGTAGAGAGAGGTCTGCTCACCCTCACTTACCTCTAACCGAGCCTCCTCAATCAACTCGGCAAGCAACTCCTGATCTGCGCCGGCCTCTGCCAACATGTACGCCCCGAGTTCGCGATCTTCCAAAGGGAAAATGTTAAATGCCGCCCAGAGAAGGACGAGAAGAGTAATAGTAATACGGGTAACAGATCCGTTGCTCATGGAAAAAATTTGTTTAAGCGCCCCGCTACCAGAGCGTCTTTTTGGCCATCAGGATTTAAAAAGACTCAAGGTCTGCTCAGTCGTCACTGCCCAACCGTGTTTGCACGAATGCCCTCCCCACCTCGATCCGCGTATTTTCCGCAATCTTGATCGAGACCCGATCCTCCTTCACGTTGGCCACCACTCCGTAAATACCGCCCACCGTCTGGACCTTGTCTCCAGCTTTCAGGGACTTAACCATCGCCTCATGTGCCTTCTGGCGCTTGCGCTGCGGCATCAGGATGAGGAAATAAAAGCCGACAAACATCAGGATAATCGGCAGGAAAAAGCCCATCGGGTTCGGCGCTGGTGGGGGTGCCGCCTGAGCGAGAAACGGGGATGAAATTAAGGTCAGGATTTCCATGTCAAAACCAACGATCAAATTCCTTCCCAACCCGCTTGGCAAGCGTAGAAGATTCCTCTTCCAGAGACCGCTCTACCCCATTCCCCCGCGCTTTGGAACTTCCCTCGCCACCGGGCGTCGCCTTCTAACTTTGGAGCGCCAGCGCTTCCCATGTCTCGTTGACCCAGAGGTCCTCCAAACGCTGCCGGCGGCGGATCACCACCAGCGATCCATCGCTCCCCTTCAACACCTCGGCAACCTCCGGAAAAGAGTTGTAGTGCTTGGCCGACATCGCCGCACAGTAGCCCCCGGCTCCGTCAATCACACAAAAATCTCCACGCCTCGGCTCTGGAAAGGTGCGGCTCTGCAATACCTCACCATCCCCCGGCTTCGGCGTCAGTAGATCTCCCGATTCACAGCAGTGGCCGACCACGACAGCCTCCTTCGGCAGACGCTCCTCCATCCCCTCTCCGAGAAAGGTGATTGAGTGCTGGGCACCGTAGAGTGAGGGACGCAGGATCTCGGTCATCCCCGTATCCAGCTTGACAAAACGGTACCCCCCCTCCCCAGTCGAGACCACGTCAATCACCCGCGCAAGAATCGCTCCGGCATTGGCCACCAGGAAGGTACCCGGCTCGATCTCCAGCTTCAGGCCCCGCCCAGTCTCAGCGTGGAATTCCTCAAACAAGGTCTTCACCGGCGCTCCAATCTCTTCCAGATTGGTCCCCTTCTCCCCAGGAACCCTTGCCACCTTGTATCCACCACCCAAGTTCACGGTTTCCACCTCGGGGAACGCACCCACCAGGGCCAGAGTCATCCCCGCAGTGCGTTTCCAGACCTCCGGATCGCTCCCCGAACCAATGTGGGAGTGTAGCCTTACCGGCTTCAGCCCGTATTCATCAACGATCTGGCGAACCGCCGGCACCCAGTCTTTCCATATTCCAAAGCTCGAAGCGGGACCTCCCACGTTTGTTTTCCCCGTACCCCCCGAACCCAATCCCGGGTTAAACCGGAGACCGACCTCTGCTCCCGGAAAAGCCCTCCCATACCGATCGAGCTGATCGAGGGAGCAGGCGTTGACCTTCAGCCCCTCCTCAAAGACACCACCCAAATCCTCTGGCAGCTCCTGCGTCGAGAGACTGATCTCGCTCGGCTCGTAGCCCGCCCGCAAAGCTCGATAAACCTCATGGATCGAACTCGCATCAATCCCAAAACCCTCCTCTCGAAAGAGTTTTAAGATTGCGAGATTCGGGCATGCCTTCATCGCGAAGCGCGGCTTCATCCCGAAGGCATTTGGAAAACGTTTAGCCAGCCCGGCCTGCTCCCGAAGCAGCCCCTCATCGTAGACAAAACATGGCGTTCCAACTGCCGAAGCCAGCACCTGGCATTGTTCGAGATTCAGAAACCGAGGGAGATCCATCTGCCAAGGTGAACTCCCGAATTCCTGGCTAGCAAGTTGAAATCACAGTCTGCCCGGTTGGCTTGCTAGAATCTTCAAACTTTCCATTTTCGTCACAAACCCCAATCCAATCCATCGTTGCCTGAAACACCTATTGCTCAGAAAATCTCGCGGTGAATAAAAACCTCATCATTCCAGCCCTCGTCCTTCTCTTCCTCGTTTACCGGGGATACACCAACCTCCAACAAACCAAACTGATCGAGTACAACGATCAGATTGTAGAGTTTGTGGACGCCGCCACCATCGCCCTCTCGGAAATTGAAATCGCCATTGACCCATGGTTCGAAGGGGTTCCGATCGAGGTCGATCAGTTCGAAACCCTCATCAAACTCAAGCTCAGAGAAATCGCCTCTGCAAAGGCTGGAGCTGAGAGTCTCGAACCACCGTCAGACGAGGCAACCATCATTGCCTTCAAAGCTGCCGCAAGCAGCTACATAGCCCGCTACGAAACCCTTTCGCAGTCGTATCAATCCACCATCGATACGATGAAGATTGAAAACCCCACTTCTGAATCGACCCTCGAACGCGTATCCCTCGAACTCACTCCACTCTACGATGAGATCGGCTTTGCCATCGCCAACCTCGAAATAAGCCAAAAGGCCATGGCCGATAAATACAGCTTCACCCTGGAATAGTAGCAGAGCTTGGGCTCTCCTTGTCAGGCCCCTCAAAAACAGGCCCAACCTCCTTTGAATGCCCGTTCCCCGAACGAGCAAACCATTACCTTTTCCATTTCCTTTTTCGCTCAAGCGATTTTCACTACCCGGAATGAACGGTTCCTCCAAACCATCCGTCCTCGTCGTCGGCTCCGTTGCCTACGACAACATCATCAGCCCCCACGGCAGGGGCGACTGGCTCCTCGGGGGCTCGGCCAGCTACGGATCCATCGCTGCCAGCTATTTTGCACCCACCCGACTGGTCGGCGTTGTTGGGGGCGATTTTCGGGATGAGGACCGCCAGCGATTGAGTCGCCACAACATTGATCTCGCAGGGCTCCAAACCAATCCGCAGGGCAAGACCTTCTTCTGGGAGGGAGAATACGCCTCGGACTTCAGCTCGCGCACCACTCGAGACCTCCAACTCAACGTCTTCGAAACCTTCGAGCCGCAGCTCCCGGAACCGTATTCACACAGCGACTTTGTTCTCGTTGGCAACATCCAGCCCTCGCTGCAAGCCCGGGTTATGGACATGGTCAGCAACCCAACTGCCTTTCACCTCATTGACACCATCGACTTCTGGATCGGCCAGGATCGAGAGGCCGTTGCCACAAACTTTCGCCGCGCCTCCGCCGTCGTCATCAACGACAGCGAGGTAGCCCTCTTCACCGGAGAATCCAACCCCATCCTCGGCGCTCGTAAAATGCTCGCTGACGGGACCCGTACCCTCATCCTCAAAAAAGGTGAACACGGCGTCCTCCTCTTTACTGGAGACACCATCTTCGCCCTCCCTGCCTACCCGGTCACCGATCTCCGCGACCCCACTGGAGCAGGCGATAGCTTTGCCGGGGCCCTCCTCGGGCGCCTCGCCGAGCTCCAGGACAGCAGCCTCCCAGCCCTCAAGCAGGCTCTCCTCTACGCCACAGCCACCGCCTCCCTCACTGTGGAAGCCTTCAGCACCAATCGACTCGAATCCGCCGGCCGGCCAGAGATCGAAGCCCGCGTCGCCGAACTCCGCCGCATGGTTTCCCTCTAGCCCTTGCCAATCACTGGGCGTGAAAACGATCGACTCCTCAAAACAATCCGCTTGTCATTCTTTACAAGATTTGCTAAAGATCCCCTCTTGTTCTTTCAGATCGATTCACGGATTCACCTCACGGGAATTCAGCTGGCCCATCCACCTGATGGCTCAGCGACGATCTCTGGAACCTAAGGGGGGGTGTAATGGATTCGACCTTGGGTGCTAGGGTCGGGTCGCATGTCGGAGACGAATGCTCACTCCGTTATCAACGCGTTCAACGCATTATTAAATGCCAACGATAATATCGTAGAGTTCCCCTCCTTCGAGGGTGCTCGCCTCGCAGCCTAAAGTGCTGCGTCGTCCCACTGCCGACACCTGCTGAGCAACTGGGGCGTCACCTAGCAGGCATAGCCAAGGGGGCGTGTCGACCCCTTGACCGTACCTTCCGACATTGGCCTCCCCGCAGCATGTCGCTGTGCGACGGGGAGGTGAGATCAAACCACCGACTAAACATGTAGAAACCAGGCCTGAAAGCCCGGGGGACGCGGGTTCAACTCCCGCCACCTCCAGCCTTCGCTGAAGCGACAGCGCAAGCGAAGGCTGTCCCGCC
>DAISIK010000009.1:0-79689 GCA_036822055.1 Puniceicoccaceae bacterium
GGCTTACACCACGTTCCTGAACTTCGAACCAGCAGGCGAAGATCAATGGGCATTGAATTCAGGATCATCGTGAGCAGGGTGGTCGCTCTGGGTGTGGTACTTTCCTTTTCTGCTCTTGGCACGGGACTGTTGTACGCCGAAGGTCTCGACGATTTTTCCACCAATAGTTTGAGAGAGTATAATTTAGCCACGGGTCGAAAACCTTTTGTTTACTCAGATGCGATTGGAGTGGGAATGATGGCGGGCCGTCTTGATCTGCCAAAGGATGACACAAACGCTGGTCTCGTTAGATCAAGTTCGGTTGGGAAATTGGATCGCTTGAACGATTCGATGAGCCTTTCGATATATTTCCGTCCGCTGGCGCAGAGCAATGTCAGTCGGGTTGCTTATGCGGGGTTGGGTCTTGGGACGGACCCGGTAAAGATGTTTAATGGATTTAACGGGGCGAATAGCTTTGAAATTCAAGTGAGGAGTGAACTGAACCGTTCAGTCTACGGCATGAACGAAGTTGGCCTGAGGCTTCGGACCTATCGAGGGGCGACAACAACCAACACCTTTATCTCGCGAGATGACGCTCGGGTCACTCTCCGAGCTGAAACTTGGTACCAGCTGGTCACCACCATAAATTTGACTGATGCCAAGACTTTTGTGGTAAGGAGCGAAATCAAGGATTGGGGCCATGACGGTATTTCAGGGGGGAAGACCATCCTCGAGGACACTTCGCCGGAGTTTTCCCTCGAGCGGGTGGAGGGTGTTGAGCTCTACGCGGGGTTTTTTGCGGGCCACCAAAGCGGATCCAATGGGGGATCGAGTGCAGTTGACGATTTTGAAGTAAGCTCCGAACCGGTCGAAACAACAGTCCTCTTGCTCGGTTGGTGTGCCTTCTTAATCCGTGGCCCACGGATTCGAACCCGTTCGGATGTTAGCGCTGACAATCCTTCCAGCGATCTCGGTTTTTGCTGAGTCCAAGCCTTTAACCGGGTCGGGACTGGCTCGCGGGAAGGGTCTACTTTTGTTCGGGCTTTTGGCCCTCGATTATTGACGGTAGGATTGCCGTCGTTGCTCCCGTTCTTCCCGTTCGCGATCAAGCTTGACCAGCAACGCTTCAGGCCTGGATTGACGATAGACGACCTCTTTGTTGCAGATGATTTCAACGACCACGCCCCTCAGTCGATCACTTCGGCGGCGCTGCAAAGTCCCGCTGCCCCAACTCCATCCGGGGTTCAACGAGGTGGTAACCAAATTTATAGTCTCGGTTTCAAAGACGAGCGGAACGCCGGGTTCGAGGAAATCGGCCCGGTGGCTCCCTCGTTTATCGAACTCGGATTCTCCTTTGCGAGGGTCAAAACTATCATACTCGACGTAGAGGTGCCATCGAATCGAGACTTCATCAAGGCGGATGTTGGAATTGTTGGTCACCGAGATTTCATAAGCCTCACTCAAGGTGGTGGTGGTGAAGGCAGCTGACTTGGTTCTTTCGCGATTTGACCTTTTTCGGGTAATGACGATGCCCCAGGTTTTCTCATCCATCAAACTGCGCTGCTTTGCGAGTTCGACCATCCGTTTCTGCGTCTCTTCGCTCAGATTCTCCATCCGAATGTCAAAGCGAAATCCATCCGACCTCTCGATCTTGATGGAGTTCTCTCCGACAGAAAGAACTTTGGCCTGCAGGCTACGACCGTCGGCGCTCTCAATGGTATGGAGAAGCTCGTCAGCGGAGGCGAAGGGCGACAGGATCAAAAGGAGCAACCCCTGAATCACGAAGTAACGGAAGTTTTTCATGGAAGCCGTTGGTTGCATGGAGGATGTTAGCCCGAAACAAATGGTTACGTTCTAAAAACGATTCCTTGTAATATGGATAGGATAGAATAGTCAAGGGTGTTGCCATTTGGTGAAAGAGCCTCGCGTGCTTGAGCCAAATCATGTCGGCTAAATCAAGTGGAGGGAGCGGTTTAGATGCGGGTGAATGAAATGAAACAAAGGTGTGACACTTGGACGTGGAATACACGGAGGGCTAGGTCATCGGAAGCCAGGATTGCTCTCGTTTTCAATTTGTCTCCTTAATGTATACAAAAAATGGATACCTTCCCTGTTTAATCGTTGATTCGCCGGGGCGATCTGCCGGTTTGCGTCATCGACCGGAGGAGTCCCGGCGACCTCAGTTCTCCACGGTCGCGAGGAATTCTGAATCGGCGACGAAGTGGAAGCGACCAGGCTCGGGATCATCCAAAAGTTTAACTCTTTTTTCGAATTCCCTGCCATTGACGACGATCTTTATCTCGTACTGACCGTGGAAAGCGCGAGTAGTAAAGGTGCCGTCGGCCTGGGTGTGGCCTTGCGCGTTCGTCCACCATTGATCAAAAACGAGATCGAGGTAAACCTGACCACTTGGTTTGAGGCTTTGATCTGAAAAATAAAGGGGTGCCGACTTTTTCCAATGGCTGGCGTCCCAGAATCCCCACATGGTGAAGGCTTCGACCTCTGGAACGCTGAAGACTAGCTTGAGGAAGTCGTGCATGAAGGCCGCTTTTTCAACCTCGTCTCCCCATTCATACATGTCGAATTCGGTGATCTGAATGGGTAGGCCAAGCTGGGCGAAACGGTCGAGGCGCTCCTTGATCTCGGTGATGGGGGGTGGCTTTCTCCAAAAATGGCTCTGCATGCCAATGCCGTCGATTGAGGCACCCTGATCGATAAGATTCTGAATCATTTTAAAATAGGCATCGCGCAGTTTGGCGTTATGGCCCATGAGAATCTCAAATTCATTGATATAGAGTTTGGCATTCGGATCAGCGGATCGTGCATGCTCAAACCAAGGCTTGAGGACCGGGGAATCCTGGGGGGCGAGACCGGGTGAAAAAAGATCGGTGAGGGCTCTTTCGTTGAGAGGCTCGTTGAGGACATCCCAATCGATGAGGATTCCCTTGGTGAGGGGATGCTGGCCGATCGTTTTGATATGCTCAAAGATGCGGTTTGCAACATAGTCGGGGTCAGTTCGATTGCCAGCGACATCCGGGGGCACGGTGTCCCACCCCTTGCGGCCCCAGACCATAGCGTGACCACGAGCCTCGATCTGGCGTTCGGCAGCCCATTCGAGGAGACCGAGCGACTTTGGTTGGCGGATGGGATCCTCCCACTTATGCCACTTCAGGCCATTCTCGAGCGTGATCTGGTTGAAGAGGGTTTCGATCCGATCCCGGTAAAAGTCGTTTTCCTCAGGGCTGGGAGTGCCACCCTCGCTGTGGAAGGGCGAGTCAGGATCGAGATCCCAGAACCTGCGTTCGTTGACGGCGGTTCCGAAGCGAAAGCCGTGGCGGAGCATGCGAACTGAGACGGGGATTCCTTCGACGGGCCGCCCATGAGGGTCGACAACCGTGATGATGAGATCGTTTTTCCGATGTTTCTCGATCCTAAGCTCGGCTTCCTCCCAAAAGGTTGAATTTGGAGCTGGGGAGGCAAGAGCAAGGAGGGGGATGGCCAGGCAACTGAAGGCGGTCGCCCAGGCAGGGAGAAAAACCCGGTAGCGCAGACTTTTGAATACGGAGCCAGGGAAGGTAAGGGAATCCATGTCAAAATTTTGGTAGACAAGGCGGCCTGAGCCAAAAGAAAACGACCAGGGCGCCTGGAAGGGCAGAGAAACGATGATCCGTAAAAGGGGGGATTTGGGGGGACTTGCAGCCTGGACCCGGGGCAAAATAAAGCCCCGGCCGAGGGGGCCGGGGCTTGAGAAGACGACGCTGGCCTGATCTTAAATCAGGAAAGGGCGGCCTGGGCAGCTGCGAGACGGGCAACCGGAACCCGCGGTGGGGAGCAGCTCACGTAGTCGAGACCTACCTGGTGGAAGAACTTGATAGAGACTGGATCTCCACCATGTTCACCGCAAATACCGAGCTTGATGTCAGGGCGTCCGAGACGTCCCTTCTCCACTCCGATGCGGACCAATTCGCCAACTCCGGTTTGGTCGATGGAGGCGAAGGGATTTTGCGGAAGGATATCGAGTTCGCGGTATTTGTTGAGGAAGGAACCGGCATCGTCGCGGCTCATTCCGAGGGTGGTTTGGGTGAGATCGTTGGTGCCAAAGCTGAAGAATTGGGCGGTTCCGGCGATGGCATCAGCGGTGACGGCTCCGCGAGGGATTTCGATCATGGTCCCAACCATATACTCGATCTCGACACCCTTGCTGGCGATGACCTCGGCAGCCACGCGGTGAATGATCTCCACCTGGTTTTTGAGTTCATCGGCGAAGCCCACGAGCGGCACCATGATCTCGGGAGAGACCTTGATCGGATTCTTGAGTTTCGCGCAAGCGGCTGCAGCTTCAAAGATCGCCCGGGCCTGCATTTCCGTGATCTCGGGGTAGGAGATGCCGAGACGGCAGCCCCGGTGACCGAGCATCGGGTTTTGTTCGTGGAGAGCCTTGACGCGGTTGGAGACCACTTCTGGGGAGACCCCCAGTGATTCGGCAAGGGACTCGATGGCGTGGTTGTCGTGGGGGAGGAACTCGTGCAAAGGTGGGTCGAGCAGGCGGATGGTGACGGGTAGGTCCTCCATGGCCTTGAAGATGCCGGTGAAATCCTTCCGCTGGAAGGGGAGGAGTTTCTTGAGGGCGGCCCGTCTTTCGGTCTCGGTCTCAGCGAGAATCATCTGGCGCATGAAGGTGATGCGGTCACCCTCAAAGAACATGTGTTCGGTACGGCAGAGACCGATCCCCTCGGCGCCCATTTGGACTGCCATTTTGGACTGGGTGGGGTTATCGGCGTTGGTACGAACCCCCAGCTTGCGGTGCTTGTCTGCCCACTTCATGACGGTATCGAAGAGTTGGAAGGTGTAGCTCTTTTCCGGTTTCATCTTTCCATCGAGGACCTGGACCACCTCGGAAGGAGCGGTGTCGATGAATCCATCGTAGATTTCTCCGGTGGTGCCATCGATGGAGATGTCATCCTGCTCTTTGAGCACCTTTTTTCCGATGCGGAGGGTTTTGGCATTGTAGTCGATGACAACATCGGAGGCGCCGCAGACGCAGACTTTATTCATCTGGCGGGCGACGAGTGCAGCGTGGGAGCTGACTCCTCCGCGCGAGGTAAGAATGCCCTCGGAGGCGATCATCCCGCGAAGGTCCTCAGGGGTGGTTTCAACCCGGCAGAGCACGGCTTTACCTCCGCGCTCTGTGATTTGTTCTGCGAGATCGGCGCTGAAACAGATTTTGCCTGAGGCGGCTCCTGGACCAGCAGGAAGACCTTTGGCGAGGGGGGTTGCCTTCTTGATTGCACCAGCGTCAAAGATCGGGACGAGGAGGCTGGAGATGGAATCTGCAGGAATCTTTTTGATGGCGGTGGCCTGAGTCATCAATTTCTCGCTGACCATCTCGACGGCGATGCGCACGGCGGCCAAACCGGTGCGTTTTCCGTTACGGGTCTGGAGCATGTAGAGTTTCCGATTTTCGACGGTAAACTCAAAGTCCTGCATATCGCCGAAGTGTTTCTCGAGCTTTTTGCAGACCGCGACGAGCTCGTTGTGAGCTTTTGGCATTTCCTCAGCGAGCTGCGCAATCGGCTTGGGGGTACGGATCCCGGCGACAACGTCTTCTCCCTGAGCATTGATAAGGTACTCACCATAGAAGACTTTTTCTCCGTTGGCGGGGTCACGGGTGAAGGCGACGCCGGTGGCGCAGTCGTTGCCCATATTTCCAAAGACCATGGCCTGGACGTTGACGGCGGTACCCCAGGCAGCAGGGATGTTGTATTTTTGGCGGTAGAGGATGGCCCGATCATTTTGCCAGCTTCCGAAAACGGCGCCGATGGCGCCCCAGAGTTGTTCGTAGGCATCCTGGGGAAAGCTCTCGCCAGTGCGTTCCTTGATAAGCTGTTTGTAGCGTTGGGTAAGCTCGACGAGATTGTCCTCGGTGAGGTCGCTATCCAACTCGACGCCAACTTCCTTCTTGAGGTGGTCGAGGATAGCGTCGAAAGGCTCGTGGTCGTTTTCCGACTGGGGTTGGACTCCCATGACGACGTCGCCGTACATCCCGATGAAGCGGCGGTAACAATCGTAAGCAAAGGCTCTTTGGCCGGAAAGCTCGGCAAGTGCCTCGACGGTTTGGTCGTTGAGCCCGAGATTCAAAATGGTGTCCATCATTCCCGGCATGGACTCGCGGGCACCGGAGCGCACCGAGACCAAGAGCGGGTTGGTGGCGCTGCCGAATTGTTTGCCGGTCTCCTCCTCAATGGCAGCGACAGCGCTCTTCAGTTGGGCGGTGAGGGCGGTGGGATATTGTTGTTGGTGGTCGTAGTACCAGGTGCAGACTTCTGTGGTGATGGTGAAGCCGGGGGGGACGGGGAGACCGATGCGGGCCATCTCGGCGAGGTTGGCTCCCTTTCCGCCGAGTAGTTCTCTCATCGAGGCGTCTCCATCGGTCTTGGCACCGAAGCTGTAGACAAATTGTGGAGACGCGGAGGTCTTGGACGGGGATTTTTTGGAGGTCACCTTCTTCGCACTTTTTGAAGGTGAGGCTGCTTGCTTTCTCGCTGGCATATGTTTGTTGGTGTATTGGGTTTGGTTTCAGGCAAAAGGATGAATCTTTGAGAAGCCTGTGATTAAAGCGGTTACCTTAGATTAAGGATTGCAGATTATTCCAGTGGAATCGTTAGTTTTTTGTTGTGACAACGGGTGAGGAAGAATCGCGGTTAAAAAAAGGCGACGAAGATGGGGAGATGACGGTGCTGGAGCACCTCGAGGACCTGCGGTGGGTGGTGGTCAAATCGCTGACGGTCTTTTTGCTGGTGGCGATGGTGGTGGTGGTTTTTGTAGCTGACCTGACCAGCTGGTTGCGGTGGCCCCTGGAGGTGGCGATGGGCTCGGAGGAACGAGCGATGGAGACTCTGAGGACCCGGGGCCCTTTTGACGTATTTAGTGTCTTGATACAGGTGATCTTCTTCGGAAGTCTCTTTCTGAGTTTGCCTTTGATCCTCTACTTTGGGATCGATTTTATTTTGCCTGGCCTGACGGCCAAGGAGCGAAGGGTGGTGGGGCCCGTCCTGACTTTGGCCTTTGTGTCCTTTTTGGCAGGAGCGGGTTTTGCGTTTGGGATTTTGCTCCCGGCAGCTTTGTCGGCCTCGGTTTATTTTAACGAAATGCTCGGCTTCCAGGAGCTGTGGTCACCAGCTGACTACTACACGACGGTGGTGTGGGGATCGATTCTGGCGGGTATTGTTTTTGAAGTTCCACTCCTCGTTTGTCTGCTGATCTATCTGGAGTTCATTTCGACGGCGATCCTGACCAAAAACTGGAGGACGATCGTCGTTATCCTGATGGTAGTGGCGGCCCTGATCAGTCCGGGGGGGGATCCGGTATCTTTTGTCCTGGTGATGATCCCCCTGTACCTCCTCTTTGGCCTCTCGATCCTCGGGGGTCGCTGGATGGAGCGCCTGACGCGGGCGCGAAAAGCAGCAGAGGCAGCGGAAGAGTCCGGGAGAAGTCTGGAAGGCGAGGGCTAAGTTCCTAGTCTCCGCTGGTCAGGCTGGGCCTTGGACTGAGGAGGTGGTCAAAGGAGGCATGAGCATGCTCGGGGTGACGAAGGAGACTGCGGTAATTGTCAACCACTGGATCGATCCCATCGATCAAGCGAACGCCGTCGTTGTTGCCATAAATATCAAAATGCTCATGAAACTTATCGAGATTCATGGCGGCGAGGGGACGGCCTGGCTGATAGAGCAGCTCGCCCTCCTCGCCCTCGGATTTTGACTCGATGACTGAAATCCAGCCGACGTCGTTGAGCTGAGTGAGGCAGGAATTAAGGATTTGGACAGGGACCCGGAGGGTGGAGGCGATCTCGCCAGCGGAGGGGGGGCGGCGGCACTCCTTGAAGTGGCGACAGATCATGAGGGTAGCGGCGAGGGCGAGGTGCTCACGAGTCCGGGTGCTGATATTGGCCCAGGCACTTTCGTTGGTCAGACTGCTGGCATTTTGCACAGCATAGGTAACCTGACCACCGAGCAGGACAAAGAGCCAAAACATGTAGAGACCGAGCATGAGGACCGGGATGATGCCGACTGAACCGTAGAGGCTCTGCTGATTGATGACCCGATGGATGTAGAGGAAAGAGAGGTAGTGGTTGGTGATGAGGAGGATGGCGGCGACGCCACCACCGATCAAAGCCGGTTTCCAGCGCACGAAGGTATTGGGGAAGAATCGATTGAAAAAGGCGAGGAGGACAGTGAGGAAAAAGAGGGAGAGAAGAGGCCCGATCCAAACGGTCATTTTTTTGCCGTCGAGTCCGAAGGGTAGGGGAAGGCTATCGAGGAACCCGACGAGGGTGGAAGCTGAGAGCAGGGTGAGGGCGGCAAAGGTAAGGACAGCTCCCAGACTGAGGATGGTCCAGTAGGAGACGATCCGCTGGGCCCAGCTCCGGCCCCGGCGGACTCCCCAGATATCGTTAAAGCTCTTCTCAATGGAGGTAATCATCTGAATGACGATAACGATGAGGGTGAGGGACCCGATCAGTCCGACAGCACCTGAGCGGGCGCTTTCGACGATTTTGTTGATCAGATCGATCAACTCAGGATCGAGTTCAAGAACGGTTCCCGGAGGCTCGGCGTCGAGCGCGGGATCGCCCTGAATTTCTGCTTCCGGGGTGAGCGGGGACTCCGGTTCTCCGGCGAGTAGAGGAGCTTCTGGCTGCAGCTCGGCAGATCCCGAACTGGTATCCATTTGTTGGATACGATCCCATTCGGCAGTGGTGGGGGCGACGAACTGGATGGCTTTGGTGATGGTCTCTGAGACGAAGGAGGGGTCGCTCCGCTGGAGAACAAACCCGGAAATCATGATGGCGATAGCGAGGACGGGTCCGAGGCTGATGAGGCTGTAGTAGCTCAAAGCAGCAGCGAGGCTGAAGAGTTTATTCCCGGAGACCCCGCGGAAAATGATGGTTGAGATGCGGAGAAACTGATAAAAAGGACCGAGTGCGGTCGACCTTTCGCCGGTAGCCTGGTGGGGAGTGCGCCAGATTTCCTCCCCCAGAATTTTGGGCAGGCGGCGGAGGAAGTTACGAAATTTTTGAAAGGGACCTTTAGCCATCAAAGGGAACGGCGATCAACCAAACTGGAGAAGCTCCAGGAACCCACCATAGGCGAAGACGGCAGCTCCGTAGATCGAGAGAATGGAGGCCAGGAGGGTAAGGTAGAAGCGGGAACTGAGGGTGAGGATGTAAAGACCAAGACCGGAGGCCACTGCGGCCGAGAAAAAGACCCAATGCCCGAAACTGAAAAAGATGAGTCCAAAGAAGCCGAGGCTGATCATGGCCCGAGCGCGGAGAATTGGAAAAACCTCGGTGGCAGCAAGACCGATGGCAATGGCCAGAATGAGGTCAATCAGGGCCAGAAAGGTCGCGGGCTGTTGAAGGAGGAGCTGGGGCGCTGCGTCGGAAACGGCCCTTTTAAGGAGATCAATGGATGGGTAGGAGAAGGCGAAGGCAGTGAGGAGGAGGCTGATAACGAGGGCTGGATTGGCAGCTGAGAAGGCGAGCTCGCGCGACCGACGGCGGCGGGCGAGGTACTGGGTGTCCTCGGTGTTTCCCTCCGAGGCTGCGAGAATTTTTTCCAGATCGGCCGCCTTCTTGTCGGTGAAAACCTCTTCGGCGGCAATCTCTTCCGGTTTTTCAAGGGGATGGAGGATGGCGCCGCCAAGATTTACGGGACCTGACTTGGTCGGTTCACCGGCCCTTTCACCCTCTTCCCCGATCTCGCCCATGGCGAGCAATTCTTCAATCGTAGGTGCTGCCTTCTTGGCTTTTTTAGCTTTGGCTGGCTTTTCTGATTGCTTGCCGGTGGGGGGTTGCGTCGCGCTGCGAAGGGTGAGCTTGGTCTTGGTTGGAAAGAGAGCGTTGCGGATCACTTCGTTGTTTTCGAAGGGTTCCCAAGTTTCCGAAGATTCGATGTAGTAGAGGGTTTTTCGGGATACTTGGGATGCTTCCAACAGGGAGCGAAGCTCGTTGATGGAGAAGGGTCCCCGAGCGTTATCCGAATTTGGCTCTCGAATGATGAAGTCTGGCATCGTTGCTAAAAGCTGAGGTCTCGGTGCCGATTGGGCAAGCGAAGAAGCGGATGGATCAAAGCTTGCGGAGGGTGAGGGAAAGGCAGGAAATGGGTGCCCTATGGACGATTGGATTGAGGTGGAAGCCCTGCGGTACTGCCCTTCATGCGGGTTTGAGGGAATTTTCAAGTTCCAAAGCAACGGATTACGCTGTCGGGCCTGTAGTTTTGAGTTTTTTGTAAATGTTGCTTCAGCGGTGGCGGTACTGGTTCTCGACGGCGGGGGTCGGGGGCTTTTTACGGTGAGGCAAAAGGACCCTCGGGCGGGTTACTATGATCTACCGGGAGGTTTCGTTGACCCGGGTGAGAGCCTGGAGGAGGCGGCACGCAGAGAGGTGCTCGAGGAGGTGGGCATTGAATTGGAGGCGCTGGCGTATGTGGGTTCTTTTCCCAATCGGTACCAATACGGCGGCCTGGTTTATGCGACGGCGGACGCGTTCTTCATTTCCACGGTCTCGGTGGCCGAGGGCCATCGGGCCGATCTTGAAGAGATCGCCGATCTCAGATGGGTGAATCCGAGGGAGGTCGACCTCGATTCGGTCGCCTTTTCATCGGTTCGGGCTTTCCTCGAAGGATTGAGGATCGCCCAAGCGGGCAAAGGGGGTGTCGATCCAGGAACCGGCTGCGGCATCTGATCGAAGGACGGTGGGCTGCGGCCACCAGTCCGGGAAGGTGGCTTGATAGGCGGGATCGGCAAAGCGCCGGCAATGGAGGAGGACCCGGGCGCGGTGGTCGGGGGCGCGGACGAGGCGCCCGACGGCTTGAATGATCTTTTTCATTCCCGGAAGGAGGAATTGCTGCTGAAACCCATCCTCGCCAGTGAGATCGAGATCGCGGCGGGCTCTTGCCCGCACGGCGGAGACCTCCGGGATCCCCGGACTGATGACCATGACGCGATCGGCGTTCCCTCCGAGGTGGTCAATACTCTCGCTCAAGCGGGAGCCGAGAACGAGAAGGAGGAGATCGACGCCGGACAGATGGTGGAGTGTCGCGGCGAGGTCGTCGCCATTTTGCCGATTCGAAAGCCGGAGGCGGAGACTGGGTTCGATTCCCTCGAGGTAAACGGCGAGCAGCTCGAGGTAGGCAAAGGAGGGGCAGAAAACGACGAGGGGACCGAGCCCTGGGGAGGTGGCGAAGCGGATGGCGGTAAGGGCTGTGGTGGCGAGGTGTTGATCCCGTCTTTGGCTGCGGGTGTCGACGCGACAATCGATGGCTAGATCAAGCTGGTTGGTGGACCAAATGGGCGGGGGATCAATGATGGTGATGACTTCGGGGGCAAGTCCGATTGACCGGGTGAATATCTGGTAGGGTTGAAGGGTGGCTGATGCGAGACAAACGAGGTGGTAGGAATCGAGGGTCTTTTGAATAAGGGTGGAGGGATCGGTGCATTCGATCCGGAGGGTGCCTCGGGAGGGGAGGTGGCGGAGGGCTGGAGTCTCCTCATCGGTAAGGCGATCGCGGACGATGAAGAGTCGGCTCAAGATCTCGGCGGAATGCTCCTCGAGGGGATGAGAGAGATGAGACTGGAGGTACTCGTCGATGAAGTTTTGGAGGGAGTCCTCAATCCAATAGACTTCGGTGAGCGGGAGATCTGCGGCAGGCGGCAATCGGTCGAGATGTTCGCTGATCTCGTCGAGCTGGCGGGAGAGGCCTGGCGAAGCGGCATGAAAGGCGAGGGCATCCGACAATTGGCGGCAATCGCTTGCAGTGAGACCGACCGACCAAGCGGCGGCAACCCGCTCGGGGAGGAGGTGCGCCTCGTCGATAACCAGGAGGGTGCGGGAGGGTTGGTAGCCAAAGGACTCGAGGAAGACGTGATTACTGGAGTCGGCAAAAACGTAGTTCAAATCGGCGATCCAGACGTAAAAGAAGGGTAGGAGCCCCCGGTTGGTTTGGTACGGGCAGGGCGAGAGCTGATCGGGAGGGGACGGATGCTGATGAGCAGGGGAGCTTGAAGCGGGACTTGCGAGGGTTTCGAAGAGGGCTCGGGGGCGAGGATTGGGTGCCTGCGGATCGCACGATTGAGCGCGGCAGCCGAGGAATCGACATTCTGGGCGATGTTCTTCGCGGGAGCGCATCTCGAGGGCAATGGTGCGGGAAGCTTGCTCCCCGAAGAGGCCGGAAAGCTCGGCTTTGATCTGCTCCCGTCCGGTTCGTTTGGCGGTGATGAAGACGACCCTTTCGACAGCCTGCTGGCGGAGAAGGTCGAGAGCCCAGTGAACGAAGACGGCAGTTTTACCAAAACCAGTGGGGGCTTGAAAAAGAAAAGCCTGGGAGGGCGAAGGAGCGTGGTAAAATGCCTGGAGGGCATCGGCCTGCTGGGGGCGCCAGGGGCGGGTGGGGGCAAACTGGCGGAGGGTCCGGTTGGCCTCCTGCCGGGCCTCGAGAAAGTCCGCTACGGAGTGGAGGTCGAAAGCGGTTTGTTGCAGGTCGTTTGCAAGGTGCTCGCAAGACAGTTTTTTGCCGGAAACGAGATCGATGAAGAGGACCTCGGCAGTGATGGAATCGACGCCTAGATGATGAGCCCGGGAGAGGAGTAGGCGGTAAATCCCGGTTTGAAGGAAGGCGCTGGGATAGGAAGAACGGAGCAGGTCGGGACGAACCAGAAGCTCGGGATCCGAGGCCGTGATTGTCTTTATTTCTCGGATACGGATGCAATCCGGCTGCTTTTTGAGAATCTGGTCAATTCTCCCCCGGAGATTAAAGGTCCATTGTCCAAAGGAGAGAGGGCCGAATATGCCGACTTCGTTTTCGGATAGTTCGGAGGGTTCCTGTTGAATGTGGCGGTGCCAGATCGAGCCGATCTCGGCCCGGCGGCGGAGGCGGGGTCCGACGGGTGAGGGAGTTCCGCTGGCGAGGGCAGCCAAATCGCGGACGGAGATCTCGAGGGACCGGGAATCGTAGTTGATTTTCAAGGACCGGCCCGGGGTCTTCAGTTAATAGAGAGAAAGTGCAGCAGCGGAGGGGCGATTATTACGGGCGATGAGGGTCATGAGGCTCTCGCGGAGGATTTCTCCCATGTTGATGCAGTAGAGAAAATCATCGTTCTCGTAATGTTCGGCCAGGGATTCGCGGAGGGCGGCGACCTTCTCGGGGGTGGAAAGGCGATCGTGAGCCATCTCGGAGAGGAGGCTCCGGATGCGTTTGTGGACGAGCTGGATGCGCCGGATCAACATGGCGTGCTCCTCGCGCTGGTATTGGAAGGCACTGGTCGGGGTAAGGACATTCATGCAGAAGAAGACGAGCGGGTTGTTGTCCTTAAAGTATTGAGGCAGGTAGAATTGTTTGCGTCCGCTGTAGGATTGTTGGTCAAAGTCGAGCGGGCGAATGCGGATTTGAAAGTCCTCAAAATCGGGGGTGATGCTGAGGACAAAATTATAGGAGCGCATATCTCCGAGGAGCCGAATGAAGGCGCGCTCGTTGAACTTGACGAGTTCTTTGGCGAGGCGGACCCGATTGATTTGCGGGTTTTTCAGCCATTCTTTGATGAAGATGTCTCCCGGCACTCCGATGACGTGTTCTTCGACGAGGGTTTGGCCGTAGGTCAGGTAGTGCATCCGGTTGGGGGAGAGGAGATGCTCCAGCTCGAGACCGTAGACCCGGGAGGCGTCAGCCTGTTTGATGTAGTAGTAATCCTGATTCTCGTTGTGGGCGTTGACGATTCGGATTCGGAAGGGCTTGGAATTCCCGAAGGTGCAGAAGTCGATCCGGTCCATGAAGAGGTGCTCGGTGGCACCGTAATCGCCGTTGGTTTTCAGGATGGCGTAGGTGCGGGTAAGGGCGTCGGAAATCTGCTTCATTTCCTCCGGAGGGTAGCCGACGGATAGCCAGAGGGTATCATTGCCCTGGCGGTCGGTGAGGGGCACAGAGATGGTAAAGTCGAGCAGGCGCTGGTAGGAGATGGGAAGCTCGGTTTCCCGGCCGTGGCGAAAAAGGTAGCTGCGGATTCCGTCGCCGAGGGGGTAGACAGGTTTCTTTCGCGTGGCGAGCGGGTGACCGAGGTCTGCTCCGGCGGGGTTCACTAAGCCTCTTGTCTGGCGGGCTGAAGTTCGGGAACGTGGTGAATCCGCAGGGTGAAGTAGAAGCGGCTGCCCTCGCCCTTCTTACTTTCCATCCCGATATCGCCACCGAGTTTTTCGACAATTTTCCGTGCGATGCAGAGCCCCAGGCCGCCCTCGCTTCCGGCGGATTCGTTGAAGAAACTTTGGGGGCTAGGGTTCTCAAATCCCTCGCCGTTATCCCAGACGGAGTAGCGCACGTATCCGTTGGCAAGCTCCTCGGCGGTGATCATGAGGCGGGGTGGGCGGCCGCCTTGCTTGATCCCGTTAAGGAGGAGGGAGACCCAGACCTCCTCGATCCAGTTGGGAACACCGAGGGCATCAAAAAGGGGTTCAGGGATTTCGATTTCGAGGCCGATTTTCTCTTCGAATTTAGTCAGACGCCGGCGGGCTCGCTCGATGATCTCGATCATGAGGATGGGCTCGAGCTCGATTTCCTCCGAGCGGATGCTCGAGAGAACGAGGAGCTCCTCGACGATGTTGGAGAGGTCGACCCCGGAGTGGTGCACGTGGCGAATCATCTCGAGGTGGTCCTCCGGGGCGACGATCTCCTCGGAAGAAATGAGGGCATCGGAGATGCCGACGATGGTATTGAGGGGACCGCGCAGGTGATCCGCGACGATGGTGGCATAGGCATTGAGGTCCTCGATCATTCCATCGCGCTCGATGATGCGTGCCTCGAGGCTGCGCTGCAGTTCCCGGAGGCGAATGTGGGTGCGAATGCGAGCGAGGACTTCTTCCTGTTGGAAGGGTTTGGTGACGTAATCGACCCCGCCGCTATTGAAGGCCTTTACTTTGCTTTGGGCATCGTGCAGGGCGGTCATGAAGATGATGGGGACGTGGGCAAGTGAGTCGATTTTCTTGAGCTGTTCGCAGGTTTCATAACCGTCCAGACCGGGCATCATGATATCGAGGAGGATGAGGTCCGGGGTGGCGTATTGGACCCGGCGGAGGGCGCTTTCGCCGCTTTCAGCGCTGAGGACGCGGAAGCCCAGACCGGATAGGTACTCAAAGAGGACGGAGAGATTGGTGGGGTTGTCGTCAACGATGAGGATGGTGGCGTTTTCGCTCATGATTTGATTTTTGGGATTGTGACGGGATCGGAGAGGAAGGACTCGATGAATGCACAGATCCTATCGGTTTGAAAAGTTTTGGCAAGGCGATCCACTTTCTCAGTAAAAATGCCGAGGCTGGGATCCTGGTCTTTGAGGTTTTTGGTAAGCTCCCGGAGGGCGATTAAATCCCCCATGGCGGCAGCGTTGAGAAGTTCGGTAATTTTCTCTTTTTCGGGCACGACCATCTGGGTACTGTTGCTCTCGGTCTCGGGCTCACCAAACTTCCATTCGAGGCTGAGGGCAGTTTGGATGGTTCGGAGAAGTTTGGCGGTATCGACGGGTTTGGGGAGGATTACATCAAAGAGTTTCCAGCGGGGATCTGAGTTACTGGGCCGCAAGGGCATAGCGGTAATCGCAATGGCGAAGAGAGTCTTATGGCGGGGCTGCTTCCGGATGGTCTCAACGAGGTCGAGGCCGGAAAAATTGGGCATCCGAATATCGCTGAGGAGGAGGTCAAATTTTCGTTTTTTGAGCAAGGTGTTGGCCATCTCGAAACTTTCCGCCTTGAAGATGCCGAACCCGATCGGGCCGAGGAAATCGCTCAAGAGGTTGAGGCTTTCGGGGTCGTCATCGACGACGAGGATTTCGCGTGTCGGGCCGAGGTAACCGGCCGGGTGCTGGCGTTCTCGCGGGATGAAGGCACTTCCGTCCGGGCTGACGGGGACATCAACCTCGAACCAGAACATGGATCCCTCGCCGATACCACTCTCCACCCTTAGCTCGCTTCCGAGCAGATGAATGAGGCTCCTGGAAATATTGAGACCGAGACCGGTACCTTCGCGGGGAAATCCGGGTGAATCGATTTGGCGAAAACTCTCGAAGATCGAATCGAGCTGATCCTCCGGGATGCCGACGCCCGTATCGATGACCTCAAAGCAAACCCGGGCCATGCGATCTGATTCAAGGGTGCGCTGGCGGCGGTGGACGCGTAGACGAACCTCACCCTGAGCAGTGAATTTGATGGCGTTGCCGAGGAGGTTGACGAGGACCTGGCGGAGGGATTTTTCGTCGGTCGTGATGTTGTCGGGGAGATCGTGATCGACTTCGAGAAGGAGGCGAAGACCCTTGGCATCGGCCCTGAGGCGAATCATTTCGATGATCTCGGAGAGGAAGGTCCGGAGGGAGATGAGGTGGAGTTCGAGCTGGCGCTTGCCGGCCTCGATCTTGGAGAGGTCGAGGATGTCATTGATGAGGGTGAGGAGGTGCTCGCCACTTTTCTGGATGATCTCGAGACCCTCACGCGCACCGCTGTCGATGCCAGAGGTGCGGAGGAGGATCTGGGCATAGCCGAGGATTCCGTTAAGGGGGGTGCGAATCTCGTGGCTCATGTTGGCGAGAAACTGGCTTTTGGCGCGATTGGCGTTTTTGGCATCGCGGGCAGCTTTTTTGGCTGCGGCAGCGGTTTCTGCGAGTTTGGTGTTGAGGTTTTCCGCTTCCTTCTTGGCCTCAACCAGCCGGGTCTCGGTCAGTTTCTGAGGGGTGATGTCATCAATAAGGGCGAGGAAGAGGCTGCGGCCTTCGATGGTTGATGGGGCGGATTCGACAAAGATTTTTAACCAGAGGGGTTTGCCGTCTTCCCGGCGGTACTGGACCTCGAAGGCGGAAGAGTTTCCGGAAGCAACGAGGCGCCTGAGGTCCGCATCGATGGGTGCTTTGGCGGGGGTGAAGAGGGGGAGATCGAGCAGGGTAAGGCCGAGGAGGTTTTGGGAGCGCGGACCAAGCATTTTCATGAGCCGGGAATTGGTCCACTGAATCTCCAAATCCGGGGTAAAAAGAAGGGCACCGAGACTCTGAACTGCGCCGAGAGGAAAGTCTGGCGGGCGTCGGTTGGTCGGTGTAGAGGAGGCAGTCACGAGCAGCAGAAGGGCTATTCAATGACTATCAGAGAGACGGCGGATGGGTCAACCGCGCACCTTGCTGGGGGCCGGTTTTAGGCTGCCCAATGGCCCGGAAGAAAGGAGGAGGCCCCTTCCGGGTCAGCTCCATTGGACGGCACGCATGTCACCGCCGGTGAGGAAACGTTCGTGCATTTTGAAGGCGTTGCGAAGGGACTGGGGGGTGTGGCCGTCCTGAATGCTGAAGAAGTAGCTGCGGAGGAGGTCGCGGTAGTCCGGGTGGACACAGTTTTCGACGATGGCATTGGCGCGCTCCAGGGGATCCTTGCAGCGGAGGTCGGCTATCCCCTGCTCGGTGATGAGCACTTGGACAGAGTGCTCACTGTGGTCGAGGTGGCTAACGAGGGGAACGATGGTTGAGATCATGCCATTCTTGGCGATGGACGGACTGGTGAAGATGGAGACGTAGGCGTTGCGGGTAAAGTCTCCCGATCCTCCGATACCGTTCATCAGGTTGTTGCCCATGACGTGGGTACTGTTGACGTTGCCAAAGATGTCGGTCTCGATCGCGGTATTGATGGAAATGATACCGAGGCGTCGGATGACCTCGGGGTGATTGGAAATCTCCTGTGGACGAAGGACCATCCGCTCCTTGAAGAAGGGGAGGTTTTGGTAAACCTTTTGGAGCTGGGTGGGGCTGAGGGTGAGCGAGGTGGCACTGGCGAAGGAAATGGCCTCGGACTCCATGAGGGAGATAACGGAGTCCTGAATGACCTCGGAGTACATCTCGAAGGGGGGGATTTCCGGGTTTTGTCCCATGGCCCCGAGGACGGCATTGGCGATGTTGCCGACGCCCGATTGAATGGGGAGGAAGGAAGCAGGGATGGTCCCGGTGTGGATCTCGGAAGCGAGGAAGTTGGCCACATTTTCGCCGATGCGAAGGGTGATCTCGTCGGGGGCTTTGAAGCCGCTGACCTCGTCGGGGAGGTTGGTGTGGACGAGACCCCTGATCTTTGATGGATCGACCTTTACGGTAGGCGTCCCGATCCGGTCGGAGGCGCGGTTAACGGGGATGGCGCGGCGGTGAGGGGGGTCGAGGGGTTCGTAGATGTCGTGCAATCCCGAGAGCTCGGCCGGGTGAAACTGATTGATCTCAATGAGGATATTCTCGGCTGAGTTGAGAAGGGTAGGACTCGCCCCGACGGAGGTGGAGAGCACGATTTCGCCGTCCTCGGAGACGGAGCAGGCCTCAACGATGGCCCACTTGATTTTACCGAGAAACCCGTAGCGGATTTGTTGGGGAAGAACGGAGAGGTGCAGGTCGAAGAACTTGGCCTTTCCGGAGTTGATGGATTGGCGGAGGTACTTATCGCTTTGGTAGGGGGTACGCCAAAGGATGGCCTCGGCCCGGGCGAGGGCCCCGTCGAGGCTATCGCCGGTGGAGGCTCCGGTGACCACCCCAATCTGGAATGGTCTTCCGGAGGCGTGCTCTTCGGTGGCTCGTGCGGCAATGGCGGTGGGAATAGCCTTGGCGGACCCGGCTGGGGTGAAGCCGCTAAAACCGATGGTTTCCTCGTGGTTAATGAGGAGGGCGGCCTCCTCGGCGGTGATGACTGGAAAGGTCATGGAGTGGATCTCTTCTGGTGCTTGGGTTCTTGGGAGGGTGAAAACGGGCGCGGCTCAGCCACCGCTGTAGAGGGTGAGGAAAAAACCGGCAGCGAGAGCGGAGCCAATGACCCCGGCCACGTTTGGTCCCATGGCATGCATGAGAAGGAAGTTGTTGGGATCGGCCTTTTGTCCTTCAACCTGCGAAACCCGGGCGGCCATGGGAACCGCGCTGACGCCGGCCGAAC
This sequence comes from Puniceicoccaceae bacterium, assembly GCA_036822055.1. Lineage (GTDB taxonomy): Bacteria > Verrucomicrobiota > Verrucomicrobiia > Opitutales > Puniceicoccaceae > DAISIK01. The sequence goes on from DAISIK010000009.1 coordinate 18,944, forward strand.
CGATGAGTGGATTGATGGGGTTGGAGGATAGTCGGTTCATGATTTTTGCCATGATCACCCCGGAGGCGGTGGCGACGACAAAGGCAACGATGCCGAGGAAAAGGATCAAGAGCGTTTGCTTGGCGAGGAAGGCATCGGCTGACATCTTGCTGCCAACGGCGAGGCCGAGGAAAATGGTGACGATGTTGATGATCTCGTTTTGAGCGGCCTTGACGAGGCGGTCGGTGACTCCGGACTCGCGGAGGAGGTTGCCGAGCATGAGCATCCCGATGAGGGGGGCAGAATCTGGCATCAGCAAGAGGCACAGAATGGTGACGCCGAAGGCGAAGAAGATGCGTTCACGACGGGAGACTTTCCGAAGGGTTTTCATGCGAATTTTCCTCTCCTCGGCGGTAGTCAGGAGTCGCATGATGGGAGGCTGGATCATGGGCACGAGGGCCATGTAGCTGTAGGCCGCGACGGCGACCGCGCCGAGTAGTTCGGGGGCTAGCTGCGAGGCGACATAGATGGATGTAGGTCCGTCCGCTCCGCCGATGATTCCGATGGCAGCGGACTCGCCGGGAGAGAAGCCAACAAGGTTGGCGCCGAAGAAGGTGGCGAAAATGCCGAATTGAGCGGCGGCCCCGAGGAGAAGGGTTCGGGGGTTGGCGATGAGGGGGCCAAAGTCGGTGAGGGCTCCAACTCCCAGAAAGATGAGGGGTGGAAAAAGCTGGCTTTCGATGCCCCAGTAGAAAAAGCCGAGGAGGGAGGAATCGATAAGGTGGCCGGCTTGGTCGAGGAAGGGACCGGGGATATTGACCAAGAGGCAGCCGAAACTGATGGGGAGGAGGAGAAGGGGCTCGAAGTTTTTGAAAATAGCCAAGTAGGTGAGCCCGGCGACAATCAGCCACATCACGAGCATGCCGAGGCTCAGATTAGCAAAGCCGGATTTTTCAAGAATTTGGATAAGGGTTTCCATGGTTTGGATGGCGAGGCAGAATCTAGGGAAGGAGCGGTCTGGAAGTGGGCCTCGAGACGATTATTCAATGCTGATGATGGGTTGGCCCTCTTCCACGGAATCCCCGGCGGCGACGTAGATTTGGGTGACGGTGCCCTCGGAAGGTGCGGCGACCTCGGTATTCATTTTCATGGCTTCGAGGACCGCAATTTTCTGACCTGCCTTGACGGCTTCTCCCTTGGCCACGCTAATCGAAACGACGACGGCGGCGAGGGGGCTGAGAACGTCGCCGGGGCTGCTGGAGCCCTGAGCAGTGCGGGCAGGAGCCTGGCTGGCCGGGGGGGTACTGACAGCGGCTGCGCGTGCTCGCCGAGGGGCGGGAGGAGAAGCTTGAGCGGTGCCCGAGGCAAGCTCTGGCTGATCGAGAAACTCGACTTCGACCTCGTAGGCCTTTCCGTCGACGGTGACGCGGAGTTTATTCATGGAATGTGGTTTGGCGTTGTTTAAATGATGAGAAAAAGGGAAGGCACCGTTTTTAGCGGGGGTTGCGGGAGGCGAAGATCTGCCTTCGGCCTTCGTGGGCCCAGCCAGCGGTGGCACTGCGGATGGCGACCATTCGGAAGGCCCGGCGGCCGACCGAGTACTGGATGGCAGCGCTAATGGCAGCGAGGATGCGCGGATCGAGGGTCTGCTCATCTGGAGTGTCCGTGGCTTGACCGGGCTCGGGATGGGAGGCTGCCGGAAGATCGGGAGCTGACCTCTCGGCAACTTTGCTGACGAGCGAAGGATTGGGGAGGAATTTGAGAAGGTAGGTCAGACCCGTGAGGACAAGGAGTACGAAGAAAACGAAGGAGAACCCGATCAGCACCGCTGAAAAGGTCTGAGAAAGCTCGAGGGTTGTAGTGGCGAGGCAGTTCATGTTAGCAGGAGATCGAAAAGGGCCAGTGGAATCTCTTAAAGAGGGATGTTACCGTGTTTTTTGGGAGGACGCGTGTCACGTTTATTCATGGTGTTGCGGAGGGCCAGAGAAATTGTGCCGCGAGTCTCTGAGGGTTCGATGACATCGGTGATCATGGCGTAGCTGGCGGCCTGATAAGGGGAGGCGAAACGGTCGCGGTACTTGTCACGAAGTTCTTTTTCAAGGGCTTTGGGATCCTCTGCCTCTTTTAGCTCCCGGCGGAAGAGGATTCGGGTGGCACCTTCGGCGCCCATCACGGCAATCTCGGCGGTGGGCCAGGCAAAGACGAGATCAGCCCCCAAATCAGCAGAACACATGGCGAGGTAGGCTCCGCCATAAGCTTTTCGCATGATGAGGGTGATCTTGGGTACGGTGGCCGCCGCGTAGGCGAAGAGCATCTTGGCCCCGTGGCGGATGATGCCACCGCGTTCCTGGGCGAGACCGGGCATGAAGCCGGGAACGTCGACGAGGTTGACGAGGGGAATGTTGTAAATGTTGCAGGTGCGGATGAAGCGGGCACCCTTGTCGGAGGAATCGATGTCGAGGGTGCCGGCTTTAACGGCTGGTTGGTTGGCGATGATGCCGACGATGATGCCGTCGATTCGGGCAAAGCCGACGACGATGTTGCGGGCAAAGTCGGCCATGATCTCGAAAAAGGAATCGTGATCGACCAAGCGCTCGATCACATCGTGGACGTTGAGCGGCATTTTCGGATCGGAGGGGACCAGCTCGTTCATCTGAGGATCTTTTGCGACGGAGAGATTCTCGGTGGGTTGGTGGGGCGGGTCCTGGAGGTTGTTGGAGGGGAGGTAGGAGAGGAGCTCGGAGGCGAGTTCCATAGCGTGAGCGTCGTCATCGGCGACGAGGTGAATGTTTCCCGAGACGGAGGCGTGGGCGGCGGCTCCGGCAAATTGTTCGAGAGAGGCGGTTTCTCCGGTGGCACTTTTAATGACATCGGGCCCGCAGATAAACATATTGGAGTTTTCGCGGGTCATGATCAGGAAATCCATGAGGGCGGGCGAGTAGGCTGCTCCGCCAGCGCAGGGTCCGGCAATCACGGCGATCTGAGGAACCACCCCGGAGAGGAGGACGTTTTTGAAAAAGACCTTTCCGTAGCCGCTGAGGGAGTGGACGCCCTCCTGGATGCGGGCGCCGCCGGAATCGTTTACGCCGACGACGGGGATGCCGTTTTCGTGGGCGAACTCCATGAGGTCGCAGATTTTTTTCGCATGAACCCGCCCCAGGGAACCTCCGCTGATGGTGAAATCTTGCGAAAAGGCGGCGACCGGGCGTCCGTTGACGTAGCCGATCCCGGTGACCACGCCGTCATAGGGGAGGTCTTGATTCTCGAGACCAAAATCTTTGCAATCGTGTTTGGCATGGAGGCCAAACTCCTGAAACGTGCCGCGTTCGAAAAAGACCTCGAGGCGTTGGCGGGCGGAAAGAAGCCCTTTGGCCTTGCGGCCGGCGAGTTTTTCCTCACCTCCGGCGAGGGCTGCAGTTTTGCGGCGGGAACGGAGGTCGGCGAGCAAGGAGGGATCAATAGCCATGGGTAAAGTGATTGTCGGTTAGTTAAGGGAAGGTGGCAGGGTGGTCAGTTTGCTGCTTTGGGAGCGCAAAACTCGGTAAGGACGCCATGGGTGGATTTTGGGTGAAGGAAGGCGACCATTTTATTGGCGGCACCTTCGAAGGGGACCTCGTGAATGAGGCGGACCCCCGCGTCAGCTGCCTGCCGGAGTTGGCCGGATAGGTCGTCGGTAGCGAAAGCGATATGGTGAATCCCCTCCCCGTTTTTTTCGAGAAATTTGGCAATCGGGCTTTCGGGGTGGGTGGGTTCGAGGAGTTCGATGTGGACCTCTCCGGCAGCGAAGAAGGCGGTCTTAACCTTTTGGGAAGGAACTTCTTCGGTTTTTTCGCAGCGCAAGCCGAGGGCCTTTTCGTAGTAGGGAATGGTCTCGGTGATGCTGTGGACAGCGATTCCGAGGTGGTCAACTTTTGTGATCATAAGGATTGCTTCTGTGGTTTAGGGCTGGTTTTTTAGATTAGTTCTACTAAAGTCAAGAGATATAAACATTAAATTTATTTATTGACCGTCTCACCGGCTATTCGGAAACTAAGAAGGATCAGGAATTGTTAAGTTAAGAATTGGATGTCATGAAAGCAGAAGACCAAAGGCGAAAGGCAAGGGAATTTCCCCGGTTATTCGGAGATTTTGAGGTGCCTACCTACGAGCAATGGAAGGCTGAAGTGGAGCGGCTTCTGAAGGGCGTCCCGTTTGAAAAAAAGATGCGGACGACCACGCCCGAGGGAATCACCCTGGAGCCGATCTATCGGCGGGAAGATTTGGCGGGACTGGCCCACCTTGAGAGCCTGCCGGGAGGTAACGGGGCGCGGGGAAGCCGATTATTAGGCTACCGGGACCAAAGCTGGGAGGTGGCGCAGGAGGTCTTTGGCAAAAATGCCGGGGAGGTGAATGGCCAGCTTCTGGAAGGCCTGATGAGGGGGCAGACCGCAATCACGCTGGTGGCTGATGTGGCTACCCGTTTGGGCAAGAAGACCGAAGCGATCGGTCCGATGGAGTCTTGGGTTTGCGGTGTTTCCCTGCGGACCCTCGAGGCAATGGAGCAGTGTTTGGCTGGAGTCGATCCCGTGGCGGCGCCTATCTACCTGCGGATGGGACGAGCGGCACCGGCAGTGGGAGCCCTCTACCGGGCTTTCCTGGAAAAAAGGGGCATCGCAATGTCCCAACTGAGAGGTTCGATCGGCTATGATCCTTTGGGAGATGGACTTTTGGAAGGGCAGATCCCATCCACTGAGCAATGGGGTAGTCACCTCGGAGAACTGGTTAAGTTGTTTGGCGGAGAGGCTACCCGTTTACGGCTCTGCCGGGCGGACGGTCTGGTCTATCGAGACGCGGGAGCCGATTTGGTGACCGAAATGGCGATGGTCTTGGGGACCGCCGAAGCTTATTTAAGCCAGCTGATTTCCTCGGGTTTATCGGTTCGGGAGGCGGCCGGAAAAATTGAGCTGGTTTTGGGTCTGGGGAGCAATTTTTTAATGGAAATCGCCAAGCTGAGGGCTGTGCGGCTGGTTTGGGGGCAAATCCTGGAGGCCTGGGAGATGGGGGCGAGTGAAGCTGCGGTCCACCTCTCGGTGAGGACAACGCTCTACAACAAGACCCGTCGGGATCCGTATGTAAACCTGTTGCGGCTGACGACGGAAACTTTGGCCGGGGTTTTGGGTGGTGCTGACACGATCGTCACGGGACACTTCGACGAAGTATCGAGAACTCCGGATGCCTTTAGCCGTCGTTTATCGCGCAATCTGCAACTTATTCTGGGTGAGGAATGTGAGCTGACGAAGGTGATCGATCCGGCGGGGGGCTCCTGGTACCTTGAAAAGCTGACAGATTCGTTGGGAAGGGCATCCTATGAGCAGTTTAAGCGACTCTCGGACGATGGGGGCCTGGAGGCTGTTCTGCGGTCGGGAAAAATTCAAGCCATGGTGGCGCAGACCGATCAAGAGGCTCGGCAGCGATTGGGGCAGCGACGGAGTTCCCTGGTGGGAACCAATGTTTATCCCAACCTGAGTGAACCGGTTCTGGCGCGGGATGAGTCCGGCGGAGAGACGCTCGCGGTCCAGAGGGTGCCCTCTTCCCAAACTGATCCGGTGAAGACCCTGGAGGAGGCGAAGGAGGCCTTTCTCGGTGGAGCAGACCTGGGCGAGGTTTGTGGCGACCTGGGCCTCGAGGAAGGTCTCATCGCGGTGCCGGCCCTCCAGTGCAAGAGGCTCGGGAGGGACTACGAAGCCCTGCGGGATGCTGCTGAGGCTTACAGAGAAGAGCGGGGAACACTCCCCCGCTTGGCGCTCGTGACGATGGGCAAGTTGAAGGACCACAAATTGAGGGCAGATTTCAGCCGTGCTTTCTTTGAGGCGGGAGGATTTGAAGTCCTGCAACCCGAGGAGGTCGTCGAAGCAGCGGGGGCGGCTCTCTGGCTGAAGAAGACGGGGGCGCGGATTGCCGTCCTCTGCGGAAGTGACGGTCAGTACGAGGAGCTTTTTGAGTCATTTGCCGGAGCAATCAAGGAGTCCGATGGCGGCATCTGGCTGGTTCTGGCGGGACATCCCGGAGACCGGGAGGCGGCCTATCGGGAAGCGGGACTCGACGACTATATCTTTGTGAAGAGTGATCACTATGAGACGAACCTCCGCCTCCTGCGGTTGGCCGGGGTGGGGGTGTAAATTTGTATTTGAATTTCTAATACGATATTTGAAGATGAAGAGACCAGATTTTAGCAAAATAGCCTACCGTCCGGTGGTTACGGAGGAAACCCGGCAGGACTGGGAGGATCGTGTGGCGAGAGAAACGGGAAAGACGGTGGACCACTGGGTATCCGAGTCGCTCGAGCAGATTCCGATCCAGCCGCTCTACGGCGCAGAGGATTTGAGGGGGATGGAGCACCTCGATTTTACGGCCGGGATTGCTCCCTTTCTCCGGGGACCCTACGCCCCGATGTATGTATTCAGACCGTGGACGGTGCGTCAGTACGCGGGGTTTTCGACAGCGGAGGAATCGAATGCCTTTTACCGGAAGAATTTGGCGGCTGGCCAGACCGGGCTCTCGGTAGCCTTCGATTTGGCGACCCACCGGGGGTACGATAGCGATCATCCGCGAGTGGAAGGGGATGTGGGAAAGGCCGGGGTGGCGATTGATTCGATCCTCGATATGGAGCTGCTCTTTGACCGCATCCCGTTGGACAAGGTTTCGGTATCGATGACCATGAACGGGGCGGTGGTCCCGATCATGGCCTTTTTCATTCTGGCGGGGTTAGAGCAGGGGGTAAAGTTGGACCAGCTCTCGGGGACGATTCAGAATGATATTTTGAAGGAGTTCATGGTCCGAAACACCTACATTTATCCGCCCACCCCATCGATGAAGATCATTGGGGACATTTTCTCCTACACCTCGGAGAAGATGCCGAAGTTTAACAGCATTTCAATTTCCGGTTACCACATGCAGGAGGCCGGGGCGACGGCGGACCTCGAAATGGGCTATACGCTGGCGGATGGTCTGGAGTATTTGCGAACTGGGGTGGAGGCTGGTTTGGCGGTGGATGCCTTCGCTCCCCGGCTGTCATTTTTCTGGGCAATCGGAAAAGACTTTTTCATGGAGATTGCGAAGATGCGGGCCGCTCGAATGCTCTGGGCCAAAATCGTGAATGGATTTGGGCCTCAGAATGCGAAGAGTCTGGCCCTGCGCACCCATTCGCAGACCAGTGGTTGGTCGTTAACGGAGCAGGATCCATTTAACAATGTTGCGCGAACCTGTGTGGAAGCCCTGGCGGCGGCTTGTGGACACACCCAATCGTTGCACACCAATGCGCTGGATGAGGCGATAGCGCTGCCGACCGAGTTTTCGGCGCGAATTGCCCGGAATACGCAGCTCTTCCTTCAGGAGGAAACGGGGATTTGCTCGGTGATCGATCCCTGGGGCGGCTCTTACTACGTGGAGAGCCTGACGCATGAACTGGCCCAACGGGCCTGGGCGCACATTGAAGAAGTGGAGGAGCTGGGAGGAATGACGAAGGCCATTGAGGAGGGGATTCCCAAACTGCGGATTGAGGAGGCGGCAGCCCGGCGGCAGGCGAAGATTGATTCCGGGGCGGAGACGATCGTGGGGCTTAACCGCTACCGGCTGGAGAAAGAGGACCCCCTCGAGATTCTTAATATTGATAACACGGCGGTCCGCGAGGGGCAGATCCGGCGGCTGGAGAAACTGAAGGCGGAGCGGGATGACCTGGCGACACGGGAGGCGCTCGGCGCGATCACCGAGGCGGCGGCAACGGGGAAGGGAAACCTGCTCGAGCTGGCAGTGGAGGCGGCGGGAAAGCGAGCCAGCCTGGGAGAAATCTCTGAGGCGATGGAGAAGGTTTTTGGCCGATATAAGGCACGCATTCGAACGGTTTCGGGCGTTTATGGAAAAGCTTACGGAGACGGGGAAACAATGAGAGCGATCGAGAAGAAGATTGCCCGGTTCGAGGACTTGGAGGGACGACGCCCCCGGGTGATGATTGCGAAGATGGGCCAGGATGGCCACGACCGAGGCGCCAAGGTGGTCGGCACGGGCTTTGCGGACCTCGGCTTCGACGTCGACATCGGGCCGCTCTTCCAGACCCCGGCGGAGACGGCCAAGCAAGCGGTAGAAAACGACGTCCATCTGGTGGCGATGAGTTCGCTGGCGGCTGGGCATAAGACACTGGCCCCGCAGTTGATCGAGGAGTTGGGCCGACTGGGGCGGCCCGACATTCTGGTGGCTTGTGGAGGGGTAATCCCGGCCCAGGATTATGCTTTCCTCTATGAAAAAGGGGTGGTGGCAATCTTTGGTCCAGGCACTCCGATTCCGACCTCGGCGGAGAAGGTGCTCGACCTTTTGATTGAGACGTTCGAGGAGCCAATTGATGGGTTGGAAGATTGACGGACGGGGAGGCGACCGGCTTATCGTCGCGGGGTGAGTTTGGTTTATTTTTCATCGGACCGGATCGGGCTGCCGGTTCTCGAATGGTTGGCGAAAAACACTGAGCCGGGCCGGCTTTTGGTGGTTACGGCACCCGATGCGAGGGTTGGCCGGGGCAAGCAATGGCAGGGGAATCCGATCAAAGTGGCTGCCGAGGCGATGGGCGTAGCGGTCCTGCAGCCGAGGGAGCCGAACGAGGAGCTGATTCCGGTTATTGAAGAGATGGGGGCGACCCGCGGATTTGTCTTTGCCTACGGGCATTTGTTAAAAGCCGGACTGCTGAAGTGTTTTCGGGGAAATCTCCTCAATTTTCACGGTTCGATCTTGCCAAAGTACCGGGGAGCCTCGCCGGTGGAGACTGCAATCGTGGCTGGTGATCTGGAGACGGGCGTGAGCCTGATGCAGGTGGTGAGGAGGATGGATGCTGGACCGGTGGCAGCGGTGGAGAGGGTGGGTATAGGACCGCGAACCACCGGTCCGGGGCTTCGAGAGGAGTTGGCAGAGGCAGCGGTGCGTTGCCTGGAGCGTACCTGGGCATCATTTCTTGCCGGGAGGCTGAGCTTTGTAGCGCAGGACGAGGGGCGGGCGAGTTACGTGCGGCGGCTGACGAAGGAGGATGGGGCGCTCGATTTTCGACTTGGCGCGGCTGAGCTGGAGCGAAGGGTGCGGGCATTCCAGGGGTGGCCGGGGAGCTGGTTTGAAGTCGAACGAGGGTCCGCTGGCGAGGTTGAGCGATGGAGAACGGATGCAGTGGCGGTTGGGCCGCAAGGGAGCTTTGGGAAGGTGGGAGCGGTGACGGGTAGATCGGAGAATGGTCTGATGGTCCAGGCTGGTGATGGTCTCCTCCTCATTGAGCGGCTGCAGCGGCCGGGTGGGAAAATGATGGACGCCGGGAGTTTTTTGCGAGGAATGGCGCTGGCCGAGGGCATGCCCTTGCTGGCACCGGCGGGAGAGCCCCTGGTGCGCTACCCGACCGGTGAGGCGTGGGGGTAACGGGCGGGAGTTCTCTGGTGGCCTGTGGTCGGCTTAGCGTTTGGCGAGGGGTAACCAAAAAGTGAATACCGAGCCGGAGGCGTCGGACTGAACGAGGCGGATCTCGCCCCGGTGACCCCGAAGAATGCTTTTGACGATGGCCAGCCCGAGCCCGTTTCCGCTCTCGCGGCTGGTGAGGAAGGAGTCGAAAATGCGGGGTTGAAGCTCTGGGGGGATTCCTATGCCGGTGTCTCTAATCGTGATGTGGACCCGTTTCTCCTTTGAATCGAGGCGGGTTTCGATGCTGAGGGTTCCAGATCCCTGGATGGCCTCGACGGCGTTGAGGATGAGGTTGAGGAGAACTTGTTGGATCTGGCCCCGGTTGCCGCAGATGACGGCGGGGTTCGGGGATGGATGATAGTCGAGGTGGATGCGGTTCTGGAAGAGCTTGATTCGGACGAGCTGGAGGGTTTCGGTGATGATGGAGTCGAGATCCTGGTTGCTGAATTGACCCGAGGTAGAACGTCCGTAGGTGAGAAACCGGGTGGCGATTTCCTCGAGCTGGTCCAGCTTTTCGCGGATAACCCGGAGATCCTCGTTGCGCATATCGTTGGGAGGGAGGTCCAGTTTTAGCGAGTTAAAGAGGAGTTTGATGACGGTGAGCGGGCTGCGAATCTCGTGGGCGAGTTCGGAGGAGAGTTGCCCGAGGGTGGTCAGCTTATCGTTGCGACGGAGGGTTTCCTCGGACTCAAAAATACGAGAGTAAAGGCGGCTATTCTCGATGGCGACGGCGCCGAGACTGGCGAGGGCAGTGAAAACCTGTTTTTCGTCGTTGTTAAAGCGGTGGGGGCGGCAGGTGTAGGCATTGAGAATGCCAATGACCTCCTTTTCATAGACGATGGGAGTAGCGAGCATCGAGGTGAGACCCATTTGCTGGGAGAGCTTAACAAAGTGATGTTCCTCGGTGCGGCGAAGGTCGAAAACCTCGACCTGTTTGCGACGGCGGATCCCGGCCCCGATGGAGCTGTGGTCGATGTGGAGTTCCTCGCTGTAATCGAGCTTACCAGAGGCGTCGAAGAGGGAATGGAGGTTGAGGACATTTTCGTCGTCGCCCACCGTGAAGAGGGCGGTGAGGTCGCATTCGAGAAGGTTGCGGGCCTCCTCGGCAATGCCATCAAGCACGTTACCGATCTCTTTGCGCGAGACCACTTTCTGACCTATTTTGACGAGGGTTTCGAGTTGGCGGGCTCTATTGCGGAGCTTGTTGACGGACCAGATTTGGACGATCACCCGGCTCGCTTCGCGGGTGAGAAGGGTGAGGACCTTCAGGTCACTCTTGGAAAAAGCCTCTGGGCGGTCGCTATCGACGTTGAGGACGCCAATGATGGTCCCCGAGTCCTCGAGGGGGACGGCGATCTCTGAGCGCACGTCGGGACGGACCTGAACGTAGCGCGGTTCCTCCTCGACGCGGTCCACCACGAGCGGTTTGCCGTGAAGGGCAACCCAGCCGGTTATCCCCTCGCCGAGATGGAGGCTGACTGGTTTATCGGTTGCCGGGAGACCACTGGAAGCCTCGATGACGAGGCGTTTGGTCTCGGCATCGATCAGGGCGATGGAGGCACTTGACCCGTCGAGGAGGGAGACGACGGTGTCGAGGATCAAGGAGAGGGCGACCTGGGAGTCTTCTGTTTTTCCGACGAGGCTACTGATAACGTAGAGCGAGTCGATCAGGCTGGATTCATTTGGGGTGGGATGGAGGGCAGATGGCATGGAGGTTGGGAAAGAATGGTTTGGGAATTGGTCGAAGTCGCTGCAAGATTTGCACCAGATTGCAGGGGCTGGAGTGGGTCGTTATCTTTGGTCGATACGGCGGAAGAGATAGATCCCGGCGAGGCCAAAGCAAAGGTTGGGAAGGTGGACGAGGAGGTGGGGATAGAAGGAGGGAGATTTCTCGAACCAACCAGAGATAGCAGTGGTAAAAAAGTAGAGAAGGGAGAGGATGAGGGCGATGGCGATATTGGTGTAGGATTCCTTCCGGCCGACCCGAATGCCGAGGGGAATGGCCACGAGGGAGAGGGTCAGGGTGGAGAGGGACATAGCGATGTTGCTGTGGATTTGGTAGAGAACGCGGGAGCGTTCGATCTGGCGTTGGGCGGGGGGGAGGTCGGAAGCCTCGGAGTCGAGGCGTTTGAGCAGATCGAGGAGGGCTGGGAGGCCCAGGTGCTGGAGCCTCTGCTGCTTGCCTGAGGAACCGAGGATCTTGTCCAGAGAGAGGCTCAGGGCGTAGCTACCGGTGGTGAGGCGAATGACATCGGGATGGGCGAGCTGGTGGGGTTGGGGAGCGAACCGCCGTTCTCCGATGCCCCTCTCCAGATCGATGACGAGCATTTGGGAGGCTTCATCATAATGGATGGTGCCGCGGTCGGCTTGTATGAAATACTGCGGGAATCCATTGGGTCCGATTTCCCAGATCCAGAATCCTCTAACGGTCTGCTCTTCGACGGAATGGGTGTAGATGATGAAGCCGGGAAACTCGCGAACCATTTCTCCCGGTCTGATGAAGGCGACGGGGTTTTCCCGGACGACGTTACGAATGGTGGATTTGTAGAGTGAACGGTTCTCGGGAGCAAAGTAGAGGTTAAAGGCGGCACTGCCGATACTGGCGAGGGTGGCGAAGGCAAGGATAGGGACGGTGATCTGGAAGAGACTCATCCCGGAGGCCCGCATGGCGGTGATTTCATGGTTGCCGGAGAGTCTGCCAAGGGTGATGAGGATCCCGGTGACGGTTCCGAGGGGGAGAGCGTATGCGAGAACGAAGGGTATGAGAAGGAGAAGTAAATTGAGGAAGGCCCCGAGGGGGATGCGGCCGGAGGTAAAGAGTGAGAGGGCATCGCGCAGGGCATTGCCGGTGAGGAAAACGAGTAGAAAAAACCCGATTGAGGCGAGGGCTCCGATGGCAATCTCAATGGTGACGTAGCGACGGATGAGGATCACAGGGTTTCAATCAATGAAAATTGAGGGGTGAGGGGAAACGTATTTTTTCTTTCGACAGGTTGGAGCGACCGGGGTAGTGGCATTCAGATGTCTTTATCAGTTGAGGAAAGCGAGATGGCGCTTCGACACTTCCGGGAATCCGGGGCGCTGTTGGAGGGGCACTTTGTTTTGAGGTCGGGCCGGCACAGTGGTCATTTCTTCCAGTGCGCTCAGGTTTGCCAGTACTTGGAGAGGATCAGCGAACTGGCCTCTCTGATTGTTCGAGAGACCAGTGAATGGAACTTTGAGACGGTGCTCTCCCCTGCGATGGGAGGTTTGGTGATCGGGCAGGAAGTAGCTCGGCAGGCTAAGGCCCGTTTTATTTTTGCGGAAAAAGTCGAAGATCGGCTGGAGCTGAGGCGGAATTTCAGAATCGGAAAAGGTGAGCGGGTCCTCGTGGTGGAGGATGTGATAACCCGGGGAGGGCGGGTGGATGAGGCTCTGGCGATTCTGGAAGCGACGGAGGCGAAACCGGCCGGGGTGGCGGTGATGGTTGACCGAAGTGATGGAGCGGTGGATTTCGGGGTGCCGCTTTTCTCGCTCGTAAGGTTGAGTTTTCCGACCTTTGAGGCAGGTCAAGTGCCAGCATCAATTGCGGTCATTCCGCCGACCAAGCCGGGAAGCTGAGGTATTTTTCGGGAAAATCCCGCGTGGGAAACGATGCCTTTTTCTTGCCCAAGAGGGAAGAGCTGAATTCAAACACGATATATGCAATTGTCTCGGCTTGTAATCACCGGAGTGGGTCTGACTTCGCCAAACGGGAATTCGCTCACCGAATATCGGGAGAATCTCTTGGCTGGGCGGGCGAGGATCGGAATGATCGACCTCCGTTACATGGGACCAACTCCGGCTGGAATCTGCGATTTTGATCCCTTGCTCTACCAGAAGAAGAAGGATTTGCGGGTGGGGACGAGGGCTGGAAGCGTCGCGATTTATTGCGCCAATCAGGCATTGGAAGATGGAGGCTTGAAGATGGAAGCCCTCAATCCGCGGCGAGTCGGGGTGTATGTCGGAATCACCGAGCATGGGAATGTTGAAACGGAAAACGAGGTCTACAACATCTCGAGATTCGACTACGAAACCAAGTTCTGGTCCCACCACCACAATCCCAGAACGGTGGCCAATAACCCAGCGGGGGAGATCACGGTAAACCTGGGCATCACTGGGCCGCACTATACCATTGGGGCGGCCTGTGCGGCGGGTAACGCCGGGTTGATCCAGGGTTGCCAGATGCTTCAGCTAGGGGAAGTGGATTTGGCGATCGCCGGTGGGGTAAGCGAAAGTATCCGGAGTTTTGGGATCTTTGCCGGTTTTCGAAGCCAGGGGGCCCTCGCGCATCGCGAGAATCCCAACGAGGCGAGCCGTCCTTTCGATCGGGCTCGGAACGGAATCGTGGTGAGTGAAGGTGGCGGTCTCTTCCTCCTTGAGCGGCTCGAGACGGCCCTTGACCGCGGGGCGAGGATTTACGGCGAGATTACGGGTTACGCGATCAATTCTGATGCCAAGGACTTCGTTTTGCCCCTGCCGGAGAGGCAGGCCGAGTGCATGCAGGAGTGCCTGAATCGGGCCGGGATGGTGGCCGAGGACATCGACATCGTCAGCACCCACGCGACGGCCACCCCCCAGGGAGACGCCCAGGAGTGCGAGGCGGTGCGGGCGGTTTTTGGCCAATCCAAGAAGACCCGGATCAACAACACCAAGAGCTATATTGGGCACACGATGGGGGCGGCGGGAGCTCTTGAGCTAGCGGGGAATCTTCCCTCCTTCGAGGATGGGATGGTTCACCCGACGATTAACGTCAGTGACCTGGATCCCCTCTGTGACCTCCCGGGTCTCGTTTTGAACAAAGCGGTTGACGCAGGGCAGGTGGATGCCATCTTAAATAATTCTTTCGGGATGCTCGGGATTAACTCGGCTCTCATTGTTAAACGCTTTCAGGAATGACCGAAGACCAGGTAAAACAAATCGTTCTCGACATCATCGCGGAAATCGCGCCAGACGAGGACCTCAGTGACGTAAAGCCCGAGGTGCGACTGCGCGACCAGCTCGAACTGGACTCAATGGACTTTCTCGATATCGTGATGGAGTTGCGCAAGCAGCATGGAATCGAGGTTCCCGAGGAGGATTATCCGAAGCTGGCCTCCCTCGATAGCTGTGGGGAATACCTGACTCCGAAGTTTGCCGCCAAAGGTGTGGCGATCTAAAAAGTCGATCCCCGTATCCCCATGGGGACTTGGCTCCTGCTGGCTGACGGAGGCAACCTCTGTTTTTGATTGATGGTCGGGTCGCACCGCAGGGTGGAAGGTGGGCATTTCGACTGCATCGTAATCGGTGCCGGGATGTCGGGCCTGGCGGCTGGCATCCGGGTGGCGATGGCTGGTAAAAAGGTTTTGGTTCTCGAGAAGCACGAGGCGACCGGGGGACTGAATAGCTACTTTTTCAAAGAACGGCGCTACTTCGACGTCGGGCTGCATGCGATGACCAATTTTGTTCCCGCAGGCACCCGCGGGAGGCCTTTAACGAAGATCCTGAGGCAGCTCCGAATTCGCCACGAAGAGCTTAACCTGAGCGAGCAGGTGGGCTCGAAAATCGTTTTTCCCGGTGGAACCCTCAAGTTAAGCAACGGGATCGGGACACTCAAGCAGTCGGTGGCGGAGATCTTTCCAGGGGAGGCTGACCGATTTTCGAAGCTGGTGGAGCTGATCGAAGCGACGGATCCCTTTCAACTCGAGGATCCTCATCAAAGCGGGCGGGAGTTCCTGCGAGCCCGGTTGTCGAATCCTGAACTGGTCGAGATGCTGCTCTGTCCACTCTTCTTTTATGGGAGTTCGCGGACGGATGATATCGACCTCGACCAGCTTTTGATTCTGTTCAACGCGCTCTACATTGAGGGATTTGCGAGACCTTTGGGAGGCATCCGCGGTTTGCTTCAGCTCCTGGCGAAAAAGTTGAAGCAACTGGGGGGTGAGCGACGGATGCGGGCAGAAGTGGTGGCGCTCGAGACGAGCAACGGCGCGGTCAAGGAGGTCCATCTGGCTACTGGCGAGCGGCTGACTGCGGATTGGATCCTTTCCTCGGTAGGGAGGCTGGAAACGGAACGCCTCCTCGGGGAAGCGAGGAATGAAAATGACTCTCTAGCCGGGAAGCTGGCTTTTTGTGAAACCCTTACGGTGCTCAACGGAGAGCCGGCTGAAATGGGGATTGATGCGACCATCGTCTTCTTCAGTACCGAGAGCCCGATGAGGTACCGCGACCCCGGGGCATTGGTTGATTTTTCGAGCGGAGTGGTTTGTTCGCCGAACAATTACCGCTACCCGGATGGAGAGAGGCTGGAGGAAGGGCTCTTTCGGGTGACCTCACTTGCGAGCTATCGAAGCTGGAAGGAGTTGGATGAAACCGGGTACCGGAAAGAGAAGGCGGCGGCCTATGAAGCGGTGATTGAGAATGCCTTGAAGATCGCCTTCCCGGGGGTTTCCCGGCGGACCTTCATGGAGGCAAGGGTAGCCGATGACATGTTTACTCCGCTCACGGTGGAACGGTACACCGGCCACATTGGTGGGGCGATCTACGGCTCGCCCGAAAAGGTGCGGGACGGTCTCTATCGATTTTCGAATCTGGTCCTGACCGGGACGGATCAAGGATTTTTAGGCATCACTGGAGCCATGTTGAGCGGCATCTCGATGGCTAATCGATATGTTGTCTAGTCGGGGATCGGCGCTTCCTTCGCGGGCAGAAGCCTCGGTTTCCTTGTGGCGGCCGCTGACGGGCTGAATATCTTCAAGGCGGAGGCCCTCCCCTGACTCGAGGATAGTGGCAAACTCAAAGTCGATGAGGCAGAACCGACCCAAGCGAGGTTGGTAGGTGACATTTCGAGCAAACCGATCCTCATGGCGCACCCCGTAGGTCTCCAGCTCATCGAAGAGCCTGGTCAATCTTTCTTCGCTAATCTTATCAACAATGTTGCCGCAATTAGTGGTCACGAGGTAGAGGGATTCGGGTTCACTGTGGAGGACCTGGGGAACGAAGGGGCACCCTTGTTCCTCAAGGTACTGGAGGACCCGGAGTTCGTTGTGGAACCGTTCTTTGGCTGACGGACCCCGGAAGGTTTTGTGTACCCGACCGTCGTAACCGATTTTTACGGTGGCCTGTTTGGAATCTTTGACTTCCTGCATTGTTGTGGCTTTAAAGTGGAATTGAGATTGGCATGGTGCTAGCTTCATACACTCTGTCCGTCAGAGTACCTCATCTCGGCGGTACATCCTACACAACCAAACAAAATCAACGATGCCAAAATACAAACTCGAGTACATCTGGCTCGACGGTTACACACCCGTCCCCAATCTACGCGGCAAGACCAAAATCGTGAGCGAAGCGCCAGCTTCAGTCGAAGACCTCCCCATGTGGGGCTTTGACGGGAGTTCCACCAAACAGGCTGATGGACACAGCTCCGATTGTATCTTGAAGCCCGTCGGTCTCTACCCCGATGCCTCACGGGAAAACGCGTTCATCGTAATGTGTGAAGTGATGCTCCCGGACGGTGAGCCCCACCCGTCAAATATGCGGGCCACCATCCTCGACGATCCAGACGCCTGGTTTGGATTTGAGCAGGAGTACTTTCTTTTCAAGGACGGTCGTCCCCTGGGATGGCCCGACAACGGATACCCGAATCCGCAAGGTGAATATTACACCGGGGTTGGTTATGCAAACGTCGGAGACATTGCACGGGAAATCGTGGAGGAGCACCTGGAGCTCTGTCTGGCGGCTGGAATCAATCACGAGGGTATCAATGCCGAAGTGGCCAAGGGCCAGTGGGAATTCCAGATTTTCGACAAAGGATCGAAAGCTTGTGCGGACGACATTTGGGTGGCTCGCTACATCCTCCAGCGCTTAACCGAACCTTACGGCGTGGACGTTCACTATCATTGCAAGCCCTTCCAGGGGGACTGGAATGGTTCTGGGATGCACTGTAACTTCTCGACGAAATTCATGCGCGAAGTCGGTGGCAAGGAATACTTCCTCAAGCTGATGGATGCCTTCGAGAAGTACCGCGATGAGCACATCGCGGCTTATGGTCCCGACAATCACCTTCGTTTGACAGGTCTGCATGAAACGCAGTCGATCGATATGTTCAGCTGGGGAATCGCTGACCGTGGCGCCTCGATCCGTGTGCCCCACAGCTTTGTCAACAGCGGGTATAAGGGTTACCTTGAGGATCGCAGGCCGAACTCCCAAGGTGATCCCTACCAGATCGCCTCGCGGATCCTGAAGACGATTGCCGAAGTGCCAACCACCTGAGTTGGGCTCAAGCTATTCGCTTTTTTCGAGGCGGCCTTTCCAGTTGGGGAGGCCGTCTTTTTTTTGAAATGCTGGAATGCTTTCTGAAAATCTGAAAAGCTGGTACGCTAAAGGGTTTTGGGGAGCTATTCTTCTTGGTTTTGTTGGAGGGTGGAGATGGCTTTGGAGATTCTTTCTTTGGCGCTCAGGCGCTCTATCCAGGCTGCCGGGATGGCGTCCTGGCCAAGACTAGCTCCGAGCCATGCGCCTACGATGGCAGCCCGTCCAGCGTTGTCGCCTCCCGAGCGAATGACGCGCAAAATGGTGTCAGCGAAATCCTCTGGGTTTTGAATAGCCACCGCGAGGGCCGATGGAAAGCTGCTGATGAGGGGGCAAGACTGACCAAGTTGGCCGGTTGCTTCCTCTGGGGATAGGTGCTTGCGGGCAAAGGCGTCGGAAAAGCGTCTTTTCAGTTCGAGTCCAAAATTCGGGTCTTTAGCAGCCTCCTCCTCGACCCTGTGGAGGGCGCTGTGGAGGTCGATGCCCTGAAGCAGCTCCCGGAGGATCCGGGCATGGGTGATGACGTAAGCAACGGCTCGGGCATTGTTCTGGCGTACCCGAGTGGCAGCGGTAAGGGTGTCCACCCATTGAGGGTCCGAGAGGGTGAGAGCGACCACTGGAGCGATGCTAGTGATGGAGGCGAGCTGGTCGTCATCGGCACCTTGTTGAAAGTCGAAGGCTTCTCCGGGGTGAGTCTCGGCCCATTGGCGGTAGGTCTCGAGGGTCCCTCGGGTAGCGGAGTCGAGGTAGCCGGAGTAGTTTTGGGGATCCATCCGGGTGACGAAGGATTCTCCGAAGGCCACTGGATCGAAGGAGCCGGATTGAGCCACAGTCTCGAGCAGGACAAGGGCAGCGTCTCCGTAATGGGTCTGATCTCCGGGTTGTTTTCCGGCGTGGTAGTGGCCAGGGAGGGGCGCTTCAAAGCCTTTGATCCCGTCCGGATATTTGGCTTTAAGGTCCTCCAGGTTGTAGATCCAATGGGTCCCGAGAGCTGCCGCGTCGGCGACCAGGGCTCCCCAGATCATTCCTGAAATTCTTTGAGAGAGTAAAACTTGCTGCATTTGGTCAAAGGATAGTCGGGGTTGCCGGAGGTCAAATCGTGGAGGCTAATGACAGGGCTTGGTGGAGAGTGGGTGCTTAGCACTGAGAAGGCAGGACCTGAGAGAAGAGTTCTGGAGCGGCAGTGTAGGTGCCGACCGGGGTAGCGGGGCCGGTCATGGTGATTTGAAACCGGGGTCCGATTTCAATGCCAATTTCCCCGCCGGGCATGACGACGGTGATCTGAGCGTCGCAGAGACCGAGGCGGTGGGCGACGGCTGCGGCGGCGCTGCTGCTGCTGCCGGAGGCGAGGGTGTAGCCGGCACCGCGTTCCCAGATTTCGATCTTGATGGTGCGGCGATCAATGACCTGGAGGAACTGGACGTTGGTCCGGTTGGGAAACACTGGATGGGTTTCGAGGCGGGGACCGAGGCGGCGGGTTTCTTCGGCGGTAACGACGTCCCGGTGGACAACACAGTGGGGGTTGCCAATGGTTGCCGCATTGAAGACGATCGGGTCCTCATCCAGAGTGAGGGTTTGGTTGAGGACTTCGCCGGAGAGGGTGGGCAAGGGAATGTCCCGAGCGTCGAAAGAGACCATCCCCATCTCGACCTGGATGGTCGACGCATCTGGCAGAACGGCGCAGCGAACGGTCCCGCCGATGGTCTCGACCTCGAAAGGTTGGTGGCCGACCTTCTTTTGATCAAAGAGGTAGCGGGCAAAGATCCGGAGCCCGTTCCCGCTTTTTTCAGCCTCGGAGCCGTCGGGATTGAAGATGCGGAGGGCGAAAGGAGCTTTTTGGGCGGGGAGGGGGCCGTAGAGAATGCCGTCGGAACCGAGGCCGAAATGGCGGTGGCATATTTTACGAATGGTTTCCGGGAGGGGGAGAAAATCCTCGCGTGGTTTGAGGACGAGGTAATCGTTGCCGAGGGCGTGGTATTTAAAAAACTGCACGGGAAAACTTCTGAGAACAACGGGGAAAGAAACAATCCCATAGTTGCTGCGGGTGGCCGAATCCTGCTGGCCGACTCTTGCGGGAGCGGAAAAACCTCCTCATGGTCTGGGAATGAACTCGGTCGGACAGCTGGAACCTGGAGATGCTGAATTGGTGGGTATTCACGTAGATGCGGGCGGGGCGGTGAATCTTGCCCTGCGCCGCCCGGATGGTGCGAGGGAGGATCTGGCGACTGATTTTCAGCCATTTTGCTGGATGAGTGACGAGGTGGCAGCGTCGGTTGCCGGAAGTGGGGCCAGCCGGGAGTTGTGCGGTGGGAAAGGTTGCCTGAGGAACCTCTTCCACTTTGAGAAGGTGGAGGATGCTGAGGAGATGCTGAAGACCCTCCGTTCGTCTCCGGAAGTCGAATACACCCGGCCTTTGGAACACCAGTATCTGATTCAGGCCCGCGGGCGGGTATTTGGGCGGGGAAGCATCCAGACGGTAAGGCGACTGCAGTTGGACATCGAAACTGCAACAGGCGAGGGGAGGAACTTCAGTGATCCGAGGGAAAAGGAGGACCGGGTTCTAGCGATTGGTCTGCGTTGGGGGGAGAGAGAGGAAATTCTACACCTCGAGGCGGAGACGGATGCGGCCGAACGGGACTTGATGAAACGCTTTGGCGAGCGCTTGCGTTTAATCGATCCTGACACGGTGGAAGGCCACAATATCTTTCGGTTTGACCTCGATTACCTCAGGCAGCGGTCGCGGCGATTTCGGGTAGAGCCCCTTTGGGGAAGATTTGGGAAAAAGGCCCTCTTCCGTCCCAGCAGGATGCGGATTGCTGAGCGAACGGTGGATTTTCCACGCTGTGAAATCCCCGGACGGACGGTGGTAGATACCTTCTTGCTGGTGCAGCTTTTCGACATCACCAAACGGGAATTGGAGGGCTACGGATTGAAG
The DNA here is from genome assembly GCA_036822055.1 of Puniceicoccaceae bacterium. Classification (GTDB taxonomy): domain Bacteria; phylum Verrucomicrobiota; class Verrucomicrobiia; order Opitutales; family Puniceicoccaceae; genus DAISIK01. Next base: position 39,627 of record DAISIK010000009.1, read on the forward strand.
GAAGTGGCAGTGGCTTTTGGGATCTCGGATGCCGAGGATGGGAGTCGGACCTACCTTCCCGGGGATGGGATCGCGGAGGCGTGGAGAAGCGACCGTAAAACCTTTGAAGCCTATCTCAAACATGACCTGAGAGAAACCGAGGGGGTGGCTGCGGCACTCCTGCCTACCTACGTTGCTCAATGTCCGAACTTTCCCATGAGCCTCCAGGAAATCTTGCTGAGAGGGACAGCGAGCAAGGTGGATGCGGTCTTCTATGAGGCGTGTTATCATTCTCGCTGGGCGCTGCCCCAACCTCCGGCAGTGGCATCCTTTGAAGGCGGCTATACGGGTAGTTTTGAGGTGGGGGTTCATCAACCCGTATACCACTACGATGTGGCCTCGCTCTATCCAAGTTTGTTGATTCAGATTGGGAAAAATCCGGCGGGAGACGATCTGGGAATTTTCATCAAAACCCTTTCAGAGCTTCGAGAAAAGCGCCTCGATTTGAAGCGTCGGGCGAGGCAGGCGACCGATCCGAATGAGCGACGTGATCTCGACGCGAGGCAAGCCAGTTTCAAGATCTTGATCAATTCGTTTTACGGATACCTCGGCTTTCCGGGTGCTCGATTTGCGGATGGCGATCTGGCGGCAGAGGTCACCCGGAGGGGAAGGGACCTGATCCAGAAGCTGATCGATCTCTTGCCCGGGTTGGGTGCTCGTATCCTGGAAGCTGATACAGACGGACTCTACGTCTGCCCGGATGGTTTTGGGGAGGATCCGGAGGGGATGCTGGAGGCTCTCGGAAAAAGCTTACCCGAGGGGATTGATCTGGAGCTGGGGGGGATCTATGACGCAATGTTTTGCTATAAGGCAAAGAACTATGCACTTCGTTCGGGAGAGAGCGTGGTGATCCGTGGATCGGCTCTGAGGTCCCGGGGGACAGAGCCTTTTTTAAGGGAGCTAACCCGCCACTACATTGGGGAAAAGCTGGGCTTGGAGCGGACCTCGACAACGGCTTTAATCGAGGGAATGGCCGAGGCGATCGGGGAAAACGAATACCCGGTGGAAGCTTTGGCGAAGGCAGAGTTTCTGAGTCAATCACCAGGAGCCTACTGGGCCGGAGTGGAGGGAGGCACGAAATCGCGCCGGGCGTCGGCTGAGGCAGCTTTGAAGCTCGATCCGGTGCCAAGGCAGGGTGATCGGGTTCGCTATTATTTGCGGGAGGGGAGCAAAGCGGAAAAGGCAGATTGGCAGCGAGCGGTGCCGATTGAGCACTACGATCGGGAGCAACTCCCCTACGATAGCAAGCACTACCTGAAAAAGCTGAAACAGTGGGCGACTCGCTTTCCCCTCGAGGCTCTGGATTGAGCTGGGCTATCCATCAGAAAGGGCGGGTCGCCGATGGATCCAGGTCGGATTGATAAACGGTGACGTCTTGTCCAATCCTCAGGCTGCGGTAAAATTGCTCGGTCACGATGAGGGTTAGATCCTTGGCAGGGATGTCGTTGGTGCGAATTTGGACGATCCGATCGTTGTCTCGGCGAGTGAGCAAGACCACCGAACCTTCGATAAGGGGTCTGGCGACGACTGGCTCCACCGGCGTGGACTCAGTGGCTCCCTGAGTAGTGGACGCATCTACCGAGGAAGATCCGCCACCTTGGAGAAAGGTAGCGAGGACGAAGCCAGTGACAACGAGGAGGGCGGCGAGTGAACCGACCTTGAGGTAAAAGCCGATTCGGGGATCGCCTACATCAATGTCATGGGGGGCCGTTGGCTGGGGTTGAATTGCCGGAGCGAGACTGGGAGCCGCATGGGGGGGAGGGGAGGAACCGGCGAGCAGGATGTCGATCGTGTCGGCGACAGCCTCCACAGCGCCGGGATCGATTTTGGAGCGGGAAGGCTCGGAAGCGACTCCCGGGTTGGGAGCGGATGACTTGGGCTTGGCAAGTTTGAGTGAACCTTTTTCGGCGGAAGATTGAGCGTCCGCGGCTGCTGCTTCCGCGTAGGTGAGGCTGCAGGGGCGGGGGACGTAGAAAACCTTTTGCTCAGATATGAATCCCTCCTCAATGAGGTCGTCGGCCTTTCCCGTGGGATCGGGCAGTGCCTTGGCCATTTCTGCGACGGTTTTGAAGCGCTGGTCCCGCTCGTAGGCGGTGGCTTGCTTGATCCAACTATCCCACTTCGGATTGATTTCCGGGATGATTTCGGTGGGCTGTTTGCGCATCAAGGGACGCGTCCGGCCAGTGATCAGGTGGTAGGCGATGAGACCGACGGCGTAGATATCGCAGAGGGGATCCCCAACGGTTCGCCCCTCTTCGCGCTCGGGGGCGAAGTACTCGAAGGTACGGAGGAGCGACGGTAAAGAGCGGGAGAAGCCGGGAAGGGGGTCAAAGGGAGTGGCGTTCATTAGCTGCTCCTCTTTGGGGAGATGGAAATCGTCCCAGGAATGCCCGACGGTAAGGACGTGGCCGGCGTCAGCGACTTGGATGGTGCCATCAGGGGCAAAGAGGAGATTCTCCGGCTTCAGGTTCCCGTGGTTGATGCCGGCCTCGTGGAGGCAATGGAGCCCTTTGAGGGTCTGGGCGATAACCCCGCAGACCATAGACTCCGGGAGTCGGCCCTGGAAACGGCGGGCGTAGGCATGGACGGTGCGGGCACGAAAGGCCGGGTGGACTGGGACGAAGTCGGTACGGATCCAGAAAAAGGCCTCCTCTTCTCCAAAATCGAGAACCGGAAGGAGGTGAGGATCTTTGATTTCAGTAAGCGAGTTGAGGAGGATTTCGCGGAATTCGGGGTCATCGGTTTCGAGGGAAGCCTTTGGCATCACCCGGAGAGCGGAGGTTTCTGAAGTTTCCACCTCAACTGCCTCGTAGACTTCACCAAGGCCCCCCTTCCCGATGAAGCTGGAAATGACGAAGCGATCCAATTCCATACCGGGTTGAAGTGAGGATACCTCGTCTAGATACATAGTCATGGTTGCGGATAACTCGCTGGTACTAATATCCTTAATTATTCGAACTTTTGGAAAGCACCAATCCAATCCGCAAGTTTGGGAGGAATTTTATATCGTTTAGAGAATCTCCGTTCATCTCTTCAGGAGGCTTTTACAAAAAAACGGTTCGATCAAGGTTTCGATAGTGGATTGCCTCCAGAAGATGGTTTGATTCGACCGCCTCCGATTGAGCAAGATCGGCAATCGTGCGGCTAACCTTGAGGATGCGGTCGTAGGCTCGGGCCGAGAGATTTAACTCCGTCATGGCATGGCGGAGAAGCTCGGCAAGCTGGTCGTTGAGGCCGACATGTTGGCTGAGCTCACGGTGATTCATGCGAGCATTGCAGGTGGTGGAGCTGCTCGCAAAGCGTTCGCTCTGCCGGGAGCGGCACTGCTTGATCCTCTCTCGAATGGAATGGGAAGATTCTCCAGGAGCAGCGCTTTGGAGCTCGGAAACGGATAGAGCGGGAGCCTCAACATGGAGATCGATCCGATCGAGGAGGGGGCCACTGATCCGGGAACGGTAGCGCTGGATTTGGGCTGGAGTGCTGCGGGAGACCTGCCCGTCTGATCCGTCGTGACCATCGGGGGTGGGGTTCATTGCGGCAACGAGCATGAAGGAGCAGGGCAGAGTGATCTTTCCGGCACTCCGGGAAATGGTTACTTTGCCGTCCTCCAGCGGTTGGCGAAGAACTTCGAGGGTGGAGCGCCGAAACTCCGGCAACTCGTCGAGGAAAAGGACTCCGTGATGAGCGAGGGAGATTTCACCGGGTCCGGGAATTGAACCCCCGCCGAGAAGACCGACATCACTGATGGTATGGTGGGGTGCCCGGAAGGGCCGCCGGTAGGCGTGGCTGGAGGGGTCGAGGGTGGCTCCGGCAGCGGATTGGATGCGAAGGATTTCAAGAAACTCATCCGGATCGGGCTCGGGCATGATGGTCGGAATGCGCTTGGCGATCATGGATTTACCTGAACCCGGAGGACCGATGATGAGCAGGTTATGGCCACCGGCGACGGCCACCTCGACGGCTCGGCGGACACTTTGTTGACCTTTGATTTCGGAAAAATCGACCTGGTATGCGTGCTGGTCCGATTGGCGAAAAGCGCTGATGGACGGGCTAGCGGGTTGGAGGTTATCGCTGCCGGAGAGAAAGGTAACCGCCTCGGCGAGGCTGGGAACTCCAAAAACCGGAAAGTCTGCAACGAGGGAGGCTTCGTCGACATTATCGGAGGGCAGGAGGATGCCCTGCATTCCCAGCTCGCGGGCGAGCAAGGTCATCGCGAGGGCACCCTTAATGGGACGCGTCTTGCCGGAGAGGCCCAGCTCTCCGACGATGAGAAAGTGCTCTAAGCGGGGAAGGTTGGCCTTGCCTGCTGCCGAGAGAAGCGAAAGGGCGATCGGCAAGTCGAAGCAAGGACCTTCCTTTCGAATGTCTCCGGGGGCGAGATTGATAGTGGTGTGGCGGTCTGGTCGGCGGTAGCCGGAGTTTTCGAGTGCCGAGCAGACGCGGTCGCGAGACTCTTTGACGGCGGCATCGGGCAAACCGACAAGTACGAGATCGGGCCTGCCCTCTTCTCCAAAATTGACCTCAACCTGAACGGACTTGGCGTCGATGCCCTGAAGAGCGGCGGCTTGCGCGACGGAAAACATATGAAGGAGAGCTAATGACCTGTGGTAATTGAGGCAATCCTGAGATGTTGGACGAATGACTGGAGCCATGGGTGCGGATGATTCCGGAGGCAGAGAAGTGAGATGGAAAGTGAATTGCGGTTGCCGGGTGAGCTGGACGATGGACAGACTCGTGGCCTTATGAATTTTGGAGGTCCCGACATTGTGATTCTTGATTATGGGATGGGAAACCTGCGGAGCGTTGTGCGGGCCGTTGAGAAGGTCGGTGGACGGGCACGCCTGGCGGCGAACGGGCATGAGACGGAAGGAGCGGATGCTTTGATCTTCCCCGGCCAGGGGGCCATCAGCGCGACGATGGATCGGTTGAAGGAGACCGGGCTTGATCGGCTGATCCGCAAGTGGATCGAAGCGGATCGACCCTTTTTGGGTATTTGTCTTGGATTGCAGGTTTTGTTCGAACGAAGCGAAGAAGGGGACGTTCCGGGACTCGGTATTTTTCCCGGACAGGTTCGCCGTTTCCCCTTCGATCTAACCTCGGGAATCAAGGTCCCCCACATGGGATGGAACGCAGTCGAATTCCGCCGGCCGACGGTGCTCGGGGAGGGTTTGGCAATGACCGGGGAGCAGTTTTACTTTGTCCATAGCTACCGGGTGCAAACGGATTATGCAGCCTGCATCTGGGGCGAGACTGAATACGGGGGAGATTGGTTTGTCTCGGCAATTTCGATTGGTCAGTGCACGGCAACCCAGTTTCACCCGGAGAAGAGTCAGGCTAAAGGTTTGCAAATCTACCGTAACTTTGTGCATCGTTTGAAATAACAACTCTAATACTCAAGGATCTTCTCTCATGACCGACGTTGCCAAAGTAACCCTAGACCAAAGGGAGTTTGAATTTCCGATCATTCGGGGAACGGAGAACGAGGTTGCCTTTGACCTCAGAAAGCTCCGGGCGACGACCGGGGCCATCACTTACGACGAAGGTTATGGCAACACGGGCTCTTGCCAAAGTAAGATCACCTACATCAATGGGGAGAAGGGGATTTTGCGGCATCGGGGGTATCCGATTGAGGTGCTGGCGAAAAAATCCGGATTTCTTGAGACGGCCTTTTTGGTGATCTATGGAGAGCTGCCAACGGTAGATCAGCTGGCGGCTTTTCGCGCCCGGATCAGCCGCAATTCTTTCGTTCACGAGCAGATGCGGAACCACTACGACGGGTTTCCGACCCATTCGCATCCGATGGCCATTCTCTCGGCGATGCTTAATTCGCTCGGTTGTTACTACCCGGATATGACGACCAATCGGCGAGAGATCGACCTCGAGCATTTTGACCAGTCGGTCGCTCTCCTGATTTCGAAAGTACGTACCTTGGCGGCAATGGCCTTCCGGATGAAGCAGGGGCAGCCCTTCATTTATCCAAGGAAGGATCTTCGCTACTGTGAGAACTTCATGCACATGATGTTTTCGGATCCCTACCATCGGTATGATGACGCCTACGGCCTGGCTGATGCGATCGATCTCTTCCTTCTCCTCCATGCGGATCACGAGCAAAATTGCAGCACCTCGACGGTGCGGATGGTGGCCTCGGGTGGGGCAAATCTTTTTGCATCAGTCTCGGCTGGGGTAAGCGCACTTTGGGGGCCTTTCCACGGGGGGGCCAATGCTGCAGTGGTGGAGATGCTGGAAGCGATTCACCGCGACGGGGACGATGGATCCCGCTTTATCAAGGAGGCCAAGGAGGGCAAGCAGCGGTTGATGGGCTTTGGCCACCGGGTCTATAAAAACTATGATCCGCGAGCCAAGATCCTCGGCGAAGTGGCTGAGCAAATCTTCGCCAAAATGGATAGCCCGGACCCACTGCTGCGGATAGCTCGGCGCTTGGAAGAATCAGCGTTGAACGACAGCTATTTCAAGGACCGCAATTTGTACCCCAATGTAGATTTCTACAGTGGTTTGATTTTGAAAGCGGCTGGGATTCCAACCGAGTTCTTCACAGTGATGTTTGCGATTGGCAGAATGCCCGGATGGATTGCAAATTGGCTGGAGATCGCCAGTGACCCCCAGAGTCGGATCCATCGGCCCCGGCAGATTTACCAAGGGCATCTGGAGCGGGAGTTTGTACCGTTGGAGAATCGATAAGAGATTCTCCGGAGGTCAATCATTCTGGCGATATCCTCGATCCGCCGTCTCAACTGATGGTTCGCAACTGGCGAAGGGCTTCGTAAGCCGCGATGCTAACGCTGCCAGACAGGTTCAGGGAGCGCAGCGCAGGATTGGCATGTGGAATTTTGAGGCGATTGGATTGGCCGATCGTTTCATGCAACCAGGGCGGGGCGCCGTGCCCCTCGTTGCCAAAGACCAGACCATCTCCGGAGAGGAAGGTAGCGTCCCAGAAAAGTTGGGTGGCCTTGGTGGTGAAGAGCCAGAGGCGGTGGGGGCGTTCCGGGCTTTTCTGAAAAGCTTCCCAATCCTCGTGGTGGACGAGATCAATCTGGTGCCAATAGTCCATCCCGCTGCGCTTTAGGTGGCGGTCAGAGATCTTGAAGCCCAAGGGGTGGATGAGGTGAAGGCGGGAGCGGGTGATGGCAGCGAGGCGCCCGATGTTGCCCGTGTTCTGGGGGATCTCTGGCTGGAAGAGGACGAGGTGGAGGAGGGGCTGAAAGGAGGCTTCCTGGTTCATGGAAAATAGTGTTCCGGTAAAAGAGCCGAGGCGAGGTCCTGAAGGGCCTGGTCGAGGGCGATCAGAATGCTTTGCGGGCGAGATGGATCCCAGGAATTTGGATACGACTTGGTCCGGGAAAAATGCTCATGGAGGGACGTGGCACTCTCTTCGATCTCGACGAAGAAGGTAAGCTCGAGTGAGGCATCGGCCCGGGGCCGGAGTTCGAGGATGTCGATCCAGATGCGGTAATCTTGCCCGGAGGAGGCACGACGCTGCTCCGAAGTATCGACCCTGCCTACAGATTGGTACTTGAGGAGGTGTTGCCTGAGGGATCGGCTGATGCCTTTCTCAAGCGGCTCCGACCACCGATAGCGCGGAAAAGTCTTAATCGTTCCGTCGGTACCAAAGTAGGTAACCTCGGATCGGTCGAGATAGGTCGGGATGGAAATACGGCGTATCAGGATAGTGGATACAGGCAGGGGAGGCGAGGCATCGGCGTCAGAAAAGTTTTGTTTTTCCGGATCGGGGGTGAGGACGAGAAAAGCGATGGGCTGGGAGGGGCGGGAGCCAATGCATCCCGAGAGGAGGAGCAGGAGACCGATGATCGCAAGAAAGGGGAATCTGAATTGAGCGGTCGGGGAATTAATCATGGCGGCCGAGGATGAGGGAGTTCGGATTATCTTCGAGGTATCGAATTAACTGACGAAAGGCCTTGAGGGTTGCCTCAAGTTCACGGATTGCACTGAAGGTCTCGTCGAGGAAGGGAGATTCTTTTCCGAGAAGGATTTCAAGGGACTGGGCGACCTGGTTGAAACTTGCCCCAGTGCTACGGAATTCGGAAAGGGAAGCCTCGAGGTTGGGAAGGAGGGTAGAGAGGGAGGCGTCGAGACTGGCCAGGGTGGTTTGAAAAGCGCCGAGGGCTTCCCGTCCATCGGCAGCCAGGGCCGAGAGTTGTAGGTCTTCGAGTTGCTTGCGGAGCACGGCGAAGAGTTCGATGGTCTCGGCCGAGATCCTATCGACCTCGAGTTGATCGACCTTGATCTGGATTGAATCGATGAGGTTTTGAGAAGACTCGGCCAGGCGCGCAACATCGACCTGGCGAAAGTTGGAGATAATGCGGGTCAGGTCCTCCTGGATGTTGGAAAACTGCGATGGAGCGGGCGGAATTTCAAAGAGTTCAAGGTGGAGGGATTCAATGTCGGCGGGGGTATGTTGGGGCCTGAAATCGAGGGCGATGAAGAGGATACCGGTGACCAGACTTTCGGCCTCGAGGGTGGCGGTGAGGCCATTACTGAGCGAACGGAGGTAGATTTCGGGGGACTGGATGTCCTCCTCGACTCCGAGATCCTTTCGCAGCCGCCGCACGTCGATCTCATAATGGACAGGAATACCGACGGACGGATTTTCTGCGGCCAGGCGTATTTGAATGCTGACAACTTTGCCAACGGGCACGCCCCGGAAGCGGACGGTGGAGCCGATTTCAAGACCGGCAACCGATTGATTGAAAAAGGTGACAAAGCGGGCCTTGGGGGTGAGGACCGACCTCCCTCCGAAGATGAGAAAGGCGCTAGCGAGGAGAATCATCCCGATCAAAACAAATGAGCCGGCGAGGAGGGCTTTACGGTTCGATTTCATGAGTCAGGGGAGGATGAGGAAGTTCGGCCGCGATTGAGAAATTCACGGATGGTAGCGTGGGTTGAGGAGGTTGCCATCTTGCGTGGATCTCCAACTTCGAGCATTTTCCGAGTGGATACGTCGAGAAAAACCGCCTTGTCGGCAATGGAGAAGATGCTGGCCAGCTCGTGAGAGACGATGACGAGGCCGGTATTCAACTGGCAGGACAGCTCTTTGATGAGCTCGTCCAGCCGGTAGGAGCTGATGGGATCAAGCCCGGCTGAGGGTTCGTCGCAGAAGAGGGTCTCGGGATCGAGGGCGAGGGCGCGGGCGAGCCCGGCTCGCTTGATCATGCCACCGCTCAACTCGTGAGGGTACTGTTCGGCGGCGTGTTCGAGACCGACGAGGGCCAGCTTCCAGCGAACCAGCTCGCGGATGGAAGCTGGGTTGTATTCCGTGTGGAGTCGGAGGGGGAGGGCCACGTTGTCGAAGAGGCTGAGCGAGCTGAAGAGAGCGCCGCTCTGGAAGAGAATGCCAAATTTCCGGGCGAGGGTCTCGCGGGAGGCTGGACCAAGGGACGCATAGTCCTGCCCATAATGGAGGATCCTTCCTGCAGCGGGCTTGAGGAGACCGATGAGGTGCCGCATGAGGGTGCTCTTGCCACAGCCGCTGGCTCCAATGAGAAAAACGATTTCACCACGAGCGAGATCAAAGGTAATCTCCTCCATGACGACGGTTGAACCAAAGGCCATGGAAAGACCTTCTACTTCGAGCAGTTTCTGGGCTGGGTCGGGATTCATATGCCACAGAAGTAGAGAAAAATGGCAAAGGCAGAGTCGGCGATGATGATCCAGGTGATTGAGGTGACGACGGTTGAGGTGGTCGCCCGTCCAACGCCTTCGGCTCCTCGCTCGGCGTGGAGCCCCTTGAGGCAGCCGGTGATGGCAATGATGGCACCAAAGACGAAGCCTTTGATCACCCCCGCCCACAGGTTGCCGAGAGACATGGCTTCGCTGACCCGGCCAAAGAATTGTTCAGGCACGACACCCATAAGGCCGGAGGCCATAAACATGCCCCCGAGGACGCCGATGACCGAGGCATAGATGGAGAGGATGGGCGTGGCGAGGAGAAGGGCCAGAAAACGGGGAACAACGAGAAACTGAATCGGGTTGATGCCGCTGGTAGAGAGCGCGTCAATTTCCTCATTACTCCGCATGCTCCCAATCTCGGCGGCAAAGGCAGCACCAATCCGGCCGGCGAGGAGGATCCCGGTCATCATGACTCCGAGTTCTCGAAACATGACGATGGAGATCAGATCGGCCACGAAAATGGTGGCCCCGAAGAGGGCGAGCTGGACTGCAGCAACAAAACTGATGATGAGGCCGACAAGAAAAGCAATGAGCGAGACGATGGGAAGCGAACTGAGCCCGCAGCGCAGAAAATTATCGAGAAGGTCCACGGACCTGGTAACTGACCGTCCCAGAAAAAAGGATACACTGCCGCGGGCTACTTCGCCGATGAACTGGACGACGGCTGTGACTTTGCTGGCGACGGCAAAGCTTGCCAGCCCGAGCACCTCAAGGAAACGTTCGGGAGGTGCGGGGTCGATCGGGCGCAGCGGCGTGCTGGTCGAAAGTTCGAGGAGACGAACAGCCTCCCCGGGGAGTCGAGAAAAGTCGGTTGTGATTTGGTTTGCCTCGGCCCAACGGCAAAGGCGGTGAAGGTGGGCGAGGAGGAGGGGACTGGTGGGCAAGTCGGGGCCGATCTCGAGGATCAGGGTCCGGGCATTCTTCGGAGGTTGGGATGGCGGCAGGAGGGAGGCTGATTGCTCTTCCGCGCCCTTCCGCAAACGGGCGACGGCTGCCGAATCGGTATGAATCCATTCGACAGTGAGCCCTGGTTCGAAACCTTTCACTTGTCACAACAATCGAATCCGTAAAGGGTTAGTCAATCTCCCAATGCGTCGCTTCCAAAACCTTCTTTTTGACCTGGATGGTACCCTGATTGACCATTTTGAGGTAATCTATCGGGCCTATCTCCACGTCCAGGAGCGCCTTGGTTTACCGCTGGCAAGTTTTGAGACGGTGCTGCGTGCGGTGGGAGGCTCGATCCCGGTGACCCTGGGCCGTTTGATCGGTGAGGACCGGGTCGAGGAGGCCTTGCCGATCTGGAGGGAGTATTTTAATGCAATCATGCTGGAAAAGATTGAAGTGCTGCCTGGAGTGGAGGAAGCACTGGCTCAGTTTGCTTCGGAAGGTTATCGGATGGCAGTCTTCACCAACAAAGACGGACCGGCAGCCCGCAGAATCATCGAGCACCTGAACTGGACTGATTACTTTGAGCGGGTGGTTGGGGCGACTGATACACCATGGCGAAAACCGGAGCGCGCTTTCAGCGAGTGGATGCTTCGGGAGCTGGACGCCGATCCGAAGGAGACTCTGATGGTCGGTGACTCAACCTTTGATATTGAGGCAGGAAAGGTGGGAGGGATGACGGTTTACGCAGTGGCGACGGGAAGCCACCGAGCCGAGGAGCTTCGGGAGGCGGCGGCTGATGATGTTTTTGGAGATTTTTTCGAGCTGGCAAGGCGGATCAGGGGCAACCCATGAGTGGCGGGGAGGAGTTGGAAGGGACGCTGGAGCGGATCCTCTACGCCGACGAAGACACCGGTTATTGTATTGGAGAACTGGAGCCGAAGACGGGCGGGGCAAGAGTGGTGATCTCTGGAGCGCTGCCGGGGGTTCAGTGCGGAGAAACCCTGAAGATGGAGGGGACCTGGTTTCATCACCAGAAATACGGGAGGCAATTCAAGGTAGCAGGGTATGAGACGCGCCTGCCGTCCACGGTGAACGGGATCCGGAGGTATCTGGGGAGTGGGTTGATCGAGGGGATTGGCAAGGTCTACGCAGATAAAATTGCGGCCTATTTCGGGGATGAAACCCTCGAGATTATTTCGAACCATTCGGCGCGTTTGAGGGAAGTACCCGGCATTGGCAAGGAGCGAGCCAAGTCGATTAAACGGGCTTGGGACGAGCAGCGGCACGTGCGGGAGGTGATGGTTTTTCTGCACACCTACGGGGTGACAGCGAGGCAATCGGTACGGTTGGTGAAGCGCTATGGCGGGGAGATCCTGACTCTGTTGAAGACGGAGCCCTACCGGCTGGCCGACGAGGTGGACGGGATCGGGTTCAAAACGGCAGATCGGATTGCCCTCAATCTGGGAATCGCGAGCAACGGGGCGGCGCGGACGGAGGCGGGGCTGCGGCACATCCTTTCGACGGCTGAGGGAGAAGGGCATACGGCGATGGATGAGCGAACCCTGATTGATGAGACGGTTGCCTTACTGGAAGCTGGGGAGGGAGACGTGGAGAATGGACTGGCCCGTCTGCTGGAGGCTGCGGCGGTGGTGAAACATCCGGATGGTTTGATCCAGTTAAAGGTCCTGGATCGTGCGGAACGGCGATTGGTGCGGGCACTGCGGCTGGTCTGCGAGACACCTTCGGGGCTGCCCTCGATTCGTGTCGATGGAGCTTTGGATTGGGCCGAAGAGCGGGCCGGATTTCATTTTGCGGCGGAGCAACGGGAGGGGCTGCGGATGGCCCTCAGTTCAAAAATATCGATTTTGACGGGGGGACCGGGGACGGGGAAAACGACCATCTTAAAATCGCTGGTAGAGATCCTGAAGGCAAAGAAGGTGAGGCTCTTGCTGGGAAGCCCAACCGGGAGGGCGGCCCAGCGTTTGGCTTCGGCGGCCGGACAGCCAGCCTTTACCCTGCACCGCTTGTTGGAGTTCGATCCGGAGAGCCGCCGTTTTACCCGGGGGGAGGAGCGCCCGCTGAAGGCAGATTTCATCATTGTCGATGAAGCGAGCATGCTGGACCTGCGGTTGGCGGCTTCGCTTCTGGCGGCGGTTCCGGCTGAGGCCCATCTGCTCCTGGTGGGGGATGCGGACCAGTTACCATCGGTGGGGGCTGGAAACGTTCTCCGCGATTTGGTGGAAAGTGGTCACCTTCCGGTAGCCCGCCTGCAGCGGATTTTTCGCCAGAGTCGAGGCAGCTCAATTACGGAGGTGGCGCATGGAATCCTGGCTGGCACCGACATGCTGCCAGCGACCAGTGTGGTGGAGGAGGGCGTGGAAGGAGGGGATTTGCGGTTTGTGCGGGCTCCGGAACCGGATGCCTGCGTTCGGGAGGTTTTAGCAATCGTTGATCAACTGGTTGAAAAGGGATTGAGCGATCCATTGAGTTTTCAGATTCTGGTACCGATGCACAAGGGGACTTGTGGGGTCCAGCAGCTCAACGAGCAAATGAAGCGGCGTTTTCCCGGGGAGGGTCCAGCGCTGGTCGTGCGCGGGACCGCTTACTCCCGAGGAGACAAGGTGATCCAACTGCGGAATGACTATGACCGGAACATCTTCAACGGCGACGTGGGACGGGTGACCGGGGTGGATCCCAAGGAGGAGACGATGCGGGTGGATTTTGGCAATGGCGACGTGTTGCTGACCAAAGAGGCGGCGGGCGACCTTTCTCTGGCCTTCGCGATGACGATCCACAAGAGCCAGGGGAGTGAATACCCGGTAGTCATCGCTCCCCTGGTGATGCAGCACTACGTAATGTTGCGACGCAACCTGCTCTACACGGCGGTTACGCGGGGAAAACAAAATGTCTGGCTGGTGGGCGACCCGAGGGCATTCCGGATGGCGATCCGGGAGGTTGGAGGGATGGAGCGGCGGACCGACCTGAAACGAAAACTGGTTTCCAGTCTTCAGGGCGGGGAGCAATGAGGAAGATCTTTGTGGCTGCTTTTTCCTTGCGCAAGCGGTTCGAGCGAGACCTTACTTAGGCTTTATCCCCCTTCTCGCTTTTTCGAGCTATGAATATTCATGAATATCAGGCCAAGCGCCTTTTCTCCGACTACTCCATCCCGGTTCCCAAGGGATATGCTGCCCAGAATTTAAGGGAGTGTGACGCGGCAGTGAGTCACCTGCCAAAAGACAAGAAGATTGTAGTCAAAGCTCAAATCCATGCCGGAGGGCGGGGAAAGGGAACTTTTGTTGACGGTTTTCAAGGAGGGGTGAAGATCGCCAGCAACCCGGAGGAGGCCAAGGAGTTTGCGGCAAAGATGCTCGGCAACACCCTGGTGACGAAGCAGACGGGGCCTCAAGGGCGCAGCGTTCAGACGGTGTACTTCACCGAGGCGAGTGAGATTGAGAAAGAATATTACCTGGCAATCATTCTGGACCGGGCCAGTGCCCAATCGGTGATTATCGCCTCAACTGAGGGTGGGGTGGACATTGAGGAGGTTGCTGAATCCCATCCGGATAAAATCATTCGGGTGCATGTTCCTCCGACCCTTGGTCTGCGGCACCACCAGGCGAGACAGGTGGCCTTTGCCCTCGGTTTCACCGGTGATCAGGTCAAGGAGTTCGCCAGAATCTTGAACGGGCTCTACCGCTTTTTCTGGGAAAAGAACGCCATGCAGGTGGAAATCAACCCGTTGATCACCACCCCTTCGGGATCGATTCAGGCCCTGGATGCGAAGGTAACTTTTGACGACAACGCAATCTTCCAGCACCCGGAGATCCAGCAATTGCGGGATTTGAACGAGGAGGATCCCAAGGAAATTGAGGCTTCAAAGTACGGACTTTCCTACATTTCTCTGGATGGGAATATCGCTTGTTTGGTCAATGGAGCGGGGCTGGCGATGGCCACCATGGACATCATCAATCATTTCGGGGGCAATCCGGCCAACTTTCTGGATGTCGGAGGGGGAGCCACCGAGGATCAGGTGACGGCGGCCTTCCGGATTCTGACGAGTGACCCCAAAGTCGAGGGGATTTTGGTCAATATTTTCGGCGGGATCATGAAGTGTGACATCATTGCGCGTGGAATCGTTGCTGCGGCGCGGAACATTGAGATCAAGGTCCCCCTGGTCGTCCGCCTCGAAGGTACCAACGTGGAAGAGGGCAAGCGTATTTTGGCAGAGAGCGGTCTCAAGTTGAAGTCCGCTGATTCCCTTTCGGATGCTGCGCGGCTGATCGTTGCCGAGGTGGGCAACTCCTAATTTTAATCCTTAACCGAACTCCTGAGATTGAGCGTATGAGCATTTTAGTAAACAAGGACACGAAGGTTGTGGTGCAGGGGATCACCGGCAAGGCTGGTGGTTTCCACGCCAAGCAATGTCTGGACTACGGCACCCAAATCGTGGCCGGGGTAACTCCGGGCAAGGGAGGCACCAATTTTGAGGGAATCGTCCCCGTCTTTGACACCCTGGATCAGGCGGTTTCACAGACCGGAGCAACCGTCTCCGTCATTTTTGTTCCGCCTGCCTTCGCGGCTGACTCGATTCTTGAGGCGATCTCCTGCGGGATCGACCTCGTGATCTGCATCACGGAGGGCATTCCGGTGCGGGATATGGCAGAAGTGCGCCGCCGCCTCTACTTCCACGAAACGAAGACGCGGCTGATCGGACCGAACTGTCCTGGAATCATCACCCCGGGGGAGTGCAAGATCGGGATCATGCCCGGATATATCCACAAACCCGGCAAGGTTGGAGTGGTTTCCCGATCGGGGACTTTGACCTATGAGGCGGTCTGGCAACTCACCCAACGTGGTTACGGGCAGTCGACCTGTATCGGGATTGGGGGAGACCCAATCAATGGGACGAGCCATCGCGACGCGGTTCAGCTTTTTAATGAAGACCCCGAGACCGAGGCGATCATCATGATCGGCGAAATCGGAGGCACGGCAGAAGAAGAGGCGGCAGCCTACATCAAGGAGCACGTGAAAAAGCCGGTGGCCGCCTTCATCGCGGGGTCCACGGCTCCTCCAGGGCGTCGAATGGGGCACGCCGGGGCGATTGTTTCGGGTGGGGAAGGCACGGCAGAGGCCAAGATAGCGGCACTGCGGGATGCTGGCATCGCGGTTGCCCCGACTCCCTCGGAGATGGCCGACACCCTCCTGACAATTTATCGATAAGATGCTGAGAACAAATTCGATTTTAGCCTCCATTCTGGTGGTGTTCTTGATCGGTTGCACAACGGGTGGCTCGTCGACGAGGAGGGTTGCCCAAACAGCCACCTCTCTGGATCGGCTGAAAGCCGCGATGATTGAGGGGAGCGAAGTGTTATCGGTCTCGCTTTCAAACCTCACGGCGTTGGCATTTTCGTCTCCGGAGGAAGTTGAAAAGGCGTTGGATCGCTATTCAAAGTCGATTTCCAAGCTGAACGAAGGGGCCAACCGAATCCGCTCCAGGGCGGATACGGTAGACCGCCAAAAGGAGAGGCACTTTGAGATGTGGGAGGCCGAGATTGCAGCCATGAAGAGCGCTCAGATCGCCGGAATGAGTGAGGGGCGTCGGAGGGTGGTGATCGAAAAGTTTGAGGCGGTTCGTGAGAGTCTCAATCAAACGAGGGACAACTACGTACCGTTTGCGGCGGTGCTCCAGGATATTGAGGTCGCAGTTTCCCTCGACCCATCGCTGACCGTTCTCGAAGAGTTGCAGGCAAGGCTTCCGGAGATTACGGCTCAGGGATCCCAACTGAGCTCTGCAATCAATGGATCGATTGAGGCAATCAATCAGGCTAAATTGCTCTGGAATCGACGATAGACTGGCGTGGTGCCAATTTGAGGACGGGGCCAATCCCGACCGACCATGAATTGAAGGGCTGACTGATGGCGAAAATACTGGTAACCGGCGGCACAGGGTACATCGGATCCCACACAGCGGTTGAGCTGATTGGGGCGGGCTACGACGTATTGATTGTGGATGATCTATCCAACTCCGATCGGGGGGTGGTGGACCGGATTGAGAAGATCACCGGGTATCGGTGTGAATTTCAGGAAATGGATCTGTGTAATGCGAGTGCCGTGAAAGCGCTTTTCGAGGGGCACCCGGACCTCTCCGGAATCATCCATTTTGCAGCGAAGAAGGCAGTTGGAGAATCCGTTCAGGTGCCGTTGACCTACTACCGCACGAATCTTTTTTCTTTGGTTAATCTTCTTGAGTATGTTGGGGGCCGGGAGCCGATGCCATTTGTCTTCTCCTCCTCATGCACCGTCTACGGCTCTCCGAAGGAATTGCCGGTAACGGAGTCGTCCCCGGTCCAGGCAGCTTTTTCGCCCTACGGAAATACGAAACAGATCTGCGAGGAAATCCTCATCGATGCGGTTGCTTCAGGGCGGGCCTTGACGGTCGAGATTCTTCGATACTTCAACCCGATCGGGGCTCATTCCAGTGCCTTGATCGGGGAGCTTCCGTTGGGGGTTCCGAACAACCTTGTTCCTTTCATCACCCAAACGGCCTACGGTCTCCGCGAGTGTCTGAGTGTTTTTGGGAACGACTACGCAACCCCGGATGGGTCCTGTATCCGGGACTACATCCATGTGGTGGATCTGGCCAAGGCGCACGTGGTGGCCCTGAGTCGGTTACTGGAAGGTCAAAACGCCAGTCCGGTGGAGACGTTCAATCTGGGGACTGGGCGCGGGCAATCCGTTCTCGAAGTGATCGCTGCTTTTGAAAAGGTATCCGGCGAGCGCTTGAACTACCGGATTGCCCCACGCCGGGATGGTGACGTCCCGGCCATCTACGCGGATACGAAAAAGGCTAATGAAGTGCTCGGCTGGAGGGCGGAACGTTCCCTCGAGGAAGCTGTGGCAAGTGCCTGGGCTTGGGAGAAGGCCTTTCGAGAGTCAGTCCGCTGAGTCGTCGGACGAGAGCAGCACTCAGTGTTTCAGGTGTTTGACGAGGGCGCGGGCGAAGCGGTGACCGAGCTCAATTTCTCCATGAGCGTCGAAGTGGATTTGGTCGGCTTTCTTGGATAGGTCGTCGGTGGGTACGAGGTAGCTGATGGGAACGCGGTAGGGGATCTCGGCCTGGTGGAAGCGAACCGTTTTAATGTGAGGAAACCTTTCGGTAAAGCTGCAGATCGAGCCGAGGATGAAGGCAGCTTTCGGTGAGCGAAGGTCGTAGCGGAGGCTGGTAACAATTCTCGAGAGGTTCTTCCCGTAATTTGCGGCGGTATCGGGATGGGTGGCATCCTGTTCGCCCTGCATCCAGATGAAAGCGTCGACCCGGTTCTCCGGATGGGAAGGGTCAAAGTTCAGGCTGCTCAGGAGTTGACTGTAGAGGGGACCGACCTCGGCATTCTGGACGATGGCGGCTTGCTCGGCAGACCACTCGGGCATCCAGGCGAGGAGGGAGGTCCCATTGACGGCAAATTTGTGAAGCTCAATTTGATGCTTGGGAAATCTCTTGGCCAAAGCATGGGCAAAGCTCACCTCTGGCCCAAAGGTCCTGCGACCGACCAGCGGGGCAGGTTCCCCTTGCAGGTAAAAAACGACATTGGCTGGCTGCTTGCGGTACTGGAGCGGGATGGCGCGGGCATCTGCCCAGCCGACCATGTTGGATTGGCCAGCCAGGACGATGATCAGGCGCCGTTGATCCGATCTCTCCGAGGTGGTGGCAAACATGAAAACCCCTCCGGTGAGACCGAGGGCAAAGATCCAGAGCGGCAGATACTTCATGGGATGATTCGGACGGTGAAGCCTGAAGTGCTCCGGGGAGCCGGGTGGAGTGCGAACCCCGATTGATCCAAAAGGTGTCTAACTTTTGGATACGACAGAAAATGGGTGCCGATGGCCTGTTTTATTAGCACAGGAGTACCCGGATTGTTGATGGAGCGAGCCATGGTTCCAGAGCGAAGAAGATCAGTCTTCGAGATCGTACCGTGAGGGTAGAACCGACTCGGGCAAGCCTTTTTCGTCGGTCAGGCTTTTGGCGAGGCGCTGAGCCCAGAAGGGCATGGTCAAGGCGCCAACGTCCCCGAAGCCATTAAAGACCTGGAGATAGGTAAAATCCGGGTGCGGACCAATGATGGGGACGCGGTCGGTGGAGTAGGGAATCATCCCGGCCTGTTGGTTGAAGGGGTTGCAGGTGGCGTTGAAGACCTTCTCCGCGCTGTTGATCAGATCGGCACGAGCCTCGGGGGTGGGTCCGCCCTCGAGGGCATTGGGGTACTGAACACCTCCACAGTAGTAGCGGCCATCGGCGACGGGAGCGAGCCAACGATCGGACATAATGACATGATCGCCGAAGGCCTTTTCGGTTCCCAAGTCGACCACTTCGCCCCGGTGGAGGTCGAGGATTTCAGCGCCGAACCACGGATTCTTCCGCATCAGCCCGCCCTCAGCGAAGAGAATGACTTGTGGCTGGAGATCATCGTAGACGACTCCGTCCTCGTAACACTCGACGTACTCGTATTCGAAAAGCTCATCGATGAGACGGGAACGGGACCTTAGCCAGCGGTGAAAGGCCTCGACGAGGCGGGGGACGGTGATAAGGGCCCCACCGGTAACGCTGAGAGCGCCAAAGGGGAGAGGGAGACCCTCGGGATCGCTACCGGGGGGGAGAACTTCCTCGACGCAAGGGGGGAGATCGGAGCCGTAGCTGGAGAGGACTGACTCGCGATGGGAATCGCTTTCGAAGAGGTGGAAGACTGGAGACTCCCAGAAAACGAGCTCGGAAATGATGCCTTCAATTTCCCGATAGGTTTTCTGGGCAGCGCCGAAGTAGCGGTCGAAAGAGGGAAAGGGACGCATGGTTTTTCCCAGGAGGGGGCTGAAAACAGCGGGGCTGGTTTTCCAGGCGCTCCCCGGTAGATCACTATGGATCACCCGATAGTCCCAACCGAAATGCTCGCACATCCAGGCGAGGTGGCATCCTCCAAGACCGCCCCCAACAATGAGGGCGTCGAGCGGCTTGAGTTCAGAGTCTTCTTCCATTGGCGAGCCGCATCATTGCCTGCAGGACAGAGCAGCTTCAACAATCTCGACAAAAGAACGCCCCTGGAGGGCGGCGCCGCCGATCAATCCGCCATCGATATCGGGTTGTTGGAGAAGCTCGGGAGCATTGCCAGGCTTCATCGATCCGCCGTAGAGGATACGGATTTTCTCGGAGATGGATTCGGAAAAGATGTCAGTGAGGAGGGAACGGATGTAGGCGTGAACCTCCTGTGCCATTTCGGGGGTGGCAGTCTTTCCGGTGCCGATGGCCCATACTGGCTCGTATGCGATGACGACTTGTTCCGCGTGCTCCGGGGATACCTGGGCGAGGGCGCCCCGAAGTTGCTTTTCGACCACCTTCATCGTTTCGCCCGCTTCGCGCTCCTCGATGGTTTCTCCAACGCAGAGGATCGGCTTAAGGCTACTGACGAGGGAGGCGAGAACCTTGGCATTGATGAAGTCATCACTTTCTCCGAAGAGGGCTCGTCGCTCGCTGTGACCGATGATGACGTAGCTGCAGTAGATGCTGCGGAGCATTTCGGCGGAAATCTCTCCCGTATAGGCCCCGGAAGGCTCGGGATGCATGTTCTGGGCGCCGAGGACAACGTTGGAATCGGAGATGGCAGCACCAACGCTTTGGAGACCGGTAAAGGGAGGGCAGAGGCAAACACCGACGTCATGCTGGTTTCCAACGGCGGCAACGATCTCGTTGGCCAGCTCGACGCCTTCGGTGGCGTTTTTGTTCATTTTCCAGTTTCCTGCAATAAGGTATTTGCGAACGGTTTCTTTCATAGGAAGTTTAAAGTTTGAAGATAGTCTGCGGTCGGTAGAAGTCGGTTGTCGAGTCCGTATCGGCCAGGTGACTATTTTGGTAAAAATAAAAAAGCCCCCGGGGATTCCGGGGGCTAGTGGACGCTTTAAAAGCTTGGGGGTGGCGACCTTCAGGCTTGGTCGAGGGCTGCCACTCCGGGAAGTTCTTTGCCTTCCAGAAATTCCAGAGAGGCCCCGCCGCCGGTGCTCATGAAGGTGACTTTGTCGCCATAGCCGCCCTTTTTGATGGCCTTTACGGAGTCACCTCCGCCGATGATGGAGGTGATTCCGGGGGTTTGGGCAATGGTTTCAGCGATGGCGAAGGTGCCCTTGGCGCAGTCTTTGATTTCAAAGATACCCATGGGGCCATTCCAGAGGACAGTCTTGGAGCGAGCGACCTCGGCGGCGAAGAGCTTGACCGTCTCGGGGCCGATATCGACACCTTCCCAGCCGTCTTCAATATTGCCGGAGGCAATCTTTTGGTTGCCGACTGTTTTGGCGCCGAAGTCGAGAGCATCAACGGTCAGGTTGTCGACGGGGAGGAGGAACTTGACGCCCTTCTCCTTTGCTTTGGCGAGGGCCGATTTGGCGATTTCCACTTTATCGGGTTCGCTCAGGCTATTGCCGACGGTACGGCCTTCGGCGAGGGCGAAGGTGTAGGCCATGGCGCCACCGATGAGCATGCAATCCGCCTTATCGAGGAGTGCATCGATGACCATGATCTTATCGCTGACCTTGGCTCCTCCGAGGATGACGGTGAAGGGACGCTCTGGATGGGCAGTTTTTTCACCGAGGTAGGCGAGCTCCTTGCCGATGAGGTAACCGGCGAGGCAGGGCGAGAGGAAGGCGGTGACTCCGGCAGTGGAGGCGTGGGCGCGGTGGGCGGTGCCGAAGGCGTCGTTGACATAGGCATCAGCGAGCGAGGCAAGAGCACGGGAGAACTCCGCATCGTTGGCTTCCTCCCCGGGGTGGAAGCGGAGGTTCTCGAGGAGCAAAACTCCGCCGGGCTGAAGGGCGGCGGCAGCTTTTTGAGCTGATTCCCCGACACAGTCCTCGGCAAAGGCAACGGGCAGGTTGAGCTTGCTGGCCAGATCGGCAGCGACCGGACGCAGGGTGTACTTCGGATTGGCCTGCCCGTCCGGTCGACCGAGGTGAGAAGCGAGGATGAGGCTACAGCCCCGCTTTAAAAGAGCTTCAATGGTGGGGAGGGCAGCGGTTATTCGGGAATCGTCGGAGACGGTTCCCTCGCTAGTCACGGGGACGTTGAAATCCACCCGGAGGAGGATCTTTTTTCCGGAAAGGTCGACATCGTCGATAGTCAAGGTTTTTGGCATGATCTGAATTGGATTGATGGGTGATGAAAAAGGAAGGTACGGATTAAAAAAAAGCCACCCAGGTATGAGCTGGGCGACTTTTGAAAGGGGGCGGCCGCTGTGGCCAGGATTTCCTCCTATAAACTTAGAGGAACTTGGCTACCTTCTGGACGAGCTCGACGCAGCGATTACTGTAGCCCCACTCGTTATCGTACCAGGAGACGAGTTTGAAGAAGGTATCATTGAGGCCAACTCCTGAACCCGCGTCGAAGATCGAGCTGAGGGGATCGTGGATGAAGTCGCTGCTCACCACTTCGTCGGCAGTGTAGCCGAGGATTCCCTTGAGCGAACCTTCGGAGGCCTCCAGCATCTTGGCGCAGATTTCCTCGTAGGAGGTGGACTTTTCAGTTTTGACGGTCAAGTCGACCACCGAGACGGTGGGAGTGGGAACGCGGAAGGCCATGCCCGTAAGCTTGCCTTGCACTTCGGGAAGGACGAGGCCAACGGCCTTGGCGGCTCCGGTGGTCGAAGGAATGATGTTGATGGCAGCAGAGCGGCCACCTTTCCAATCCTTGCGGCTCGGACCGTCAACCGTCTTTTGGGTAGCGGTGTAGCTGTGGACGGTGGTCATGAGACCTTCAACAATGCCGAAGTTGTCGAGCACAACTTTGGTGAAGGGTGCGAGGCAGTTGGTGGTGCAGCTGGCGTTGGAAATGATGTTGTGGGAGGAGTCGAGGGTCTGGTCGTTCACCCCGATGACCACCGTTTTCACTCCGGCGCCTTTTCCGGGGGCGGAGATGATGACCTTCTTGGCTCCTGCGTCGAGGTGACCTTTGGCGAGGGTATCCTCGACGAAAAGTCCGGTGGATTCGATGACTACGTCGACGCCGAGATCTCCCCAACCGAGGGCGGCAGGGCCTTCGCGAACGGAGAGAGACTTGATCGTCTTGCCATTCACGATCAACGTATCGTCATCCGGAGCTTCGACGGTTCCGTTGAAGCGACCTTGGATGGAGTCGTACTTGAGAAGGTAGGCGAGATTGTCGGCCGGGACGAGGTCGTTGATGGCAACGACCTCAATGTCGCTTCCGAGAAGACCTTTGTCCACGATGGCGCGGAAGACGAGGCGACCGATACGGCCGAATCCATTAATTCCGATTCTTGTCGGCATGGTTGTAGTTCCTTTTTAGTATTAGTGTTCTTAATCTTGGCGTCGCGCTTTTTAAGACACGATTCCTTGATGATTCTCTCAATGCCAAGGTTGGCAAGTAGAAAGGTTTTCTGGCGGCAATGTTTTTAGAAGGCGGTTGATCAGTATTCGAAAGTGACGGGTCCTTGGTAGGTGAAAACCTGGAGGATGCCTCCGGAAGCAAGGATGGTGAGACCCTCGTAAGACTCCCCGGCCACTGGCTTAATTGGCAAAATGTAGGGTGGGTCGGTAGCGAGGAGTTGCTCGTAGGTAACGGAGTCGACGCCTTCATCGAGCATGAACTGCATGCCGGCGCTAGAGATCATGCGAAGGTTGTTGATCACGGTCTTTTCTTCTGATTGCGCTCGCACCTGATGAAAGGCGGGAACCGCCATGGCCGACAGGAGCCCCACCTGGATCGGATTGAAGAAGGCGAGGGAGAGCAGGTTTCGCTTGTGGCTATTCAGCTCGTTGCTGAACACGAGGATTCCGTCCTCAAGGTTTTGGGAAACGGATGCACTTCCCACCGGATAAATCGGTAGAAGAGCTGAGATGACGGCAGTAACGGCTTCGACCTCGTCGTCATCATCGCGAGCCAGTTGGAGGAGAAGGGTTTGAAGAACTTGATTCAACTGTGGGCTGAAATAGCTAAGGCCGTTTCCATTGTCGGGGAGTCCGATCGAAGCGTCCTTCCAGCCAGGGCCCTGGCGGAGCGTTTCAGCAGGGCTGCCGGTGAGCAAGCGGGGGTGGCTGACGAAGGTAAGGGAATTGGCCTGGCTGTCGACCTTGAGGGTGAGGTCGAGTTGGTTGAGACCGCTGATGGATGGATCCTCCGGGACAGGAATCTTAACTTCGAAACCGTTTTCAAGCTCGGTGAGGGGGAGACCCAATTCCATGATCTGAGGCTTTAGTTTGGTGATGAGACCGGCGAGGGACTCGATCCGGAAAAAGAAGTGGATTTGGGGAATTTCCACGGGAAGATCTCCCGATTGAAAAACGATTTTCCCGGACTCATCGAAATCAATCCAGAGGAAGATGCGGGTATCCAACTGGTTGAGGATGTCGAGGGTGGTAATGGGAGTTCCGGGAATGGGGGTGACTGCCGCGGCAGTCCAACCGCCACGTCCTAGATCACCGGCGGCCGCCTCGGCCAAATTGCCGATGATCTCGTTGAGGACCTTAAAGTTGAAGTCAGTTTCGATGGCGAGATCAGCGGTGGCGGGAGCGATTTCGAGGATGCGAAAGGGAGCTGGTTGGCCGCCGGAAATTCGAAATAGTCCCTCGCGTCCGCCGGGAGTGTAGAAAAAGGTGCGGTTGTGGAAGCGGTTTTCGTCGAGGCGGTGGGAGCTCAGGCCGACCCCATGAAGGTTGGTCAGGCCGAGATGTTCGAAGTATTGGATGACTTCAAAGCCCTCTGGGAAAGAGAGTTCTCCGGCTTCAACGAGCTGGTCAGTAATAATCTGAATGAAGGAAGCAGCTTCAGCGGCGTCGTTGGAGGTGTCGATGATCAGGTTGAAAATGCCACCGGGGATGAGATATTGAGAGATCGCGGCATGGGCTGGTGAGGCCTTAACGGGCGGCGATGTAATGGCCTCGGTTACTGACGGGGAACTGCAGCCGCCAAAGTGAAGGCCCGTGAGGGTTGCGAGGATGAGGGATACAAATTTACGGTTTCTCACGAAACCAAGCCTTGCGAAGGGGTTTGGGAGTGGCAACCCCCAAGGTTCGGGTCAAAAGCCCAAAAAAGTGACGAAACCGACAAGATTGTACAAAAAAGCCCTCTCGGGTCGGGAGAAGGCTTCTTAAAAAAGGGGAGAGGGCGAAAAATCTCAGTCTTCCGGGCGAGTCTTGCGCAGACCGAGGACGCGGTCCCCGTCCTTCCACTGGCCTCGTTTGCGGAGGAGGTCGACGCGCTCAAAACGCTTGAGAACACTGCGCTTTCCAAAGGCACTGGTGGCCCCGGCTTTGAAACTGTTATGCTGTGACATGACTGAAAAAGATTGAGAGAATAGGTGAGCCCGGATTTTGGCAAGCTTTTTTATGCTTGGGCGTTGGAGTATCTGCGACGAAGGTTGGTGGGGAGGATGCCGAGTTCCTCGCGGTATTTCGCCACGGTCCGGCGGGCCACTTTGACGCCCTCCTTCTCCAAAAGATGGGCGATTTCCTGATCGCTCAGGGGTTTGGCGCTGTCCTCGCCGTCGACCAGGGAGCTGATGGTGTCCTTGATGCTGCGGTTGGATACGGCGGAGCCATCGGAGGCGGTAAAGCCTGCGGTGAAGAAGAACTTGAAAGGGTAAACGCCCCAGGGGGTGGCGATGAACTTGTTGGCAATGGCGCGGCTGACGGTGGTTTCGTGGACCCCGATTTCATTGGCGATTTGGCTCATAGTGAGGGGGTGAAGCCGACTGACCCCCTCGTTAAAGAAGTCGGCTTGGTACTCGAGAAGGGTGCGGGTGATTCGCTCAATAGTTTGCTGGCGAAGATCGATAGAGTTGATGAGAAACTTGCCCGAGCGGATGCGTTCCTGAATGTACTCCCGCTCTTTCCCCCGGAGGTGGCCGGACGCGAGAAGATCCCGGTAGGTGTTGTTGATGCGGAGGCGGGGGATGTAGTCGTTGTTGAGGCTAACTTGCCAGATCCCATCCTCGGATTGAAAGACGGTCACGTCAGGCTCAATCACTCGGTTGGTGTCGTCCGAGTAGGCACCCGCCGGTGAGGGATTGAGGGTGGAAATTTCTTCGATGGCCAACTGGATCTGCTCGATATCCACGGCGAGTTTTTTAGCGAGATCAGGGATTCTTCGGCGGAGGAGGAGGTCGTAGTGGTTGGCAAGGATGCGATAGGCGAGGGAGCGTTTACGATCCCTGAGCTCAAGCTGGAGTAAGAGGGACTCCCGGCGGTTGGAGACACCAATGCCGACTGGTTCGAAGGTTTTAAGGAGGTCGATGGCTTCCTGGACCTCAAGGGGGGCGGCAGAGGCGAGAAGGGCGATGTTGTAGGGAGTGTCAGTAAGGAACCCATCGCGATCGAGACTGCCGATGACGTAGGGCATGATTTCCTGGATCCGTTCGGAGGCGTCGGCGAGGCGGGTTTGCTCCATGAGGAACTCCTGGAGGGATCCCTGACTGACGACGGAGTCAAAAAAATGCTGCCGCCGCTCGGCGTCCTCTGCGGAATAGACCTGGCTGCCAGCCTCTTGCGCGTAGTAGTCGTGCCAGTCCTCCTCGAGGCGATTGAGCACCTCGAAGTCGTTTGCATCGAAGGAGAGTTCCTCGGCGGAATCGTCTCGGGAGTTGGCGTCGTCGCGCCCCTCGTCGAGGGAAAGGGTTTCGAGGGGTAGCTCCTCGAGAAGGGGATTGATCTGAAGCTCCTCAAGGATGGCGGTGCGGAGGTCCATGGCGGGGGCCTGAAGGATTTTCAGGGACTGCCGCAGCTGGGGGGCAAGGACGAGGGACTGGGTCTGCTTTTGAGTTTGATGTAATCCCTGACTGGCCATGAAGGCTCTAATCTGAATCAAGCGGCAAGGAATTCAAGAAATTATTTTCTACCTAGCATGATTCTTGCTGTCCGCCGTTTTCAAATAACTGGGTTGAAAGAAAGGAGGGCCGTCAGCTGGTTGGGGAGGCTGCTGGGAGGCGAGGGTAGCCTACTTTTTGAACTCAGCCGAGATGGTGGAGCGGATCCCGCCGCGGCCCTTCCACTCGGTGACCACCTTCATCCAGCGCGGCTGGGTGGCCTCGACGAGTTCCTCGAGGATGCGGTTGGTCACCGCTTCATAATAAATCCCCTGGTTGCGGAAGGACTGGTAGTAAATCTTGAGGGACTTCAGCTCCACGCAAGTTTGATCTGCGATGTAGGAGAGGTGGACGGTACCGAAGTCGGGATGGCCGGTGACCGGGCAAACGGAGGTGAATTCCTCATTGATGTGCTCGATGAGGTAATCCCGGTTGGGAGAGGGATTTGGAAAAAGATCGAGTTGCATGGGGAGGATTGATGAGAGCAGATTTTCCGTCTGTCAATGGAGGGCTGGAAATGGTCAAAGCGCAGGTCGGATCATTTTGCTGATCGTGTATTCCTCGCGAATCGACTCGGGGCGCAGGGGCATTCGGATCATTTCTCCCCTCAGAAAGAGGGCTGTTTGGTCGTTGAAGGTGGAGCTTCCCCGAGTGGCGTCCTGACCGCCGAGCAGGACAAACCAGTTGTGGTCCGGGTCGTCGAGGTGGCTGATGTGTCTGCTCTGGCTACCGTAGGTGGGATGGTGGAGACCGGAGACGAGACCATGAGCGCTCTTCATCACCGTTTCACGGGAGCCGGGAATGGGGTCGGAGCGATCGACAAACCAATTGCCAACGGCGGGCAGGCGTTGGAGGAGACCCCCGGTTCGGAGGCGATGGATATTGCCCCAGGTCTGGTATTTTCGGAAGGAGCTGCTGGTTCGCTCGATGGCGTTTCGAACGATGGTATAGCGAATGCCGGGGTCAATTTGCTGGGCTTCAGGGACAAAAAAATCGGACAGGTAACGCCAGTCGGAAAGAAGCCAGGGATTGGATCTGGGTTCCATTTCTTGCCAGGATTCGATGAAGGCGTTGAGGAACAGTTCGAAAGCGAGAGCTCCGGTGGAATCCGTCTCGTAGCGACCGTCCCAATCTTCGAGGGCGGCAAAGAGTCGCTGGTCAAGGATCATGAGGTTGATGTCGGAGCGCAGGGCGGCGACAAAGAAGCGGGATATTTTCAAGGCATCGGGAGAGAAGGTATCCAACTGGAGGGTACGGAGATCTTCGGGGGAGAGGATCCCGGATTTCCGCAGGTTGGATTTGAGGACCTCGATGCGTTCATCGACTCCAAAGAGGAAGCCGAGGGGAGGGGTGGTGGAGGCGGGACGATTGTTGGCCGAGGCGATGTAGCCCTCGACCGGATTGAGAGCAAACGGCAGCTCCTGGCCCGAGGCAAACTCGGCCCATTGGTGAAGGCGTTCAAGGGGGTTGAGGACGAGGTCGGGCAGGTCCCGGTAAGGGCGCAAGGGGAGGTTGAGAGCCAAAACCTGACCAATATTGCCAAGGGTATCGGCGGCGAGCATGTTTTGACCGGCGACCCCATAGTTGGAAAGGGCGAAAGCAGCGTGGAAGGTCAGAACATCTGGAGCGCGCGCCGCATTGAGGAACGGGGTGATCTCGTCGCTGGGCAGGTGACCGACCCACTTGAGGGCGATGGGGTTGTCCTCGGGAGAGGGAACGAGGGAGGCATCGGAGATGATTGGCCCATGGCTGGTCTCCCGGATGCGGATGTTCTTAGGGAACCAGAAGCGACGCTCGAGGATTTCCTCGCGGACCTCAAAGGTGGACGGATCGAGGGAAGAAACATCGTAGAGATCGGAGCTGGCAGCCCGCATGTTGGTTCCTCCCCAGGCGAGGTTTGGGTTCCGACCAAGTGCAACGATGGGAAGGCCGGGGGGCATCATCCCGACACAGTCGAAGGAGGGCGACTTGAGACCGACGAGGAGCCAGAAGTTGGGCAGGTTAAAGCCGAGATGAGGATCGTTGACCATCGCGGCAGCCTGAAAGGACGTCCTGGATGGCGATAGGGCGATGGAATTGCTTCCGACCCTTGCCGAGCTGAGGAGCAGTTGGCACAGAAGCTCCGATTGGCGGGGAGAGGAAATACCACTCCGGGTATTGGTTGCAGGCGTGGCGGGGGGGCGGAAGGTTGGTTGGACGGTTGGAGAGAAGGGGACCCCCTTGCGGATGAGACCACCCTTGGGGGCCTCGAAGGAGGCGAGGTTTCGCCGATTTTGTTCCTGGACTTTGGCAAAAATTTCGGGCCAGCCGGGCCGGTTCCAGGCCCTGAGAAGACCGAGGGAAGTGAGCAGGTTGACATCGGTGCCAGCCAATTTGCTGATGGTGAGGACATCCTCGACGGACAGTTGGCGTTCGGGCAGACCAAGGAGGCGGGAATCAGGGGCCCGGTTGGGGCGTTCGGCGCGGTAGGCGTTGAATCCCTCGACAAAAGCTTCGAGAAGTTCGCGGGTTTCGGGGGGGAGAAGGTCGAGGCTGCCGGGAACCGCTTTGCCGAAGTTGAGGCGGCGGAGGAAAGCATCCACTTCGATGACCGGGTGGCCAAAGAGTTCGCCGAGCCTGCCTTCGGCAAGGTGGAGGAGGAAGTCGACCTGACTCCCCCTCAGGTGGGCCTGGACCATCCCGAGGGACAGGAAGAGGTCGCGGTCGCTTTCGGCAAAGATGTAGGGCACCTGGTGCTCGTTCCACCGGATTTCAACAGCTTGTTGCAGACCACGGATAGATTCTGGAAAAGCAGCCAGGCGGTTTTCCACGGTCTGTTGCGGCGGGAGAAAAACCCGCCAGAAAACCACGATAAAGACACCGACCATCAGAACGAGGATGGCAAAGAGACCGGCAAAGATACGGAAGAATAGCTTGAGGATCGAATTCATGCTTTAGATGCGCCGTCGGTAGCGGTTGCCAAATTTGTCTTCAAAGATGATGTATCCCCGCTGTATCTCGGTTATTTTCAGGTTGAGACCGGGATTGATGACGTCTCCCTCGCGGTGCATCTCGCCGCCGATGATGGCGATGTTTCCGGCCTCGGAGACGCGGACCCCGACGAGGGGGAGACCCCGGATGTAGCTGGCACTGGCCTGCATGACATCCTCCTGCCGGTCGGGGTCGACTGCCTGGACCTCTTGCGGTGCGCTGGACTGCCGGGTGGAGGACGTAGCGGCGGTGGTGGAAGCAGCCTGGCTGGCGATAATGGAGACCGAGGAATCCTCACCGGCCGAAGCGGAGGGGTCACCCGTCTCCGGGGTCAGGCCTTCGGGGGGGGCACTCGTTCCGGTAATCAGGTAGACAGCCAGCCCGACGCTGAGGGCCGAGACGAGGCAAGCGCCAGCAATGATGAGAATCAATTGGCCGGAATCGCGACCTCGCCGAGGCTGGTGCCGGTAGGGCAGCTCCGCTGGTTGGTTGGGCGAGCGGGGAAGGGAAGCTCGTTGCTTGCGGAGGGCGTCGTTGATGATGCTCATTGAAAGGATGGATTCTGGGAGATGGGTGGAAGGCGAGGGATGGTTAATTGGGAATGATAAAGCCTTCCGGCCAGTAGGAGGGAATGCCGACGATTACCCCGTTGCGTTCCTCGAGGACCTTGATGGCGACAAGCGACCGCCCGTAGAGGATGCTGAGAACCTGATCGTCAACACGAAAAACTGAACCATGTTCAAGGCGTTGGCCAGTGGCTGCATCGGTGAAACGGACTGCCAAAACGCGATTGCTCTGGAGAATGGTCCAGTACTGGTTGGGTCGTGGGGCGAAGTCAGCGAAGGATACTGAAAGGCGGAGCCGGGTCTCGGGTTCAAGGTGGGCTCCATCCGAGATGCGCAGGGGAAGAAAGACCAGTGGATCGTTGAGGGCGATGTGAAACTGAGGGTTCCCGGAGGTGACCTTGAGGCGCCGGGCGAAAGCCTTCTGGCGCTTGCCGTCGAGGGTCAGGCGGGCTTGGTCGCCGGAGAGAACCAGCTCTCTGGAGACCTGAAGCGATCCCGTGGAGCGCACCGTGAGGGAGGCGGGGCTGGTCCTGCCATCCACCTCGATAGGACCGCCGGAAACGATCTGGCCACCGGAGAGATCGATGGCTCCATCAGCAATCCGAATCGGGCCTCCCCGGCGGGTGGTCAGGCTGCCCGAGAGCACATTGAGGGTAGCCCCGGAGCTGAGGTAGAGTTCCTTGAGTTGGTTGGTAGAGCCCTGGAGGACGGCTACCGATTGTGGACCGAGGATGGAAACGCTGTGACCGGTGCGCGGGGGGGAGGGGGCTTCCCAATTTGACGGATCATTCCATCGCCCGGACTGCCCACTTTTCCAGAGGACATTTGAAAAATCGGCGTGCAAGGCCGGGGAAAAACCGAGGGACAGGCCGAGGAGGAGGAGGAGGAGGAGTGTGGCGGGAACCAGTCGGTTGGTGAGAGCAATCATCGGATGAGTTCCTCGAGATCGTGAGCGGCGCGGCGGACGTCCCACCAGGTAACAAAGTCAGACTCGCGGGTGAAGGCACAGAGCAGTGCTTTGTCGCAGAGGTTGTTGAGTATGCGGGGAATGCCCCGCGATTTTTTGGCGAGGAGTTTGAAGGCCCGCGAGGTGACGATGGGGACGCCTTTGGAGCCTGCGAGCTGGAGGCGGTGGCTAACGTATTCGCGGACCTCTCGCGGGGTCAGGGTGCGGAGTTCGTGGTAGACGAGGATCCGCTGACGGAGTTGCCGGAGGCTCTCCTCACGTAATTTGGCTTTGAGCTCGGGTTGGCCAAATAGGATGATCTGCATCAGTTTGATGTCGTCGGCTTCCAGGTTGGAGAGGAGTCGTATTTGCTCGAGTACATCGTGGCGAAGGTTTTGCGCCTCGTCGATAACGAGGACAATCTCGCGGCCGGAGGCGATGCGGCGGAGGAGAGCTTCATTGATTTGATCCGTGAGACCGGTGCGGGAGTGGGCGTGTTCCGTTTCGCCGAGTTCGTTCAGGATCATCCGCAGAAGTTCGTTCTCGGTGATCCGGGTGTTGACGATGAGGACGGTATCAAAGACGGCTGGATCAAGTTCGTTGAGGAGTTGGCGGCAGATGGTGGTCTTTCCACAACCGACCTCGCCGACGACGACGATGAAGCCCTTGCGCTCGGAAATGCCGTAGCGGAGGTGCTGGAGAGCCTCTTCGTGGGACGGGCTGAGAAAGAGGAAATCCGGATTGGGGGTGATGTTGAATGGCATCGTCTCCAATCGATAGAAGTCCAGGTACATGAGCGGCACTATGGGATAGATGAGGGAGGGCTGACGAGAATTTTTCAGGGACTTCTGGGTGGAGAATTGAAAGGCGGGCCGGAAATCCGACGGGGTCGGGTATCGGTGAGGCGTGGTACGGGGGAGATCCGGTGCGCGGTGAAGTGGATCGAAAACGAATGTCCGCTTCGGGAGGGTGTGGGCAGTCGCACCAGCTGATGGGAAGCTCGCTATCGGGTAGCACCAGACCTTGGCGGTTGGAGGTTTGCAAATCTTTGATTTTGAATTGAGCCACGGGGTGGGAAGTGAAATGGATAGCGTATGGGCAGTACCTTTGGCTCTTTATTTCGCATTTCAACCTGGGGTGAAAGTCATGGTCCGGCCATCGGGGTAGTGATAGACGGTTGCCCGCCGGGGCTTCCCCTGGAGGCAAAAACGATCCAGCACGATCTCGATCGGAGGCGCCCGGGCCAGAGCGCAATCACTACCCAGCGCCGCGAGGGTGACGAGGTAGAGATTCTCTCGGGGGTTTTTGAGGGGAAAACCACGGGGACCCCGATCAGCCTGATGATCAAAAACGCGGATCAGCGGTCGCGGGACTACGCGGAAATGAAGGCAGCCTTCCGACCCTCGCACGCCGACTTTACCTACCAGATGAAGTACGGGATCCGCGACTATGCGGGGGGCGGGCGCTCCTCTGCGCGGGAGACGATCGGGAGGGTAGCAGCCGGGGCGATTGCCAGGCAGCTTCTCGGAGCGGGACATGGCGTGGTAGTGCGGGCCTTTATCAGCCAGATTCACGATATAGAAATGGGGCACTATCCCACCTTTCCCGAGGAGGCGGCGGTGGAGTCCAATCCGGTTCGTTGTCCGGATCCGGAAGTGGCCGAAAGGATGATTGAGCGGATCAAGGAGGCCCGCGACGCTGGGGATTCGGTCGGTGGAATTATCGAGTGCCGGATCGCCAAAGTCCCCCTCGGCTGGGGTGAGCCGGTCTTTGATCGACTGGAGGCGGATTTGGCCAAGGCGATGCTCTCCCTTCCGGCGACCAAGGGGTTTGAGATCGGGAGTGGATTTGCCGGGAGCAAGCTGAGGGGATCGGAGCACAACGACCTTTTTGAGAATCGCGAGGGTGAAGTACGGACGAGGACCAACCGGGCCGGGGGAGTGCTGGGGGGTATTTCCAGCGGCGAAGAAATTTGCTTTCGGGTGGCCTTCAAACCGACCGCGACCTTGATTCGAAAACAGGAGACGGTGGCAACCGACGGAACGGCGATGGTCCTTCAGGGCAAGGGGCGTCATGATCCATGCGTGGTGCCCCGGGCGGTGCCGATTGTCGAGGCGATGGCAGCGCTGGTTCTGGTGGATCATTGGATGCGGCACACCGCTCAGTGCCGGCTGGTAACCTTTGACTGATCGAGGCATGGAGGCAAAAGTTCTCAACCTTCTCCTTGGTCTGACGGGCTCGCAGCGGATTGATTTTTTGAGGCAGGCCGCGGTATTCGGCGCGGAGGTTGTTGGCCAGGTTGGAGTGGTCTGGCCGGAGGGGGAAACCGATCCGGCTGATGGCGAACCCTTTCCCGGGAAGATTCCGCTCACGTATTGGAAAATTGAAGACGGAAACTTCAAGATGCGTTGGCCGCTCGAAAGTGGGGCTGGCGGGACGGTATTCCTCGTCGCCTCAGGCGAGGAGAGCCCGATCGACTTGATTGAGGTCCTGCCAAAGCTTTTGAACAGCCTGGGGGCCCGGCTGGGCCAGATCATCACGCTGGTCAATTGCCGCCGCCTGCAGGACGAGAGTCGGCTGGAGAGTTGGTACAAGGCTTGTATCCATTTTTCGGATATCGTGCTCCTTGGTAACCGGGACGGGGTGGAGGAAAAGTGGATGCGGGAGTATCAGAAAGGGTTTGTCCGGAACTCGATGCCCTGTCACCTCGATCTGGTGCTCAAGGATGGGCGGACAAAGCAGCCAATGCTCCTTTTTTCGGAGGAGGCGAGACGGATCAGCCTCTATTTTGATGATTTGGAGCCCGATCCGGAGGATCCGGAAATGCCGGAGCCGCCACAGGATGTCTATTTTGAGAGGGAACCCTCGGGAGAGCGCCGGGTCAGGTTGCCGGTGATTTTTAAGAGGACGAGAGGAGAGGGAGTAGATTGAGGGCAGATGAAGAAACCGGGGGGCCGCCAAAGGGGCGGGACCTCCCCCTGCGATTGGAGGGGGTCCTGTGCGGGCTGCGCCCCTCCTGGGACGAGTACTTCATGAGTACAGCGGTCCTGATGGCGAGCCGGTCCCCCTGTGAGCGTTTGCACGTGGGCTGTGTTTTGGTCTCGGCCGGGGAAAATCCAAACCGGGTGGTGGCGGCGGGGTACAACGGGTTTTTGCCCGGAGCGCCCCACCTCTCCCGTTTGCGGGATAATCATGAGCAGGGAACCGTCCACGCTGAGCAAAATGCGATCGCCGATGCGGCCCGACGCGGGGTAGCTGTGGGCGGGGCCACAGCCTTTATCACCCATTTCCCGTGCATCAACTGTGCTAAAATTCTGGCGGCGAGCGGGATCCTCGAAATTGTCTACCTTCACGACTATCACAACGATCCGATTGCCAAGGAACTTCTAGTCGAATCGGGGATCATCCTGAGGAAGCTGGGCGATCAACGCATTGACCCGGAAACCAAATAAGTTCACATTGAACTGGAGATTATGAGTGACTCTGAATATCCAGATTTTCCAGAAAGCGAGCGCTCTGCGGATGATCTTTCTGCACTGTCCGGAAGTTTGCTGCTCGCCCATCCAAACTTGGGGGACCCAAATTTTTCGCAAAGTGTCATCCTCTTATCGGCGCATTCTTCAGACGGGGGAGCGTTGGGGGTGATTTTGAATCGGCCGTGTGGAAAAACTCTCGGAGAGATGTTTCCCGAGCACGGGTTGGATAGCATTGGTTCGGTGGAAGTCTTTTTGGGCGGACCGGTCCAGCAGGAGCAGCTGATCCTGGCGGCCTGGAAATGGGATGAGGCCGGGAAAATCTTCAAAATGTTTTTCGGGATCACCCGCGAGCGGGCCGAGGAGCTACTGAATAGCGAGGAAAACGTGACGATTCGCGGCTTTCTTGGCTACGCCGGGTGGAGTGCCGGCCAACTAGAGGCGGAGTTAACGGTAGATTCCTGGATTCCTCAACCGATCACTTTTGCAGTTTTTGATCGTCCGCATGATGCCGAGCTTTGGACCGAGCTAATGGTGGCGGTTTCTGGAGATCAGGCGCTTTCCGAAGTGGCGGGCGGCTCCGACCCCCTTTCTGCTCTGCCCGATCCGCCCGACCACGTCGAGTGGAATTAGGCTGGGAGGCTTTGACGCCAGCGACAGACGCTTGCCTCGGATGGAGCTGCCAGGCAATGGTAGAGGATGGCAACAGTTCCCAATATTTTGGCCGATCGCTACGCCTCCGCAGAGATGCGCGAGCTGTGGACCGCCAAGGCGAGGGTGCGGGCGGAGCGCGAGCTCTGGATCGCCCTGCTGAAAGGTCAGCGTGACCTCGGCCTGGCGGTGGCGCAAGGCGCCATTGAGGCCTATGAAAAAGCGATCGACGCGATCGATCTGGAGGACATTCGGCGGCGCGAGGCAATCAGTCGCCACGATGTGAAGGCGCGGATCGAATCCTTTAACGCGGCGGCTGGGTATGAGGAAATCCACAAGGGGATGACGAGCCGCGACCTGACCGAGAATGTGGAACAACTGCTGGTACGGAAATCGCTGAAGGTTGTCCTGACTCATGCGGTGGCAGCCCTTCGGTTGATGGCCCGGCGAGCGCGTGCCTACCGCGAATTGGTGATTAGCGCGCGGACGCACAATGTAGCCGCTCAGCCGACGACCCTCGGGAAACGGATTGCGATGTATGCGGAGGAGCTGGCGGTCAACATCGAGGCGGCCAACTATTTTCAGGAAAGCCATGCGGCGCGGGGGATCAAAGGAGCCGTGGGAACCCAGCTGGATCAACTGACTCTCTTTGACGGGAATGAGGAGAAGGTGGAAGCCCTTGAAGCGAGGGTGATGGAGCATCTTGGTTTTGCCAAGGTGGCCACCTCAGTGGGGCAAGTGTATCCGCGCAGCCAGGACGCGACCCTGATTTCCCATTTGCTCGGATTGGCCGCCGGGCCAGCAAACTTTGCCCGGAGCCTGAGGCTGATGGCCGGGCACGAAGTGGCTGGGGAAGGATTTGCAAAAGGGCAGGTTGGCTCCTCGGCGATGCCGCATAAGATGAACAGCCGCAGCTGTGAACGGATCAACGGGTTTCTGGTCCTGCTTCGCGGATACCAGACGATGGCCAGCGGTTTGGCGGGCGATCAGTGGCACGAGGGAGATGTCTCCTGCTCGGTGGTTCGTCGGGTGATGCTCCCGGATGCCTTTTTTGCGATTGATGGACTTTTTGAAACCTTTCTGACGGTGCTGGACAGTTTCGTGGTCCACGAGGGGGTGGTCGAACAGGAGAACCAGCGTTACCTTCCCTTTCTGGCGACCACAACGATCATGATGGAGGCGGTTAAGGGTGGAGTGGGACGGGAGACTGCCCACGAGGTCATCAAGGAGCACGCAGTGGCGGTGGCGAAGGATCTGCGGGCGGGAATTCAAGGGCGGAATGACTTGATCGATCGGTTGGCCAAGGACGCACGTCTCGGCCTCTCTGCTGAACATTTGCACGCGATCCTCGGGAGGGTCGAGGAGCTCTGTGGATCAGCTGCCAAGCAGGTGGAGAAAGTTTGGGAGCGGGCCGAACTTTTGTTGGCTGCTTTTCCAGAGGCGGAAGCCTACAGTCCAGGAGAAATCCTGTGAGCAGGGATCGAGCGGGGAAATTGGTCGAATGGAGTTGTCAATTTTGGAAGTTGGGCCTTGGTTTATGGGGTATGATCAAAATGAAACTACTTCTCTCGCTCCTCGGTGTCGGCATCGTTTCGGCCATTGTCTATGCCTCTTCCGCCAGTTCGTCGCAGATCAATGAATCCGCTGGTGTCATGGCCCAGTGCTGTGGCGGTAAGAAGGATGACGCCAAGAAAGAAAAATCTGCTAGCGCAGCCGAGCTGACCACTGCTGGCGCTACCTGCCCCGGCCAGTGTGGTGGCGGTAAGGCTGATAAAGAGACGGCAGCCAGTGCTGCACTGACGGTGGTGACGGCTGGTGATTCCTGTGGCAGTGGCTGCTCCGGCTCCAAGCCGACTGATGGGAAGAGCGCATGCACTGCAACCTCCGATTGTGACACACTGGCCAGCTCATCTTGCGCCGGTGGGTGCAGCGGTGCCGGAGAAGGCAAGACCGACAAGAAAGCTGCCTGAGCTTTGTTTTGGAGTTTCCCCAAGATTGGCCCTCCGGCTCGGTTCGGGGGGCCTTTTTTGTGGAAAACTCTTTAGGGGAAACGCTTTAAGGTCGAGAGATTGCTCGGGCAGCAGTGAGCCTTTGCCAGGTCGAGTTCAGGCGCCGGTCGGCGCGGTTCGGCAAATGAATCCAGAGGATGCTTGCCGAAGGGATGGCCAATGGTTGGTGTAAGGGGTTGTGCGAAGGTTTTTGAAGCGATGAGCAGTCTGAAACGGTTTGGTCGGGTGATTTTTGGATTGAGCCTGGCGGGGTTGATCCCCGGTTTTGCATCGGCTCAGCCTACGGAAGCAGGTGCCTCCATGGCGGACGAGCGACTGCTGGCGATCGCCCAGGTTGAGCAAAACTTGAGAAGGGACGCGGCTGACCAAGGCACAATGTCGGTCGAGACCCTGCTTCTGCGGAGTCAGGAAGTTGCTGGACTCTACGAGAATTTCGTTTCGGATAACCCGGACCACCTCTACGGGCGCATCCTGGCCGGCAAGTTTTATAACGCGATCGGTCGTTCCAGAGAAGCGGCGAGCCAGCTTCTGGAAGCAATACGAATTGATCCCTCGCCAGCAGTGATCCATCAGCAACTGGGAAACGCCCTGGTGGGTGACGGTCGACCTCTGGAGGCTCTTCCCTTTCTACTCGGGGCCATCGAAAGAGAGCCCACGGTACCTGATTATCACTACGGGCTCGGGGTCTATCTCTACACCTTCAGGGAACTTCTGCTCGAAGAAAAAGTTATCGAGGGAGCGGTCCTGGAGCGTCAGATGCTGGAAGCCTTTGCCGAGGCACATCGTCTTGCGCCTGAGTCCCTCGACTACGCGGTCCGGTTTGGAGAGGCTTTTTACGACCTCGCCGAACCACAGTGGGATGCGGCCCTGGAGCACTGGAGAAAGCTGGTCCGGGGAGCAGAAAACGAAGTCTTGGAGCAGGTCTTTTTGCTGCACCAAGCCAAGGTTCTCTATGAACTGGGGCGACGAGCCGAGGCCATCGAGGTTTTGGAGAGGATCAAGCTCAGGTCTCTGGCGGAATCAGTGGCAGCTCTACGAAACCAGATTGAGGCCGGGACGGTTGAATGAGTGATAAAGGGGCTGGAGGAAGCCACCTCTGCAAGCCGGATCGGCTATCGACTAGGCGATTTTGCGATCGCGGTCGGGTTCTGCCTCTTCGGGGGGGGTGACATCGGCGCCGGTGAGGAGCTCAATGAACTGCCGCATGGCTGGGGTGAGGATACGACCCTTGCGGTGGATGAGGGAGATCGGCCGCTCATAGCTGCGTCCGCGAAAGGGGATGGGCACAAGCAGGTTTTGCTCGGCTTCGAGACGAACGGTCGAGGAGGGGAGAATGGCAAAGCCGGCATCGATTTCGATAGCGCGTTTGACGGTTTCGATATTGTCGAACTCCATCACCGGTTCGAGAGAAAGCTTCGAGGTGCGAAAGATCTCATCAATGGCTTTGCGGGTCGGGATGTCGCGATCGAAACCAATATAGTTGTGACCATCCAGCTCCTCAACGGAAATGTTTTTCTTTTTACCTAACTCATGCGAGGGGCTGACGACGACCACCATGGTATCCACGGTAAAGGGAATGATTTCGAGCTGCCGGGTTTTGACTGGAAAGGCGACGACCCCGAGATCGACGGCTCCCTGGAGGACATCCTCGTAGACCAGATTGGCTCGTCGGTACTCCACGTGGACATTAACCGAGGGGTGGAGCTGCATGAATTTTTTCAGGTGTGGCGGTAGTTCGTGCAAGCCGACGCTGTAGATGGTGGCCAGCTTGATGTTCCCGCTGATCACCTTCTTCATCTCCTGAAGCTCGCAGTCGAGGCGCTCGTAGAGGTGTAGGATGTCCTTGCCAGCGGAATAGAGGCGCTGGCCTTCCTGTGTGAGGCGAAATTGCTTCTGGCTGCGGTCAACGATGAGGATGTTGAAGTGCTTTTCCATGGCTCGAAGTTGCTGGCTAACGGCTGACTGGGTAATTCCGTTCAGCTTGGCGGCACGTGAAAAACTCTCGCTCTCGACGAGATCGGAGAAGATTTTGAAATTTTCGATATGCATGAGAGCCAGGGGTTACTTATGGTTTAATATCTTGACTTAAGGCGTTCTTATGATAAGTCAAACTTATGTTTGGTCGGGAAGCTTTTTTTCAAAGGGTGGCGGAATTGCGGGAGCGGGTTGAGAAGGCCTGTGCCGAAAGCGGGAGACCTCTGGATGAAGTGAAAATCCTTCCGGTGACGAAGAATCATCCGTTGGAAGCTGTTCAGGCAGCGGTGGAAGCCGGGTTTGATGCGGTTGGGGAAAACAAGGTGCAGGAAGGGCTGGGCAAGCGGGAGGCTTTCAACCGCTTGGAGGGGATCAATTTTCAGCTGGTCTGGGAGATGATCGGCCACCTTCAGACGAATAAAGCCAAGTTTGCGGTGCCGGGTTTTGATCGGATTCAATCGGTGGACAGCCTCCGTTTGTTGGAAAAGTTGAACAGTCTAGCGGGTGCTGAAGGGAAGCGGCTCAGGGTTTTGATCCAATTTAATGCAGGGTACGATCCGGGGAAGTTTGGGTTTTTGCCCGAGGAAGCCGGGGAACTGGGGGGGCTGCTGGGGACTTTTGGAAATCTGTCAGTTGAGGGCTTGATGACCATCGCGCCCTTGAAGGGTGGGACGGAAGCGGCTCGGGAATGTTTTGCCCAATTGCGGTCAGTTCGCGAACGGCTGGAGCGGGAGCTTGGGCTGGGCCTGCCGGAGTTATCGATGGGAATGACGAGCGAT
This sequence comes from Puniceicoccaceae bacterium, assembly GCA_036822055.1. Classification (GTDB taxonomy): domain Bacteria; phylum Verrucomicrobiota; class Verrucomicrobiia; order Opitutales; family Puniceicoccaceae; genus DAISIK01. Next base: position 79,478 of record DAISIK010000009.1, read on the forward strand.
CTGGAGGAGGCGATTGCCGAAGGATCAACCCAAATCCGGGTGGGTAGTTTCCTGTTTGGATCGAGGATTTGAGGAGCAGGGAGCCGGGGAGATGGGGGCCTGGGGGGCGCGGGGGGCGCCGGATCCCGGCGCTTCGTACGTAAACATCCGGCGTCCCTTCAGGACGCAAATATTTTTGTCCGATTGTACCGGGGTTGAAACCCCGGCCTTTG
>DAISIK010000010.1:0-77833 GCA_036822055.1 Puniceicoccaceae bacterium
GATGAGCGTTTCAATGACGATCTCCGACAGGAATGTGAGCTGGCAATCAGTCTCGATGAGCGCAGTGCCTATTTCGTCCCCAACCGGATCTTCTTTCTTGGAAAATGGATTAAGCACTGTACCCAATATCCCTATCCTCAGGTTCGCTTGATCAAACTCGGTGAGGTGCGGTTTGCCAAGTCCGGGCATGGGCAGCGCGAGGAAGCGGCGAAACGGGGGCTGGGCTACATCCAGATCCCCTACGACCATTTTAACTTTTCGCACGGCGTAGAGGACTGGATTGCCAAGCACAATCGATACTCCGGAAAGGAGGCGGAGGGCCTTTCTGATCTCAGGCTGGAGCCCGTGAAAAATGTCTTCTCAAAGGATCCGATCCAAAGGAAACGTGCGTTAAAATCGTATTTTGCCCGGATGCCGGGAAGACCACTTTTAAAATTTTGCTACCTCTATTTTTGGAAACGCGGTTTTCTCGACGGTTATCCGGGACTGGTTTACTGCCGCCTCCAAATGCTCTACGAGTCGATGATCTCCCTGAAAACCGTAGAGAAAAAATGGATACAAAAACGAGAAATTCCTGACTGAGGATGGGAGTGGTTGCTTCCGGAATCGTCTCGACCAAAGAACCAGAACCACCTTTGATGGGGACAAGAAATGGACCATCTCAAAGGTGGTTTTTTTGTGTCCGCTGTGGAAACTCCAAAGATGAAGATCTGGATCGTTAATCCTTACGAGACCCTTGCCTTCGGTGGCAATGGCTTGCGCTACAGCTGCCTTTCGGAGGCCCTGGTTTCCGATCGGATTGTTGATCAGGGTGAGTTCGCCCGACCGGCAGAGGTGGTGTGGTGGACCGCCGATTGGTGCCACGGCGGTAAATGCAAGAGAAGGGTATCCGGGAGGATCCCCGCTGGCATTACGATCAAACTGCTGGAGGTCAGGGCTTACCGGCGAAACATCTCGCTGCAGCGGATCCGAAGCCACCGGGATTTTGCCAGGAGTTGGGCGCGGGAAGCGGAAGGGGAGGCGAGGCGCTCTGGCTTACCGGCATTGATCCTTTTTTCGGTTCCGCCAATGGAGACGGGGGCGGTCGCCCTGCGCCTCGGGCGTCAATTTGGCTGCAAGGTGGTGATGGACGTGATGGATGCTTGGCCCGATAGCCTCCTTCTGGCGGCGCCTCCGGTTCCGGGGGGGCGGTGGATCGGGCGTCTGCTTTTGAAGCCCTACCGCAGTCTATTCAAGAGCTACTGCCACGGGGTGGATGCTGTGATCGCCCAGTCCGAGGCCTTTGCTGATCATGCCCGACGGTTTGGTTGGAAGGGCGAGGTCCCGATTTTTTACCTTGGTGGCCAGCAAGGGCGGGGCAGAAAGTTGGAGGAAACGGATAGCTCGCAAAGAGGAGTGCTCAAGCGAACGATAAAGATGGTCTACCTCGGTTCGATGGGGAAGGTCTACGACTTGGAAACTCTGATCAGGGCCATGGCAATTTTCAAAGCCGACTCGGAACGGGATTTTGACCTCCAGCTCAAGTTCATTGGCCACGGGGGAAAGCTGAACCATTTGAAGCTCATGGTCACGAAACTGGGGCTCGAAGATTCGGTTCATTTCGCTGGTTTTTTGAGCGGTGAGGAACTTACCAAGGCTATGGAGGGAGCCGATGTCGGAATCATCGCCATGTGGCCGGGTTCGGGGGTAGCCATACCCTACAAGGTAGGCGATTATCTGGGGGCTGGACTGGCCGTGGTGAGCAGCTTGCCAGGCGAGTTGGAGGATCTTCTAGAAGCCTGGAAATGCGGTTTTCGGTACATCGCTGGAGATCCACGTTCACTGGTATCAGCCTGGAAGAAGGTCGCCGGGGACGAGTCAGCCTTGGTGGCCAGCAAGCGGGGAGCGGCAGCCTTGTTTCGAGAGAAGTTCGACCGACAGAAGATCTCGGAGCGGTTTGCCGGAGCAGTCTTGGGGTACGCTGCCTCGGAGTGAGAAGTGGCACGCGGCGAGGGAGTCGAACCCCCAACCTCCTGATCCGTAGTCAGGTGCTCTATCCAATTGAGCTAGCCACGCGTGAAGAAGAAAGAATCTCAGCTTGATTCTTCCATGTCAAGACCAAGAGGGGCTAAATCCGCCGGAGAAGGCCGAAAACCAGCATATTTATCCGTTAGCAGACTTCTGTTAATTTAATCCTTCTTTACAGGAGCAATTCGCTGCGGCATGGATCGAAGGCAATGTTTTTCGCAGAAATTTCAACTGGCGACCAACTTCTGGGGTTTTCGCGGTATGCGATGCCGTTTATTCTTTCTGTTGCTTTTTCCCTGCCGCTAACCTGGGCGATGATTCGCCTGGCTCCCGCCTTTGGTTTGATCGACCACCCAGACGAGCGACGGATCCATAAGAAGCCGATCCCCAGGGCTGGGGGAATTGCGGTATTCTTCTCGTTCCATTTGGCCTTTCTTCTTTCTCACCTCTACTTCTTTGAGGGAACCCCGGGGAATCTAGACTTCCAGTGGTGGCTGGTCTTCTTCCCCGCTTCCTTCGTCCTCTTTGTGGTCGGGGTGATTGACGATCGCTTCGGTATGGCAGCCATCGTCAAGCTGATCGGGCAGGGGCTGGCAGCCTCGGTTCTTTTCACCTTTTCGGACAACTCTTTCGCGATGGTTCTCGGGCTGGAGATGCCCGGCTGGCTGAACTTTTTCCTGACCGTTCTCTGGTGTGTGGCGCTGATCAATGCCTTTAACCTGATCGACGGTTTGGACGGTCTATGTGCGGGGCTCGCGATCATCTCGAGCATTGGCATGGCGGCCGCTTTTTTCTACCGGGGGATGCCCGGAGAAACGATGGTCCTGATTGCCCTGGCCGGGGCTGCTCTTGGTTTTTTGCGCTACAACTTTCACCCGGCGAAGATTTTTTTAGGGGATACCGGGTCGATGTTTCTCGGATTTACCCTCGCGGCGGTTTCGTTGGAAACCGGTGGAAAGTCTACTTTGGTGGTGAGTGTTGGAATCCCCCTGATCGCGGCTGGGATTCCGCTCATGGATACAGTTTTAGCGGTTTGGAGACGTTCTCTACGAAAAATTCTGGCCAAGTCCCAAGGCAAGGCTGCTGCGGGGGGGCTCATGGGTGCTGATAAAGACCACCTCCACCATCGTCTTCTCGATGCGGGATTAAACCAGCGTAAGGTAGCCGGGCTGCTCTACGCGGGCAACGTTGCCCTGGTTGTTCTGGGCCTTTCCTGGATTCTGAGTTCCCAGGCTTCTCTCGCCCTTTTCCTCATCATGCTCTCCATCACAATTTACGTGGTAGTTCGGCATGTGGTGCATATCGAACTTTGGGACACCGGGGTGCTTTTGGCCTCAGGTCTGAGACGTCCGGGGAAGAAACTTTTGGGTCAATTATCGTATCCGGCCTATGATCTGCTCTGGATCATCGCCTCGTTTTATATGGCTATCGCCCTGGCCGACTTGGTCAGCCCAGACCGAATCGTTTTCAGAAGTTATCTGGCCAAGCTTCCGCTCTGGGTGCTCCCGATGATGGCCTTCTTGACCCTCTCGAAGACCTACGCCCGGATCTGGAGATTGGCGGTCTTTCGGGATTTTCTCACCTTGGTCATGGCGATTGTCTTTGGGGGGCTGCTCTCCTTTTCGGTCTCAACCGCTTTTGCCATCAACTTCACCATCGAAAGCTTGCAGTTCGCCTTGTTCTTCATGGGCCTCTCGGTTGTCGGGATTCTTGGTTCGAGAAGCCTGCGCCATATCGCGAGGGAGTGGATTGCCACAGCCATCAAAGACAAAAAAACTGCGAAGCGGTATGAGACCAAAAACCTTCTGATCTACGGAGCGGGGGATCGAGGACTCCTTTTCCTGAGAGATTGGATGATGGTCCACCCAGAGGAAATGGCGAAAAATCGGGTGGTGGGTTTTGTTGACGATGACCGGAGTTTGCGCAAGCGGTACCTCTATGCCCACAAGATTCTGGGAACCAGCAGTGAGCTGCCCGAGTTGATCGACCGATATAATATTGATGCGATCGTAATTTGTTGCCCGCTCAAACCAAGTCGGGCCGATGCTTTGGTGAAACTCTGCCGAGACCACTCGCTCACTCTGCGGGAGTGGAATCGGGTACAGCGCGTTTTGCTGGAGCGCGGGGTCGATCCTCAAACCCTGCGGAAAGTTCCCAAGCGCAAACCAACGTTGGCAAAAAGTGAAAAGTTGGCCGAGCCGAATGTGGAGGTGAGGCAGGCGCTCCCGGAGGGCCAATAGGTGGGATGGATTGATGGCTCGGAGTCGCATCTATCTTTCGCCTCCATGCACCGACGATCATGAGGCAGGGGCAGTCCTTGCGGCTGTTCATTCTGGATGGGTGGCCCCGGTAGGTCCAGAGTTGGAACAGTTTGAAGCTGAATTGTCGGCCTTTCTGCCGGGCCACCATGCGGTGTTATTATCGAGCGGAACAGCGGCTATCCACCTCGCCCTTTTACTTGCCGGGGTCGGTCAGGGGGACAAGGTTATTGCCTCGAGCTTCAGCTTTATCGCCACCGCCAATCCGATCCGTTACTGCGGTGCGGAGCCGGTTTTTGTGGATTCGGCGAGGGAGACCTGGAACCTTGACCTGGCGCTCCTCAAAGAGGCGGTGGAGTCGCTAAAGGCGCGCGGCACCATGCCAAAGGCCGTTGTCGCGACGGACCTTTTTGGTTCAAGCGCGGGTTGTGCGAAGCTGGAAGAATTCTGCCAGGAAGAGGGAATTCTTCTGATCGAGGATGCAGCGGAAGCGATTGGGGCGAGAGATGGCACCGGTGCCAAGGCGGGAAGCCACGGATTTGCATCCGCCTTTTCTTTCAACGGCAACAAAATCATCACGACGGGGGGTGGTGGGGCTCTGATCACCCGTTCCAAAGAAGCTGCGGCGCGGGCTCGCTTCCTGGCAACCCAGGCACGGGAACCCGTGATCCACTACGAGCATCGCGAGTTGGGATTTAACTATCGGATGAGCAATGTATTGGCCGCCTTGGGACGGATTCAGTTTAGAAAGCTGGATCAATTTATCGCAGCCCGAGCTTCCATACGCCGATTCTACAGAGACGCGCTTGCTGGTTTTCCTGAGATTGGCTGGAATCCTTTACCTGAAGGAACAGCGCCGAATCATTGGCTTACGGTGATGCTGGCTCCCTCAGAAAAAGTGCGAGACCGGATCCTGCAGGCAGCTCAGGCCGATGAGATTGAGGCGAGACCGGCTTGGAAACCGCTGCATCTCCAGCCGATCTATGCAGGGAGTGAAGCCTTCTTGAACGGAGTGGGGGAGGAGATTTTTCAACGCGCAGTTTGCCTGCCGAGTGGCAGTGGAATGAGACGAGATGAGCTTGAGCGGGTCGTCACCGCAGTTTGTACAGGTCTCCGCGATGAGCGCTGAGCAATGAAAGTACCCTTCACATGGAATGACCTCATCCGGCTGGGACTGACCGGGCTTTTCTATGCCGCGCTCACGGTGGTAACCTTTGCCCTGGCCTTTCTGCTCCGCCTGGATTTCGAATTTCAAGGAAGATTCAAGGATTCATTCTGGCCGCTGATGTTATGGGTCGTGCCGCTTCGGATTCTTTGCCTGGCCTTTTTCGATCAATTCAAGCTGGTCGTGAGGAGTTTTGGTTCTCGGGACCTCCCCAAGCTTCTTTTTGGGGTGGGAGTTTCTTCGGCTGTGATCCTTTTGGTGCGTCTCGTTGCGGGAAGCGAGATAGGTCTTCCCCGGACCGTACCGATCATTGAAGGGATTCTTTTTATTGGAACCGTCGGATTTTCACGCCTTTTGATTCGCGAAATTCCGGTATGGTTCAATCAACGTTCGGGGGAGTGCCAGCAGGTGGTAATCCTCGGTGCTGGGCGAGCCGGAGAGCACCTGCTCGAGCAACTCCGGCGCCACCGAGCCGAACGCTACCGGGTGATCGCCTTCTTTGATGACAACCTGAAGCTCAATCAACGGGTTCTTCGAGGGCTCAAGATTCACGCCCCGATTGAGAGACTTCGGGACTTTGTCGAAACCCATCGGGTGGACCAGGCAATCGTGGCTATGCCCTCAGCGCCGGGGAAACGAGTCCAGGAAGTGTTCGAGTTTGCAAAAAAGATTGGTTTGGACTGTGTCCAGGTTCCGCCTTTGGTCGACATACTTCTCGGCAAGAATTCGATCGACACTTTTAAGAAACTGGAGCCCGAGGACTTTCTTAAGCGGGAGCCGATAACGATCGACGTTGAGCACCTGCGTGCCGCTTTCGCGGGAAAGCGTGTTTTGGTCACAGGCGGTGCCGGGAGCATTGGAAGTGAAATTTGCCGACAGCTGATTTCACTGGGGGCGGCCAAAGTGGTGGCGGTGGATCGCTCCGAGGAGTCTGTCTTTCATTTGTTGAATTCGGTGAAGGATGGCCGCTTGCGGACGGCGCTCGAAGATATAACGATATCCAATTCCCTGATACCCATCCTTGAGGCGGAGGAAATCGAAGTCTGCTTCCATGCGGCAGCCTTCAAGCACGTGCCCTTGATGGAAATCCATCCTGCGCAAGCTTTCATTAACAATTGTATTGGAACCCTTAACACGCTGAATCAATGTGAGGCTGCTGGTGTAAAGCGGTTTGGCTTTATTTCAACGGACAAAGTGGTCGAGCCGACAAGTGTGATGGGGGTTACAAAATTCGTCGCAGAAAGACTAGCGATCGGGGGAGACTGGAAGATGGAGTGTTTCGCAGTTCGGTTTGGCAACGTCCTCGATTCCTCTGGAAGCGTCATTCCGACCTTCAAAAAACAGATTGCTGCCGGCGGCCCGGTTACGGTTACCGACCCCAGGGTAACCCGGTATTTCATGACGATTCCCGAGGCGGTCGGCTTGGTTCTCAACGCTGCTATCTTTGCTCGTGCTGGTGATGTCTTCCTCCTCGACATGGGTGAGCCTATACGAATCGAGGAGCTGGCCCGAAAACTGATTGAGGCCCACAGCCTGCGACCCGAAATCGATATCAAGATCGTCTTCACCGGACTCAGACCGGGCGAAAAGCTCCACGAGAAACTTAGCTATCCCACGGAGAATTTGGTTCAAACCGATAATCCGAAGATTTGGCGCTGCGTAGGAGAGGATGGCAGGCGGAACATCGAGGTGGAGTGCTGGCCGGAGCTTGCGAAGACCTTGAAAACCCTTGAACCAGAGGCAGGTCGCCAAAGGCTTTTTCAATTGTCTGGGTTGGAGGATCGAAATGCTCACCTTGGGTGAAGTGATCGCCCAATTTGTTGATGACCTCGAGGGGGTCAGAAGGCGATCGCCTTACACTGTAAGGAATTACCGATCAGCGATTGAGGACTTTGCCAATTTTCGGCTGGGGCCCGACTATGTAGCTAAACAGATCGACGAACTTAGGCCAGATCAGAGGGTGATCCGGAAGTATCTTCTGGAGCGCCAGACTCGTTTGGCACGACGGACGCTGCACAACCGTTTCTCGGGACTCCGTGCATTTTACGAGTTTCTCAGACTCCGGAGATTGGTTGAGGAAAACCCATTTGAGGGGGTGGTGCTCCCGAAGCTAAACAAGCCGCTACCCATTTTTCTCACGCTCAGTCAGCTGAAGGGTCTCTTGCTGGCCCCGCTTGAACGAATGGAAGCTGGCCTGCTACCGCCTAGGGATGGGTGGCGGGACCGGGTAGTCCTTGAGGTACTCTATGGAGGCGGGCTGAGGGTTAGTGAGCTGGTGGGGCTAAAAGTGGGAGATCTCGATCTTGAGAGTGGCTGCGTTCGAGTCCTCGGCAAAGGCAATCGTGAGCGGATTTGTCCGATCGGAAAGATTGCGACGGAGGTTCTCGGGGTTTGGCTTCGGCAGTTCAGGGGCTCTGTTAATCTGGATGACCTGCTTCTGGTAAGCGAGGAAGGGGTCGAGTACTCCACCCGCGACATTCAACGGCTGATCAAGACCTACGTGAAGCACTGTGGTCTCCCGGAGAATGTGACTCCGCACAAACTGCGTCACTCCTACGCTACTCACCTGCTCGACGGTGGGGCGGATATTCGCACCGTGCAGGAGCTACTTGGACATCGTTCCTTGAATACCACTCAGATTTACACTCACGTGAGCCTGAGACGATTGAAGGAGGCGCACGCCCAAGCCCATCCTCGATCTTGATCCGTGTGGTCTTCCTTCGATGGTAAACCCTGGAACGGGGTGGCAAACTTTGATACTTTTACGAGAATTCGGACTGGGGAAGCTCGTTCGTTCGTCCAAGTCAAATGAGATGAGACGGGTGGTTCATGAGGTGGTCTTGACAGCTGATTTTTCCTTTGGCGTGATTCGAGAAGTGTTTTGTCTAAACCGTCTTGAATTTTATGCCTCCCTTCGGGATTTCCCCGCTGGTCAAAGCGAGTCAGCTTTCTCTCCGGCCGTTGAAGTATCCAGTAGCCACATATGTTAACCGCAGCGAAACAAGGGATTGAGAGAGCCGGCTTGGTTAGCATGGCATCGGTGGTGGTGATCCTGGTCGGTTTGTCGCACCTCCTCGCGGTGCTCTCGAACCTTTTGATTCCCCTGGTGGTGGCTATCTTTATCTGGTTTCTTCTGAATGCCCTCATTCACGTGGTGGAGCGGATAAAAATCCGGGGGATTGGCCTTCCGCGTTTTCTATCGGCTACGCTCTCGCTGGTCCTTGTTTTTGGTCTGCTCTCGCTGGTCATTAACGTGGTGACGACCAATCTCGGGCAGGTGGCCAAAGAAGCTCCCTTCTATCAGGAAAAGCTGGTCACGATGATCGAGAAGGCCTACGCCTATTTCGATGTGGAGGAACCTCCGACCCTTGATCGCCTGATTGGACAAATCAGTTTTCGAGATTTGATTCGCGGTCTGGCGGTGAGCCTGACTGGAATCATCGGTAGTGCAGGCCTGATTCTGGTCTACGTCATTTTTCTATTCCTGGAGCAGGGTAGCTTCAAAGCGAAGATTGAGGCACTTGCTGGCAATCCCAAGCGGCAGAAGGACTGGGAGAATATCATGCGTCGGATGGGGGCCGATATCCGCCGGTACGTCGGAATCAAGACCCTGGCCAGCCTGCTAACGGGGGTGATGAGCTATTTGGTCATGCGGGTAATTGGGATCGATTTTCCATTTTTTTGGGCCTTTCTGATTTTCCTCCTCAACTTTATCCCGACGATCGGCTCAATCATCGCGACGGCCTTTCCGACCATTGTTTCGCTGGTGCAGTTTGAGAGCTTCCAGATGTTTCTGATGACTGGCCTCTGTCTGACATCCATTCAAGTGACCATCGGCAACTTTGTTGAACCGCGGTTGATGGGAGATACGCTCAACCTGAGTCCTTTGGTGATTCTGTTTTCCCTCGCTTACTGGAGCTTTTCCTGGGGCATTTTTGGAGCCTTTCTCTGCGTGCCACTTACCGTGGTGGTTATGATCATCTTCTCCAATTTCGGGATCACCCGACCGATCGCCATTTTAGCTTCGCGAGCAGGAGCGGTTCAGACGCTGGAGGAATAGCCAGGCTTAGAATGTACGGGGCGATAGCTCAGCGACTCCAACAAGGTTGAATAAAACGCATCATCATATCCGGATATGATGATATTTTCTTGCGAATTTTCGGGAAGACCTCCAGTTTGTGAAGGTGTCGATTGACTTAAAACAGAGACGGCTTGGGCAACAGACCGAGCGGCTGAAGGAATTGTTTGAGAAGCGCATCGTCTTCCTCGACGGGGCAATGGGGACCATGATCCAGCAGTACAAACTAGAGGAGGCCGACTTCAGAAATTCCGAACTGGAGGGGATCGAAGGAGACCTCAAGGGCAACAATGATCTGCTCAGCATAACCAGACCCGACGTCATTGAGGCGATCCACCGCGGCTTTCTCAAAGGCGGCTCGGACATCATCGAAACAAACACTTTCAGCGGTACCCGGATCGCCCAGGCCGATTATCATTTGGAAGATTGGGTGAAGGAGATTAACCGGGCTGCGGTGCGGGTGGCCCGCAAGGTGGCAGACGAGGTAGCCGGGGAAGAAGACCGACCCGTTTTCGTGGCTGGAGCGATCGGCCCGACCAATCGGACTGCCTCGATCTCTCCCGACGTAAACCGCCCCGAATACCGGGCCACGAGTTACAATGAAATGAAGGCGGCCTACCGAGAGCAGGTGGACGTTCTCCTGGAAGAAGGAGTGGACCTTTTGCTACCCGAGACGACCTTCGACACCTTGAATCTGAAGGCAGCACTCCACGCCATAGAGGAAGCCTTTGAATCTTTTGGGCAGCGAATCCCAGTCATCGTTTCGATCACCATAACGGACCAGAGTGGCCGAACTCTGAGTGGCCAAACCGTTGAGGCCTGCTGGAATTCCATTCGGCACGCCAAGCCGTTTTGTGTAGGTTTAAATTGTGCTTTAGGGGCGGATTTGATGCGGCCATTCCTCGAGGAGCTGGCGCGGGTGGCCGATACATACGTCCATGTTTATCCAAACGCCGGGCTGCCGAATCCTCTGAGTGAGACAGGCTATGATGAGCGCCCCTCCGATACTGGTGCTGCTCTGGCAGGTTTTGCTCGGGATGGCCTGGTTAACCTGGTGGGTGGCTGTTGCGGGACGACCCCCGAGCACCTTGCGCAGGTGGCGGAGGACGTCTCGAAGTATCCACCGCGTCAAGTCGCCCCGAAGGCCCCTGGTTTGCGTCTGAGCGGTCTCCAGGCGATGAACCTGCTCAAACATAACGAGCCCTTCCTGAATGTCGGCGAACGGACAAACGTGACGGGCTCGCCGAGGTTTAAGAAATTGATCAAGGAGGACGATTTTACCGGCGCTCTCGCAATCGCTTTGGACCAAGTGGAAAAGGGGGCGGCGATCATCGACGTCAACTTCGATGAGGGCATGTTGGACGGCGAGGCGTGCATGCGCCACTTCCTCAATCTGGTAGCTTCGGAGCCGGACATTTCGAAGGTCCCGGTCATGATCGACAGTTCTAAATGGAGCGTCCTGGAGGCCGGTCTCCAATGTGTTCAGGGGAAATGTGTGGTGAACTCGATCAGCCTGAAAGAGGGCGAAGAGGTCTTTCGCCAACAGGCCAAATCAATAAAGCGCTACGGTGCCGCAGTGGTGGTGATGGCCTTTGACGAGGCTGGTCAAGCGGACTCCGTTGACCGCAAGGTATCGATCGCCGAAAGGAGCTACAAGATCCTTGTTGAGGAGGTGGGGATCGAGCCGCAGGACATCATCTTTGACCTGAACATCCTGACCATTGGGACGGGGATGGAGGAGCACAATGCCTATGCACTCAACTTCATTGAGGCAGTCAGGCAGGTGAAAACGAGGTGCCCCGGCGCCTGGACAAGCGGAGGCCTCTCCAACATCTCTTTTTCCTTCCGTGGAAACAATCCGGTACGGGAAGCAATGCACGCGGTTTTTCTGCACCATGCGGTGGAGGCCGGGCTGGACATGGCGATCGTTAATCCGGGATTGCTGATGGATTATCAACAGATTGATCCGGGACTGAAAAAAGCCGTGGAGGACGTGGTTCTCAACCGGGATCCCGATGCCACGGAACGGTTGATTAGCCTGGCGGAAAAAATCAAAAGCGGAGATTACCAAGCCGGTGGGGGGACCCCTACCGAGAGGATCCATGCTGCGATGATGGAAGGGATGGGTCTCCTGCGCGATCTCTACGATCGGTCCATCCGCGAGAATGATCCGAGCATCCTCGAGGGATTCTTGCGCTCAGGTGCCGGAGCGCTCCCAGCAGAAAAAAAAAAGCCCCAGGCTGTTGAGCTAGACTGGCGGGAAGGCACGGTTGAGGACCGGCTTTCCCATGCTTTGGTGAAGGGGATAACGACCCACATCAACGCGGACACCGAGGAGGCGCGGGTGAAGTACAAGAGCCCACTCAAGGTCATCGAAGGACCCCTGATGGACGGGATGAAGATCGTCGGGGATCTTTTTGGCGATGGGAAAATGTTTCTCCCGCAGGTGGTTAAAAGCGCTCGGGTGATGAAGCAAGCGGTGGGATATTTGACCCCTTTCATGGAAGCGGAGAAGGCGGCCGGAGAAAAGACCACAAGTGCCGGCACCTTCGTGATTGCTACCGTCAAGGGCGATGTCCATGACATCGGCAAAAATATCGTCGGAGTTGTTTTGGGCTGTAACGGATTCGAAGTAATCGATCTGGGGGTGATGGTAGACTGCAACACCATTCTGGAAAAGGCGATCGAAGTCGGGGCGGACTTCATTGGGCTGAGCGGCTTGATCACCCCGTCCCTCGACGAAATGGCCTTCAACGCGGCCGAAATGGAGAAAAGGGGACTGAAAGTCCCTCTCTTGATTGGGGGAGCGACTACCAGCCGACTCCATACTGCGGTTAAGCTGGCCCAACACTACTCGGGACCGGTTCTCCACGTTATCGACGCCTCGAGGGTGGCCGGTGTCTGTTCCAAGCTCAAGAGCTCGGAGCATGGGCAAGCCTTCCGCGAGGAGTTGGCGAGGCAGCAGGAGGAGGATCGCGTTCGCTTCGAAAAGGGGAGGGAAAAGGTTCGCCTGGTGGCCATGGAGACCGCGAGAGAGAATGCGTTAAACCTTACCTGGTCGAGCGAGGTGATCGCGGTTCCCGATCGGCTGGGGAGGATAGTCAGTGAGCGCATTGATCCCTCCGAGGTAATTCCTTTTTTTGACTGGACACCCTTCTTCCAGACATGGGAGCTCCGGGGCACCTATCCGAAGATTTTCGAGCATCCCAAACATGGCGGTGAGGCTCGGGAACTCTTCGAGAATGCCCAGCGCACCCTTGACCGTTTGATTGAGGGAGACCGGCTGCACCTGCGGGCGGTCCACGGTTTCTGGCCAGCCAATCGGCGGGGAGATGATGTCGTCCTCTACGATCCGGACAATCCCAACCGGGTCCATTCTGTATTTCATTTTCTGAGACAACAGAAGGAGCGGCTCGGTGAGGAACCCTATCGGTGCCTGGCTGATTTCGTTGCTCCCGAAAGCTCGGGTCTGCAGGATTACTTGGGAGCTTTTGTGGTAACCGCCGGACAAGAGGTTGAAGATTACGCGGCCAGCCTAAAGGAGGGCGGGGATGATTATGAGGCGATCATGGTCCAGGCACTTGCCGATCGCTTCGCCGAAGGTTTGGCCGAGTACCTGCACAAACAAGTACGCCTTTCCCTCGGCTACGGAGCCACCGAAGGGTTGACAGTTGAGGACCTGATCCTCGAAAAGTACCGGGGAATACGGCCCGCCGCCGGGTATCCAGCGTGCCCCGACCATACGGAAAAAGAAACCCTTTGGAATCTTCTCGGAGCTGAGGCGGCAACCGGGGCACGTCTCACGGAGAGTTTTGCAATGTATCCCGCTCCCACGGTAGCCGGTCTCTATTTCTCCCATCCCGAGGCAAAATACTTTCAGGTTGGAAAAATCGGGATGGATCAGGTCGAGGAATATGCTGAACGCAAAGGGATGCAGGTTGATCAAATGGCGAAATGGCTGGCTCCGAATCTGGCTTAAATGAGCGGCTCTCCTCTGCTATCAACGACCCACAATTGTCGGAGAGGTGGCTCGAGGCTCTCTCTTTGATCGGTGAGGGTTTTCTCCCTCGCTTGATTGAACGGATCGATGACTCTCCCTTCTCGCCGAAAGATTGGATCGGGGCAGTCATCCGGGTTGTTGATTGGCGGCGCGACCGAGGGCTGCCAATCCGAGGCGACCAAATCCTGGGCTATCTGGAGTGTTGCGTGGCAGCGATCGAGTCCAAGGTCGTTCGTTTGAGCCTCGACGAAACCGTTGAAGAGATGCTGTCCGAGTTTGGGATGGTTGATTTGGCCGGGGAGAAAACTTAACTTTTTCTAATTATTTGTCTCGACAGAATAACTCTGGTTAATCATGAGTTGTAAGTGCGGGAGGGTTCGTCCCTCAAAAATTCATGACCTATCCACACACCCGATGAGTATGCGAGTTCTCTCGGGGAGGGACGAACTTCCCGCCAGTTTTTTTCTCGCAATCAAGATTTGAAATCTGAAAATAGAGATAGTTTACGATTTGGTTAAATTTTGCCGGCCTTGAGAAAGTCGGTTTAAGTGAGATAGTGAGAGTGAGAGGGGCCGTTCGAATAGAACGGCCCTTCGTTTTTTTAGATTTTAACCGTGCTCTCTTTGCTCGGTGGCAGAGTCAGGCGCCGATTAACGATCACCGGGCATAAAGAACTCCTTCATTCTTGGTGGTTGAAGATTCGGGGCAGTCGCTCTTAAATCCTTGGATGTCTGAAGTTCTCAAATTGATTTTAGAGGGTGAGCGTCTGTCGACAGCTGAGATGGCCAAGGTGTTGGATCTCACGGACGGTGAGGTCCAGATGGAAATTGAAAGGCTGCGGGAGACTGGGGTCATCCTTGGTTGGAGACCGGTCTTAAATCCGGAGAACCAAGGGTATGAAAATGTGCGGGCCGTGATTGAGATCCGGATTAGCCCGGAACGCGAGGGAGGCTTTGACCGGGTAGCTTTACGGGTGGCCGGGTTCCCCGAGGTCGAGAGCTGCTTCCTGATGTCCGGAGCCTATGATCTGCTCGTTTTTGTGAATGGGAAGAATCTGCAGCGGGTGGCGAGGTTCGTAAGCGAGAAGCTGGCGACCCTTGGCGGGGTTCTTTCCACTGCTACTCATTTTGTCCTCAGGCCGTACAAGGAACAGGGCTTCGAGATCCAGCACTTTGGGAACGAGGATCGCAAACCAGCCGTCTCTCCCTAGAGTTGGTGCTGCTCGGTTGAGCCACTCCCGCTTGCGAGAAGATACTCAACAATGAGTTCATTACATAAAACTTCGCTCCATCCCTTCCATCTCTCCCAAGGGGCCCGGATGGTGGACTTTGCCGGATGGGAAATGCCGGTTCAGTACCAGTCGATCCTTGAGGAACATCTGGCGGTCAGGCGGGGGGTCGGCTTCTTCGATGTGAGCCATATGGGAGTCTTCGAATTTGCCGGGGAGGAGGCTGAAGAAGCGCTCGACTTCATCTTCACTAATCGAGTTTGTGGAGTCGCCGTAGGGCACGGAGTGTATTCTCCGGCCTGTGACGGAAACGGGTTTGTGGTGGATGATTGCATCATCTACCGAATGGAGCCCAACCGGTTCCTCGTGGTAGTCAACGCAGCCAACCGATTGAAGGACTTCTCCTTCTTCGGCGCACTGGCCAGCCTGTTTAAGGTCAGCTTGTCGGATCTTTCAAACAGAGGGGCTCTCCTCGCTGTCCAGGGACCCGAAGCGGTTAATTTGTTAACCAGTATGTTAGGCCCGGAACTTGCGGAGGTGAGGAGATTCGGGTGGTTGAAGTTACCGTACAGGACCAACGAGGCTATCGCTTTCCGGACCGGCTACACGGGTGAGGATGGATTTGAGATCCTGCTGAGAGCAGAAGATGGGCCCTCCCTGGCTGAGGATTTGCTAGCCGCTGGAGCCACTCCCTGCGGATTGGGCGCCCGCGACAGTTTAAGGCTGGAAGCTGGGTATCCGCTCTATGGTCACGAGTTTGACTCAACCCGAACCCCGTTTGAAGGGGGAGTTGGGTGGGCGGTCAAGATGAACAAGGATGGATTTTCCGGCCAGGAATCATTGTCAAAAGCCAGAGCGAACGGGGCTCTCGACAAGTTGGTTCATTTCATCACCGCTGACAAACGCCAAGCTAGAGGTGGTGCCATTCTTTATTCGGGTGGAAATGTTGTCGGGAAGGTGGCCAGCGGGGCTTACTCCCCAATCCTCGAGCGAGGGATCGGCTCGGCCCATTTAAGAGCCGGGGTTCCCCTGGATGGAACCTTCGAGGCTGAGGTGCGGGGGAACCGGCTTCAGTTGCAGCTTGCGAAACCGCCCCTCAACCAGAAGGCTCCAGCAGTTCAATTATGAGTGAAGTAAGAGAAAGTTTGGCTTATACAAAAGAGCACGAATGGCTGAGGGTTGACGGAGCGTGTGCCTGGGTTGGGATCACCGACCACGCCCAGGAAACCCTTGGGGACATCACCTTCGTAGAGCTTCCCACCGTCGGCCAGGTTTTTAAACAGGGAGATACCTTTGGAGTGGTGGAGTCGGTGAAGGCTGCCTCAGACCTCTACATTCCAGTGGAAGGGGAGATCTTGGAGATCAATGAAGGTCTGGAGACCGATCCGGCCATCATCAACCAATCGCCCTACGACAAGGGCTGGATCATTAAAATTGCGATTAAGAACTCGGATCAAGTGAAAGACCTCCTCGATTCTGAAGCGTATCAATCGTTGCCCGGGATTTGAGGGGCAGACGATTTTTTAAGCGGCTGGTTGCAATCGGAGCTATCGGCCTCTTGGTCTTGAGTTCAGCTCTATTACCTATGCTATCTTCTTCCAGCGACCACCTCGAAGTGGGGGCTCCAGCGCCCTCCCTATCTGTCACGCTCGATAATCAGGAAGTGGTGGAACTGTCCACCCTCTACGAGAAGGGACCGGTCCTTCTCTTTTTTTATCCCAAAGCCGATACCCCTGGCTGCACCAAGCAGGCCTGTAATCTAAGAGATGAATTCAAAGCGCTGACGGAAGCCAACCTTCAGGTGCTCGGGGTGAGCAGGGATTCGGTCAAAAAGCAGGCCGCTTTCCGGGCAAAGTACTCTCTGCCCTATCCTTTGATCGCCGATCCGGAGGGGGCGCTGGGAAAAGCATTCAAAGTTGGTGGATACCTGGGCCTAGCCTACAAGCGCGAGTCCTATCTGGTGGTTGATGGCAAAGTGGCCTGGATGGATCGGCGAGCCAAACCTGGATCGCAGGCCGCCGATGCGCTCAAGGCACTTGCTGAGCTTTAAGCGGCTTGTGGCCTAGTCGAAAAGGTCAGGCTGGTGGGGATGGTGGTACACCGCTTCCTCAATCAATCCCGGGTGGTTATTTCGGGTGCTGTTAACCTCGAGGGAGACCGGGCGCAGGGATATCTGGCGGTCATCCGCCTCGAGGAGCATTTCAGGGGTGGGCTGTTCCGAGCTTGAGAGCCAGCCATCAACCGCCGAAGGCTTCAGAAAAACCGGCATCCGATGATGGATTGATCCGATGAGCGAGTTTGCCGAGCAGGTAAGGATGGTAACTTCTCCGTGTTGCCCTTTCGCTGGATTCCAGAGTGCCGCAAAATGAAACAGCGAATCGGACACGGGATGGATCCAAAAGGGTCGTGGCGGTCCCATTGATTGGGTCCGATCCCATTCGAAGAAGCCACTCGCCGGGACAATCGCATGACGGCGTTCGGCGGATTTTCGAAAAAGTGGTTTCTTCCATGCAGTCTCCGAGCGGGCATTGGCCACCAGCTTTGACGTTCCCGAATTCATTCTCAGTTGGAAGCCCCAGAACAATTGACGTCCAACTCGGCGGACGGGCTCTCCAGGCGAAGATTCATCGTGCAGGATGACGGGAATCTCGACTCCTGGGGAAATGTTCCATGACGGAGTTATCGCAAAGGGATCGGAGAGGTTATAGATCTTCTCCAGAGACTGGGATCCGGGGTGGAGACTGTAGCGGCCACACATAGGGGTACTTTGGACTCGCGCCTGGTAGCAAATCAAGCGCGGTCGATTCGTGGAATCATGCGCGCCCTAATTTGATCCAACGCCCAACTCGCGTGCTCGGCAACGAGTGGCCCGGACCCGCAGAGGACAGCCTCCAGAGCTGGAAGATCCGACTGGGTGCCAATATTGCCAAGCACCACGCAGACATTGCGCAGCCAACGCTCCAGACCTAGGCGGCGAACGGGCGAACCCTGAAAAAAGCTTTGGAAGGTTTCCTGATCCCAGGAAAGGGTTTCCGCGAGGTCGGGAATCTTTCGTGGCTCAAATTTGGCCTCTCGAGTTTGTCGCGCCCAATGATTCCAGGGGCAAACTTCCATGCAGTCATCACAACCGAAAAGATGGTCCCCAATGGCGGTCCGAAATTCCATTGGAATGGGGCCTTGATGCTCAATGGTGAGGTATGCGATACATCGGCGGGCATCAAGTTGGAATGGAGCGGTGATGGCCTTTGTAGGGCAAATATCAATACATTTTTGACACTTGCCGCAGCGCTCAGGCTCTGGAGGGTCCGGGTCGAATCTAAGGGTGGTGAGGATGATCCCGATAAAGAAGTAGCTTCCGGCCTTTCGATCAATGAGGACGGTGTGCTTTCCCTGCCAGCCGAGACCCGCCAGCGCGGCGAGGGGTTTTTCAAGGATCGGGCCGGTATCCACATAGGGTTTTTGTTCGCCACCGTGGGAACGGAGTAGCGTGCAGAGCTTTTTCAAGCGTTTATAGATCAGATTGTGGTAGTCGCTCCCGAGAGCGTATCGTGCAATCCGCGCTCTCGCGGGGGGAGGGTCCTGGAAGTAATTGAAGGAGAGGGCAATGATCGTTTGAGCACCGGGATGAAGGCGAGAGGGATCGGTCCGCTGCTCCGTGCGGGAAGCCATCCACGCCATAGTGCCGTGCTTCTCCTCCGCGATCCAGCGCCGGTAGTAGGCCGCTTGCGAGAGCGGTGCAACCCCTGTAAACCCGACTCGGTCGAATCCCAGATCCTGAGCGGTGCTAATGAATTCCTCTCGGAGATCGCTCATCAAGGACCAATGCCATGGAGTGTCTCAAGAGGTCAACCAACTTGTGGCTAAGGTCTCGTCAACGGGAGTTGGAATGAGCTTGGCCAAATCGGCCAGGTGATGCTGAAAATCTTGGTGAAACGCTCGACAGCTCTCGGCATCGGCTCGTATCTTCTCGGCTATTGTGAAGACGCTTGTGGTATTTTCTGGTGGCTTAGACTCGACGGTTCTCCTCTACCATCTCCTTGCCGAAGGAAAGCAGGTTTCATCGTTGAGCGTGGACTACGGGCAACGACATCAGGTTGAGCTTTCCCGAGCCCGTATGATCGCTGAAAATGCGGGTGTCCCCTGGGATTGTGTCGATTTTTCAACTCTTGGTAGTCTGCTTGGCAAGAGTAGTCTAGTTGATCGATCGGTTGAGGTACCCGAGGGACACTACGAAGATGAGTCGATGAAACTGACGGTGGTGCCCAATCGGAATATGATCCTCATCGCGCTGGCGACCGCCCGGGCGATTGCGATTGGGGCAAACGAGGTAGCTTACGGAGCCCATGCCGGGGACCATGCGATTTACCCTGATTGTCGGCCAGCTTTTGCGGAGGCAATGGATGCGGCGGTACGTCTGGCAGACTTTAATGAGGTGAGGCTCTATCGCCCCTTCATCGGACTTTCCAAGGCAGAGATTGTGACCCGTGGCGCTGAATTGGGGGTTCCTTTTGAAGATACCTGGTCCTGCTATAAGGGGGGGGCGGTACATTGTGGGAGATGCGGAACCTGTGTTGAGCGCCGCGAGGCTTTCCAGATTGCCGGGGTCCCTGATCCAACCCCATACGCCGAGGGAGCGCCCGATCTGAGTGAGCTCCTCGCCCAGCGGACGGTCGCCTAGGAGTTTCTCTATGTTCACCTGCTCAAAGCTATATCCAGAGATACCCTTTGCTCACCGGCAACACCGCCACAACGGGCACTGCGCCTTGATCCACGGTCACAACTGGAGTTTCAGACTAACCTTTGCCGCCGAGGAACTCGACGCCTGTGGATTTGTAGTGGATTTTGGATCGCTTGGTTACGTGAAGGAATGGCTTTTCAAAACCTTCGACCACGCTTGCTGTTTCAACCGGGATGATCTCGAAGGTCTCCGTTTGGTGGAATCCCATCCCCACTTTTTCCATGCCGTGGTTATCGAAAACTGCTCGGCCGAGGGAATCGCCCAATATGTTTGTGAATCGGTGGGCAGGTTGGTGACGACTGAAACCGGGGGACGGGTTAGGGTAGCTCAAGTGGAAGTTTTTGAAGACACCCGCAACGCGGCTTGTTTCAAACCAGCGGATTGATGCGCTACCCGGTCTATGAGCGATTTTTAACCTGGCAAGGGGAGGGTGTCCATTTGGGACGAAAGGCGGCCTTTATCAGACTCTACGGCTGCCCGGTTCACTGCCCGTGGTGCGACTCCGCTGGCACCTGGCATCAGGACCACGTCCCGGCTCATTTGCTTAAGGAGACAGCGGAGGAGTTGGTGAGTTGGGTTGTCTCAACCGGAGCCGGGATTTGTGTGATCACTGGAGGAGAACCGACGATTTACGACCTCGACCCCCTCGTTTCTGAACTCACCCGGGTGGGAGTGCGGTCGCACCTCGAGACCAGCGGCGGTTTCCCAATCACCGGTAATCTTGACTGGATCACTCTGAGCCCCAAGCGCTGGCAACTTCCACTCGACGAGAATCTGGTCAAGGCAGATGAGATTAAGGTGATCGTCGATCAGCCTGGAGCGATCGGCTATTGGGAGGATTCCCTGCGCGGCAAAGTGCGGACGGATTCGATTTGGCTGCATCCGGAATGGTCCTCCCGGAGTGACCCTGCGGTTATTCGGGCGATCAATGAAGCTGTCCTCGCTCAACGCCTTCCGTACCGGGCCGGTTTTCAGCTGCACAAACTGTATCGGGTGGACGAATCCAGCGCTGGCTCCCGACCTCCCGTACCGCTGGGTGGAGTTCAAAGCAGGGGTTACTGAACCTTGGCCAAGTTTGCCATAGAGGTTTGATCGTTCTCGACCTACCGAAATTCATGATGAGGAATACGTGAGTTTTCCGTCGCCATTTGGGCGGAATTACTCATGCGACGCGCCTGAAAATTAATTCGGAAGGGTGGAACCGGGGGGGGAGGCTACCGCGAGGGGAATCTTGCAACCGTCTTCATTTTGAGGGAGCCTCCCCACGATGGATTTCACGAGCTTGGATAACGCCTTTAAGAGCCGAGAGCTTTTTCAGGATAAAACATGGCGGCTTTCCCCGGAAGCTTTTGGTTTGAGCGAAATCCAGCTCCGATCGATTGAGGAAATTGGCAGGGCCTGCCTCGAGTTTGTGTCGGCAGCCGAGAGGCTCTACCGGAGGGTGGCAGACGGACGAAAGCTTCTTCGGAACGGCGATCTGAAAGTGGATTGGGTGCTCGATTACTACGACGCAGGCAAGCCTTCAGGATTGATTGAGCACCAGAGGATGACTTTTCAAAACGGAAGGATTCCAAGGGTACTGCGCCCTGACCTCCTTCTGACCGAAGATGGTTTCGCCCTCACGGAGCTCGATTCCGTACCTGGTGGAATCGGTTTAACCGCGTTTCTAAACCGGCTCTACGCTCCAGATGGTGGAATCATCGGGGATGATGACCGGATGATCCGGGGCTTCATTGATTGCCTGAGTGACGAGTTTAGCAACCATCACAATCCATTCATTGCCATCGTAGTGAGTGATGAGGCGGAAACCTATCGACCCGAAATGGAGTGGCTCGCTGGAGAACTCCATCGACTGGGACGGAGGGTCTTTGTTTACCATCCCAGGGATCTTATGCCGATCGGAGAGAGCATTTGTGTCGATGTTGAGGGATCGCCGCAGCGGGTAGATATCATCTACCGCTTCTTCGAGCTCTTCGATTTACCGAATATGGCTCTCTCGAGTTTTCTCGTTGAGGCGGTTGAACGCGGGGAGGTTGTGCTAACCCCTCCAATGCGACCGATTCTGGAGGAAAAACTATCCCTTGCTCTCTTTCATCATCCGGTCCTCGAGCCCTATTGGAAGGAACAGCTGGGTAAAAGATCCTTTGGTGTCCTTAAAAAGCTGATACCATATTCATGGATTGTCGATCCAACACCGGTTGGTCCAAACGCCTTCTTACATGCGCCGACGGTGGGTGGACGATCTCCTGCCCGATGGGAGGAGTTGGCAAACGGAACCCAGAAAGAGCGGAACTTGATTTTGAAAATCAGTGGATTTGACGAGTCGGCCTGGGGGGCGCGTAGTGTAACCCTCGGAAGCGATGTATCCCGGGAAGAGTGGGGGAGGGCATTGATCGAAGCGACCCGGTCTTGGCCCGACGCTCCTTACATTCTCCAGGAATATCACAAACCCATCCGCCAACGGCACACCCTTTTTTCTGAGGATGGGGCGGTTCTTCCAACCGAGGGGAGGGTTCGGCTTTGTCCCTACTTTTTTATTCGGGATAAGGATGGTGGGTTGGAGAGTGACCTTTGTGGAATCCTGGCAACCCTTTGCCCGGCAGATAAAAAGATTATCCATGGAATGAAGGACGCTGCTCTTCTGCCCTGTCGTTTGCTTGAAAGTCAGAATAAGCCAGCGATGGTGGTTCAGTGAAGGATTGAACTTTGATAAGGGGAGCGGTTCTTTCGGATCATGGCTAAAAGCTTTAAGGCTCTCCCTTCAGTTTCCGGGGAACGGGTATCCCCGATCCGGCGGTATCAGGATCTCGTCATCGGCTCCCGTAAGTTGCGTTCTTTAATCGGTTACGAGCTGGTTCAGATATTTTCCTCGTGGGTTCCGGGAGCGCTGGGACTGCTTTTGAGAAAAAAATTATATCCCTTGCTCCTCGGCAGCTGTGGTAAGGGATGTATCTTCGGAAGAAATGTCGTATTGCGGCATCCATCACGAATCCATCTTTCGGACGGAGTGGTGGTTGACGATAACGTACTCCTCGATGCCAAAGGAGATGATTCGGAGGGGGGCATTTTTCTCGAGAAAGAAGCCTTCGTTGGCAGGGGTACAATCCTCAGTTGTAAGGGGGGACGAATCCATCTCGGAGAACGGGCAAACCTCGGCTTCTACGTAGAGATCTTTACCTCGAATCAGGTGTCGCTTGGCGCCGATGTAATGGTTGCCGCCTATTGTTATCTTGTTGGAGGCGGCAACTACTGCATGAATCGCCGGGATCTGCCGATGAACCAACAGTATGATTACGAGGGAAAGGGAGGTATCGTAGTTGAGGACGACGTCTGGTTGGGGGCTCACGTTGTCGTGATGGACGGCATCACCCTGGGCCGGGGGAGTGTGCTCGGAGCGGGGGCAGTGGTGACAAAATCAACGGGTGCCTATGAAATATGGGGTGGGGTTCCCGCCAAGTTCCTTCGAGAGCGTCCCGCCGAATCCGCAGACGCCAGCAATTGAGGTTTAATTAGCCGGGTGGCCATTGTAATTGTCGTCCACCAATCAGGTGGACATGCAGGTGCGGAACAGTCTCGCCGCCGTGCGGCCCGTTATTAATGACGATCCGATACCCTTGCTCAAGACCAAGATTCCTGGCCACTAAACCAGAGACAAAGATCAAATGACCGAGAAGGGATTCATCCGTTTGTTTGGCCTCCCCGACTCGGTCAATCCGGCGACAGGGGACGATCAAAATGTGGGTCGGCGCCTGAGGATCAATATCTCTGATGGCGACACATTGATCGTCCCGGTATTCGAAGGTTGCGGGGATTTCCCCGGCGATGATCTTTTCGAAGATGGAGGCTTCTGAGGACATGCCAGATTCATAAGCCAGCCCTTGGTGAGCTGGCAAATCTCAAAGAACATCAACTGAGCAGGGCTTCGGCAGCTCGTAGACCCAGAGAAATGGCGCCCTCGATCGACGGATGATCGAGGTCTTCGCTAGCAAGCCAAATTCCGGGGGACCGTTCTTCTGGGCACCTCGGAGTGGGCGGCCCTGGCGGAAACTCAGGGAGCGCGCGTTCAACTCGAGCTAATGAAAGTAAACGCCAAGAAGCGACCGATGCTCCAAACCAACTCGCAAGTTCCTGGCGAACAGCCTTTTCCAGATCTTCGGGGAGGTCCGTCCGGGGGAGAATGGTAACCGAGACCAAATGCTCGTCGCCTGAGCGGTAGCCCGAGGCGACGACCGTAGGGACGCAGAGGCTATTGATCAGGCCACCGTCTGCCGCGTTAAGAACTAGCCAAGGTCGTCCCACTGGTTTGCGGGGAGCAGAAAAATATAGGGCAATCACGGACTTCCAGGCGGTGGGTGGATGGTCAGAGGACGGCCCGAGAAGTTTCTGGGCTGATGCAGCATCGGTAGCGACAATGATTGGACCCCCGGAAACCGCTTCTCCACTCTCAAGGGTGACCCGTCCGGATTCGATCTTAACGACTTTGGAATGAAGCCGAATGGCATCCTCATTCAACCGTTGGGCAAGCTGCTGGGGGATCGATTCCATCCCCCCTTGGGGTAGACAAATCCCACCCTTTGAAAACATTCGGAAGGTGAATTCAAAGAGTTGGCTTGAGGTTCGAAGTTCATCTTCGAGGAAAACGCCTCCGTAAAACGGTCGAAAGAATCGATCAACCATCTGGTCCGAAAATCCGTGCTGCTTTAAATAGGAGAGGGTGGTCTGGGACGGACGATCCCAAATGGAATCGACGGGACCGCGGTTCACCTGCCTTCGAAGCGTGGCTATCCGCAGTTTGTCTGAAAAACCTCCGACCGGAGCCCGCAAGGTCGACCAAAAGGAGAGGGGGCGTCGGAAAGGATCAACGACTCGATGGAAAACACCAGCAACCCGGATCATCGCACCGGGCTCAAAGTAACCAAGGTTGAGCGCTGGAAGGTCGAGTAGCTGGCTGGCGTTCGGATAGGCATCGTTGAAGACCTGAAATCCACGGTCGAGCTGGAAGCCTTCCACCGAATCAGTGCGAATCCTCCCTCCGGGACGATCGGCCGCCTCGAGGATCAGCGGAGACAAGCCAGCAGCAACCAAACGAACGGCTGCAGCAAGCCCACAAATACCAGCCCCAACAATCAGAGGTCTGGTGGCCTCACTCATAGCTCGTTGAGTGCCTTTTCGTAGGACCGTCCTTCGATGTAATGCCGAAGCTGTGGAGAAAGAGAATCCGGATCGAGGGAGTCGAGGTAGGTAAGCGCATCCATCAATTCGCCAGGTTTGGGTTGGCCGTTAATGCCGCAGATTGTCTCAAGGTGACGCCTGATTTCAGCGACATGATCAGGTTGAGTTCTCACTTTTCGACCAGTTCCCATCCTTCGGAGCGGATCAAATGCTCGGCCTTCTTAAATTTAATCTTCTGGGTCTGGGTACCCCGCTTGATGGTGACCACCTCATTGCGCCCGACCTTGGGGACCTCCCGGCGAACCGGTTCAATTTTCGGGAGCGATACCTTGCTTTTGGGAGCTTGAGGTGACGAGGCGTTTCCGGTGGTGGTGCTGCCGCTCTGGAGTAAATTGGCACCTTCAGAAGGACCGGCTGTTCGGGAGGTGGCATTCATCCGGGCAAGCATGTTTTGGAAGGCCTGCAAATTGGTAGCTGAACGGAAGAGCGCTCCGCAGATCTCCCGCCTGACGTTTACCATGAGTTCCTCAAAGTAGGTGAAGGCCTCGGACTTGTATTCATTTAATGGATCCTTTTGGCCGTAGCCGCGCAGCCCTACGCTCCTTCTCAGCTCATCCATCTCCGTGAGATGGTCCTGCCAGAGCCGGTCGATAGAGCGTATGACGACGTAGCGAGCCAGCCCAATCAATGCCTCGGGATCTTCAAATTCGGATCGACTCCTAAAGGCATTTTGAATCCGCTCGTTGATCAATTTCAGAGATTCTTCCGGATTGGGGATGAGTTCATCCTTTTTCAGGCTGATTGGGAAACTACCATTTACCCAGTGGATGAATGAGGTAATGGCATCTTCGTCTGGCTCACTTGAGCCATAGAGAACGTCCAGCCGTTCACCGACCTCTTCCGAGATCATTTCGAGTGCGATTTCAGAGGGGTTCTCGGAATGAATCGCCTCATTGCGAATTTCGTAGATGATTTCCCTTTGGCGATTGAGAACGTCGTCGTACTGGAGGAGTCGCTTCCGAATCGAAAAGTTCTGCTGTTCGACCTTCTTTTGAGCGTTTTCGATCGACCAGTTCAAGGTTCCTCCCTCGAGAACCTCGTCCTCGGAGAAGCTCTTCTCCAACAACCGGGTGAGCGGTCCTGCGTTGGCAAAGAGACGCATCAAATCATCTTCGAGGGAAACAAAGAATTTAGTGGTTCCAGGGTCTCCCTGGCGGGCACAACGCCCGCGAAGCTGCCGATCAATTCGGCGGGATTCATGGCGTTCCGTACCGATGACGTAGAGTCCGCCCAGAGCTTCAACGCCCTCGCCGAGTTTGATGTCGGTTCCACGGCCAGCCATGTTGGTGGCAATCGTGACGGCGCCCTTAGAGCCAGCCTTGGAAACGATATCAGCCTCCTGAGCATGAAACTTAGCGTTGAGGACGGTGTGCGGAATCTTTGATCGCTTAAGCATCCGGCTGAGAAGCTCGGATGCTTCGACCGAGGCAGTCCCAACCAAAACTGGCTGTCCCCGGCCATGGGCCTCTTCGATTTCCTTAAGGGCTGCATTGTATTTGGCTCGCCTGGTTTTGAATACGACGTCGTTAAGGTCCTCACGAATGCATTTTCGGTGGGTGGGAATAACCATCACGTTGGTGCGGTAGATGTCGTGAAGCTCTGAAGCCTCTGTCTCGGCCGTTCCGGTCATTCCTGCGAGCTGTTCGTAGAGGCGAAAGTAGTTTTGCAGGGTAATCGTTGCGTAGGTTTTGGTCTCTTTTTCGATTTTGACCCCCTCCTTGGCCTCGACGGCTTGATGGAGACCCTCGCTCCAACGACGACCAGGCATGATCCGCCCGGTATTTTCATCGACGATCATAACCTTGCCGTCCTGGACGACATATTCGTCGTCCCTAGTGTAGAGGCTGTAGGCACGGAGAAGCTGGCTGATGGTGTGAATTTCCTCGCTGGCTGAGGAAAATTTATCCTGAGCTTCAGACTTAAGCCGCTCCCTTTCTCCCTCGCTAAGTGACTGATCGGCATCGATTCTTTGATAGGTCGATGGGAGATCCGGCAGGGTGAAGGCATCCCGGCTTCCCGGCCTGAGCAGTTCGCGCCCCTTCTCGGTGAGGTCGGCCTGATGCTGCTTTTCGTCGATGATGTAGAAGAGCTGTTCCTTTAATTTGTAGCGCTCTTGTTTCTTGAAGTCGTTGTTGATCTCCCCGTCGAATTTTTCAAACCGCTTTCGAAAACCAGGGTCCTCCATCAGCTTGAGCAGCTGTTTGTGCTTGGGCATCCCGTTCCGAATCAACCAGGCCAGCTCAATGGCTCTCTGGTCAGCCGGATCTGCTTCAAGCGCTCGCCGCGCTTCGGTTCCGAACTCATTGCAAAGGGAGGACTGAGCGCGAACCAGGCGCTCAATTTCGGGTTTCATGGCCAGGAAGGGGAGGGGGCGATCCTCCTGGGCAGGTCCGGAAATGATGAGAGGGGTGCGCGCCTCGTCGATGAGGATTGAGTCGGCCTCGTCGACGATGGCGAAGTAGTGCCCCCGCTGCACCTGGTCTTCAGCACGGGTGGCCATTCCATTGTCCCTCAGGTAGTCGAAACCAAATTCTGAAGCAGTGCCGTAGGTAATGTCCCGCGCGTACATTTCCCGCCGCTGGGCCGGGTCCATCTGGTTTTGGATGCATCCCACTGAAACGTCGAGGAAGTTGTAGAGGTTGCCCATCCAATCCGAATCCCGGAGGGCTAGGTAGTCGTTAACGGTTACCAGGTGGCACCCTTTCCCCGCGAGGGAGCGCAAATAAAATGGGCTGGTCGCGACCAGCGTCTTTCCCTCTCCGGTAGCCATCTCGGCGATGTTCCCCTCGTGGAGGGCAATCCCGCCGAGAAGCTGTACATCATAGTGAACCATCTCCCATTTAAGCGGGTACCCACAGACGTTGAAGGTTTTTCCGCACAACCGGCGAGCGGCATTTTTGACGGCGGCGAAGGCCTCGGGAAGGATCGAGTCGAGGGTCTCGCCGTCCGCCACCCGCTTCCGAAACTCGGTTGTCTTGCCCCGCAAGGCCTCGTCCGAGAGGCGGGAATACTCTTCGTCGAGAAGGTTAATTCGAACGATGGTCGGGCGGCATCTGCGGATAAACTTCCGATAGTGCCGTCCCGATAGGGATTTGAAAAAAAGATTAATCATGAAAACTCAAACATCCAAAAGACCGCGAAAGTAGCCGATGGTTCGCTTCAGCCCTTCCTCCAAGGGAATTTTTGGCTCCCAATCGAGGACTCGTCGGGCGAGGGTGATGTCCGGCTGACGTTGCTTGGGGTCGTCACTGGGCAAGTCCATGGTGACCAACTTTGACTTCCCTCCGACGAGGGAAAGAACCTTCTCGGCAAGTTCGCGGATGGTAAATTCTCCGGGGTTCCCGATGTTGATCGGCCCAATCGTCTGGTCCTGATTCATGGTGCGAAAGATCGCCTCCACCAAATCGTCAACATAACAAAAGGAGCGGGTCTGCTGACCGTCTCCATAGATCGTGATGTCCTCGCCCTGCAGCGCCTGCACGATAAAATTGGAGACTACCCGCCCATCGTTCGGCAGCATTCTGGGCCCGTAGGTGTTGAAGATGCGGACCACTCGGACATCAACCCCATTCTGGCGATGATAGTCGAAGAAAAGGGTCTCGGCGCAGCGCTTGCCTTCGTCGTAACAAGCCCGAATTCCGATCGGGTTGACGTTCCCACGGTAAGATTCTGGCTGAGGATGAACGTCGGGATCCCCATAGACCTCCGAAGTTGAGGCTTGCAGAGCCCTCGCTCCAACTCGCTTGGCGAGGCCGAGGGTATTGATCGCTCCCATCACAGAGGTTTTGACCGTCTTGATCGGGTTGTGCTGGTAAAATACGGGAGAGGCCGGGCAGGCGAGGTTGTAGATCTGATCGACCTCAAATTTGAAAGGATCCACAACGTCGTGCCGGATTAGCTCGAAATTCAAATGGTTCAGGAGGTGGGCCACGTTCGACTTTCGACCCGTGAAATGGTTGTCGAGGGCGATGACCTCGTCACCGCGTTCAATTAACTTCTCACAGAGGTGACTTCCAAGAAAGCCGGCTCCGCCTGTTACAAGAATTCGTGCCATGTGCAATAGTGATTAAGCTGACCAGAAAAGATGGTTTCAGATCAGGATTCAACCCGCGAATTAAAGGATCCCGAGAATGCCTTTTCACCGGAGGCGAGAAAGGATCCCTAACAGCCTCCAAACCCTCCGAGAACTCATGGGCAGCAGCAGAAAGACAGGTGAGCCGAGGGCTGGATCAACGGCGGGAAAACCATGGGTATCGTGAGGGATGCCGCCACTGTTGGCTGGTGCGGGCGGAGGGAGTCGAACCCTCGTCTCAAGCTTGGGAAGCTCACATAATAGCCGTTATACGACGCCCGCTTAGAATCTACTAGTGAAGCACGTGCAACAAGCGGTGAGCAAGTAGATTGTTGGCTCAGGATTGCCCAAGTCACTTTGCCTCTTCAACAAACCGAGCTTCTCGAATCACGGTAATGCGGATGGTTCCAGGATAGTGCAACTGCTCCTCAATCTGGTTTCGGATCTTGAGGGAGATTTTTCTCGCTTCTTCATCTGAGACCTTGCCCGGGTCGACAATCACCCGGATTTCGCGGCCTGCCTGAAGGGCGTAGCATTCACTCACCCCTTTGATCTCACGAGCGATGTCCTCGAGTGATCTCAGCCGCTGAATGAATCCCTGAGTGGAGTCGGACCGTGCTCCGGGACGAGCTGCCGAGAGCGTATCTGCCAACATCAGCAGGCCGACAAATGGCGTAAAAGCCTCGACCTCTTCATGGCTTGCTTCGACGGCATTGACCACCTCAAGAGGCTCGCCGTAGCGACGCAAAAGGGCACCTGCAGCAGCTGCATGGCTCCCCTCATATTCCTCGGACATCGCCTTGCCGATGTCATGAAAGAGACCAGCCCGTTTTGCCAAGACTGGATCCAAACCAATTTCCGAGGCAAGCAAGGAGGAAAAGAAAGCCACCTCGATGGAATGGGAAAGGGTATTTTGACCGTTGGAGTGGCGAAAATGCAATTGGCCGAGCAGCGAAACGATCTCCGGGTGGACATTGTTGAGCTTCAGCTTGGAAACGGCTTCCTCCCCCAGGGCTATGGTGAGCTTTTTGACATCGGCATTCGCCTCCTGAACCGCTTCCTCAATGTTTGCCGGATGAATCCTGCCATCTAGAATCAATTTAACCAGAGCCTGACGGGCAATCTCGCGCCTTAACGGATCGAAAGCGGAGATGAGCACCATCCCGGGACTCTCGTCGATCATCAGGGTGGTGCCAGTTTCTGACTCAAAGCTCCGGATGTTGCGTCCCTCTCTCCCAATCAGGCGGCCCTTCATTTCCTCGTTGGGAATTTCCACCTGGGTGAGGGTGTGTTCGTTCATGGCCTGGACACACATCCGCTGCATGGCCGAGAGAAGGGTCCGTTTTGCTTCGCTATCAATTTGGGAAGCATTCCGCTGCTCAACGAAAAATGGTCGGCGGATTGACTCCGATCCGATGGATTTCGAAAGCTCGGCCCTCAGCTCTTCTTTAGCGTCATCAGCGCTGAGACCAGAGACTTTTGAAAGAGCTGCGGTCAGCCGATCTCTTTCGGCACTCAGGGCCTCAGTTTGCTCAAGAAGGGAAGCTTCTCGGGTCTTCAGTGCTGAGATTCGCCTCCGGTACTCTTCACGGGTGAGGGCGAGTGGAGTACCAAAGCGATCCTCCTCTGGCTGGCTGGGGTCCTGAGGCTGATTACCGGACTCTCCTGAGCCGTTAGCCAGACCAACCCCATCATCTGCTGTGTGCTGCTGGAGGGAAGCGGTTGCCTCTGAGCGAAGCGCCTGCGGGGGGGGCATTTCCTTGTTTTCGGTCTTAAGATTGATCTGGTTCTCAAGGACCAAAATCCTCTTTTGGAGCCACCGGAGAACAAAGACGACAACACCTCCGAGGATGGTCACCAAAATGAGAAATGGTGCATTTATACTATTCATCAGGCCTGAAAAGGACCGCTGGGAAACTGATTTTCCGAGCGGATGATTCGGAAATAGGTGAGGCCAGGTAACCTACGGCACACTCGAATCGCGACTACCGTTGCTCCCTTCCGGGCCTGGCGGGGTTCGCCCGACCGTCGTTGCATAGGCCCCGACCTCTCTAGAAGACTCTCAAATTGACGGCTTGAATGCAAATACAATCGCTGGCTCATATGGTGGGCCGGCGCGTCGGGGACAATCATTGGAAGGTGACGGATGAGAGAACACTTGATCCCTGACCAACCAAGTCGGGGATTGCTTCACGGATCCAAAGAATCGTCAGTCCGTTCAGCCCAGTTTCACGAGGGATGGAAATGACGCTGAACTGCTGAGAAACCACGTCGTCCGGGCTTTCATGATAGGTGCCCTCGATGACGATGGCATCCTGCCCCTGAATCTGAGTGCGGTATCGGTTCGATATAGTTCCTTCAGACTTGGTCGAGAGAAACGGGGTGACCGCATCCTTTTCAATCAAACGTGCAAGTAGGGTGAGCCCCGCGGGAGACGAGGGTTCTTCATGTGCGAAGGATAAGGGATTGAAGACTACCGTTTCCCCCGGTGTTGTTTCGCCGTCACCATCCCAGGAGAAGTGAAGCAATGCTGCAACCTTGGGGTATCCAGTTGCGGTTGGATTAAGGTAAAATGGCAAGGCGACGGTGAATTGGAGAGGAGCCGGATCGGATCTTCCAAACAAGGAAAGAAACTCCTCATTCACCTCTATTTGTCGATATCGAGGAGACCCGTCGGTGGAAATAAAGTCACTGGGACGAGGGGATTGATAGGGCCATGCCTGATAGGGCAACACTGCCATAATCCCGAGTTCCTCCTCCGGGGGGAACCTGAGCGAAGCCAATTCCCGCAGCCAAATCGGACCAAGGCGAGCGACTTGCCCCTCTAGCAAATCCGACTTTTCTACCGGAACACGCCGGACATATTCTCGCGCTTCCACACCCGTCTCATCGATTTGATTGAAGTAGTACAAATGGTATTCAAGCTCTTGAGACTGGGGAATCTGAAGGGTAACAAAAAAGGCCGCCCGATCTTCCCTCCGGTTCGGTATTTCATGAATCTCTGCCCCTGGAAACACCTCAAAGATCGACTTGGCTCGTTCAAGGACCTCACCTAGAGATCCTTTGCGGACGATCATCTGAGTTAGCTCTTCTTCAACTGTTGTGTCGCTCCCCGCAATGGGACTCCATGACGCAATGAAAGTGTTGGCAAAGGTTTCAATTCTGGTCGGATGAAAAGCGGTCGTGCCGAAGAGAATCTCAGCCGGGCGATCGGAATCAGAGCTTTCCGCAGCAATGAAAAGTGCAGAGCCGCAGAACCAGGTAAGTAGAAAGAAAAATTTCAAATTCAATGCTGGCACCGTCCTTCAAATTATTTTTTTTTGGCGTCTGAGAGAATCTCCCGACTGGCTGAGAGGTCTCGTATCATGCTGGCGAGATTGGCGAGCTTGACCGGTTTGCTCAAGTGATAGTTCATGCCCGCCTCGAGGCAGGATTCCCGGTCGTCGCGCAGGGCAAAGGCAGTCACCGCAACGATGGGAATCTGGGGGTCATTGATCCCGTGTTCCCCGTTGCGGATGCGGCGAGTTGCCTCAAGTCCATCAACCTTGGGCATCTGAACATCCATTAAAATAACGTCAAATCGCCGTTCCTTGAGAAAACTGATGACCTCCTCACCGTCAGAGGCTATCTCGCAATCGTAGCCCATTCGGGAGAGGATCTGGCGGATCACCTTCTGGTTTATTTTATTATCCTCAGCGACCAAAATGTCGAGCGGGTTGCCCTTGGCCAGGTTGTGATAGTTGGCCAGCTCTGGCCGGTCCGAGTCCTCATCCGGATAGTTCCCCAGGGCTCCCTTTTCTTCTGATCTGAGGAAGCGAAGTTTGA
Organism: Puniceicoccaceae bacterium; assembly: GCA_036822055.1. Classification (GTDB taxonomy): domain Bacteria; phylum Verrucomicrobiota; class Verrucomicrobiia; order Opitutales; family Puniceicoccaceae; genus DAISIK01. The sequence continues at coordinate 32,604 of DAISIK010000010.1, forward strand.
AATAGACGCTGGTCCCGTAGCCGTGACGACTTTCCAGCCAAATATTGCCGGCCATCGCCTCGCACAAATTGCGACAAATGGCCAGCCCGAGACCGGTGCCCCCGTAAGCCGGGGAGATGGTATCGTTGGCCTGAACAAAGGGTTCGAAAAGCTTGCCGGCTTCCTCGGGCTTGATGCCTATCCCCGTATCGGCGCATCGGAACTTAATGGTTATTGATCGTTCCGCCAGTTCCTCGACGGTCACTGATAAAGTGACCGATCCCTGGTCGGTGAACTTAATGGCGTTTCCAATCACATTGGTCAGGATCTGGCGAAGTCTGACCGAATCCCCGACAATGAATTCTGGCACGTCCGATTCAACCACGGATCTGAGTTCGATCCCCTTGTTGGCGGCTTTGATGTGGAAGAAACTGATGACCTCCTTAATGGTGCGTCCGGGCGAAAACTTCTTTAACTTCAGATCGAGTTGACCAGAGACAATCCGGTTAAAATCGAGGATTTCATCAATCAAAGTGAGCAAGCTCTCACCACTCGAGCGGATGAGCTGGACATGCTCCTCCTGGGTTCCACTCATGCGGGAATCAAGGAGGAGGTTGGTGAACCCAATCACTCCATTGAGTGGTGTCCTGAGCTCATGCGACATCATGGACAGGAACTTACTTTTTGCAAGGTTGGCTCGCTCAGCGCTTTCAGCAAGTTCCCGAGCCTCCTTTACCGATAACTTCAATCTCCGGTTTACTTCCCGGAGCAACGATTCGTTCCCAACGTGCTCCGTGGCTGCCCCGCCCAGTGAAACAGCGACCAGGCCGACGATCAGGAGCGCCAGTTGGGCGGTGAAGTTTCGATCAACCACCACAACCTGCTCGAAGATCCCCAGACCGCCGACTATTCCCAGGATCAAGGTGAAGGTGGTGAGGATGGAAACAAGAATCGCGCCGTGAACCCCGAAGCGACAGGACGCCCAGATGAGAAAAGTGAAAATGAGCAAGGCGAGGCTCAAGGGCGGGGTATAGCGATCAAATCCCGAGCCGAAAATGTACCCAGCAAAAAGTAAAAGACTGGTAACCAAGGCTAGAATTTCGATGCGAATGAGCGTCGAAAGCTTGGGCGGGTGCCTCCATACCGTAATCGCGGGAGCAAAGATCAGAACGGCCACAAATCCGCCCATCCAGTGCTCCAGAAAAACGCCTGAATAATTTCCAGCCAGAATGCTCCCGCGGAGTTGCTCGAGCCCGGGCAGACCCAGTGCGACCGGGAGGGGTGCCACCACAGCCGTGAGGAGAAGCAACCCGATGTCCCGAATCGTCGGGAACATGATGTCGATTTCAGCGCGACGATAAATCTGAAGCGAAAGAACTCCCCCAACAGCATAAAGGGCACCTTCAGCTAGAATGGTGGGATCAATCGAAAGACCAGATTGAGCAAGGCCGACAGCGAGAGACCCAACCACGGCAGCAAAGACCCCAATCCATCCAAACAAAAAGACTGTACCAACGGTGACCCCGATTGGTCCAAGTAAAACCGGAGAAAGCTCACCCTCGACGGCAAACGGAATAGTCGCAAACCACGAGAGAACGAACGCCAAGGTTAGGACTATACCCAAAAAAATGCGCTTTAACGCACGAACCATCTTCCATTGGTTGCAGTTTTTTTTCCAATACACAAGCCACAAGAATCGCGGAAGTGCTTAGAGGGCTGTCAGATGGGGATGCATTTTGAAATCTTGCCCATAGATGCCCTCAGTGTTTAATCGAGCCATGGATCCAGAGAGTGAATCAATTGAGGAACTGCGGGATGCGCTTCGTCGGCACGACACCCTGTACTACCAGAGGGCACAGCCTGAGATATCTGACCAAGAGTATGACCTCCTCAAGTTGCGCCTGGCGGATCTCGAGAAGGAAGTAGGGGCAAATGCTGCCTCAACCCTGCAGGAGATTGGTGACGATCGCTCGGATGGATTCATCTCAAGACCACATCAGGCTCCGATGCTCTCTCTCGATAACACCTACAGCGATTCGGAGCTTTTTGCCTTTGACCAGCGGTTGAGGCGGTTACTGGAGACCGATCAGCTCGAATATCTGATCGACCCAAAGATCGATGGAGTCGCCATAAGCCTGACTTACGAATCGGGCCGCTTCAAGCGGGCATTAACCAGAGGAAACGGAGTTGAAGGGGACGATGTGACCAGAAACCTGGAGGCCATGACTGTGTTCCCCCGGACGCTAATCGGCAAAAACCATCCGGACCTCATTGAGATCCGCGGGGAGTTGTTCATGGATTTTGACACTTTTGAAAAGGTCAATCTTCAAAGAGCAGAAGCTGGCGAAGCCCTCTACGCGAATCCGCGCAATCTGGCTGCGGGAACCATCAAGCTACTCGACCCCACTCTAGCTGGTCTTCGAAAGCTTAAACTTGTTCTCTATGGAGTCGGAGCAATCGAGCCTTTCGGGTTCATTGAGCGCCAATCCCAGCTTCTCGAATACTACGAGGAAACCGGGCTTCCCATTCCCGAGGTAAGGTATCGTGCTCTCGGAATCGAAGGGGCCTGGGAGGCCGTTCAAACTCTGGACCAAAAGCGAGCTGACTTCGCTTTTCCAACGGATGGTGCAGTCATCAAGCTGGATCGTTTTGACCTGCGGCGAAGGGCGGGAACCACGGCAAAGGCACCTCGCTGGGCGATTGCCTACAAATTTGAAAGCGAGAGAGCTTTGACCCGGGTGATCAGTATCGAGGTCCAGGTTGGCCGCACGGGTGCCGTCACTCCGGTAGCAAATCTCGAACCAGTCCTTCTCGCCGGGACCAAGGTCGCTCGGGCTACCCTCCACAACGCCGATGAAATTGCCCGTCTCGATATTCGGGTTGGAGATTTGGTTAGGGTCGAAAAGGCGGGAGAGATCATTCCTCAGGTCTTGGAGGCGATCCTTGAGAGCCGTTCAGAGAACAGCCAGCCCTATCAGTTCCCGGATCTCTGTCCAGCTTGCGGAACTGCCCTCGTTCGCCTACCCGGTGAGGCGGTCTGGAGGTGTCCCAACAATGCATGCCCCCCGCAGGTGCGAAGAAGGATCGAACACTTCGGATCCCGGCAAGCGATGGATATCGAAAACCTGGGTGAAGCGGTGGTTGACCAGCTGGTCAGCCGGAAGTTGGTTACGCAGATCGACGATCTCTATAGCCTGCGGAAGGAAGATCTCCTCCAGTTAGACAAATTTGGGGAAAAGTCTGCCTCGAATCTCCTCGCCGCCATTGAAAAAAGTAAATCGGTAGATTTGTGGAGGCTCTTGCACGGACTAGGCATTCCGAACGTCGGTGCAGGGGTGTCCAAAGACATAGCGGGGCATTTCAGGTCTTTGGAATCAATCATGAAGGCTGAAGAAGTGGCGCTTACCGAGATCGATGGAGTGGGGGAGGTTGTTGCAAAAAGTGTCTTCACCTTTTTTAGACAGGATTCGAATCGGGCAATGATCGAGAATCTGCGGAGTTATGGCCTGGTATTTGAAATTCAGGCCAAAGCGGAAATGGCATCTCCTGCATTCATGAATCGGACCTTTGTTCTTACTGGCACTCTGGATTCTTTTTCCAGAGAGGAGGCTGCGGAGAAGATCCGGGAAAGGGGAGGCAAGACTTCCGGAAGCGTCAGTAAAAAGACCGATGTGGTGGTCGCGGGGGCCGCCGCGGGTTCCAAATTATCAAAGGCGAGGGATTTCGGAATCGAGATTTGGGATGAGGCAAAACTGATCCGAGAACTTGGTGCTCAATGACTTCAGGAGACCAAGAAAGCCTCGAAAGTGGTTAAGTGCTCTTGCTTCGGACTGAATTAACCTACTTCGGGGGATAGATTTCAGTGTAGCCAAGGGGTACCTGAAATTCGCTCGCGGCAACTGAGCGTCGATTGATGCTCGTAACCGTCATTGAGTTTTTTATCCGTCCGCTTGGGTTGTAGGTGATTGTTTCGAAGGGAAAGATCGCAGTTGTCCCAAAGATTTCCCTGACTCCTTCCGGAACCGATTGCTGCATTCCTGATAGGTCCATAATTGGAAAGCTCCCAAGTTCAGTGGTCACCCATAAATGGGTTTTCTCGCCGTTTGCTGACTCAATAATCAACTCTGTCGCTTCGATGCCGAAGAAGGTTTTTGATTCCTCAGTCGTTCGAATCTCTTTGACGGAATCCTCTTCGAGTTTCGATTCAGGCGCCGGCGAGACCATGAAATTTCGAGTATCAAACATCAGGATCGTCAGAGACTTTGCTTCCGTGTCTACAACCACGGCATGCCGTCCATTTTGTGCAGTAATCTTGGCCAAGGGTCCTTTGGCGGTGACCGCTGCGGAATACTTTTTCCTGCCCTCTGAAAAACTCAATGAGACATCTCCCTCGAATCCTCCGAAGGCCAGAGCCTTGGCAAAAAGGAGCCAGATTAGGAAGGTTCTCACCACGATGTTTCTGGTTCGTTGCAGGTTCCTGCAAAGCCGAAAAGAAGTCGCCTACATGGAGGAGAGTTCAAACGAATCTCCCCGTTGGGGAGGCGTACCACTTACCAGACTTCCGTAAGAGACCTTATCCGAAACCCGATCAATTTTTACCTCCGAAATGACGCGTCCCTCCATCTTTTCGAGAACGGCCCCGGAGGCAGGATCGATGAGGAGTTTTCCTTTCTCGCGAATGGTGAAGACCATGCCCGGCTGGATGTTGAAGTCCTGACCGCGGTTTACAATGATCTGGCCGTCCTCAGTCACGAGGACGACTTGCCCATCGAGCCGATAATCCTCCATTTTCAGGGCCACGAAACGGGTAGCTTGAACCACGCAATCATAGGCAGCCTCACCAAGTGGGGTTTTGGCAAAGCCACCAAGATCAGTACCCCAATTTCGCCCGACGTAACCAAAGTTGAGACCTTTGCGTCCGGCCTCTCCCTCAATCCGCTCCTTGGCCAGGATCTCCGAGGTTGTGGAGTCGACAATCGAAACGATCATCGCAATACGTGCATTGCTTCCAGAGGCTCCGATCCGGAACCCCCCGATCCCGAAGCCACCAGATCCTCCCGAGACATTGTCCTCAATGTCCGTAATGATCACTTTGGCGAGGTATTTCGCGCTTCTAATCAGTCCGGTCTGCGCCACCTCGGAGCCACCCGAGGCCCGGCCGCTACCGGCCAGATCTTGTTCCCGGATAGTGCTGCCCAGAGACTCGCGCTCGACCACCACAAACCGCTCAGAATCATAGAGCGAACTCTCGAGCATATTGCGGATACTGGTGCCCAGATCCACCGATGAGCGAAAGACGGACTGGATATCGGGCTCAATCACCGCGATGGCGTGCTTTGCTCCGTTGTAGGGTGGGAGGTCCAGGTCAGAATTAGCTTGCTTTACCTTATCCTTACCGGAGAACAAAAAAGCTTGGGCGGGGGTCAGGCATAAAGAAAGAGCCAAAAAAGCGGAGAGAACGGGAATCCTTTTTGCGGAGTATAGTTTCATCATTGAAGGAGAAAGAATGATCGACTTCGCCGGGTCAAGAGCTGTCATCGCCCCGCAGAATTTTAGCAATGATGAGAAGCTTCGATGGCTTGCAAAGCATGGGCTAACGAGCAGAGTGCGGACCATGGACAGCCAATTTTTGAGACGCCTCCGCATCCTCAGCGTGATCGAGGGAGTGAGCACCCTGGTCCTTTTCTTTATCGCTATGCCTATGAAGTACCTGGGCGGGATTCCGGAGGCCGTCACGATGGTTGGCACTCTTCATGGAATCCTCTTTGTTGGCTTGGTGGGAGCATTCATCCTGGCAGTCAAGCGGGTACCAATTCCGGTGGGGTCTGCATTTGGCGGGGTGGTTGCAGCCATCTTTCCCTTCGGACCGTTCATCTTCGATCGGCACCTTAAAAAGTTCGAGCGGCAGCCTCGAGAATCGGTTGACAGGTGAATTGAGGACTTTGGTCAGCAGGCAAGCGGTAGTGCCGGGGTGCCAATACAATCAGGGAGGGATAAAACCTGGGCGAAAACCGGGGTTTCCATAATTAGACATAATATTTATTGTGCGCAGAATTGCAGCCTGCAGTTTCTTGGCTCGCATTCTTTCTCCTGATCAACATCCTGACTCCAGATGAATAACGCTGCCAAGATTGGTTCTGATAACCCCCCTGCCAATCTGCCGGAAGACCACGAACGGCTTTTCTTCAGGGCCTTGATGGATCAGTTGCCGTTCTCCATCTATTTCAAGGATCGGGACAGCCGGTTTATCCTTGTCAGTCGCTGGAAGGCCAAAAAAGCCGGACTCGAACCCGAGGAGATGATCGGTTGGAACGATGCAATGCAGTTCGGCCCGATCCACGCAGCCGTTGCTCGTGCGGATGAACTTGAGGTGATGGAAACCGGCCAACCGATCATCAATAAGGAAGAACGGGAGGATCTTCCCGATGGTTCGATCGCTTGGGCCAGAACCACTAAAATAGCCCTTCGCGATGCCAACGGCGAGGTAATCGGCACTTTCGGAGCGTCTAACGACATCACCAAGCGAATTCTTGCTGAGCAGGCTCTTCAGCGCGAAAGGAAGCTTCTGCGCACCCTCATCGATATGCTCCCTTTTCGCGTCTTCGTCAAAGACTGCGAGGGACGCTACCTCCTTTCCAATGCGGTTCACTGCGCAACCATCGGCGTCAAGGACGACAGCGAGCTGATTGGGAAGACCATTCTGGACTTTCGTTCAGATGACGGCGGGCGCCGCAGTGACAAACGCGATCGTCTCGTGATTGAATCTGGGGAGCCCCTCTTCGACCGGGAACAACCCGACCTCCTAAACCCAGGCCAGGGTCGTTGGGTCATCTCCAGTCGGATGCCGATTATCGGAGAAGACAATAAGGTAGAGGGGTTGGTTGGCGTCAGCATCGACCACACAAGCCGTAAACACGCTGAAATCGATCTTCTCGAACGAGAGCAGCGGATGCGCGAGGAACTCGAGGTCGCCCGAAAACTTCAGGAGGCTCTACTTCCGGATAGTGAGCCGGCAAATACCGCTCGCCGCGTCCGTTCGATGGATAAATACGAAATCAGTTTCCTGTATCGGCCTTGCGAACAGCTTGCCGGGGATTTTATCCACCTCATCAAAATCGGAGATCGAAAAGTCGGGATTCTGATTGCCGATGTGATGGGCCACGGGGTTCGGGCCGCCTTGGTTACCTCGATGATCGCAGGGTTCGTTCGCCGCCTCGAGCCGCTCGCTGAGCAACCGGAAAAATTCATCAACGAACTGAATCGCGGGGTCTCCTCCATGGTAAAAAATACCCGCAGTTTCCTCTTCGCAACCGCTTGCTATGCAGTGATTGAAGATCAGGCAGAGAAGTCGATTCTCTCCTACTGCAATGCCGGGCATTGCGGACCGATTTGTTTTCACGGAGCAACCAAACAAGTCCTCCCTCAACTGGCCGGTCCGGCACTTGTTCTCAATCCCGATTTTCAATACTCATCGGTCAATCAGGAGGTGCCCAAGGGATGCCGTTTCTTCTTCATCACCGATGGGTTTTACGAGGCGACGAGTCCCGAAGGAAAAGAATGGGGTTTGAACTCACTCGAAAGTGTTCTTTCCAAAACCTCAGATATTCCGCTCGTTGACCAAATCGAAGCTACCTTTGAAAGGCTCAAGCAGTTTTCTTCTCGCGAGCACTTTGACGACGACCTCTGCCTGATCGGGCTGCAGCGCCAGGAAAGGTAGTCTGGAGGGGCTTTTGCTCAGGAGGTCCTTATCGTGCCTGCACTCAAGCCCTCCAGATAGTCTGCTACGGTCAGCCGGATACCCTCTCGAAGCGAGATTCTGGCTTCCCAGCCAGTGGATCGAAGCAAGGAGGTGTCGGTCAGTTTGCGCAGGGTTCCATCGGGCTTGCTAAGGTCCTGAACAATCTCTCCGGAATAACCAAGTTCGTCAGCCACCATCAACGCTACCTCGCGGATGCTACAATCCGTGCCTGTGCCAACGTTAACCAGATCGGGTGGATTGGGGATTTCAATCAAGTGAAGGATTGCTGCGGCAAGATCGTCAACATGGAGAAATTCCCGGCGGGGTTTTCCGCTTCCCCAGACCACAATCTCCCCTGCCCCATTGAGCTTTGCCTCGTGAAACCTTCGAATCAGGGCCGGCAAAACGTGCGAATTTTCCGGATGGTAGTTGTCCCCGGGCCCATAAAGATTGGTGGGCATGGCCGAGTGAAAAAGGGCCCCGTGTTGACGCCGGTAGAATTCGCAAAGTTTGAGGATCCCGATTTTGGCCACTGCATAGGCCTCGTTGGTTTTCTCCAAAGGCCCGGTCAACAGGCAGTTTTCCGGCATCGGTTGCGGTGCTTCTCGCGGGTAGATGCAGGTGCTCCCCAGATTTAAGAGACGCTTGGTACCATGAAGGTAGGCACTGTGAACGACATTGAGACCGATGGAGAGGTTCTCGTAGATGAAACTCGCTGGATACGTATTATTGGCATGGATACCGCCAACCTTGGCGGCTGCCAGGATGACCACCTCCGGCTTTTGAGAATGAAAAAAGGCCTCAACTTGTCCCTGGTTGGTTAAATCAAGTTCCTCTCTCCCCTTGAGAATCAGATTTTGGTAGCCGTTGCTCCGGAGATGTCTGACAACAGCCCCTCCAACCATTCCGCGGTGGCCGGCAACATAAATTGAAGCGTCTTTATCCAGCATCTCCTAGTACCCGCGCGATTTGGCCTTTTCGAAATCTGCTCTCGCCATGATCGAAACCAGTTCACGGAAGGTAACCTTTGGCTCCCAACCAAGAAGAGCTTTTGCTTTGGCCGGATCTCCAATCAACAGGTCCACCTCCGCCGGTCGGAAATAATCGGGATTAACCATCACGCGCAGCAAACCGCTGGCGCGATCATAACCCTTTTCCTCAACTCCCTCTCCCCTCCATTCGATATCTATTCCCAGCTCCCCGAAGGCCAGCTCTACAAATTCCCGAACCGTGTGGGTCTCATTGGTAGCCAGGACGTAGTCATCGGGTTGGTCCTGTTGGAGGATCCTCCACATTCCCTCGCAGTACTCTGGTGCATAGCCCCAATCCCGCTTGGCGTCCAGATTCCCGAGGGACAGGGTTTCCTGCAGCCCGAGGGCGATTCTGGCCGCTGCTCGGGTAATCTTTCGGGTGACAAAGGTTTCGCCCCTTCGTGGAGACTCATGGTTGAAAAGGATCCCATTGCTGGCGTGCAAGCCATAGGCTTCCCGGTAATTGACGATGATCCAGAAACCGTAGAGCTTTGCCACTCCGTAGGGAGACCTTGGGTAAAATGGGGTAGTTTCGGTCTGCGGAATCTCCTGAACCTTGCCGTACAGCTCGCTGGTCGAAGCCTGGTAAAACCGAGTTTTTAATTTGGTTTCCTTAATCGCGTCCAAAAACCGGAGGGTGCCAATGCCGTCAACCTCGGCAGTATATTCGGGAACCTCGAAACTCACCTTCACATGACTCTGGGCACCGAGGTTGTAGATCTCGTCCGGTTGGGTCTTCTCCAGCAGTCGATTCAAGTTGCTCGAATCGGTAAGATCTCCGTAGTGGAGAAAGAGTGAGTTTCCGTGAATCTCCGGATTGTTGTAAAGGTGATCAATTCTCCCGGTATTGAACGAACTGGATCGACGGATCATCCCGTGGACGATGTACCCTTTCTCGATCAGAAGTTCAGCCAGGTAAGATCCATCTTGTCCGGTAATCCCGGAGACCAATGCAGTCTTTTGCGCCATAGAGTTTGGTGAGTTAAATTTTGAGGGCTTAGCGACGTCCAAGGTATCCCTGGTTTCTTTTCCTTCGAACGGTTTTGACTGGAGTCGTTTCCACCTTCGGTTCGTACCGGTATTCAAAACCTTCGAGTTTGCGCCGCTCAATCGGTCTGCCGATCAGCTTTTCGATAGCTTGGACCAGACTGGCCTCATCCGGCGCTTCCAGTGTGCAAGCCGAGCCCTCCTTCCGCGCCCTCCCGGTTCTGCCGATGCGATGGACATAATCCTCGGCGTGGAGTGGCACATCGTAGTTGATCACATGGCTCACGTTGGCAATGTCCAGTCCCCGGGAAGCGATGTCGGTCGCGACCAAAATGCCGAAATTTCCATTCTTGAATTTGTCCAGAGCTTTAGTCCGTTCAGCCTGGTTCAAGTCGGAATGCAGGGCTGCCACATCCTTGCCATGCTCTGCCAACCATCGGGCGATTCGGTCGGCACCCCGCCGCATGCGGCAAAAGATGATGATATTATCGCTCTGGATTGTTTCCAGCAGGTGGAGAAGGAGGTCGAATTTCTGCAAGGCACCCACCGGATACACCGCGTGCTCAATGGTGTCCGCTGGCTTGTGGCGCAGCCCAATAATGATCTCCTCGGGATCTTTGAGCGCCCAGCCAGCAAGGGACCGAACTTTATCGCCCACCGTGGCAGAAAAAAGAAGGGTCTGCCTCGTTTTGGAACTGCAACGGCTGATGATTCGGCGCACATCTTCAATAAACCCCATGTCAAACATCCGATCCACCTCATCGAGGATCAGGTACTGAATGTTTCGCAGGTCCAGGGAACGCTGCTGAACGTGATCGAGAAGTCGACCCGGGGTAGCGACCACCACATCGGGAATTTCCCCCAATTCGCGGTTTTGAGTGGCGTACTTCACGCCGCCGTAAAGCAGGGCATAGTTCAGGTTCAGCTTCCGCCCATAAATCCGAAATTGCTCATCCACCTGCATGATCAGCTCCCGGGTGGGACCGACAACAAGGCACCTGGGGACCTCACCGTGCTCCTTCAGGAGCTGTAAAACCGGTAATGCAAAGGCGGCCGTTTTTCCCGTGCCGGTTTGCGCGGAGCCGATCACGTCTTTTCCTTTGAGGATCACCGGAATGGCAGCCTGCTGAATGAGGGTCGGTTCAGTGTATCCCTTTTCCTCGACCACTGAGGCGATTTCCGGGATAAGACCAAGATCAGAAAATGTCATAAAGGAGGAATGAGTAACTATGATTCAGGGCCAAAACAAGCAAAAGCTCCCAGTCTCTATCGAGGAAGGCTTGCCCCTACCCCCTCCGGCAGGCTTCATCTGGGGCACGGAAGAACTTTTTGGCTGGCTGCCCTGAGAGCTCGAGCCCACCACGGAGAGCTCTTCCTCAGAATTGAAGATGTGGACCAGGCTCGCTGCAGCTCGAAATTTGAAAAACTTATTCTGGAGGACCTCCATGATTTGGGTCTCCTTTGGGAAACCCCGATCGTACGCCAGAGCGAGCGGTTCGCCAAGTATCGCGAGGCAGCTGGGCAACTGGCCGCTGGGGGATTCATTTACCCCTCCAACCATTCGCGGGCCGAGATTCGAAGCCTCGCCACAAGTCACGAACGTGGCGACCGACAACCTCTTTTCCCAACGGACCTTCGCCCCTCCCGAACCCCTACCGAGTTTGATCCCTCCCGTCCCTGGAGGTTCCGGGTTCCCGATGGAGAGGAGGTCTCTTTTCATGATCAAATCGTTGGACCAAGGAGCTATCTCGCTGGAACCGACTTTGGCGACTTTCTGGTTTGGAGCCGCCATGGCTGGCCCTCCTATGAACTCGCCGTCGTTGTTGATGATCTTGACATGAGGATTAGTGAGGTAGTCAGGGGAGCCGACCTCCTGAAATCCACTGCCCGTCAGTCTTTGATCTACTCCGCACTCGGGTCAGCACCACCGGATTTTGCCCACTGTCCTCTGATCTGCGACCCCGAAGGAAACAAACTTTCCAAGTCCTTTGGTTCCCCTCCCCTGCTCGGATCGACCCCGCCGATCGAACTCAGGAACGAAGCTTTGAGGCTCTATCGAAATCTGTTCTCGACCACTCCAGAGGAACGGGCCTTCCGATAGAAAACTGGTGCGGGTGGAGGGAATCGAACCCTCATCCCAAGCTTGGAAGGCTCGTATACTAGCCTTTGTACTACACCCGCCCGTAAAAGCTAAGAATCCATGGCCTGATCCGGGATGTCAACCAAGGAAATCCTTGGCTTTCCTCGAAATACGAGTTCACCACCGTCCCGTTTCAACCTGCCAACCCCGTCAGCCTTTGCCCTGAGTCTTTGGATCAGTCCTCCTTCTTGCACATGGGCATCGTTCACGATCCGCAATCTGGCAGAATTGAAGCAGCAGACGGGTTTGGTCCATCTGCATCAATTTGACCAGCTGATCAATGAGGAGCGGATGATCTCCCATTGGCCCGGTTTGGACGCATCGTTTCAATGTTGGTACACCTCCAATGATCCTCGAAATATCGCCGTCCCTACCGGCGTGCTTTCCGTCTCCGAGGAAAAATTGGGCAACCACCACTGGCTGCTCTAGGTTGCTGAGATTGGCTAATTCATCGACGAGAAGTGGATCATTGAAGGAGTAAAGAGGTCCCTCCCGACGCTCCATTGAGGCGATCCGGACTGAGCGGATCCGCGAGTCTTCCGCGAGGAGGAGTGCCACTTGTCCTCCGATGATATTTCTGACCATCGCCGCCTCAGGGTAAGGACTACCATGGTCGACCACCACTACAGAAGCATGACTCCAACCTTCACGATCCACGACCTCAAGAACACGTTCTACCAGCACGCGAGCCAGGATGTTTTCCGGCCGACGACTGAGATCGAAGAGAAACGGTGTCCGGTAAATTTCGATCTGGGGGTGAGTGGCTTGGAGTAGCGTCGCCTCCCGGGCCACCATCTTCATGATTCCTCCGCCTCCGGAAAGGAAAAAGGGAATAATCGCAAAAGAGGTTCTTCCTGACTCCACCTCGCTCTCAACCCGCTCTGCCAAGGTTTCGGCGCGGTGCCCATTAAGGAGCCCCGGGCTGACACGATTGCTGTGGGCATAAGAAACCGGGTAGACCATCTCCCCTGAGCGTGCTGCTAGTGACTTTGCCACTTCTCGGAGGAAGAGGATTCCTTCCGGTCTCAAGCTTCCATTATCCAAAAGGAGCCAGCATTTTGCTTCTGGGGTTTCCGAGCATTTACCGATCATGCCTAACCCTGAAACGAAAGATCAAGGCGAGCAAGTTGGACGGTTTCTCCAATGTAGACGATTGCCGGCGACGAAATATTCTCCCTCTCGATCGCATCAGCCAAGGTACCAACCGTGGCAACCAGAATCCTTTCCTCGTCTGTTGTCGCCCATTGCACAATCGCAGCGGGCCGATCTGCAGGCATACCTCCAGAGATCAACGAAAGACAAATCGAGCGAATTCTACCAACGGCCATGTAGAGGCATAGCGTCGCGTTCAGTGTTGCGTAGGCAGCCCAATCAACCTCATTCCCCTCCCCCTTTGGATCCCGATGCCCGGTAATAAAGACCACTGCGGCATTAAAATTGCGATGGCTGAGAGGAATCTCGGCACGAGCTGCACCGGCGATGGCGGCAGTTACTGCCGGGGCGATGGTGTACGGGATTCCATTCAAGCGCAGTCGCTCCATTTCCTCGCCTCCCCTTCCAAAAACGAAGGGGTCTCCTCCCTTCAGGCGTACCACTTCCTTCCCCTCCAGCGCCAGACGAACCAGGAGTTCTTCGATTTCCGCCTGGGGAACCGAGTGGAACCCAGCTCGCTTCCCCACACAGTAATGCTCACATCCTCGACGGGTCAGGCCAAGGACTTCTTCGGAGACCAAATAGTCGTAGACGAATGCATCGCACTTTTCGATCAGCTTCCTCGCCCGGATTGTCAAGTCGTCGGGATGCCCGGGACCAGCACCGACCAAATGAACCGTACCTACCCGATTATTCGACATCCACTGATTCAGTTCGCTTCGCCGCTGCCAACCGCTGACTCCAAAGCTGATAAATGGAGGTTGTCGGAAAAGCTGTCGCGGACCGGGTTTTGATTAGAAAGATCTTTTTGAACAGGAGACTGGACTCGAGATGGTCCTGATTCCTTAGAAGGTCGCCTTAATGCCGATTCCGTAACCAATGTAGTCGATCGGGAAAGTTGAAACCTCCTGCGGTCGGCGTTGCCGCTCAATGTCCATAAAATAGTACTCCGTCTTGATGCCCGAATTCACGTAACGGAGGTGGAGATCAAGAGAGAGATGCTTGATTATCTCAATTGTCACCCCTCCCGCGAGGTAAAAACCAACATCATCCTCGACCACGAACTGACGGATTCCGCCCTCTGACCACGAGGCCAGGGGTTCAAACTTGTTTGAGTACAGGGCAAAGCCGATTTCGCCGTAAGGAGTGTAGCGGGATTCATTGTGGTACTGAAGCGAGGTGTAAAGAATTGGACCAGAGGAGATGAAATTTCCGTCTCCACCCTGTCCGCCATCATTGCTTTTCCAGTCGTCGGTGCGGATCTCTCTCCGATCGTAGGAGATCCCGAATCCCCACCAGGGATAAATGTCATACTGAAGAAAGAAGTAGATTGGTGCGTAGTTCTGTTCTTCTTCCAGATTAGTCAGAGAGCCGAGAAAGGACTCTCGAGGGAATTTGCCTTCTCGCTTATCCCCGCGCTGGCTCTCCAACAAGGAAAAGGCCAGGATTCGAGTACCGATGTGCAAGCGATCGGCAATGAAGCTTTCATAAAAGGTCTTGTTGCTTGAGGTTGAAAAGGCCTCCTGAGCGGAGACTGAAGGCACCAACTGGCTCGCCAGCGCCAGAGCGAGAATATTGAACTTGATGGATCGTTTTAGCATTTCGAGTTTTGGAAAAACCCAAGAGTTGGAAGCCTTCTTGAAAGGAATGCAAGCCTTTCAGCTTCCGGCTCCTCCGCCAGGATTATCGACCTGTTCGAACCGGGTTTTCCAACACACCAATTCCCTCAATCTCAAGACTGACCAAATCGCCGTCTCGAAGATACCGCGGCGGTTTTCTCGCCACCCCAACACCACTGGGCGTCCCCGTCAGAATGATCGTTCCCGGTTCCAGAGTGGTCGATATGCTCAGGAATTCGATTAGCTCCGGCAGGTTAAAGACCATCTCCCGGGTGTTCGAGTTTTGCATCAAGTCGCCGTTCACGCGGGTCGAGAGCTCTAAATGATGGGGATCGGATATGGCGTCTCCCGTCACAATCCAGGGCCCAACGGGACAAAAAGTATCAAAACTCTTGGCCCTACAAAATTGACCTCCTCCTCGCGAGCTTTGCCAGTTACGTGCGCTCACGTCGTTGGCAATGGTGTACCCAAGAACCTTGGAGAGGGCATCGCTCCTGGACACGTCCCGACACCGCTCCCCGATCACTGCAACCAATTCAACCTCAAAATCGACGGTCTCAGTAGTCTCGACCGGTGGAAGCTCTATCGGTGATTGTGGCCCGATTACAGATGTGGGAGCTTTCATAAACACAATCGGGAACTCCGGCAGAGGTTGCCCCGTTTCTGCGGCATGGTCTCGGTAGTTCAGTCCGATGCAGTAGATCGCGGGTGGATCAACTGGAGCAATAAGCAGCCCCGAAGCCTCTTCAGTTGTCAGTTGGTAATCCCCGAAAATGCTCCCCTCAAGGTGTTTCCACCGGTCCTCCGCACTTTCTCTCCAAACCGGAGATGGTCCCCGGGTATCGTCAAAAATTTTGCCAAACTGCATACTCTCAAGTAAACATCAGAAAGTTCCAGCAAACCAGCTCGATCTTCGGCTGGCTTTCTGTTCGGACCCATGGCGGCTATCACCTCCTGAGCTTTCCCCCTGAAGGGAGTTCTTAGGTATCGTCCCCACTCCGGAAACTCAGGTCCAATTGAAGACGCATAATATTGCCACCCCATCACCCTTCATGATCTTATTCACGGTTTAGAATTTTGATTTCATGCCTTCGAGAATTGCAGAAGAAACCCGCCGCCGACGTACCTTGGCCATCATTTCCCACCCGGATGCCGGGAAAACCACCTTGACTGAGAAGTTGCTCCTTTACGGCGGAGCCAAAGAGCTGGCTGGTAGCGTTCGCCACGGGAAGAGCATCCGGGAAACCAGCTCGGATTGGCTCGAACTTGAAAAACAGCGGGGCATCTCCGTTTCGTCCACCGTTCTTCAATTCGGCTTTAAGAATTATTGTATCAATTTATTGGATACACCGGGCCACCGCGATTTCTCCGAAGACACTTACCGGGTCCTCATGGCGGTTGATTCAGCTATCATGGTTCTCGATGCTGCCAAGGGGATTGAGGACCAGACCCTCAAACTCTTTGAGGTTTGTCGCTCCCGAGGGATACCGATCATCACCTTCATCAACAAGTGCGACCGTCCGGGCAAGGATCCCCTTGAGCTTCTCGATGAGATTGAGAGTCGCCTCAATCTGGTACCCTTCGCGACCAATCTCCCGATCGGTTCCGGTCCCGATTTTGTTGGCGTCTATCATCGCCTGGACAAACAGCTGCACCGCTTTGAAAGAAGCCCGGGAGGTAAATTCCGCGCCCCAGTCAAACTGACCAACATCGAGGATGCGGTTTCCGAAGACGGCCGACTTACCGAAGTCATTTCTTCGGTGGCTGAAACGGATGCTATTCTCAGCGGTGCTGGCGCAGAGCTTGACCCCTCGCAGGTGGTCACTGGGAAGGTCTCCCCGGTTTTTTTCGGTAGCGCCATTAATAATTTTGGAGTCGAAATGCTCCTTGACGGATTTCTCAAATACTCCAGCCCCCCTAAGCCCCGGACTGCTGGAGAACGATCAATCAGTCCGGAGAACGAGGCTTTCTCAGCTTTTGTTTTTAAGATACAGGCAAACATGGACCCGAACCACCGGGACCGCCTCGTCTTCTTGAGGATCTGTTCGGGGCGCTTCCATCGCGACCTTCGGGTTCGCCATGTGCAATCAGGCCGGATTCTCCGCCTATCCCACTCCCACCAAATCTTCGGCCGGGATCGCGACACCCAGGAAGAGGCCTGGCCCGGTGATATCCTTGGCTTGACCGGTCAAACTGGTTTGGAAATCGGAGATACCCTGACCGAGGACGATAGCCTCCAGTATGATGCCATTCCCCCATTTGCTCCAGAGTGTTTCATCTATCTGCACCACACCGACACAATGAGCTACAAGCGGTTCAACAAGGGCCTTGACCAGCTTCTACAGGAAAAAGTTGTCCAACGGTTTTTTCCCCTTAAGTCTGGGAACCGAACCCCTCTGATTGGGGCAGTCGGTCGGCTCCAGTTTGATGTGGTAGTGCACCGATTGAGAGGAGAGTACAATGCGGATAGTCGGGTCGAGGAAGCTCCCTGGACCGTCACCCGGTGGGTTGAAGGTGCCACAGCGGAGGATCCCGCATTCTCTGGCTACCTCGCAGGAGCCAACCTCGCCCACGATCAGCTGGGTCGGCTCTGTATCCTTTTTGATACGACATGGAACTGCGACTACTTCGCACGAAAAAATCCGGATATAAAATTACTCAAGACGCCCAACCGAAACTGGACGACTGGCTAAAGCCGGTCTGCGGTCAAAACCTAATCCCGCCGCTCCTTGCGAGCGCCATTCGTCATTCGATCTCGAATACCGAGGAGAAGCTCGGATCGAACCACTTCCTGTGATAGCGAACGCATTGTCCATCGGTCAATCCGGAGATAAAATCGCAAACCAGCCGGGTGAGTTCTCCTTGGCTGCTGACTCTCAGGATATTTTGGTGCTCTCGATCGGGAACCACTTTCAGGCGCTCGCCTCCCTCGCTGTAATTATCAACGAGAGCTTCGAAAAGCTGTCGAATCACCCGCCTTCCTTTAAACTCAAGTTGCTCCAACTGTTGCGAACGAAAGATTAAGCCAGTCGCCAGACGCTTGTACAGCAGAGCCTCTTCAAGGCAGAGCGGGTCAACCTCAAGTTTGAAAGCATAGCGATTCGACCGATCAGCGAAGATTCCGTCACTTTCAACTAGTTTACAGGCCCGAATGAAGTCTCCGACCTTGGCGTTAATCTTTCGCTCGACCAAGCCCTCCCGAATCGCCCGCTGCAGGGCAACCAAACACTTGCTCTCAGTCGAACGAAGATTCTCCCGCTCCGCCCACCGTTCAATCGAGCCGATAGTGATATACCTCGCTTCGACTCCATCAACGATATCATTCAGGGAATAGGCAGCATCATCTGCCCAATCCATGATCTGGCATTCAATGCTTCGGATACCGTTGATGTTGGAAATCCCGACAAGCTCATCCGGGACCAGTTCGCTCCCCAGGGCAAAAGCGCGGATCGGCGCCTGTTCATTGTAGATAAAATGATTGTCCGGGTGCCCGCCCTCTTCAGCCTTTTCCCGATAGAGCGCTTTATACTTCATGATCCCGTCGACAAAGGCCCGCGTCGGACTCATGCCGCGATTCTGCCCGGGACGATCCCAGATCAGTTCGGTTACGATTCTCAAGGTCTGCCCGTTCCCTTCGAAGCCCCCGTTATCTACCATCAAACGGTTTAGGGTTCGTTCTCCGATATGACCGAAAGGAGGATGCCCCAGATCGTGAGCCAGGCAAACCCCCTCCGTCAGGTCAGGATCAATGTAGAAATCATCATTCAATCGCGGTGACAATACCGCCAGAGCTTTGCAAATCGAGCGACCGATTCGCGCCACTTCGATCGAATGGGTCAGGCGGGTACGGTAAAAATCAAATTCCCCGGATTGGAAAACCTGGGTCTTTGATTGCAAGCGCCGAAAAGCGTAGGAGAAAACGATTCGATCGCGGTCCACCTCAAACGGATTTCGGTAATCGTTCTCGGGTCGGCCACCGTTTAAGGTTTCATAATCAAAATCTCCATAAAAGCTGTTGGCTGCCTTCATACCGCGTGGGTCAACTTTGACTTCTAAACCGGCCATGACAAGTCAATGCTGTGGTCGATAAAATCCGCCCTACAAAACCTTTCCAAAGCTCTTTTTTTTCGATATCCTCAGAGTCCAGCACTTAGATGAGGAAGCAGGATACAAGTATTCAAGACGGGCGCTTGGTTGATTCCAAAGGGGAAGCATTGGCTTGGTCGATTGTTGAACGGTCTGAAAATCATCAGGATGTCCATCTCTACCTGACCAACTGCCTTTCCGTTATCAACGAGGCTTCTCTCGGTTTTTTCCTGGACGCTCCGCTTTGGCTCGAGTCTTTAGGTGCCATTGAGAAGGATGCTTCTGAAGAAGAGGTCCGAATCGCTGTCGAGATCGAATCTGACCTCCATCTTAGCCTTCGAGCTCAACCGCCAGCAGGTTTTCCCGTTCTTCCAATCCCCGATCAATTACCGACACCCATCAGCCGAGCTCTTCGTCTGGGAATAAGCAGTGTCCTTGACCGGGCAGAGTTGCACTGGCGAACTCAAATGGTCGAGGAAGCAGTTAGTGGAGATCAATCTCGACCTTTCGAGGGTGTTCTCAGGACCCTCGCCGAAGCTACTAACTCAGTGTTTGCCGGAATTGTAGTGCCCGCTTATCACGGTAAGCTGGAAGGGCTCTTCTTTGATTCTAGTAGCGAGGGCGAGGGCGAGGAATTTACTCCTTACACCATCGATAAGCCTCCTGAAGAGGACTGCTCTGGAGATCGCTGGCTCCCGCCCCACCGCAAATTGATTGGGACGGGCGAGACAAACTTTCTCCGCATCGGCCTGGATATTGCCGGAATCGGAGAAGGTAGTCTCTTCGTTGCTTCTCGCCCGTCGAGTTATACCTGCATCGAATCCCGGCTGCTCTCTCGAACGGGCGACTGCCTCTCCCTTTTTGCCAAGGCCTACCGGGAGCGATCCGATTCCGCCCATCGGCTTAAAATGGTCCACTGTGAACAGACCGAACTCTTTAATAGTATCCCCGAAATCGTTTTAATCACCGATCCAAAAACTGGAGACATCATCTTCGGAAATCAGGCATTCTACCACCGATGGTCTGCTGTGCCAAAAATTGGGGAAAGTCGGCAAATTGCTGATCCACACGCCCTCGATGGGCGGCATCCTCTCGGTGAAGCAAGTACTCAAACTCCCAGTTTGAACTCCAGCAGCTGGGAGTTCGAGAATCTGAACGATGGCCGATGGTACCAATGCCTCGATCGATTACTCGTCTGGCACGATGAGAAAACGGTCCGGTTCCAACTGGCGATTGATATAACGGAAAGGGTCGCGCAACGGCGCCGCCTCCATCGCGAAATTGATCTCCTCGAAACCATTCTGGATATCAGTGCTCAAGGAGCGTGGACATATAATATCAAGACTGGACACGCGACCTACGACGCCCGCTGGAAAGCGATGCTCGGCTACTCTCCCGAGGATGAGTTGCCCAATGACATTTCCACCTGGAGGAACTTATGCCACCCGGAAGACCTTCCGGGTGCGCTCGATAAGCTTCGTCGCCATCTCAACTATGGCACCCCCTACGAAGTGGAGCTAAGGATGAGGCATCGGGATGACTTCTATGTCTGGATCATCGCTCGGGGTCGGGTGGTGGAACGGTCTCCCGAGGGTGAGCCAATCCAAATGGTAGGAACCCACCTGGACGTCTCGGAACAGAAACAACTTCAAGCAGAACTTGAGTCTGCTCGAGACTTGGCCAACGAAGCAAATTCAGCAAAAGATGAATTCATCGCGGTCATGAGTCACGAAATGCGCTCACCGCTTAACCCAATCATCGGCTTTACCGATCTCCTCAAGGAAGAATTAAAATCTCCTGAGCACCTCGAATACCTGAGGGCCATCAGCACAGCGAGCAGACGGCTCCAATCCCTGATTAACGACGTGCTCCAGTATGCAAAACTGACCCATGCATCCTACCAAAATGAAATTAGTGATTGCTGCCTTCGAGACTTGGTCAGCGAGGTCTACGAGCAGATGTCGGGATGTACCAAAGGTAATCAATTCGTTCTAGAGTGGAGCCAAACGCCCGGCGGAGAGCCTGAAATCCATCCCGACCTTATTGTCAGAGGGTTCCTCAACGGAGCCCACCAGATTATGACAAACCTTTTGACCAATGCTTTCAAGTTTACGGAGGCCGGAAAGGTAGTGCTTCGCGCCGGTGTTAAAAGTGAAACTGCTGATAAGCTCACCTTCATGGTAGCGGTCAGTGACACCGGCTGTGGGATTGCCCCGTCCGACATTGAGAAGATCTTTCTGCCCTTCGAGCAGGCGAAATTTTCCCTTGCCCGTCGCGGCGAAGGAGTTGGTCTGGGCCTCGCGATCATCAAAAAGATCCTCGATGCCATGGGGGGGAAGCTGGAGGTTGAGAGCAAAGTCGGAGTTGGAAGTAAATTCACGGTCACCATACCGCTTGAGAGGTTGCCATTGAATCTGTAGCCACCCGTGGCAACCTCGCTTCGCCTCGAGACGATTCGGGGTGCTCCCAGAGCCCGCGCAGTGGGGTCACCGTCGCGCCGAGGACTTTACTCGGGGAATGATTCGAGATCTCAGTCCTGGAGCTGGGTTACTGCAGGCGCACAGTAACGAATCCGTAGACGCCGTTTGACCAGACGTAGAGCCGGTTCAACCCATCGACGAGGCTCTTGTTGACATCAGCCGGGGTCCGTACGTCAGCGTTATTTACCCGAGCAATCACCATTCCCTCCTGCAATCGGCTGTTCGCGATATTCCTCGCTGTGATGCTGGTCACAATAACCCCATCGATCCTGTCCGGGATCTCAAACCGTTGCCTCAATTCAGCAGTGCTTTCACTCAAGGTTACGCCAGGAAGCCGACTTTCAGTTCGATTCAGCTCAGCCACCATTCCTGTGGCCCGATCCCCGAGTTCCACTTCGATCTCCATCTCCTGACCATCGCGGAAAATATTCAGCACAATCAAACTCCCCGGCTCCTTTAGGGCAATCGCCGTACGGAGTTCGGATGCCGTCTTGATCTCTCGGCGGTCGACTTTGAGGATGATGTCACCGGCTTTCAACCCGGCCTTCTCCGCTGGGGTATCTGGCTCTACCTGCCGAACGATCGCCCCGGCCGTTGAATTGAATCCGAAAGATTCAGCCAAGTCTCGCGTGAGATCGTCCGGTAGCACACCGAGGTAGCCATAGAGCACCTCTCCGCTGGCGATCAAACTTTCAACTACAGCCCGTGCCACATTGGCAGGGATAGCGAAACCAATGCCGATGTTTCCCCCGGAACCTGAGATAATCGCCGTATTGATCCCGATCATGCGACCCTTCGCATCAACGAGTGGCCCTCCGGAGTTCCCCCGATTGATCGCTGCATCTGTCTGGATAAAGTCTTCAAAGCTCAGTTGGCGTTGAAACCGCCTCGAACTTAAAATCCCCAAATCGGTTCGCCCGGTTGCTGAGATAATTCCGCTCGTCACCGTCAGGCCAATGTTGAGGGGATTACCCACGGCGAAGACCACGTCTCCTACCCTGCTCACATCGCTGTCCGCTATTGAGATGGAGGGAAAGGGGCGTGGGT
Organism: Puniceicoccaceae bacterium; assembly: GCA_036822055.1. GTDB lineage: Bacteria > Verrucomicrobiota > Verrucomicrobiia > Opitutales > Puniceicoccaceae > DAISIK01. The sequence continues at coordinate 54,863 of DAISIK010000010.1, forward strand.
CAGTGATCTTGAGGACCGCGATGTCCGTTGCGGGGTCTCTCCCCACCAACTCCGCAATGTATTCCCGACCATCGCTCAGGCGGACGCTGATTTCGTCTGCCGCCTCCCCGCTGCGACCCACCTCGGTTACGTGGTTGTTTGTGATGATGTAGCCCTCTGGAGAAATGATCACCCCGGAACCAACTCCCGACGGCTCCTTTCGCTCCTCTTCCTCAAAGTTTGGTCTGCTGCCTTCAGGCTCATTTGGAGGGAACCCATAGAACCGCCTGAAAAATTCTTCCATAGGGTCTGCCCGCCTGGAGCGCTGGTTCGGCGTCATCCGCACGATCCTCGAGGTGTAAACGGCAACCACGGTTGGGGTCACCTTCTCGAGCATATCAGCATAGGAGGTGACGAAGCCAACTTCGTTAGAAGAACCCGGAGGGGTCCGATCAATCGTCAGAGTCGGCTGCTCTCTCTGGGGTCCTTCCCCGTTCACCAGCACCAGCGGTCCGCCTTTCTGAACGAAGGCGACCGAAAGGATCGCAACGATGATCACGACAAGTGAATAGGTGAGGGCTGATTTCATATTTGGTGTCATTGACATTCGTTCTATCTTTGATGTTCCTCAAAGTCCTTAAGGAAGCAATTCAAGAACCAGTTCTCTTTGGCGGGCCAACCAGCTCTCCTACCTCAAGAGTAGAGTCAATTTCGCTGCTCACCCCCTTCACGGGTCCCCTCAAAAACCCTTGACCTTGAATAGGGAGGTCACGCTGGAATTCCCGTGGATCCTCTGAATTGCCTCACCGAGCAGCGGTGCTACCGAGAGGACTTTCAACATTGGCAGGTTTCTCCTATCGACTGGGACGGTGTCCGTCACGATCAGTTCGTCTATCTCACTCGACTGGAGCCGCTCGTAGCCGGTTTCGTTAAGGGTACCATGGGTGACTGCCGCAAAAACACGCCTCGCCCCACTGCTTTTGATGAGCTTGGCCGCAGCGCAAAGCGTGCCCGCCGTCTCCGTCATGTCATCGACGAGGAGGACATCGCAGTCTTGCACTTCCCCAACAATGTTCATGGCCTCCACCGTCGAGGCATCTTTGCGACGCTTTGCGACAAATCCGAGGGGCCGCTTCAATAGCTCGGCATAGGCAGCGGCCATTTTCATCCCGCCGACATCCGGGGAAAAAACACTCAGGTTTGATGTATTCAAGGTCCTGAGATATTCAAAGATGATCGGAGATGCATAGAGGTGATCCACGGGAATGTCGAAAAAGCCCTGGATCTGCTGGGCGTGTAAATCCACCGTGAGCACCCGGTGGGCCCCTGCGGCAACCAGCAGATTAGCTATCAACTTGGAGGTGATCGGGACCCGCGGTTGGTCCTTTCGGTCCTGCCGCGCGTAGCCATAGAACGGAATGACTGCCGTTATGCGAGAGGCCGAGGCCCTCCTTGCAGCGTCGATCATGATCAGAAGCTCCATGATGTGGTGGTTGGCAGGAGCACAACTCGCCTGAACAATGAACACATCATCCCCTCGGATATTTTCATCGAATTTTACGAACGTTTCTCCGTCAGGAAACCGCGTAACGGTCACCTGCCCCACCTCAATGCCGATGTACTGGCAGATCTTCTGCACCAAAACCGGATTGGAGTTTCCTCCGAAGACTTTTAGCGCTGAATCCTTCATCAAACTTCAATCCTTTCTCTCATCGATGCCATCGCTTTTTCTACGGATGCGAGCCGCTCGAAAAACTCGGGTAGTCTTCGCTGCAAGGCAGCCAGGCGTTGGGCCAGATGGTAGTCCGTCGCAGGTATTCCCCGCACAAAACTCCCCGGAGCGAGGTCCTTGGACACCCCACTGAATCCACCGATTCGCGAATTGGCCCCAATTCGCAGGTGGCCCGCGATTCCTGTTTTGCCTCCCACTACCACATGGTCCTCAATCACCGTCGATCCGCTGATCCCAACCTGGGCGACAATGACGCAATTTCGCCCGATTAATACGTTGTGCCCGATCTGGACCAGGTTGTCTATTTTGGTTCCATCTCCGATCCGCGTGGAAGAAAAACGAGCGCGGTCGATCGTGGAATTTGCTCCGATCTCCACGTCGTTACCAACCACCACGTTCCCGATCTGGGGAATCTTTTCCAGGCGTTCCCCATTCTGCTCGTATCCAAACCCGTCCGATCCGATCACCACTCCAGCGTGCAAACGGACCCGCTCACCGATCTCACAGTGTTCGGCCACCGTAACCCTCGGCATCAAGACGCTATCGGCCCCAACTTTGCTGTTTTCCCCTAAATAAACATGGGAAGATAAAACTGCTCCCCTACCCACCTGCGCACCGCTTCCAATATGGCAAAACGGACCCACCATAGCTTCTTCGTGGACTGAAGCATCGCGATCAATAAAAGCCGTTGGGTGGACGCCTGGCTCAGTCCGATGACCAGTCTTCCGTTCAATTGCAGCACAGATCCGGGCCAGGGCGAGAGATGGATTTGAAACCCGGTAGTAAATTTGTCCCGTGGCGGGTTCACCCTCAAAATCGAGGGGCAAAAAAATCACAGAGGCTCTCGAGCCTGCCACTTCGGAGCGGTAGCGGTCGTTCCCCAGAAACGATAGGTCGCCCTCCTTCGCCTCCCTCAACGTCGCAATTCCACCCACCGTACCTTTGAAGATGCCTGAAGAGATACCCTCCCCGGCGATCTTTAAACACTCTTCCGTCGTCAGGTGGAGCTGCATGCGATTGAGGAGCCGTCGTTTACCATCATAAACCCGAGAACTTGTCAGAAAGCTTGGCTTTTGAACAGAAAAAGCTTCTCAAAAAAATTGATCCATCATGGTCGCCACTCGCTTCCATCTATCAACCAGCATCGCAGCCTGAAACACCCCGCGCCGTGACCTTCTCGGAGTTGCTCCGCTCAGCCTCCGATGTAGAACATCTCAATTTTGGGGTTTCCCAAAGTGTTCTCCTGACGGATCTCGGAGTATCGATCTGACCTCGCCCGCCAAAGCTTGGCCAAATGATGCCGCAAATCCTCATCGGAGGGATTCTTCTCTCGAAGAAATTGTCTCAGATCGTGGCCAGTGCTCGCGAAAAGACAGGTGTAGAGCTTGCCATCGGTCGAGAGCCTCAGTCGGGTACAGTTACCGCAGAAAGGCTGGGACACCGAGGTAATCAGGCCTATTTTTCCAGAACCATCCCGATGGCGGTAGGTCTTTGCTACCATCTGACTTGAAGAGAGGTCCTCTGCTTGCAGATCAAAGTCTTGCCGAAGAATCTCCAGTATTTCCTGCCCGGAAACCACTCGCTCCTTCGACCAGCCGTTGTGGTTTCCCACATCCATGAACTCGATAAAACGAATCTCTACCCCGAGGGATTTCGCCATATGGGCCAAGGGCAGAATCTCACCCTCATTCACACAGCGTTCGACAACCGTGTTCAGCTTCACCCGCATTCCCCATTGAAGGGCCGCTTTGATTCCGTCCAGAACCACCTGGGATCCGACCCCACGGCCATTAATCGTTCCGGTAAGCTCCGAATCGAGTGCATCCAAACTCACGGTCACGCGATCCAAACCCGCCCGATAAAGGTTTTCGGCCATTTCAGCGAGGCGCACCCCATTCGTCGTCAGTGCCAAATCTTCAATCCCTGGCATTGCCCTCAGGCTCTTCACGATCGACACCAGGTCAGGCCGCAGGAGAGGCTCCCCTCCAGTCAAGCGGACCTTGGTCACCCCGAGGTCAACCAGTGCCGCAACTGTGCGGGTCAATTCTTCGAACCCCAGCCACTCGCTTTTCCTCAGAAAAACATAGTCCGGCCCAAAAATCTCCTTTGGCATGCAGTAGGTGCAGCGCAGGTTGCAGCGATCAATCAGGGAGATCCTCAGGTCCCGTACCGGCCGCCCCATCTGGTCCAGTGTCTTCCTCGGTTGCTCCTTCACTCCAGGCTCTCCCATTCCTTGATCGAACGCGTCCAGGCGTACCAGTTCTTCGGATACTTCACCTTTTCGAGCACTTTTCGGCTCCGCACCCCTCCCGCACAGCACAGGACCACCGGTCCCTCAATCGAACTTTCCGTCAACTCTCCCCACCTCGCGGACGGAAAAAGAAGCATGCGCTCGAGGTCTACAGAAGCTATCTCCACTTCAGACGCTTCGCGAAGGTCAATTGTTGTTGCAAGTCTCTTCAGCCTCCGTGCCGTCTCTCCCGGATACAATAATCCGGTCACCGGCCTTGGCCATCCCTCTCCGCCCTGGCAAGCGCAGCCCTCCCGACGACTCCGTCGAATTTTCCACGTTTGACCGCTCAGAATGTCGACGTGGAGGGTCTCTGCCCCCAGGCGTCCCGGCAGTTTCAAGAGGATCTTGAGGACTTCCGTAGCCTGCAGCATTCCGAGCGTCCCCGGGGTTACCCCGAGGATGCCAGCCTCCGCACAATTGCAAACGGCTCCCGGAGGCGGTGCCTGGGGCCAGAGGCACCGGAAACAGCCATTTTCGGGCTGGCCTGGGTCAAAGACCTGGACTGCTCCATCCCACTGGTAAACCGACGCCTGGACAAGGGGCACACCGGAGTTCCAGGCAAAGTCATGAACCAGATATTTACTCTCAAAATTATCGGTCCCCTCAACCGCCACGTCACAGTCCTTCAAAAGCCCGGGTAAATTCTCCGAGGTCGCCGGATCATTGATTGCCAGAATGCTTAGATTCGGATTCATCTGCCGGAGCCGTTCCCCGGCCACCGCCGCCTTGTATCGACCCTCATCGGCTGGATTAAAAAGAATCTGGCGATGCAGATTGGACCGTTCGACCCGGTCGCCGTCGATGATGGTGAGGTGCCCTACTCCAGCCGCCGCCAAATACTGCAGTAGGGGACACCCGAGACCTCCGGCTCCGACGACCAAAACCCGCGCCCCAGCGAGCCGCTCCTGTCCCTCTCTTCCTACCGCCGATAGAGCAACCTGACGGCTGTAGATCGGGTCGTCTGCCACCGAGGGTGCTTCACTTTTGGATCCGGAACTGGCGTGGACCCAGACCACCGAACCATCTTCATACGCCTCCTGCTTCCAAACCGGTAGTCGCTCCTTAATCGTATCCATTATCCAACGACAAGCGAGAAAGGCCTCTTGGCGATGGGCGGCAGTCACTCCGATCCAGATGGCACAATCGCCGATCGAGAGTCGACCGAAGCGGTGGACTCCGAGTGCTTCAATTATAGCAAAGCGGCGTTTGGCTTCCTCGAGAATCTGAGCGCCTTCCCGTTCCGCCATCACGGTGAAAGCCTCGTAGTGAAGATCCCGCACAGCCCTGCCCTCGTGGTGGTTCCGCACCCAGCCTTCGAACGAGACAAAGGCCCCCGCCGCCGCGTCTTTCAGCCTGGATCCCAACTCGATAGGATCGATGGGCGCCTTTTGGATCAGAAATTCGGCCATAGAGTCCGCTGACCGCCTCTTAACCACCGGCCACCGGAGGAATGAATGCTAATTTCATGCCGTGCTTAAGCCGCAGGTCGAGCGAATGATAGGTATTCTCCCAGGCAACTTTGACCTGGGTAACCTCCAGGGTAAAACCGTACTTGGCCGCCAGCTCCTGGTAGAGCTCGGCAGCGTCCTCTGCCTCAGTTTCAAGAACCTCTTCGGAGCGCTGAGCCTGCTCCCGAAGGATTGCAAAGTAAAAAAGGGAGATCGTTTTACTCATTTCCAAACCTGTTATTAAAAGTCTGCAATGTCCGCCCGATCAATCAACTTGGCAAGCCTCGCCCGCGAGTCGGCTCAAATCGGCAGCACCTCCACTGCCCTCATTCTCGACTGATCGTTCGCTTTCCCCCAACTTTCTCAAGCAACCGAACCCGCTCGATCGTGATATCCGCACTGAGAGCCTTACACATGTCAATGATGGTCAGGGCCGCCACACTCACTCCCGTGAGGGCCTCCATCTCCACCCCGGTTTTGTGGCTTACCCCAACCTCGCAGATCAGACGGAGCCCCTCATCCACTTCCTCTTTCGCAAACTTGCATCTTTCGATCGCCAGCGGATGGCAGAAGGGGATCAGTTCAGAGGTCTTTTTCACAGCTTGCGTGCCAGCGATCACAGCCGTCTGCCAGACACTTCCTTTGGCAGATTGCCATCCGCTTTGAGAAAGTGCGGCAAAAACTTCCGGGGGGAAGATGACCACCGCTTCAGCTTTAGCTATCCGAGTCGTCGGTGTCTTCGTGCTAATGTCGACCATCATCGGATCGCCCTTATCATCCAGATGATTGAGGCCGGGGTTTTCAGTAGGTTTTTTCATGGTCTCCATGGTCGGAATGCAAAGGGTTGACCAGGCCTTATTAAATTGGAGGCTGGCGGAATTTCCAGAAACCCATCCGTTCGGGCAAGGCAACCAAGGTCACCAGAGTTTCCATGCTGCGAAGGGATCGCCATCCCAGCCCGCAAACTGCAGGCCAAATACCGTGTCGAGTCGGTTTGTGTCGGATGATCCCCGGCCACCGGTACCAGAGAGGTCTTCTCCGGCTTGATACCGCGCAGTCGATCGAGGGTCGGAAGCACATGACGGTAGAACGTAAACAAAGCAGCGAGGGGGTTTCCAGGCAGACCGAACAACAGTACTTTCCCTTTCTGCGCGACCGCCATCGGATGCCCGGGCCGCTGGCCGACCCGATGGAAGAGAATTTCAAAGCCGGATCCCTCAATTGATCGAAGGCCGTAGTCCTTTCTGCCCTTAGACATCGCTCCACAAATGATGACCAGATCGCTTTCTTCAGTTGCTCGAACGATCTCCTCACCGAGCATCGCTTCGTTATCCGGCAAGTGAATGCTGCTGAAGACTACATCACGGAAACTCGCGAGACTGGCTTCCAGGGTCGCCGCATGAGTACCAAAAATCTGCCAGGGCAAAGCCTTCCCCACCCCCGCAGATACCACCTCATCCCCAGTCGTAATCAGCCTGATCCGAATCGTTCGGTTCACCACCAGGCGGTTGAATCCCTCACTGGTTGCCAAAGCGAGATGCGCGGCGTGGAGGCGGGAGGACTTTTCCAGAACGACGGTTCCAGCCGGATAGTCTGCACCCTCACGGTGAACATACTGCCAACGGTCAAGTTCTCCTTCCTTGATGCGGAGTTCCTTCTCCCCCACGTCGCACCATTCCACCGGCACCACACAATCACTTCCCAACGGAAGTACAGCTCCGGTACTTACCTCGATCGCCTTCTCCCTCGTCGCGAGGGGGAAGGGCTCAGCACCTGCTGGAAGGTAGCCAGCTACGCGGAAAGTCTTCCTCCCCTCCTTCCAGGTATCCCAGTCGATGGCGTATCCATCCATCATCACCCGGTTGAAAGGAGGGGCAGGACGCGTCGAGTGTACCGATTGAAGGAGAGCCCGACCAACCGCCATACGACTATCCATCTCGATCGCCTCCACGGGCTCAACCCGCTGATTCAAGAGCGCATCTACCTCCTCGACTGTGATCATTGCCTCTAGATCATCGATTCGATTAGTTAGCCCGACAAGCCGAACCGCAACATTGGGCAGGGTGGTTCGACTTTCAGAAAAAGCATGGACCGAATGCCCATTCTTCGGTCGTCCGACAAGTCCATCCCTATAGAGTTAGGAAGTGGATACAAGGTGGACCCATCCACAAAAGAGCAAATAAGCATCATTCCACGGACCTGAGGACCCTCAGATCATCCGAAAGGTGCCCACCCAACCACTCGGCTGGATCAAGATTACTCTCAGCAGCCAGCATCGACCAGAGCTCACTTGCGCATATCCTCGTCTCTTCCCTGCGCCTCGAATCATTCAAGCAAACATCCAACTCGGTCGCCAGCATCTCAGGTTTGGCAGCCCCCTGGAGGTATTCGGGATATACCGGTCGATCGAGGAGGATATTTGCAATGCCCAGCCAACGCACCTTCACCAGGCGTTTCCCCAGGCTGAAGGTCAATGGATGGGTCCGATAAACAATCGCCCCGGGCACTCCCGCCAGTGCACACTTGAGCGACATCGTACCGGAACTCGTTAACACCGCAGCAGCTCGCACTTCTCCTTCTTTTCCATCTAGGTAAATCAAGCGATCCGTATCCAAGCCTTCCTTACTAAACTGCTTAATCAACGATTCGATAACCTCGCGGACCCGATCATCGGCGCAGCGGACGACCGCTGGACGCCTTCCGGCTTCTGGTTTGGATCGCGCCCAGTGAGCATACGCGTTGAGGAGTACCGGAAAGATCCGCTGCACCGGACCCCTCCGCGAACCAGGCAAAAGGAGAATCGGGCCGCCTGGATCATACTCCAGACCGAGCTCGAAATCCGCCGCCGTAAAAGGGTGCCCGAGAAATCGGGTCTTGAGCGTGGTGTCCCGGTAGAAATCGACCTCGAAAGGAAAGATCACCCCGAGTTCGTCGAGACTTTCCGCCATTTTAAATCGTCTCCCCGCCTTCCAGGCCCAGATTTGCGGACTAATGTAGAATACCACCCTAATCTCACCTCCGCCAGCCCGGGAGAGACCCCGCCGCTTCAATTCATCTGCCAGGCGCAGGTTAAAACCCGGGTAGTCCACCAGACAAATCACCCGGGGGCGGTGGGCTTCAATCCAGCGGAGTGTCTCAGCAAAGAGTCGCCTAAAAAACCCATAGTGACGAACCACCTCCACTAGGCCAACAATCGACCAGCGAGTCATGTCACAGAGCAGATCGGCGCCCGCCTTCTCCAGATTTGGACCGCCGAGAGCCGCTATCTCAAGATTCGGCTGGAGTTGCTTCAGCTTCTTAACCGCCGCCCCGGCATGCTCGTCCCCCGAGTGCTCTCCCGCAATCAGAAGCAAATCTGGTCGCGCCCGAGGTGCTCCGAAAGGTTCAAAGTCCGGCTTTTCCATTCTGGGCAAACTCACCCATCGCCGCCTGCTGGGATTGAATCAGCTCGGTAACGTCCAGCGCCACCTCGAGAGCCAGGGATCCAAACGAAGCATCTACCCTCGGGGTTTGGCTCTTGCGCACGGAGTCAAGGAATGAGCTTAGCTCCAACTTCAGCGGCTCCCCCTTGTCGATCGGGATTTCATCGCGATCCAGGCTGGTCCCATTGATCTGCAGGAGGTGCCCACTCTGGTTCATGAAATCGAGTGATAGGTATTTCCGGGGCTGAAAAACCCGGATCTCACGGAGCTTCTTCTGGCTCACTCGGCTGGTATTGATGTTTGCCACACATCCGTTTTTGAACCTGATTCGCGCGTTGGCGATATCCTCGGTTTGCGAAACCACGTTCACCCCAACCGCATCCAGATGCTCGATTGGCGATTTTACCAACTCGAGGATAATCCCGATGTCATGAATCATCAGGTCGAGAACCACCCCGACCTCCGTCCCCCGCAATTGGTAGGGCGCCAGGCGATCCGCCGTGATATAGCGTGGAGAGCAAACGGCCTCCTCCAGAAATGACATCACCGGATTGAAATGCTCGATATGGCCCACCTGGACAATCGCTCCCGAGGCTTTGGCCGCTGCCAGAATTTGGGCTGCTTCTTCGCGGCTCGAACAAATCGGCTTTTCGATCAAAAGATCAACCCCCTTCTGTAGTAACGGAACCGCTACGTCTCGATGCCGATCAGTCGGCACCACTACTGAAACTGCGTCGCAGGCAGCTGCGAGATCGTCGAGGGATTCAAACAATTCGCAGTTGTACAGCTCACAGATTTCTTCTCCGCGGTCGCGATCCTCTTCCACCACTCCCACCAATTCACATACCTCGCTCAGTTCGTGATAAAGCCGGGCGTGGTGCCTCCCAAGGTATCCAACCCCGACTACTCCCACACGAATTTTCCCTGTTTTTTCTATGTCCATTTCAAATCTCCCGCTCCGAGCAACCTGGCTCCTTCGGCAGGTCCCGTCACAAAGAACCTTCCTTCTCTGCCGATTTTCTTCCGGTAACCTTCGCTCAGTTTCAGAGCTATCTCATCCAATGCTTCTGTCTCGCAAAGGGCTACGACCGAACCGCCGAATCCACCGCCAGTCATCCGTCCCCCAATCACCCCGGCTGGAGTCCCCATCTCCTGCAAGAGCCCGACCATCAGGTCCAGCTCGTCGCAGGAGACTTCAAAATCCTCGGCCAGAGACCGGTGGGAGGCGTACATCAAGGCTCCAAGGTCTGAGAATCTCCGCTCCTTCAAGCAATCCCTCGCTTCTATGGTTCGCTGGATCTCCGTCACGACGTGCCGGGAACGCCGGTAGTTTTCCTCTCCCAGGTCGTTGCGTGCTCGATCAACCTGATCCATGTCCACCGTTCTCCACGAATCGTGCTTCAAGGTCTTCAAAGATTTTTCCGTACTCTCCCGGCGGAGTCGGTATTGGCCCTCCGCCAGCGAGTGAGCCACTCGGGTATCAGCCACCAGAATCGAAAGGTCCTCTGCTGCGAAGGGCACGTGCTCCACGGTCGCCTCGCAGCAGTCAATCAACAAGAAGTGGTTTGACCGACTGAGGGCCGAGCTGAACTGGTCCATGATTCCGCAGGGCACCCCGGCAAAGGAGTGCTCAGCGCGCTGGGCCATCAGGGCCAGTTCACGTTTGTCCATCCCACTCGCCAGAAGATGGTCAACCGCCACCGCCGTCACCACTTCCAGAGCCGCCGATGAGGATAGACCTGCCCCGGCAGGTAGGCTCGATTCAAGGTGCAAATCAAAAGATGGCAAAGGCAGGTGGCCGAGGTCCGCAAACTCGGCCAGCACTCCACGAATGTAATTGGCCCAGGCCGGTATTCCTTTCTCCGGACGCCTCATCGTATCGATGAGTACCGGATGGGAATCGTGGCTGGTGCTCACCCGGACCACACCGGTCCCGCGACGCTCCCGAAATGCTGCTACGATTCCCCGTTCGATGGCAAACGGGAGGACAAAGCCGTCACAATAGTCAATGTGTTCCCCAATCAGGTTGACCCGGCCCGGAGCAACCGCCGTCCGAGCTGGTTCATCCTCGTAAACCCTTTTAAATCCAGAGCAAACCTCTTCGACCAACTCCGCCAGTGGTCGATTGGGATCAACGGTGCTCCTGCCAGACATCGTGGGGGTAAATTCCGTGGTCATCGCAAGAGCTTAGGCAGCAGGTCCTCTCTCGGGCAAGCGATTAGGATGGCCGATCCGGGTCCGCAGAAAGAACCGAATTGAAAGCACCCCTGCTGCAACCGTAAGGCCCACGGTCAGCCCCCACCACACTCCGATTGCTCCTTGCCCCCACTCCAGACCGAGGACCCAGCCCAATGGAAGGGCCAGGAACCAGTAGACCGCCACCGCAATGCCAGCCGGAGTCCGGACATCATCCATCCCCCGCAGGCCGGAGGCCGAGGTAATTTGGATTCCATCAGCGATCTGGAAGGTGGCGGCAATCACCAAAAGATGGACCGTCAGCTCCACTACCTCGAAATCATCGATAAAGAGCCATGCAATTTCGGTCCGGTAGATGTAGAAGAGGGTCGCGCTTAAACAGGCAAAAAGGGTCGCCATCAGCCAACCACCGAGAGCGATCACACGCAGACGTTCAACTTCCCCGGCGCCCCAGGCTTCTCCGATCCGTACGGTCAGAGCCATCCCGAGGCCCAAGGGGACCATGAAAGAGGTTCCAGCACAGGTTATGGCGATCTGGTGCGCCGATAGGGCAGCCGCGCCGAGACTCCCAATCATCAATGTCGCCAGAACAAAGGCTCCCACCTCCGAAAGTAGGTGGATTGCCGACGGCACCCCAACCTTGAGGAAATTGACTAACGCCCCCGGACCAAAACGCACCCACCACAATTTTGGCAACCAGGCCCCAAATTGAGGAGTCAGCCGAAAAACCCAGAGGGCAAGAACCGCCAGGGTAACCATCCTCGAGATCAAGGTTGCCAAACCAGCTCCATTCAAACCAAGGGCCGGGCTTCCCAAATTACCAAAGATCAACACCCAGTTCAAAAAGACATTCAAAACCACCCCGGCCGACAAGATCCCCAGCGGCCACCAGGGGCGGTTCATCGCATCGGCAAAGTTCTTCAGGGCGATTCCCATCAGGCCGGGCCCCATCGAAAGGGCGAGGTAGTAAAAGTAGGTCGGTATCACCTCCAGAACCGCCTCATCCTGCCCGATCCATGGTAACATCGGCAGGACCAGAGCCACCATCCCCACGATCAGGATTCCGAGGATCAAAGAGAAAAAGATCCCGATCCTCAAAGCGGTTGCCGCTGCCTCGGGGGTCTTTCTCCCCCGCGCCTGGGCCACCCGTACCGAAACCGCGATCAAGAGACCGATCCCGAGCATCAGAGGCAGGTGCAACACCGAGTTTGCCAAGGCGCAGGCCGCCAACTCCTCCACCCCTACCCTCCCAATCATCAAGGTGTCAGCGAGCGCCAGGGCCATTTGGCTCAACTGACCGACCACGAGCGGGAGGGCTAGAATCAGTGTCTGCCAGCTCTCAACCCAAAATCGCCCCCGTCCCTGCATCAAAACTTAATCCGGGGGAATCCTCGCCTTGGCAAGGAGAAGTTACCTCTAGAAAAGGGCCCCCACTGCCACCCCCACCGCCGAGATCGGAGCCGAGTCGGAGAGACTGTCCAGGGTTCTGCCAGCTTTCCGCACCACGCTGCGCACTTCGAGGTAGAGTTCCTCTTCGGTCAGCAGTTTGGTGATGGTTGACTCGGCCGTATTCAGCCGATCGGAAAATTCAGCAATATTTGCTATAACTTCGCCAAACTGACTCGCGATTTTTTCGTCGTAGATCAAGGCACCCAGGACTCCTGAGCCGGATCTCAAATCGGCAAATGCCTCTTTGGCTTCAGCAACCGCATGGTCGGCTGTGGTAAGTACCTTCTCTGCCTGGCGGGCTGCCTCGGTAAAAGCTGCGAGTGCCCCCTCAAGTTCTCTGTAAGCATCCTCGTCAAATATAAGTTTTCCGACCGTCCCTTCGCCACTGGAGATTTGGTCGCTGACTTTTCGGATATTTTTCAAAGTTTCGGTCAAATTTTCCCGATTTTCGGAGACCAGTTTTCCAAGGTTGGCAAACAATGAATCGCCATCATCATCCGACAGAATCGTTTGAATCCCGTCGAAAGCCCCGCCGAGACTTCCGGCCACTTCTCCGACCTGCTCAAGGGCCAGGTTGATGTCGAAACTCCTTCTAGTTTGGATAAAGGTTCTCGGCTCAATCGCCCGCGCGGACTCTCCCATGTTAACGCTGATGTAGTTGGTCCCCAGGAGCCCAGCCATCTTGATCGTCGCCGTGGAGTCTGCCGGGATCTGGTACTTTGGATCGATCGACATCCTCGCAATCGCGTCGCGTCCTTCAAGCTCCGTCGAGGTCACCACTCCGATGATCACCCCCGACATCCGTACCTGATCTCCCCGCCGGAGCTGCAGCAAATCATCAAAGATAGCCTTTATCTCGTACCCATCCCCGCGCTCCTGAAGGTCCGATGTCAACGAATTGTAGGTCAGGAAAAGTAAGGCTGCTCCAAAGAGAAAAAATGCCCCTACACCTGCGTAGTTTTGTCCATCTTTCATAGTTGTATCTAGGATTCTGAGAGGAGGCCAACACCCCGAAAGCGAGGCTTCTCAATGTTGATTTCAGGATTCAAAAAGCCGCGGATCTTCGGGTCTTCAAGCTCGAAGAGTCGGTCCCGCTTCTCCAGCGCTATCAGCTCCCCGTCCATCATCACCGCCACCCGATCCGGGATGCTAGCGGCCAGATCACGATCGTGGGAGACGATCAAGGTGGTTACATCCAACTCGTTCCGCACCGTGGCGATGATCTCGGCAATCGTGCTGGCCATGATTGGATCAAGCTCGGATGTTGGTTCGTCGTACAGCACAATCTGCGGCTCCATTACCAAAGCTCGGGCAATTGCTACTCGCTTCTTCATCCCTCCACTAAGCTCAGCTGGTTTCTTGTTCACCGCCTTTTCCAGGGATAATATCTTCAGCGCGAAATGAACCTTTTCCCGGATCGTCCGCTCATTGCACAAACGATGCTCTCGAGGGTAGAACGCCAAATTATCATACACTGAGAGGCTGTTAAAAAGTCCCCCGGCCTGAAAAACCAGAGCGATTGCTACCTTCTCGCGGTTCTCCTTTTCAGCATTGTCAAAACCACCGAGAAGCACTCTCCCAGAGGTTGGCTGGATCAGGCCAGCAATCGTCTTCAATAGTACCGATTTCCCCGACCCGCTCGGGCCCATGATAACAAAAATTTCACCCTTCTCCACCTTCAGGGAGATGTCCTTGAGTACCTCAACTTTTCCAAAGGAATGCGAGACACCCTCCACCGAGAGGTCAACCGCTTCGCGATCTGCACAAAGAGAGGTCATGAATTACATCAGGATCAGGGTTATGAAATAGTCTGCGAAGAGAATGAAGATCATGGAGAAGACAACTGCCCTTGTCACCGAGGTTCCAATCTCTCTCGGTCCACCCCGTGTCGACAGGCCTTCAACGCAGGAGATCAGAATCACCGCCAATCCAAAAATCTGCCCCTTGACCAAACCGTCCATCAGATCGCTGGTTTCCGTGAATTCCTTCAGCGCCCGCCAGTATGCGTTCGGACTTACCGGGGCATTTTGCATCGTGGCGGCGATGATTTGTCCGCCAATCCACCCTACCAGAATGGCCATCAAGACCAGAAAGGGCATCAGACAAAAAATGGCGACCAACCGCGGCATCACCAGTAGCTTTACCGGCGAAAGATTCATCGTCTGGAGGGCATCAATCTCCTCGTAGACCTTCATCGAGGCCAGCTCCGCCGTTACCGCAGATCCCACCCGGCCAGCCAAAAGGAAGGCTGCCATCACTGGCCCCAACTCCCGCGCCAGGGAAAGCCCGATCAGGGCCCCCGCCAATTCCTCTGCCCCGACCCGCCCCAGGGTGAAACTGGTTTGCAGGGCCAGCACCGCTCCGATGAAAAAGCTCAAAATCGCAACAATCGGGAGGGTCCGGATGCTCATTTCGTAACCGTAGGAAAAAGTCCTCGGCAGCTGCCTCGGCAGCGAGGGAAGGTACTTCAGGCTCTGCACCCCGAGAACCACGTTCCTACCAACGCAGTTGAGGAATGCCATCAGAAATGAAACCATCGGAAAACCCTCATCTTACGGTCCGCCTTCTGCAACGCCAATCTCTTCCGCTTTTTTCGATCGTGGGGACACCGCCAGCAAGAGCACGGTGAGGAGACTTGCGAGAAAGATCACCCAGGTCCAGGCGAGCGGAATCCACCCCAAACGCAGTTGTACCAACAGGAGGATCCCATATCCCAGCCCGCCCAACATGGATAACGTAACCATTTTTCCACTACGCTTGGATTTTGCCGCCAGCCCAAAGCTGAATACCCCCAACATCGGACCGAGGGTCAACCCAGCCGTCTGAAAACCAAGCCAGAGAAGATTCTCCCCCGTGACCTTCTGGAGCAAATGAAAACCCATCGCCACCCCCCACAAAAGGATGATTGCCAACAGGACCACCCCACGCGGACTTTCCAAACTCCAGTACCCCCGGCCCGCTCTGTCCGCCCGGCCCCGGTACCGCTTCCCAAAATCCTGCCAAACTGAGGAGGAGAGCGCATTCATTGCCGAATCCAGACTCGACATCGCCGCCGCCAGGATCCCCGCAACCAATAGGCCCTTCAGGCCAGCCGGAGCATCGTTGAGGATGAAAAAGGCAAACTCTCGGTCGGGGAGCGTCTCCGGAGGGGTTCCAGAGTAAAATTGGTATAGCCCTGCCCCCACAAAAAGAAAAAGCCCTGCCACCGGAATCCCTAGCAAGCCGCTGAAAACAACGCTCCGCTTCGCCTCCTTGAGGGTTCGACAGCTCAATAGCCGCTGGGTTAGGTCCTGATCACAGCCGAGGGCCGCCACCGTCATGAAGAGCCCGTTGACAAAGGCGATCCAGAACCAACGGGCATCGCTCAGCACCGCCATCAATCCCCCCTCCGGGAGATCGAGGTGAAAGACCCGGAACTTTTCCTCCTCCAGCACCAAATCCCACCCCTGGGGAACTCCCAGTTCTCCGACCAGGTAAACCCCTGCCGCTATCCCGCCCGCAATAAAGACCGCCGCCTGCACCGCATCCGTCCGAATGACCGCCCGCAAACCTCCGAGCGAGGTGTAGGCAAAGGAGAGCAGGCAGAAGAGCGTCACTGCCAAGGGGATCGACCACGAAAAAAAATACCCGATGCCACCCGCAGCGAGGAGTAACCGAACCCCCGAAGCGTTGAGTCGGGATACCAGAAAAAAAACCGCGCCGGTCTTTCTTGCCAGGGCATCAAACCTTTCTTCAAGCCAGGCGTAGGGCGTCTCACAGCGATTTTTATAGAAGGCTGGCAGAAAAATCCCGGCCACCACAAAGCGAGCTGCCATAGAGCCCAAGCCAAATTGCAGGTAGTGAAAATCACCTGCGAAGGCTACCGACGGGACGCCCAAAAAGGTTACTGCACTGATCTCAGTCGCAATCACCGAGAGCAACACAGCGACCGTCGACATTGATCGACCAGCCAGAAAAAACTCGGTTTTTTGACTATCAACCCTTCGGTAATGCCAACCGATCCAGAGAATCGAGCCAAAGTACAGTCCGAGGATTGTCCAATCGAGAAGCTGGAGACCGACTCCTCCCAATGCTTCCGCTGAACCCCCTCCCCTCATCGCGGAGCTACTCAGAAATGCCCCACCGCTTGGTAAATGGATAGTAGATCAAAATCGCGCGGCCGATTACCTCTTTCTCCGGTACGAAGCCAAAAACCCGACTATCAGCGCTATTGGGCGAGTTGTCCCCAAGCACGAAAAAGACCCCCGGAGGTACCTGCATCGGTCGACCCTCCTTCAAATATAGGTGCCGCTCCTTAAGTGTGGTGTAGCCGCCATAGCCTTCCACCTGCTCGTAGTTGTTCAAAAATGCATCCGCACCCTCCAGCAGCTCCCCATTCGAAAAAAGTTTGGGGTCTCGCAGCTCGAGTACGTCGCCTGGAGTCCCCACCAGTCGCTTGATGTAGTAACGATCCCCGAGATCCGGAATCTTGCCGGTGCGGAAAACCACCGGATCACCAGGCTTGGGTCGACGAAAGTGGTAGGTCATCCGGTCAACGAAGAGCGCGTCTCCAGAAAGGATCTCAAAATCAAGCACCGTCTCTCCGGCACTTGCTTGTTTGCCCAGAGCGAAGAAGTATAGGCCGTTGCCTGCCACCATGGGGCGCTGCCGGAGCGCCAGTTGTTGGATGTTTTCGCCAAACGAGAAGCCCGGCCGGTCAGGGAAAAAGGCCCGATTGTAGACCTCCGCCAAATCAGCGAACTCCAGGGGAACTTTTACTTCGATTATCTGGCTCCCCACCCGAAGTAGCCCGATTTGCTTCTGTGCCGGTACCACCAGCCATTTGCGTCCGCGCCCGATGTCTACGACCGGGGAAAATCGTATGCGATTCTGCTGGCGCTCTTCGCGCACTCCCAGCCAAACCTCTCCATCCTGCTCCGCCCGATAGGTCAGGCGGCTGGATCCGAGGGTTACCGTTCTGAAGATTTGTTCGACCGTTCCCGGACCTTCCTCCTCCGGGGCGGCGTACACTTCCACCTGCATCCCACTGTAGCTCGGATACATCGAATTAGTCGGGATGATGAAAGGCTGGAAGAAAAAGGTCCGGATCCCGATCACCACAATCGCCGCCACCACGATCGTCTCGATATTATCAGCCAGGCTCGTCTTCGGGTGAAAGGTTCCCCCGTGGCGTTGAAGCTTCTCGTCGAGGCCGGCTTCCAACGCCTTGAGCCGGTTCTCCGTCGCCTCGGGATCGACGAGGTAGGCGGCCAGGTTTTCCACTGCCAGATCAATGGCTTTAAGCTCATCCGGCGGAATCAGGTCGGAACGGTAGCGCTGCACCTTCTCGGCTTGGCTTAAAAGCTCAAGGGCACCTTTGCGCAATTTTTTTGGCAGCGGAGATCTCATTGTTTCGTTATGGGGCCGTATTCCTAGTGGGTGTTTTTAAGAACGTTGATGAAGGCATCCTGCGGAATCGAAACCGATCCTATCTGTTTCATCCGCTTCTTTCCTTCCTTTTGCTTCTCGAGCAGCTTCCGCTTCCGCGTAATGTCGCCCCCGTAGCATTTTGCCGTCACATCCTTCCTCATCGCGCTGATCGTCTCCCGGGCCACCACCCTTCCGTTCACCGCTGCCTGGATGGCCACCTTGAAGAGCTGTTTGGGAAGTAGTTCCTTCAGCTTCTCACAAAGGATTCGACCCCTCGCCTCCGCCTTGGCCGTATGCACGATCGACGAGAATGCCTCGATCTTGTCCCCGTTCACCAGAATATCCAGCTTGACCAGCTGGGCCTCCTGATAGGCCGCAATTTCATAGTCCATACTGCCATAGCCATGGGTCATGCTCTTCAGCCGATCATTAAAATCCACCAGGATTTCATTCAATGGAAGGGTCGCACTGAGCATCACTCGGCTCGCGTCAATCGATTCAGTGTGGTCGCAGTATCCGCGCTTTTCCGCAATCAAGGCGAGGATGTCTCCAATGCACTCATTCGGGGTGTGAATGGTTGCTCGAATCGTTGGCTCAAAGATTTTTTCAATCTCCGATGGGTCGGGCAACATGACCGGATTCTCCAGCTCCATCTCCTCCCCGTCGGTCCGCTCCAACCGGTAGACAACACTTGGATAGGTGGAAATGATATCGAGTTCATACTCTCTCCGGATCCGCTCCTGAACGATCTCCATGTGCAGCAATCCCAGGAAACCGCACCGGAAGCCAAAGCCGAGCGCTACCGAGTTTTCAGCCTGGAAAGTCAGGGCCGAATCGTTGAGCCGCAGCCGACCCATCGCCGCCTTCAGTTTTTCATAGTCGCTTGTATCCAGAGGATAGATACCGCTAAAAACCATTGGCCGCACCTCCTTGTAGCCCGGCAACATTTCAGTCGCCCGATTCGAAGGTCTCGTAATGGTGTCCCCGATTTTTACTTCGGAAACCTCCCGAATCGCCGTCACAATGTAGCCCACCATCCCGGCGGTTAGGGCCGCCACCGGTTTCATGGCCGGGGAAAACACCCCGACTTCCTTGGCTTGGCTCTTCTCCCCGCTCGACATCATTTCAATCACCTCGCTCGCCTTGATCGATCCGGAGAACACCCTCACAAAACAGATCACCCCTTTGTAAGTGTCGAAGATACAATCGAAAATCAGCACCCGGGTTCCCTCCACCTCCGTCCAGCGCGGAGCGGGTAGCCGGGTTACCACCGACTCTAAGATCGCTTCAATCCCGATCCCGGCCTTCGCGCTGGCGAGAACCGCTTCATCTGCCGGGATTGCCAGAACGTCCTCAATCTGCTCCTTGATCCGGTCGGGATCGGCACTGGGTAGGTCGATCTTGTTAATCACCGGAATGATCACCAGGTTCTGCCCAAAGGCTAAATGCGCATTTGCGACCGTCTGGGCCTCAATTCCCTGCGCTGCATCGATCAGTAAGAGCGCCCCCTCGCAAGCAGCCAGGCTCCGGGAAACTTCGTACGAAAAATCAACGTGCCCCGGGGTATCAATCAGGTTAAAAAGATACTCCTCCCCATCCTTTTGATAGAGCATGGACACTGGATGGCTTTTGATCGTGATGCCGCGCTCGCGCTCCAGATCCATAGAGTCGAGAAGCTGCTCCTTCATGTTCCGTTGGTCAACCGTCTGGGTGCTCTCCAGCAACCGATCCGAGAGGGTCGTTTTTCCGTGGTCCACATGAGCAATGATGCAGAAATTCCGAGTGTTTTGAATCGAAGCCATCAGTCGTTAAAGTCTTCTGCCTCCGCATAGGAACGAACCGCCCAACCCTTCTCCGTCCGGCGACAGAGTCCGGCCAAAACCTTACCCGGCCCGCATTCGATAAAATCGCTCAGACCCTGTTCAGCCGCCATGGCCCTTAAACAGGACTCAAAACGAACCGAACCGACGATTTGCGCCTCCAGCAACTCCCGAACCAAGCCCGGCTCCTCAATCCTTGCTCCCGTCACATTGGCGTAAACCGGAAAACGAGGCTCGCCGATCCCCGTTGCCTCAAGGACCCCCGCAAATCGCTCCCGCGCGGTCTCCATCAAACGGCTGTGGTATGCCCCGCCTACCTTTAAAAGCTTAACCAGCTTGAATCCGCGATCCTTGCCCACCTCAACGGCGGCCTCCACCCGGGTTCGTTCTCCCGACACTACCGTCTGGCCCGGACAATTGAGGTTGGCGATCTCGATATCGAAGTCCGCGCAAATCTGCTCCAGCTCCGAAAACTCACCTCCGATAAAGCTCGCCATCGCTCCGTCCGTATTCTCGCAAGCTTCCTGCATCAGGCGACCGCGTTCGGCCACCAGCCTCAAGCCGGTTGAAAAGTCAAAAATCCCAGCCGCTGTCATGGCCGTCAGCTCACCGAGACTGAGACCAGCCGCCCCACCCGGCTCGCCGAGCTTTCCAGCCTCCTCCAACATGCGGAACACCACATAGCCGTGAACGAAAAGCGCTGGCTGGCAGAATCGAGTCTCCGTCAACGCAGCCTCGGGCCCTTCAAAAGAAACCTTCGAAACCTCCCAACCAAGCACCGCATCGGCCTCCGCATAGAGCTCCGCAGCCAGCTTGCTGCGCTTCACCAGGGTCGATCCCATCCCCACCACCTGGGCACCCTGCCCCGAAAATAATAATCCAACGCTACTCATTTAGAAACCCCATAGCAGAGAGTCTCAAACTCAACAGGTCAACACATCTGCCAACATGCTTATCCGCCCCGCAAAAGCAGAACTATTTGGTCAACCTCGTCCTCCGGCACTTCTCCGAACAGTACCGAACCTCTTCCCAGCATCGCGCCCATTTTTTTCGCCAGGAAAAGGGTCTTCCGCAAACCGGACAAATTTTCTCTGGTAAATCACGCTTCTGCTGCCTCCGACCCATCCTTCTCCTCAAAGAATAAAAAACCATATTTACGCAAATAGGCCAGGCCACTTGTCGCCGTGAGAAGGGCTGCCAATCCATAGAAGGTCGAAGCGAGGGCGATAATCGCCTGGTAGCTCGCTGCGTCCGCTCCAAAGTCGTCTCGCAGCATCGCTCCCAACAGGAAGAAACCAATCGCCAGAATCTGGAAGACCGTCTTGATCTTTCCCGACCGTTCGGCCGCCAGGACGACTCGCTTGTTCGCTGCCACCAGGCGCATGCCGGTAATCAAAAGCTCCCTTGTCAAAATCAAGAGCAGAGGCAAGAGACCCCAGCCGGGCATGTATCCCATGTGCAAACAGGTAATGAAAAGACCCAGGGTGAAAATTTTATCGGTCAGCGCATCCATTAATTTCCCGAAATCGCTCACCTGATTGAATCTTCGTGCCACCCATCCGTCTGCCCAATCCGTCAGACCGCCAATCACAAAGGCCACAAATGCCACCGTCGCCGCCCAGGGAAGATCGAGAATCAAGACCGTCACCACCAGAAAAAGGAGAGGGATTCTTGAGAGGGTTAGGAAATTGGCGAGGTTCATGGGCCAGACAGTTGCCGACCATTCTCCAGGTGTCCAGTATTCATCATGCTTCGCGATCAAGACCTCATTGTTGTTACCCCAGAGGGTCTCTATTGTCCTCCCGGGGGTTTTCACCTCGATCCTTGGCGCAAGGTTTCGCGGGCCTTGATCTCACACGCCCATAGCGATCACGCCCGTCCAGGCTCGGGTGCCTACCTCCTCGCCGCCTCCGGCCAAGCGGTGGCCCGCGAACGCATCGGTCAGTCGGCCGCCATTGAAACCCTATCGTGGGGGGAACCGAAGGTCGTCAACGGCGTCGAGGTATCGTTTCATCCAGCGGGTCACCTTCTCGGTTCTGCGCAGATCAGGATTTCCTATCGCGGGCAAATTTGGGTTTATACCGGCGACTTTAAACGAACGCCCGATCCCTCTTGCGAGTCCTTCGAACCTGTTCCCTGCCATACCCTGATTACTGAATCAACCTTCGGCTTACCGATCTACACCTGGCCCGATCCATCTGCCGTTTTTGAATCCATTCACCAGTGGTGGGCTGATAACCAGCGCCATCAACGCACCTCCATTATTTTCGCCTACGCCCTTGGTAAGGCTCAGAGGCTCCTCGCCGGCCTCAATTCCAACCTCGGGCCGATCGGGGTCCACGGATCGGTCGCCCGGTTTTTGCCCCACTACGAAAATGCGGGCTACCCCCTCGCTCCGGCCCTCCGAGTCACCCAGGAGAACCAGACATCATTCGTCGGCAAGGGCCTCATCATCGCTCCTGGTTCGACCGCCGGATCGCCTTGGCTGAGAAAGTTCGGAGAGAGCTCCCTCGCCTTCGCCTCCGGCTGGGTCCTCGTTCGTGGCAATCGTCGCCAGCGAGCCCTCGATCGTGGGTTTGTCCTCTCCGATCACGCCGATTGGCCCGACCTCCTTCAAACCGTGCGGGACACGGGCGCTTCCCGAGTCCTCCCCACCCACGGCTACACTGTTCCCTTCTCTCGCTACCTCAGGGAGCAGGGGATCGATGCAGAGCCACTTGAGACACCCTTCTCCGGAGAGGAGGGAGAAGTTGAAGAAGAATAACCCCCTCCCCTGGATCGGGCGCCGAAGAGCGTACGCCAAGCTTTGCCGTCTGACTTTCCCTTGCGTTTTCTCCGCCTTCAATTCCTTCTTGGTATCTCGCGCACCAAGGGTGAGAACCTTTTCATCACCTGGATTTTGATACACCAACGGTTTTACTCTATGGGTCAAGACCACGATAGACAGGCGATCCTCGCTGAGAGACAATAACCAAAAGATTCCAAGATACCTTGCCACATATTTGGCAAAACACTCGAACGATTATGGCCTCTTCCAAATCAAGTGACCAATTGATCCAAGCGATTCTTGAGAAGGGACGGAAAGTGAAGCCAAGGGGGAAGCGTTGATAAGATTTTCAAATTCTACGTACGATCTCTTTGGCGGCCTTCTCAGACCTAAGCGCTGCCCTTATTACTCCGCTAATCAAAAGGCCGATATATTTGCGTATCTGACTGAGGGGTG
>DAISIK010000011.1:0-71997 GCA_036822055.1 Puniceicoccaceae bacterium
AAGCAAAACAGAGCCCTGAACAGGTAAAAGCTGCTGTTTAAAACCGCGCTGCGGAGCCATGCCACATCAGTGGGTCGTCAATTTTTCTGACAGACATTTTCCGTGGATTGCCTGTTCGGCTCGTCTGGAGAGTCAGCTGTTTGATCTCCCTACTGCTTCCCAGATCTGCACCACGGATACGCCCTCCATCAGGGATTCACCTGTAGTCGAAAAAAACGGCTTTGGTTCGAGGGTGATACCGGGAGGTTGTAGCGCTCAACAACATACTCAAAGAGGCCTCCGGGCAGAAGGATCGGGGCCGGATTCTCCAACATATTCGCTGCGCCAAACGCTGATAGGTCTCCGCTTGACTCCGCCTCGCCGCTCACCGACCCAGGATCGACTCGTCTGGTGTACCCAAATGCAAAATAATCGGACCCACCATCACTTTGAATGAACGCAACGGGGCGGCCAGTGCCTCCTGCCGAAGCCTGCTGGCCTGTAAAGCCATTGGGGTCAGTTCCGAGAAAAAACTCCATCAGATTAGTTAATAGGTCCCCATCGGGATCGGCATCGTCGCCCCAAACCGTCGCCTCAAGTGCTGCGTCGCCAGTTGCGGCTCCGAAATTTTCTATCCTCCAAAGGACTAGCGGATCGTCGAGAATCCGAAGTATCCCAACCACAAAAGTAGTCGGGGTCGCACCGACCGTCAGAATTTCACTGTCTCCCCCGCCTGTCTCGGTGAACCGGATTAAATAGTCTCCGGCAGACAGGGCAGCCGCATTAACCACCAATGTGAGAAGAGTACCAGCTCCGGAAACAGAATCTCCGACTGTAAGCACGCCCGCTTGAGGGCTGATCAGGGACGCAGGCAAAGTTTCCGGCACGATAGCATAAAAGCTTCCGTTTAGAGCATTTTCCCAGATCGAGCCATTAAAACTGACCGCCGAAAAAGTTGCTCCGCCGTCAATTTCCACAACACCAGCAAGATCGGTAACGGCATCCCCCCCGGTTATCGTAACCGGAATGGAGACGCTGGCCGTCCCCACCGGCACCTCGGTTACACCCGGATTGACTACCAGGGCGGCAACTGCAACTCCCATGTTGAGCATCCAGGCAAAACACCAGCTAAGCACATCCTGTGTAAATCTTCTCCTGGCCCTTGGCTTCCTTCCGTTCTTCATGACTGACATTACTCCCATCTCATTTTAGGTTTAATCTAACCAGCTGGTTGCCAGCCGACCCGCGAGCCATCGCATAGTCGAGGGCATTTACCTTCCCATCGCGGTTGATATCGAATCGTTTTGCGGCAGCAGAAACCGTCTCTCCAGCAGCCGTAAAGTTTGCGAGAATCCCGTTCAGATCCCCATCGCCCACCGTCAGCAAATCGTCGTCTCCGGTCTCTCCAACCAGACTGCCAAAATAGAAAACATCGTCGTCCAGAAGACCAGTTCCGGCAGTGGCACGAACCGTGACCTCAAGCCAAGTGTTCAATAAGGTACCCGAACTCCATCCCAAAATAATGCGGTTGCTCCCGCCTACCCCCGCCCCCTCGAGATAAGTCCAGGCTGTCGGCACAGGAGCTGCCAGCCATCCCGCAAGATTCTCGGAATTGCCGACCCGGAAGCCAAAATCCGATAGCGCGATGCCGGACACCGAATGCGCAAAATCAACGACGATCGTGGTGATCCCGCTGACCGCCCCCGACAGGTTGCTTCGGTTTGCCGTCGATCCATTTTGCAAAGCAGCCAACCCTGGCGAGATGCCCCC
Organism: Puniceicoccaceae bacterium; assembly: GCA_036822055.1. Lineage (GTDB taxonomy): Bacteria > Verrucomicrobiota > Verrucomicrobiia > Opitutales > Puniceicoccaceae > DAISIK01. The sequence continues at coordinate 1,750 of DAISIK010000011.1, forward strand.
TTGGTCGGCGGCATTGAGCTCGGAATCGTAGCCATCGTAGAAACTGCTGTTGTCCCCCGTGTAGCGAGCAACGATCCGCGCTGCGAAGTCTACTAACGGAGCTTTCAACCGCACAAGAGCCGTGGACGGATCATTTTTACCTTCTCGGGCGGTCGCAAAATCGATGGCATTGATCCGCCCATCCCGATTGAAATCAAGCGGGTTGCCAGTCGCAACCGAGCCCGGTGTGGGACTGAAAGCCTCCAGGACGGCTGCCGCATCCTCCGAACCAACCAGGAAGTGGGTCTGCTGGAGATCCGGGATCCCTGCATCACCCGGCTGATTGCCAAAGTAGAAATCCTCCCGATGCACCAATCCCGTGGTGGCATGAGCGTCCACCGATACGCTCAACCAACGTCCTACCACACTTCCCGGAGCCAGACTCAAACGAACACGATTTGATCCATCGATCCCTCCACCTGGCAAGTAGATGAGCGAGGTCGCGTTCACGATCACTCCCCATCCTTCCGGGAACTGATCGTTACCCGTGGTGAGGTTGATTTGGGAAAGGTTAATCCCCGGCGCGGCGTGAGCCAGGTCAAAGGATATTTCGACGAGGCCGTCAGGGCTCGAGGTATAGTTTGCGAAGGTTGCCGTGCCCCCTGGCATGAGAGCCGTCTTCTCAGGGAAAATAGTCCCCAGCGCTCCAACAAAACGACCAACCACTCTGGCCTCTCCCTCAAAGCGGGGAGCCTGCAGGATGACCAGAGCTGTCTCGACCGTGTTTTCACCGGAACGAGCCCGCGCGAAATCAATCGCATTGATTCGGCCGTCTCGGTTAAGATCCATTGGACTAATCCCACCAGGGGTGATGGCCGACCCGGTGAAGTTTGCTAGAAGCGCATCTCGATCTTCAGATCCGACCAGGAAATGGGAACCATTGCCGTCATCAATTCCGATGTCTCCATGCTGATGCCCGAAATAGAAAGTCTGCGGCAGCTGAAGTCCGTTGAGATCAGTCGGTCGGATGACCAATTTCAACCACTGATTCTGGATCAAATTATCAGCCCAGCGGATGACTACCCGATTCGACCCTTCTGAACCTGCGCCCTCTACGACATGGATCGAAACCGGAGCGGGCGCAGTCGCCCACCCTTCTGGATACTGGGTATTTCCTGTCGCAAAAATAAAGTCCTCTGGCAGGATCGCACCCGCTGGAGAGGTCAGGTCTACGGCGACCGCGTTAATCCCTCGGCTGTATGTCGATACATTGGCAAAGGTTGCATGCTCCCCGGGTCTGAGAGGCACCTTCTGGCTTGCCAGAACTGCCTCAAGATTAGCCGCCCCGTTGTCTGCTGAGGCCCCCGCATAGGCGATCAAGGCTTGGAGAACCTCGGCACCGGCAGCGAACTCGCGGATAAAATCCGTTCCCTCGTCTAGTCCATCCCCAGCAAGCGGAATACCGTTCAAATCATAGATATCGTTTCCACTCAGAGTCAGCCGGAAAAGGCCAAAGCCCAGTTGAGTATTCAAATTGAGGGAGAGGATGGTGCTTCCAGGCTGATAGGATGGGGTGATTGCGATGGCTACATCATCCTCGGTACCGAAGGTGCCGTCCGCCCCTGCCTCCACCATCTGGAATGGAATCGTAGAAGTAGCCACCAACGGATTGAGTGGCTCGCTGAGGACCAGGTCGATTCGGGTGGTGGCTGCTGAAACGGTTCCTACCCCGGTGAAGATCGGGCTTGGGTTGCTGCCTGTGATGGTTGGTGGGGTAACGTCCAACGAAGATCCTCCAAACTCGAACGCTCCGATGTCGTAAATACCCGGCCCCGGGGTGAATAGAGTGGAGGGGTGGTTGGTGAGCGAGGACAAGCCATCGGCGTCCGTCAAAAAGAGGTTGCGGATGTTGTTAGACCCATTGCTGATACCCACGGTCGGAGTGAGGTTGAGATTCCCAGGGCCGTAATCGAACCGAATCTGTCCATTTGCCCAAAGGGTTACAGCCACATTTACAGGCTCTCGGGGGAGGGCGTTAGTGGTCGCTTCCCAGCGGAAGACAACCCGGTCGGCAAACTCTTCGTAGTAGACGTCGTCTTCGAAGTTTGTCTGCAGATAATCCCAAAGGGGCGCGATTCGCGGAAATGAAGCCAGGGCTGTAACCGAATTACCGGTGGCATTCGCCGAAGTAGAACTATTGGTAAGTTGGAGCATCCCATTGTTCCCTACCCAAAGCCGATCCCGCGTGGTGTCGTAGAAGGGGAAGGAAAAGGGCAGGACCACTTCCTTGATTGGATTTATCCCCTTCATGCCGAGGGAGCCTCCCCCCAAGGGCAGGTCAAAGACTGAACCAGTGGCTGGATGGGAAATCAGGTAGCTGGGTGAACCTTGATTGGTAGTGCCCGGATCATCCGCCCGGCCATTGAAAAAGAAATCGGTTCCCGGAGCATCTAGAGATTCACCCGCGTCGATCGCCGGGGAGCCGGCCCGGAGAAGGAAGAGGTCGTCATCACCTCCATAAACTCCACTCACAGCATCGTATCCCAGCACATTATCCGGTCCGTCCGGGTCAATAAAGAGCGGGTCGCCGAGGAAGGAGTGAGCACTCAAGCCGGTGGCAATCTGCCATTGGCCAAGGGTGCCATAGGTAGTGCTGCCAACCCTCGCAAATTGAGCCGCCGAGGTTGCAAGATGGATCAGGTTATAGTCCCAAACCGTTCCCGCTGCAAAAGTTTGCTCAGCCTCAAAGGCCACTCCGGCTCTGATTACGACTATATTGTTGGTAAGGGTCAGGTTCCTCGCATCGTTGAAGATCCGGATCCCGATCCCGGAATCCTGGACCACCGTATTATTCCGAACCACCTGCGCGAAATTACCAATGGTGGTGGTAGTGTAGCTTATCCCGCCAAGTCCGTTATCGTAGACCAGGTTATTCTCAACGATTACTGAGAAAAGGTCGGCATTCCGACCGTCGACCGAACCGATCCCAAATCCGCCGTTGGAGAAGGAACGGTTGGAGACCAAGGTGTGGTTTGTTAAGGATCCTAGCCGGATGCCATCTTCGGAATTTCCGTAGGTGACATTCTGGGCCACCACATCATGGAAAGAAAGGATTCCGATCCGATTGAAGGCGGCCACGTTCCCACCCCTCGTATCCACAACGCCAATACGGCTGAAGTTTGCGTTGGCACCTCCGACAGATTTGAATCCGATGTCGTTTTCCCGAGCCTCATTCTGGTACGCCTCAACAACACCATACAGAACAAACCCATCCCGTTCATTATTTACCGCTTGGTTTCCAAATATCTGCGTGTAGCTGGCTCCCAAGAATAAAAAGACATCGTTCCCAATATAGAAACCGCTCCCATTGTCTCGAGACAGGTTGCCACTCACCTCTCCACCGTCACTGGTGATGGAGAACCCGCTCGCAACATTAAACACCGTATTCCCGATGATCCGGGACTCCCCCGAGACATTGACAAAAATCCCCTGATTGGCGGATCGAATACCCAGGTTCGAGAGCCCGGTAAGGTTCACCGATGAACCCCTGATCAGGGTACTTGCTCCGCGAATTTCCACCTGGATCGTCTGGTCGCGATCAACGTCTGATCCAATCCCTCTGAAGATGGAGTCCACCACCGTCGTGTGCCCTGAATTCGAATCCACCCGCAGACCACCGCGGCGGTTCTCAAAGATAACCATTTCGCGGAGGGTCAGATCCTCGGTAGCGTAGGCGTCGATCCCGTATTCCGCCCCAGTTACGTGGAGATACTCTATCGTGACCCCCTCGGCACTGCTCACGGTGAAGACCGTGGTGCCCTGACTACGATTGGCGCGGTCAAAAAGAGCTATTCCGACCTCTGGGTCTGGTCCTCTGAGGGTGACTCCAGAATTCTCCAAACCTATTCTAATGCTATCATTCACGAGGTAGGTCCCCACCCCGATGTGTACCAGGTCTCCCGGACCGAGATCGTAAACTGCCAGGAGAGAAGAGAGGTTAGCCATCGGGGCGTCTGGGCTCTGACCAGAGTTTGCATCATCGCCGGGCGCCGTCGCTAACTCACCCGGATCAACCACCGCATCATTGATGTAATAAACGTTACCAGCATTCACCACTTGGAAAGGCTTTGAAACAACAGTGGCCCCGGAAACCGACGCTTCGATGGTGTAGATTCCCTCCGCTAAAGTTTCTGGAACCGTCCACAGGAAGCTTCCTCGATCGAGAGCGACCGCAAATGGTTCAACCTCTCCCGAAAGCGTTAGGCTAACGTTGGAGGTTCCCGTCACCGGCAGGCGTGCTTCATAAAGGGCGGCAACTTCTGCCGCGCTCAAAGCCTTATCAAAGAAGGCAACCTGATCGATGCCGCCCTTCCAGGTAACCCCACCGCTGGCTCTGGGGCTCCCCACCGCGATGCGGCTTGGATTGGATAGATTCAAGGCAATGGCTTCCGACCGACGCTGAACCTCCCCGGCCTTAACCCCATCGAGATAAATCCTCATTTCCAGACCATCGATCGTTGCAACCAGATGAACCCATCTGCCAAGCGGGAGAGATGCCCTCACCACTGGCTCGGTGCCGAAGAGATCATCGGCTGCATCGAACACCAAACTTCCGTCTGTAGAATCGTAGTAGAGGTGATAACCAGCAAAGAAGTTTGGATCGCCATACCCGACAAGAAAGGCATTATTCGCCAGATCCGTTTCGGCGAAGATCCACGCAGTGATTGATAGAGGCCCGGTCTCAAGATTTGGAACAACTGAGCCAGTCAATGAATCATCCACTCCATCGAAACTGAAAGCACCATTCCCTCCAAAGGGATCTCCCAAACCACCGGTCACCCCATTGGCCGGGGTGAGGTCATAGGATGCAGGATTCCCGGCATAATCTGGAACGAATGAACCGACGGTCGCTCCAAATGGGAAATAGGCGATTGGGTCATTTTCGAGGATAGCTTCCAGATAGCGAAGGTTTGGATAAAGTGCCGACAACCCGACCGTGTTCCATTGGATCTCCACCGTACTTCCGCGGACCAATCGGGCATCCTCCTGCGGCGACACAATCTGGATGGACGGAGAGGGCGATGGAGTAGCTGATGCAGTGCCTCCAAAGGCCCCAAGGTTTACCCGGCCCCCATTCGGATCCGGCTCGCCAAGAGAGTCGCTAGCCGGATCTCCACGGTCGACAGCGGGAGATCCTGGCGAGAGGCGATAGTCCCCGTTCAGAGGATCAACGAATTGAGGCTCAGCAACCAAGCTATTCAAATCACGCCCCGTGATTGACCTCCAATCGAACAAACTGAGGAACGGGGCACCACCAAGGACTCCGATTTCACTAAAACCAGGAGCGAACAGGTTGTAGTCAGAAACCAACCGGCCAGCACTCAATACATCCAGAACGAAGAACGACCCCGAACCGGTAAAGATATTGTTTGCCAGCCGCGTACGGAATGTATTGGTCGCCTCCAAAGCGGTCCCGGCATCCATGATGAAGGTGTTGTTGGCGACGGTCAGGATCCCTTTGCTCGACAAGCTCCCCCCTGAGACGATGGCTGTGTCGACATTCACAAAAAGACTGTTGCGGACCGTTTGAGTACCATCCACCGCCACCACTGCTATCGCGGTACTTCCACCATTAAAGGTGGCTCCGGAAATCTGGTTGAACTTACCGCCGCCCATTCGAACCGCAGCTTCTCCACTGGTCAAATAAAGCCCTCCACTGAGGATCGCTCCGCCCGTCAAATCCGCTCCGATCTGGTTTCCGAGAAGAACAGAATCGTTAAGATCAACGATCGCTCCTTCCAGCAATATAAGTCCGACACCGTTGTCGGTGAACTGGGATCCCGAGAAGGTCGCCACCCCACTGATAGAAAATCCGATGGCAAGTGAATCAACCACCCCACCTTCAAAGCTCAGGCTTCCCGAAACGATACCCCCAAGCTCGCTCGACTCGATCCGGACTCCGGAAGCCTCCGCTTCGCCACTGATCTCAAGGGCGATACCAGCTCCCCTCAGGGTAAGATTCTCAAAGGTTGCCATCTCAGAAACCTTGAGCAGTACCGAACCCTCCGAGAGATTACCGCGATCAAGGATTGCTGGCCCGATCACCATGGTACCTTCCGAGATTTCGAGCGCCACCACCGTTTGATAGAGACCTTCAGCCAACTCAACGGTTGCCCCGCGTGGAGCATAGGCATGAATGACTGCTGCCAGGGATGGAAGTGGATCTGACGCAGTGGTGCCGGTGTTGGTGTAGAGACCGCCTGGAGCAACATAAAAGGTGCTCGTTGGCATTCCGAGGGTGAAGGAGGTGGTCAGGGAGTTGGTGGGATCGGCAAGATCAGAGATGCGTATCAGGGCATCAAATACCGGAGCGGAGGGGATAGGAAGAGCCACCGAGTAACTACCAGTATCCGCAACGCTCGCCAGGGTATCCCAGGAACTCCCTCCATCTAACGAGATTTCCAGGAGTATGGTGCCTGAGTTTGTGCCAAGAGAGATCCATTCTATGGTTAGATTCTCTCCTCCAATCAGTTTATCTCCATCGTCTGGATTCAGGAACCGAAAGCTTGGCCCGTCCAGAAGGTCGTCGAAAGCACCCTGATTACGACGTCCCGTTTCGGGGTTCGCCCCGTCCCGAGCTGCCGAACCAAGGTCCAAAGTAAAATCGAAGTTACCCGGATCATTGAAGAGCGGATCCCCGATCCTTGAGGATCGGTCTTGGCCGGATTCCAGCCACCAAATCTGAGGATCGGCAAAGCCACCCTGCCAGAAGACTGCTCCAGCTCCGCTTGTGAGATCAAAAAGATTGAAGTCCGAGGCGAAGCCACGCTGTGCCCCATCGTCCACGCGGAGGGCGAATACTCCAGCTCCGTGGACTGAGAAAATATTGGAATCAAAGCGAACGTTCTCAGTCGCCTCGGTAAGATGAACCGCGTCAACACCCGTCAGCGGAACAAAAGTGTTGTGCCTAAAGAGAATTGGGAAATCCAGGCCATCTGAAAAAACTGCCGGACCCGAGGTCCCGTAGACTAGATTACCCACCACCACGGCAGTCCCATCTTCTTGCAACAAATCTCCAACCGAAATCGGTCCGAAGCTCCGAACCGTGAGCCCGTGCAGGATGGCGATGCCGATTCCCGTTCCATGGACCCGATTGCCTTCAATCAAAGAAGCTCCAGCCGAGACACGGTTTCCTCCTCGATTCACCGCTGCATCAATGGCGATTCCGATCGAACCTGCACGATTTCCCAATGGAACCGAGATCTCATTGCCCCGGAAGGTACCGCCGGCGGTCAGGAGACCAATTGTATTGTCAACAGCAGTTGAATCTTCGAGCGTCCCGATAAAGGTGGCGTCACTTCGGAACCCGATCGACCCTAGCTCGGCTTGATTACTCTGGTGGAGCCCTCCACCAGCTAAATGGAAACCAAAGCGACCCGAGCCGCTAGCCGTGTTGCCGATCGAATCGCCCGATCCATCAAGCCAAAAGCCTATTGTGTTATCCTCCGATAAATTATCCTGAACCAGGTAGCCCCCCGTTTGAACAAAGAAGCCAAAGTTGTTGTAGGAGACAGAGAGGGACTCGAAGTTGTATCCAGAAACCGAGTTCTGCCGAAGTTCGAGTCCGACGCCAGCTGGATCAATCACATGGATTCCAGCAAAGCGCGCTCGAGTGGAGGTAGGGGTCCTCGAAATGGTGCTCGATTCGACGACCAGATCTGCCGTCTTTGAATCAATCCCGTATTCTGCGTTTGAAATGATAGCTCCCCGGATGGTTGTTCCACTAGTAGTGGCATTAACCTGCACGCCTCGGCGGAAACCACTCACCTCTACCCCATCGACAACCGCCCCGAGCGTTTGCCCCGCAATTTCCACTCCGATTTCTCCATTCCCTATAACCCGTAGATTAGTCAGCAATGAGCCCGGAGCGTCCAGGATCCGCACTGCAACGCCGGTACTTGTGTAATTGAGAACTGTAGAACTTCCAGCACCCCGGATCTCGACCCCGGCATCATCGCTGCCGATCAAAAGGGTCGACGTATTGGTGTAGGTTCCCGTGTCCACCAGAATGACATCTCCAGCTTTCAGTGAATAAGCATTCAAAACCGCTCCAATAGAAGCCATCGGTGTGCCAGGGGTCAGACCATCATTGGCATCCGAACCGGCAGCCGTAGTGTAAAGGTTGTCGAGGAGATTCGTATCCCCGGCAATGTTTACATAGTAGTTGCTCACCGGGGCAGAGATCGAGAAGGGAGAGACCAGGGCGATCACCGAAGGGTCATCCAAAGATGTGATCCTTAGAGCATAGTTGTTTCCGGGCGGCAGGGAGCCATCTACCAGCCAGGCATAGGATCCGTCATTTGGTGTTGAGGCCACAATCGGCGAGAAGACACCCCCAACCCCACTGGGAGAAAGAGCTATCTCAACAGCCCCGACCACTCCACTGGAAAGCCACTCGATATCAATGGTCTGCCCTTGGAAAACCGTGCTATTAAGTTTTGGCTGAATCGGTAGGATGAATGAGATCGGACTCTGGGACGCTTGGGCGGTACCCCCATAGGCACCGAGATTGCGGAGTCCTCCGTTGGGGGTAACCTCGTCACCAATTGAGCGAATTGGGTTGGCTCGATCAATCGCCGGACTCTGTGCTCCAAAGATCGCGAAAGCTGCAGCCACCGGATCCCAGGTGCCGATGGTTGACTGCAAACGATAGTTACCACCCGTCGGATCAACGAAGATAGGGTTCGCTACAAAAGAATTGAGATCGGAGTTGGTTAGAGACCGCCACCCCTCGAGTGAATTTACCCGATTGCTTACCTGAACTACCGGCCCGGCATCCCAAAGATTGTAGTCTCCCGAGTAGGAGGTGGAGGGTCCCAAAAAGATACCCTTACCATTTACGAAGGACAGGATGGAATCGTTCATATCCACGGTTCCAAGAGCAGCCTCGATAGCGAAGTCACCGCCGGAACTGACGATCGTCGAAGAATCCACCGTGATTGATGAGTTGGATGATTCGAGGCTCTTGATCGACCTGGAGCTGGATGCCACGACTGAGTTGGTTACCGAGGTGTTGCGGAAATCGATAATACCCACTCCGTTCCCAATAAGCTCTGAATTGGTAACGTTGGCCACGCTTGATAGCGAATTTTCCGTCCCCATCGCCCTTTGCGATCCAGAGATGATGCTGGCGTCAACAAAGATGCTTCCGATCCCGTGGGTAATTCCGAATTGGTTATCAGCAAATACAGAACCCTGAATGTTCACCGTTTCAGAAGATCGAAGTCCAACGGAGTTGTTAGTGAAAACCGAGGATTCCACTGTCAGCCCGCCAACCGTCCGTATCCCAGCTTCTCCATTAGCCGCAAATGCCGCCCCTGAAATCAGAGCGGGTGAACTGAAGCTCAATCCAGTGATCACGATACCATCCGCAGCATTGTCTCTATACTCGCCTCCCGAGACATTGAGCTTAGCCTGCCAGGCTGAGGCCGAGAGTCCGCTTCCTTGGTTCGAAGCACTCACCACGTCGGTAAGGTCTACTTCATAGAACCCGGTCAGGATGATCCCATCACCAAAAGACTCACGCACCTCAACCCGTTGCAGCTCAACAATAGACGATCCATCGATTCGCATCCCATTCCCGGCACCCACCACAAGAAGATCCTCAAGGGTGAGGTTAACACTCGTGGCATCGGCGACAATACCCGTCTCAAATCCATTGATTCCGAAATCCATCAGGCCAACCACTGTGGAACCGCTCATGTTAATAGCATCCCGTTGACCAAAAGTTATCCGGTCTTCAAAGGTGGAGGCGGTACTCCCGGCACCCTGAAGAATGAATCCGTTATCAAGTCCCAACGGAGTTGGAGAAGCCCCCGACACGAAGATGGACTCAAGCAGCTCGTAATTACCCGGATCGAAAAGCAACTCATCACCTCCCTTTAACTCGTAAACCCGCAGAACGTTGACCGGATTCGGCTTCGGGGCACTTGCCAGCTTGCCAGTCTGACGATTCGATCCGGCCGCATTCGTGAACAGATTATCGGAGAGATCCGGATCGTCGGCTACATTCACATAATAAACCGAACCATCTTCGGGAACCGTGAAAGATTCTGCCGCCTGATCGTAGGCACCGGGAACTCCCTGGATGGAAACATGCACTTGAAGTCCGTAGGTTCCAAAATCTATGCCGGAGTCATCGAAGGGAATCCAGCGATAGGACCCGTTATCTGGAGCACCCGAGGCAATCTGCAGCAAAAAGACTCCGTTCTGGTAGAGATCAATGTCGATCGGTTGGTTCGCCACATTCCCATAAGTTTCCCAAAGAATTTCGCGAGGCCTGTCGCGTTCCCAATCGGTATAGATGTCTGGAAAACGGAGCGCGATCCTTGGATCACTCGAAGGAAGATCCACTGAGGTCCGTCCGAAGGCTCCGATATCTGGAGCGTAGGCGTTCTCCTGTAGAAACAGGAAGGCCCCGTCGAGTTGCCCCGAGCTCTCTCCAGAAACCTCCACCTCAACATCAAACCGGTATTCGACGTAGCGCACCCCAACGGGCAAGACCACTCTTCCACCGGCCAGTACCCATTGCAGATCATCAGGCCGCACCGATAGGACCTCTTCCGCCAGAAGGGTATTGCTATCATCAAGGAACCTTAAGCTCAGATCAAAGCTGGTCACTCCCTGCAGGTCACCCGCAGCGCGTATCCGACCCCCAAATACAGCCGCCAGCGACCGATCATCCAGATCCGCCAGCGCAATTCCCGAAGCCAACAGATCCACTGTGGTCACAGCAGATCCCAATCGGTCCACTCCCGTATCCAGATAGGCCCCCGCATCCCACGGAAGGTTCGCTGTGGCGGTCAGGGCACTGTCATTAACCGTCCACCCTGTAGTACCGGTCTCAAATGTGGGATTGGCCAGGAGATTTGTTTCCCCAGGGTCGCGCCCGAGATCGCTGAAGGACCGTGCATTGTCCCGCGCCGGGGAGGTGGTGCGCAGACGCCCAATGAGTTCAATTGGTCTCAGGTCACCGAGGGCAGGTGAAACCAGGCGGGGAGCCGACCAAAACGGATTCGTCCCAATTGTGCCAAGGGAGTGGAGCTCAAACCTCCCTATATCCGCCTGCACATCCAGGATGTCGTAAAAGGGGCGGGTCCAGTCATAGATCGCCGCTCCATCTTCGACATGGAAAAGGTTATAGTCGGAGGCGAAGGAGCCAAAGGACAGAACTGTAATGGCCGTGCCACTGCCGCGAATCAGAAATATATTGTCGGAGATAAATGTCTGCTCAGCCTCCACGACAATCACCCCATCTCCATCCTCAGAAAGGACCGTGTTGGACACAAAACGATTGCCAACCCCGGAAACTTCCCAGGCCGTCCCATTGCGGTCAAAAAGATTGTGCTCAACACTTGTTTGGGTTCCGCTCGCCTCAATCGCCGTTTCGTTTCTGGTGAATCGGTTGAATTGCACGGCTCCATTAAAGAGCTGGACCCCGGTTTGATTCCCTTTCAGGAGGTTTGCCCCGTCCCAGTCGTCATACCGAGGCCCAAACACGGCATTGGCCCCGACCACCAAACTACCCACTTCGTTGTCTGAAACCTTCTGACCGACCACCTGCCCGCTTCTCAGCCAAATTCCTACTTCATTAAAGCGAATCAGATTCTGGCCCGATCCCGGATAGTAGCCCAAAGCATTCGCCTCCTCGCTGTAGGCCACTTCAATACCGATCTCGCTGTTCTCAATTCGGTTATCCACCAGTGGGGCAGGTGCCAGGAGGCGAATCGCGGTCGCCCCACCTCCGAAAATGTTGTCCCGAATCGAACCTACGAAAGGTGCCAGTACCTCCATCCGGGTGATCGTATTTCGCTCAAAGAGACCGCTGCTGGAGTCGCGAATCTCGACTGCATCAACGATTGAATTCAATAGCTCAATTTCCGTCCCTCCTTCGAGGCGGAGGAAATCAAGCGAGCTGTTCTCGATCGTCAAACGGGTATTGCCCCCAGTCCTGAGGAGACCAAGGCCGGGTGCGTTAACCAGCGCAACGTTGTTCGCATCGACCACCTCGACGTTCGGACGGATGGATTCGGGGGTAAAGTAGAAGACCCGACCTTCACTTTCTGGTCCGATAACCAGGGTCTCACCAGAGCTTCCTGAAATGACTGTGGTATTGTCGGTAGCGGCTGGGATAAACCGTCTCAGATGAATGTTGGCACCATAACCCAACTCATTGAGAGCAAGTACCGCCGTTCCATCGGCCGCCACCGCCAATGAAATATCTCTTGCACTGGCCGTACTCGGTGCCACCCCTCGGCCATCTGTCGAGAGACCCTCGAGCGGCTCGTAAACGGTCGTCCCATCCGTCCACAGAGCATAAGTGATGACCCCGGCGCTTTGCCGGGTCGCGGCACCATCTTCATTCCAAACGAGGTGGAGTCTTCCTCCTCCAGCCACCAGCTCAATCGCTGTTACATCACCGAATGCTGCTCCGGTGGACACCTCCAGTAGATTGCTGCCGTCCCAGCGAAACCACTCCAATCGCCTTGCCGAAGCAGCGATTCCGGAGCGATCGGCTACCGCCAAATAGGGGTCTCCAGCAAACCAACTAACCGCCGGCAAGCTCCCCTCAGTGCTCGCATCTAAAGTCAAATTTGTCGAGGTGCCCGTGTAGAGGGAAGTTGTTTCACCATCGCTTACCACCAGAGCCAGGAGGTCGCCATCTGCATCGAGATCAAACCCATCAGAAACCCCAGTAAAGGAAGCATCGAGGTTCCAATTTCCTGCCTCAAAGGAATAGATATGTAGATCACCACTTTCCTCATTCACCCCGAGAACTGCCCCCGATGCGGTCGCACGAAGCTTCATTGCAACTGCCGATCCAGTAGTCGCAACCACACCCGAGGTTGACCAGGCGCTCCCATCCCAAATCGAGTATTGGATCGAAAGACCGGCGAGTGGGTCGAGATCATGTTCCACCCAGGCCACCATCAGCGAACCATTCGCCAGCAGAGCCAACTCAGGGCTTCGAGAAGAACCTGCAGTTCCTGATATCCCGGCACCTTGAGCGGAACCATCCAACTCATGCCATCCGAGGCTTTCAGTGTGGGCCGCCACCAGAATCTGGAAGACCCCCGCCCGACCATCCGCCCAGGCGAGGTAGGTTGTCCCGTCACTGGCGATGGCTAGCGCCGGGTCGACAGCAGCCACCGGCGACCTGCTCGCTCCCCAACCGTCCGCGGATCCTCGCGAGAATGGAGCATAGGGATAGAGCGGTCCGGCAGCACTGTCGGGAAGGTTTGTTTCCGCCAAGGTTTCCGGGTCGATCGTCTGCCCGACCGGAAACGGAGCCGCGCCACTATCGGAAACCAAGTCATCCACCGAGGCATCGTGGGTGTCACCCGGGCTTAGGTAAAATACGTTACTTCCATCGCCTCCGTTAAGGGTTCCGTTACCGTCACTCGAACCGATTAAAATATCGTTCCCGGCCCCACCGTTCAGAAGGTTTCCGGTACCGCTTCCCGCCCGCAGGGTATCATCGCCGGGACCCCCATCAATGGTATCGCTGCCGCCGCCCCCGTCGATGTCGTCAGAACCAGACCCTCCGCTCAACGAATCGTTTCCGGATCCACCGCGAATCACATCATTTCCACTTCCCCCATCAATGGTGGTCGCTCCGTCCGGCGAGGCCCAGAGTTGATCATCACCTGGCCCTCCAAAAATCTGGTCTCCACCTCCGTGCCCCGCAAAAACAAAGTCATCGCCCTCACCGGCATCGACCCAATCGGCTCCGCTGCCCGAATCGATCCAATCATTGCCCGCCCCCCCAAAAATGAGATCAGCTCCGCCCATCCCGTAGATTCGATCGTCACCCGGGCCACCATCCAGCAGATCTCCAAATCTCTCAGAATCAAAGAAATCAGGATCGCTCTCCCCGCCGAAATCAGATCCGACGAGAATGTCGTTGCCACCTTCGCCGTAGAGTTCATTGCCGACTCCCGAGCCCGCGAAAAGATAATCGTCACCGCTACCACCCCTGAGGATATCGACCCCAGCTCCGCCGTAGAGCGCATCGTTACCGTCACCCCCGTTTAGAAAATCGTCTCCATCTTCGCCATACAGGACGTCATCCCCGGGTCCCCCATCAAGGCTATCGTTTCCAGCTCCACCGAAAAGTAGATCATCTCCAGCCTCCCCAAAAATATTATCATCTCCGGGACCTCCGTAGATGGTGTCGTCGCCCGCTCCACCATAGACTGTATCATTCCCGTCTCCGGCATCGATCCAGTCGTTTCCATCTCCACCGTAAATCACGTCATCCCCGTCTCGACCCCAGATAAGATCCCGCCCTTCATTACCGAAGATCAGATCGTCGCCAGCCCCTCCGTCGATCGTATCATCACCGGCCCCCCCATAGATGGTGTCATTACCATCATTGCCTTCGATGTAGTCGTTACCTCCATTTCCATAAATGAGGTCGTCCCCCGTACCGCCGAAGATGGTGTCTCCGGACCCGTCATCATTGGTGTCATCCGCACCAAATCCATAGATCGTGTCATTCCCTTCCCCTCCGTAAATCTCATCAGATCCCGCTCCGCCTTCAATATAATCGTCTCCGTTCTCGCCGAAGATCAGGTCATTGCCAGAACCTCCAAAGATTTGGTCGTTTCCGTTACCGCCGAAGATGAGGTCATCTCCTCCGTTTCCATAGAGAATGTCGTCCCCTTCGCCCCCGTAAATTTCGTCAGAGCTATGATCGTCCAATGCGTCATCTGGACCAAACCCGTAGATCGTATCATTGCCGTCATTACCGAACAGAAGATCAGAACCAGCTCCCCCATGGATGGTATCGTTACCATCATTGCCTTCAATGGTGTCATTGCCCCCGTTTCCATAAATGAGGTCGTCCCCCGCACCGCCGAAGATGGTGTCTCCGGACCCGTCATCATTGGTGTCGTCTGCGCCAAATCCGTAGATCGTGTCGTTGCCGTCCCCACCATAGATCAGATCACTTCCGGCTCCCCCTTCAATCGTGTCATCGCCCTCTTCGCCGTAAATGATGTCATCTCCACCATTCCCATAGATCCGATCATTTCCTCTCCCCCCATAAATGGTATCCGGGGAGTGGTCGTCCGCAGTGTCGTCCTGGCCAAATCCGTAGATCGTATCATTGCCATCTCCTCCGTAGATCAGGTCGCTTCCTGCCCCTCCCTCAATGTAATCATCACCGTCTTCTCCAAAGATCGTATCCTCCCCGGTCCCTCCGAAAAGGAAATCATTTCCAGCTCCTCCGTAGAGGAAATCATCCCCCCCGTTCCCGTAGAGGAAGTCGATGCCGTCCTCCCCATAGAGGTAGTCGGTAGCATCGTCGTCATCCAGGCCTGATTCAGAATGCCCGTACAGCCGATCGTTTCCTGCCCCTCCATACAGGGTGTCGGACCCGGCATTACCTTCTAAAATGTCGTTACCGTCATTTCCTTCAAGGTAGTCATCACCATCGCCGCCATAAAGTCGATCATCCCCTGCGCCTCCATACAGGAAGTCGTTGCCGCCATTTCCATAGAGGATGTCGTTCCCGTCCTCACCATAGAGATAGTCCGTCGCATCATCGTCGTCTAGCCCCGAGGCTGAATGCCCGTAGAGAATGTCATTCCCATCTCCACCATAGAGGGTGTCCGAACCAGCGTTCCCCTCCAGAATATCATCGCCCCTTCCTCCGTAAAGAAGGTCATCACCGTCGCCGCCAAAGAGCTGATCATTTCCAGCACCTCCACGCAGCTCGTCATCGCCTTCCTCCCCATAAAGGATATCGTCTCCATCATTTCCATACAGGAAATCGTTCCCTCGCCCACCGTAGAGCACATCGTCCCCATCTCCACCGTAAAGGAAATCCACCCCATCCCCACCATAAAGGGTATCGTTTCCGGCATCTCCAAAAAGTTGGTCAGAACCGGCCTCTCCGTAGAGGATGTCATCGCCGTCTCCCCCAAACAAAAGGTCGACGCCGTTTCCTCCGTACAGAATGTCGTTGCCCTCGTCCCCGTAAAGTTCGTCATTGCCGTCATCCCCGTAAAGGATGTCGTTGCCAGACCCGCCGCGCAGGATATCGTCACCGTTTCCTCCGTACAGAATGTCGTTGCCCTCGTCCCCGTAAAGTTCGTCATTGCCGTCATCCCCGTAAAGGATGTCGTTGCCAGACCCGCCGCGCAGGATATCGTCGCCGTTTCCTCCGTACAGAATATCGTTGCCAGACTCTCCGTAAAGCTCGTCGGCACCATCACCTCCATACAGGGTGTCGTTCCCCGACCCTCCAAAAAGAAGATCCGCCCCCGCTTCCCCATAGAGGGTATCGTCCCCGGCATCCCCATAGAGGGTATCGTCCCCTTCCCCTCCATAGAGGATGTCATTGCCATCTCCCCCGCGAAGGATGTCATTCCCGCCCTGCCCGTAGAGGATGTCGTTCCCCCCGTCTCCATAGAGTAGATCAACAGCTCCATCATCACCCACGCCCGAGGCGCTGTGCCCGTAGATAATGTCGTCTCCGTCTCCACCGTAGATGGTATCCGCTCCCGCATTACCTTCGATGGTGTCGTTCCCCGCCTCACCAAAGATGAGATCATCCCCTCCCTGCCCGAAGATCCGATCATTTCCCGATCCCCCATAGATGGTATCGGCTGATCCAAAGGTGGAAAGCTTGATGTTGAAGGCGAATCTCACTTTGGTCACAGACCCCGAATCCCCTAGAATGATATCGTCACCAGAGTCCCCATAGATGGTATCCGAGTAAGACCAGGTGGTGGTCTCCGAGTCATCATCCCCAATCAGGATGTCCGCCCCTGATCCTCCATACAGGGTATCGCTACCTCTGCCACCAACTAGATAGTCGGCGCCACCCCCACCATATAGAATATCGTCGCCGTCTCCCCCGAACAAAAAGTCATCTCCGCCCTGACCGAAGAGGACATCGTCACCATTGCCCCCATAGAGGAAGTCTGAAGCATTGTCGTCCGTGTCGAGCGGCATTCCATTGGAAGCTGTTCCGCTCGGGATGTTGTGACCGTAGAGAATATCGTTCCCCTCTCCACCGTAAAGGGTGTCAACCCCAGCTCCACCGACCAAAATGTCATCCCCATCTTCTCCGTAAATGAGGTCATCACCCTCACCTCCGACTAAGATATCGTTTCCGGGTCCTCCATAGATGGTATCATTCTCTTCGTCGCCATTGATCTCATCGTCTCCGGGTCCTCCATAGATCAGGTCATCCCCCGGTCCCCCGTTGATGACGTCATTACCGTCGCCGCCGTCGATAAAATCATCGCCTTCTCCACCGTCGATTTCGTCATCCCCTGGTCCCCCTAAAAGAGTGTCGTTGCCCCCGAGACCGATTAAAACATCGTCCCCCGCCCCACCGTCGAGAATGTCCGCCAGGGGAGACCCCATCAAAACGTCATTACCGGCCCTCCCGATCAGAGTCGCCGCCCCGCCTCCGGCAATCAAGGTATCGTTTCCGCTTCCCCCATCGAGATAGACGGTAGCCAAAACATCCCGGGCTATCGTCACCCGATCATCTCCGTCACCCATTTCGGCAGAAATGTGTCGGACCCCGGAAAATTCCTGCCATGCCCCGTTAAAGCCAACCTCCACGGTTTCATTGCCTGCCGTCCCCCCGACATGACGAATGTTGAAAACTTCATTGATTTCAGAGGAATTTATGTTGCGGAGAAGCGCGTTGTCTCCTGCGAAAAGCACCAAGGTATCATTGGCTTCTCCCACCATCATCCCAAGCTGAGGATTGGTCTCCGTGTTGTCGCAGGATGAACTAAAGGACAGGAGGGTAACCTCTGCTAATGTGAAGCGCTTGGAGACGAACCCAATCCGACCTTTGACAAATGCGCCAGCCGTTAGCTCTCCTTCAACATCGAACATACAGAAGGGCGCGGTTTCCAAGAGTTCGTCTCCACGAAACTTTCCGTCTCCATCAAGATCGTTCAGGTTGAAACCAATGGTGGCATAAATTCCTCCTCCGGCCTCAATAGAGGCGACCAAAACATTGATCCCAGCAGAAACTTCAATACCCGCGGTAAAAGTAACTTCATTCGGATCCCGACCGACACCCGGGTTTGGATCATCTTCCACATAGAAGCCCGCGAGAATATCGACCGGATTCGTCTTACCGTTTTCAAAATAGCGACGAATCCCCTGCGTATCGAAGCCCATGTTCAAATCAATCGCCACCCCAAGGACGCCAGCGATCTTGATCGTGATTGCAGGAAGGGCTGGAAAGACAGGAAACTCTGTGCTAATCGAGAAATCGAGGTTGAAGGTGGGGAGATCCAGCCGCAACAGGTCGACGTCCTTGCCAAAAAGCAGACCGACCGCCGTCAGTGGATTCTGTAGGATCGGAATCGAGAGAACCGGGGGTGCAGTAGCCCGTCCACCGCCCGTGTCGTCCACATCGGTAATAAAAGAGGAGATGGTCGAACTGATGGCCGCCAGGTTCTCCGCAAGATTATTCAAGTCCTGCGCAAAGTCGGATGGTTCAAGCAAATCGAGTCGTGAACTCGAAAGTCCGAAATTAACATCAGAAAGGTCGACTGTACCTATGTAGAGCGTGTTGGTAGCCGGATCCAGGTTGGAGAAGACTGACCCGATTTGTGAAGTGATCTGGGCCACATCAATGAGGGCCGAGATAAAGCGGCTAGCGTCGTCATTGATCGGGGCCATCTCCAGCAGGGTAACCCGACCGTCACGATTGCGGTCATAAACATCCCGCAGCGACTTGATATCGGAGAAGACGGGCATCGTCGTGTCGAGGATATCAAGGATCGGCTGGATCGGACTGACGATCTCGTTGATTTGCTGAAAGATTGGTCCGAGAAACTTACCCAATTGTCCAAGATTAAGGCGAATGTCGCGGAAGACCACCGCACCTGTAGAAGGCGCCAACGGAGCCCCGGGAATCTGTCCAAGACTCCAGTCAATGACGATGTCTGTTGAGATAGAAGGTATCAAAGGCGGAATGTCCGGCGGCAAATCAACGCTAAGGGTGGCTGCCAACTCTAACTTGGCACCGAGCAAACCCTGGTTGGCATCGGGTCCCCACTGGGCCACCAGGATCGGCTGAAACGAATTGGGGGCTGCTACCAATTCCGCCAGGGTGAGTTTCTGGTCAGCATTCACACCGGTACCAATGTCGACGATATCGATCGAAAGCCCGCCGGACAGGTAAGATCCGAGGTCTTCAACCTCAAGCTCAAGGAATCCAAGGGTTCCGGTAAAGGATGCATCATCCCCGAGGTTCGCATTCACGCCAATGCTCAGCTCATTACTCGCCGAGGTATCGAGGAAGAATCCTTTGGCTGTGGAGAATCCAAGCTCCAGATTGAGGGCCCAGAAAAACTGAAGGGTTGGTTGGACATTGAGCTCAAGGCCGAGAGCAGGGAGACCCACGTCCAGGTCTATGGCAAGATCCACTGGGGTCTCGGTCTTACCCATTAAAATGGGAACCCTCACCTCGTCGGTCACACTATCGTAGCCCACCACTACGGGGGCGGAGAGAAGGTTGAGACCGCCTGAACCGAGGACGTTGTTCAAGGCAGCCTCAATGCTGGCAAGACCTGATCCAAAGTCCGGGGGAAGAGCATTAAGGATGTCATCGAGAAAGGCAGAAGCAGTGCTGAGCTGGTTGGAGATGAAAGGGAGGCTAAAGTTAAGAATTCTACCGTTCAAAGTGTCTCGAATTACCTCAAGAAGAAGGATGAATCCATCGTAGAAGGCGGCCAGGTTGTCCGGTAGGCTAAATCCATCCAAAAGTGCCGAAAAATCGGGGAGGCTTACCGAGAGTGGCGGAACCGTCGAGGGATCGCCGTCGAGGAACGCACCAAGGTCCCCAATCTCAATGATCAGGGAGCCGATCGAATCCGTTGGCTGCCAAAGGAGGTCGCCCTCCATCGGGAGATCGACGGTCAGGGCTCCGACGAGATTTGTTTGAACATAGTTGCCAAAATTAGGTCCGAGCAAATCGCTAAAGGCCAGTTTTCCATCTGCATCAAATCCGGTGAAGCTGAATCCGAAAGCCGCCGGGCCATCAACATCCGGGTCGCTATCGTTGTCAGGGATTCCATCACGATCAAAAGTGACCGTACCATTTACCACGCTGAGTCCAGCCAGTGCTCCGAGACTCGCTTCAAAGTTGAGAGGCGCTGGAGTCGTGATCTCGGCAAAGATCGATGCCTCGGTGGTGTCTCTCAAAAAGAAGGTCGGCGACGAGCCTGTGCTCAGATCAAGCCCCACTCCTAGATTCAAGAGGTAGCCTCCGGAAACCGCTATCGCCCCGTTGCCTGACGTATCTACAAGCGCTTCGAGGGTTCCCAAGGCCGCTCTCGCCGGGTGCCCGGAAGGAAGGAGATCCACCACCTCAGCGAGGTTAAAGTTGAAAGCGACGGTCTCAGTGAAGCTCTGACTTACCAGAAAATCGAAGAAAAAGTTATCATCCGCATAGTCGAAGGTCACCGTTATCGGAAAACCAGCCGGAAAAGCATCCTCGATCTGTTGAGCTAACTCGTTGAGGCTCCCGTTGGGATCCTCCGAAAGTTCCATTAGAAAGGTGTTGAACGGCTCAATCACATCAATCAGATCCCCTACGGACACCCCAACCAGGGGCAGCCTCGCGTCGACGACTGGTGATCGTTCCACCAAATCAATGACAAAGGCGGTCAGGTTGGTAAAGAGAGAGAGCAACTCCTGCCAGCCGAGCTGGGAAATACTGAAGACGTCATCAAATCCATCGAACACCACTACGGGAGGCGGTCCACTCAATAAATCGGAATCAGCAACCGAAAGCCGCGCCTCTGCAAAAGAGAAGGAACCGACCCCGCCGGCCGCCACCAACTCCGTCGAGAACGGTACCGTGAACCTGAGCGTCCCAAAGTCGCGGAGGTCAACCCCATCGAAATCGGAGACCGCCAACGGCGCCATGGAGAACGAAACGACCGCCGCGAGGTTGATTTTACCCTCAGTGATTCCGGCCTCCAGGAGACCAAAGTTAGCCCCCATTCCGTCCAGATCGGCAACAGCTTCAAAGCTCAGCTTAAGCTCTTTGATTTCGACGAAGAATTGCCCCGCCAGCTCGTTGTCCGCCACCGTCGTATCGAGGATGCCAAACCGGAACCGTGCCGTGAGGGTTCCCGTAAAGGTTGTCTCAACGCCAAGCTCCAAGCCTGCGATGTCCGCTCCGAAGGCTGCTTCGAGATTGGCTGTAAAGGTCTCGATCGTAGCCTTGTAAGTCATCTCGATCCCGAAGCGCCCTTGCTCCCGGATAAAGGCCAGCCCCAAATCAACCCCGGCATCAAGGAAAAGGTTTACCCGCTCACGCAACTGTTCGAGGGAGATCGTAAAATTCGCAGGATCGGTCAGCCCCGCCTTCTGCGCAAACTCGAGAGCAGCCTCCAGATCATCAATCGGTGGAGCGATAAAGAATGGTGAAATCGGCGTGAACTCCAAATTGTCCGAATCCGCTTGGTCTTCGAGGGCTCGATTGGCTGGGCCCGCCAGCTCTCCCAAAGCCCGGCCCAACTCCGAAAAGGCACTCCCCACCCCCCCGAGCGCACTACCGACGGCGTTCTTAACCTTGACTCCAATACCCGCTGCCCCCGAAGCCGCCGCCGAACCGATCACAGAAATACCGTTGACTACCAAATCGACCGCGTCCCGCAGGCCATCAAATTTTACGCTAAAGTTGCCAATTCCTTTGGCGATTGCTGCCGCCTCCCAAGGATCAATCTCCTGGGATCGTTCCGGAGCCCCAACATTCACCTGGAAAGTCGAACCCTCCCCTGCGGAGAAGCGGATGCGCCCGAATGGATCAGCCTCCCAAACTCTCGGATCATTAAAGAACACTGATTCCACCCACGAACCGGAAGCCGAAGTCGTCGTCAGGGGGCTGGCAAGATCCGATGCTAGAAGATCACCGAGAAGGTCTCCAATCCCGGTGTGGTCATAGCCATTCCCAACATTGTCAACCAGCAGACCTTTCAGACCGTGTAGCAGGAAGGGGTCATTGGCATTAACATCGTCAAACTCAACCGCAAATCCGTTCCCGGTATTCCTCGTCTGCGCCCAAAAAAGCCCGAAATCATATCCTTCAAAATCAAGTATTTCGGCGGGGGTAACCGCTGCACCCGTGAAATCCGCCAAAGTCTCCCAACCGAAGCTCGCCTTGCCCAATCCCGGGATCAGATCCTGAGTATCCAGCGGAGTCAGATAGGTAAATTCCCAATTCACCGTTGTTCCTCCCTCACGCGGTATCAGCAACAACCAGAGGTTGGCGGAGAGTGCCGCAGCCTCAAGGGCTCCAGCCTCGATGTTCCCGAACGTAACCTCCTGAAGCCCACCCTCGCTGGTCGACGGGCTAAGGGTCAATCCGGTCCCGAATACTGCCGCCGCCTCATGGGTGTCAACGCCAGCCGAGCCAGTAAAGTCCGGGTCAGTCGAGGCAGCTAACCACAGGGCTCCGTTGGCATCAAAAACCTCCATGAAGGGAAGGGTTGGATCGCCCAAGGCGCCACCAGCTGTCGGAAGAACATCGAAATCCAGATGCCTTCCAGCCTGGTGATGGGCCGTCGGCTCCGTAGCGTGCAGGAAAGGATCAGCATAGCTTCCGCCCGCACGGCTCGCAGCAACCAACAACAGTTCGTCCCCGGGGCCGAGCAGATTATTCCATTCAATCAGGAAATCCCTCGCCCAGCTTGTGGCCCAGGTTTCTCCAACCGCCGAAAGAACTTCAATCCTCGGGAGAACCAACTCGGCAAGGTCTACCCAAATCGGAGAAGCTGCCCGGTTGAAAGGCCCAAATACCGAACCCGCAGGTTGGGCGACGATCGGATTGTCAGCCGAGGAAAGGACCGCGGCCGTAAAGACCCCGACAGCGATTCGAGTATCAAAATCGAGCTCACCGGTCACCTCGATCCGCGAGGTCCCATAAACCGTCCGAAACCCGAGGTAGTTCAAGCGCTGCTGGACTTGGGCCACCGAACGGGAATCCAGAAGGTCGAGCGGATCAACGGTCGGGATTGGCGCAAGCAATCGTTCAGCCGCCAGTTGCGCAAGGGCCTGTTCAACCTCAAAGCCAAACCGTCGTTTCACCGAGGCCTGGACCTCCTCAGAATTTCCCGAAAAACGAACCAACCCTCCACTCGCGTTTTCTCTTCCCCGCTCAAGATAAATTTCCGGGATCAACTCCTCGTCGGTCAGCTCAAGCGGGTCAGACTTTCCCGTTCCCGCAAGGGTTGCCGCCAAGGCTACGGCCAACACATCGGTCTGGGGACCATGCTGCACTGCTGTTGACCAAACCACGTTTTGCAAGGCTCGACTTCGAGCATCAATATCGATCCCGAATTGTTGGAGGAAACTTGATACAAGGGGATCGTAATGGGTCGCCTTGATGTAGGCGAATTGGGCTCTCGAAAATTGAGGTGCCGTGACCGGGTCGGTAGCCAACTCTCGCCACTTATCCTTAAATGCTGTACTGTTCAGCTCCAGCCCATCAAAGTCCGGTCCGTAACCTTGGCTCTCGATAAAGTCGAGCACTCGAATCAGTCCATTCCGCATTACGCTGATCAACTGGTAGAGACCATAGGAGGCACCTCCCGCATCCCCGACTCCACTCGAGATGATCGCCGGATTTCCGTTGGATTCCCACCGCTCCGAGAGAGATCCGAGTTCCGGTAGAATATCCTCATCGACCACCGGATAAGGATCGGTCGGAACGGCCTCGGAATTGCTCGATCCATCGCGGTCCAAAGTCGCTGTGTAGCCCTGAAAGACTGGCACGCTCAGGGTGCGGGTAGACGTATCCACCCCGGAGATACGGTAATCAATGTCAATAAATCCCTGGAATCCACGCGATCCGGGATCAGAATCGGCGCCGATTCCATCAAGGGTTGGTGGCGACAGGAGGAATCTTCCGGTGTCCCGGAAGCTGTTACCGGTCAAAGTATCATCGTAGATCACCGAGACTCTCGCCCCACTCACCGGATCAGTGAAAAAGTCCCAACCAGTCGACGGGTCCGAAAGATCTGCTCCAGACGGATTGAGAAGAATCGTCCCATTCGCAGAACGCAGTGTTAAATCAACCAGTTCAAATCCTGGCTCGGTTCCTCCCAGACCCGTGACCAAGGAAAGGTCAATAGCTGCCAAGTCACCGGTTCGGGTCCCGGGCAGCAGCTCGAAGTTGTCCAGATAAAGTTCTAAAGACGGCAAAGCCGTCGTCAGCTCAACCCGGAGCGACCGCGACTCCCCACGATGGTACCCCGGGATATAGACCAGCAGGTCCTCCCCGGAGGCGGAGATTTGCCCAACGTCGAAAGCCCCGATCAACGATCCCTCCTCCGCCGGATCTCCCAGGTAAACCCTCAAAAAGGATCCCGTTCCATTGCCGTTGCGCTCCGCATTAAAACGAATAGCCCCCGCGAAAGATGGAATGTAGAAATGGTTGTGGATCCGCGCCGATGCTTCAGAGTCAAGTTGGAGGTAAAAATTCTCGAATGGCTCAAGCAGCTCACCGAGAGGGAAGTTGACGGGTAAGCCAGTCAGGCTGGTGACCACCCCATCTCCACCTCCCCCGTGGTGGGACCACCCGGGAACAATATTCTGATCCCCGAAGAGTAGATCGTTGGCACTGCCATAGCCGTTGAAATTACCGTTTGCGATTTCCAGGGGCGACCATTGGGCTGCCCATCGCGCATTGATTAAATCCCCAGCTGTCAATCCAGCTGGTAAACTCGCCGGAGGGTTACCGTCAGGGCCTTTGAGTGGAGAAGGAGTGTGCTGATGGGAAGAGGCTACGATCTTGCCCTCCACAACGCCCGGCGTGGCTGGATCATCCAACAGGTTGAACTGAAAATCGTCTACGTAGAAATTGGGATCCGGGCGATAGACCCTGCCGTCGTCAGCATTCTGATTGCCGATCCTGCTCCAGAAGTATCCGTATCCCTCTGTCGGATTGGCCCCTCCATTTCCAGAGGTCGATCCATCGCGGTCGGTGATCGTCCCCAAATAGAAGTTCGCCCAAACATCGGTATGAGCCAGGGGATTGTCTCCGTTCGGTGAGACAATCGCGGAGATATCAAAGTTGGCGGCCCCCGGAATAGGACGGCCATCGGGGAAGAAACTTGTCTGGAAATAAACGTCCGCGAAAGCCACATTGTCCCAGACCACTGCTCCGTATCCATCCACTCCAAGATCCTGAAGCACTCCCAGCGTGTAGAGCTCCTGCCAGGCATCCTGCGGAGCTTCTGAGAACAGGTCTCCGAATAATTCAAAACCCAGCAGATCGATCAAGCTGACATCCGCATCAACTGCGGCGGCTAATAGATCCCCCAGAGGGAATCGCTGGTTAAAATCATGGGGATCCAGATAAGTAACATGATCGACCGGAACGCCAAAAGCAGCCATCCGTTCAATAGCCTCGGAGGTCACCGCCGACCCGAAACTGTGCGCGATAAAGTGAAAGGGCAAGTTCGCGTCGCCAGCTTCCGGTTGGAGCAGACCGAGGCGAATCAGAAGGTTAAATAGCGCGTCCCCTGCCGCCTCCCCCCAACCAGGGGAGATTTCATTCGACTCGGGCGCCCAATCGAAAACCAGCACCACCTCCAACAAATCATCCTCCCCGACCGACTCGATCTGAGTCAGACCAGGAAAAATGGACTGTTGCGGATCAAACCACCCATCGCGTCCCTGGGCGGGGATGTCGTAGTCGAGCAAGTAGCCACCCCGCTGCTGCAAGATAGCCAGGGCTAGCGGCATCATCGAATCCCCGGCTGATGCTCCGCGCCCCTGCTGGGCATCTGGAATGCCATCCCCGTCCAGGTCAAAGGGTTCGGTCAGCCCACCGAAGAGCCAGCCCGCGAAGGAATCCTCTCCGTTGAATGGTTGGAAACCGTGCGTAACCACCGTCACCCCACCGATCTTGCCCTCCTCCAGTGCTACCGCAAGTTCCCCGGCCACCGCTTCAACGCTCAGGCCATTACTCAAGCCTGGCGCCCAGAATCCATTCGGCAGATCCAAACTGAATGAACCGGCAGGGAAATAACGGGATGGCAACCCAAGCAAATAATCAAAGACCGGAATGAAAGAGGGAGAGGA
The DNA here is from genome assembly GCA_036822055.1 of Puniceicoccaceae bacterium. Taxonomy (GTDB): domain Bacteria; phylum Verrucomicrobiota; class Verrucomicrobiia; order Opitutales; family Puniceicoccaceae; genus DAISIK01. The sequence goes on from DAISIK010000011.1 coordinate 27,871, forward strand.
AGTATCGACGATTGGAATCGTTTTCCCCACCTTTGCCCCGATTCCCAACTTAAACCCAAAATCGATTTCTCCGACCAGCAGCGGGATGTCCAGAGATGCCTCTCCGCCAAGAAATAGGTTCACCGCTGGCTCGACCTCAACCTTCAGAGTCGGAGGCGTCCCCAATGCAGTAAGGATACCGGCAAAGGAGTCCGGTCTTCCATAGAAAAGATCCAGGGAAATCTGAGCCGCCGGGATGGTGCTTCCGAGGATTCGTTCCCAGACCGTGTCGAAGGCGTAGGGAACCATGAGATCGATCAGAAAGATCTGGAACTCTACCGGAACACGGGCGGCCTCTGGCAGAAAAGCAAGCAGGACATCCGCCTCGGCATCCGGCTCAGGCCGTGTTTCAGGCATGAGGGATAGAGCGGAACCGAGTGCAAAGGGCAGTTGGGGCAGGTTATCGTAGAGCGAGTAGGCGCCCAGCAGATCCAGGACCGGTAGTGTTTTTTCCAGGATTAGCTTACCAGCTACCCCACCACCAGCCTCAAGCTTCGCGCTCAAAAACTGCCCCAGCTCTGCATTAAGCCCAAACTCTGCTCCAAAGGAGAGGGATGTACCAATCGTGATGTCGGGATTGCTCCCCAGAGCAAGGGCCACCGGATTGAGCCCAGGCCCAAACTTTATGTACTGCTCGAGTTCTACCTTTGCCCCGAGGAGGTAGACACTAACAGCGCGCGAAATAGAAATTTCCCCCAAGGAGAAGTCTCCAGTCAAAAGGCCGAGAGCCAAACCGGAAGGGGGAGCCCAGGAAACCTTGATCACCCCGCTTGCGTTGGCCGCATCCACGGTAAGGGTACCTCCAATAGTAGAGCCCCCGCCGGCAACCTCTCCTATAAACTGGAAAACCAACTCAATCGCCCCATCCGGAGAAACCGCTTTTGCCAAATCCAGGCCGGGAGCAGCGACCGCGCCAGCGGTTGAGCTTATCGCCGAACTCACTGAGTTGGCGAACTCAAGATAATCGAAGGCTACTCCAGACGCCTCCTCCGCATAGGTGGCGATGAAGTCAAAAATCCCGGGTACTTCCACCCCGCCAACACTTTCTCCCGTGAAGGCCGTCAATCCCTTCACATAATCCCAAAAATCAGACAAGTGCTGGACTGGATCAAAACTCCCGCCTTCATCCACCCGCGCAACGGCCGCCAAATCGAGGGTCAACGACGGGACTCCACCCAAGGGCGCGGCCGGAGTTCCTCCGTTCGATCGGGCCGTCTGCGTCAGGGACAGCGTAATTGTCGACAAGGTCTCCGTCCCCGGCAGCTCAAATCCATCAATTCCAATCGTGTAAATCCCGGCGCGGGTATTTATAAAATCCGCGTGATAGAGTCCCGCATGATTGGGGTCTTCAACCAACGGAGCGACGGCTCCATTCTCCACAAACAGGGATGCATCCGACCGAAGGGGGATCGTGGCCTCGGTTAAATCCAGAGTTAGCCGGTACTCTGCAGGACTGGAAAATCCGATCAACGTGCCCTCACCGAGGCTAATCGTGAAGGTTGGTTTGAGAAGCTCCGGGTCACCCGCCTCTTCACTAACAAATCCAGTGGACCCGGAAACAAAAAATATAGCGTCCTGCGGATGGGCGCTCTGGTAGATCGGAGAAGCCGTTTCAGTCATCTCGCTGTAACCGAGAAGGTGGGCTGCTTCCTCAATCGCTACTTCAGCAAGGGCATCAACTACCTCATCAAGGGACATCCCATCCCGAAGAAAATTCTTTGAAAAGACCAAGCCAGTATCCGCCGGATCGACATTTCCGACATCCACTTTTTCAGCCAGACCCAAAAAAGCGCCGTAAGATCGAAAGGCCGCATCGGTTCCCCCAATGTACAACCGGGAAACTTTGGTTGAAAAATCCGGACTTTCCTCCGAGTTAGAGGGGCCAACGATGGCCTTGGCTTCCTTGAAAACGATTCCGGTATCAGCAAAAGTGGAGTTCATTCGTTCCAAAAGTGCCAACCGCACCCCCCCCGGATCCAACCCAACCGGTGTTTCGAAAGCCGGAATGTTGAGGAGGAAAGGATCATCCCCCACCGTGAAGCTCACCCCTTCTGCACCATCAAAAATCACTTCAAAGGTCTGTTCCCCATGGACTAGATTCGGGTCGGATAAAACCAGTCCCTCGATTTCGGGAAGCGCAGCAGCGCCTTTTTCCAGAACTTCACCCAGATCGTTCGGACTGTCCTCCTCGGACTGCGCGTCCTCCGTTGTACCCTCCTCGACCGCATCAGGATTCTCTGCCAGAATCACAATCTCATCGCCCTCCACAAAAATTCCAGACGAGTCCTCCTGTTCCGGACTGTCAGACTTTTCGTCAAAGTACTCATGGATCACCGGGACCGGAGTTCCATGCTCCCCCTCGTCATATTGGAGACCGTCACCAACCACTGCAGAGAGGAGGATACGTTGCTCAAGATTCTCAAGCTGGTATCGATTGGCTGGTTTGGCTGAGATCTGTAAATGCCGAACCCGCTTCCGCTTGAGTAAGCAACGGATATTGCAGATCCGGGATATGACAGAACCAACCATCTGAGAGTCACCACTCAAAGAACCATCCCGAAGCGGCACAAGAAAAAATTGTTGCTTTTATTCAGTCGGTTATGAATCGGCGATGGGTCCTGTCTTTGAAAATGAAGGATGGTTGCTCCGTTGAAGGGGGGGACCATCCAAAGTTCGCCCGTCGAGTTCGAAGCTCCGCCGCTTCCTCTCGTTCAGGACCGAAACTCCAACTCCAGCGTTTTCACCACCCGAACCGATTACTGAGCGGGTCCAGCCAACGACGGTGTTTACATGTCTGTAACATAAACAACCAACTTCTCGGTCGCTCCACGGCACCCTCTTCCTTTTGCTCTGTCAAGCAGTGGTTGACAGCTTTACTCGAATACCCTTTGCCTTGAACCGTTTTTTATGAAATCCCCTATTCTCTTCATGTTGTTCATGGCGACCTTGTGCGTCGAGGGAGCCACAATACGCATCTTAGGATCAGACTTTCTACCAGAGGAATTAAAACCCGCCCTCTCGGCCTTTGCAGCGAACAACAACGACGTTTTAATAACCGATTTCCTCGGAAGTGCTCACGCCATCCGGACTTTCGAGGATGGTGGGGCAAACTTGATAATCTTCGCAACACCATCAAAAAATCCACCTCGCCCCGCCTACCGGGTCTATCCTTTTGCTTACAAGGCGGCGATCATCGGGGTTAACGAGACCAACCCAATTACCTCCCTCACCGCCGAGCAAGTTGCCTCTATCTTTGGAAGGCGCAGCGGGCAATCTGCCGCCAGATGGGCAGCCTTTGGTCTTGATGGAGAGTGGACCACCCGGAATGTCCAGGCTGTAACCGTTAATAGCTACGATTTCCTTGCTGTCCCGACTCTTATCAACCGGATCATGCCCAACAATAGTCTGAATCCCGGTGTCCTCACCGTTGATACCCAATCGGCTGCTGAAAGCATCCTTGCTTCCGATCCCGCCGCCATCGCCATCCTCGACAGCCCTCCCCTCCTTTCGACGACCAAGGTTGTCTCCATTTCCGGGTTGGGCGAAGGCTTTCCGTTTCCCCCTACCGCCGAGAACATTAATTATCGAGACTACCCTGCCTTTGTCGCTTTCTACTTGGCCATACCCCTTTCGACCGAGCTTACCGCAGAACGTTACGCAGAGTTTCTTCTCGGAGACCGAATTGCCGAGATCCTTACCGAGGCCGGCTTCTTCCCCATTCTCTCCACCGACCGGGAAAACCTGCGCAGCCAAATCAGAAGTGGCTCTCCAAGATAGCAGAAAAACCTATGATTGAGTTTGTTTATTTTGATTTAGGAAAAGTTCTTTTCGACTTCGATTACACCCGTCTCACCGATCAAATCATCCAAAAGTCCAAGCTCGATAAGCACCAACTGGCTTCTATGCTGTGGGATGACACGCTGATCGTACGCTACGAGACCGGGGAATTTTCAACCGAGGAGTTCCTCAGCCTGATCAAGAGGCGCTTCGCTCTCGAAGAGACTCTAGCCAGCATTAAAGAGGCTTGGCTAGACATCTTCGATCCACTCTCCGAGAACCTTGCGGCAGCTACCGAGACTCTGGAAAAAACAAGGGTGGGGGTACTTTCCAATACCAGCCCCTCCCACTTTGAATACCTCTCCACCCTCCATCCCTTCCTTCGGGATCAGCGGATCGTACCGATCCTCTCCTATGAAAAGAGGGTCCGAAAACCAGACGAAGCGATCTTTCGCCAAGCCATGCGTTCCGCCGAGGTTCCTTCCCAAAACATCCTCTACTTTGATGATCTCCAAGATAATGTGGACGCTGCCAAGAGGCTCGGTTGGAAGGCCTATCAAGTCACCCCGGAATTGTCGCTCCGTCAGGTTTTGATCGCTCATGGGATTCTCTGAAAAGTGTCGCTGCCAGACTTTTCCGCCGCTACCTCCCGCCTCCGCGCCTTTCATCACAAGGCTGTCCACGAGCTCGGTTTACTCGAACCCACTGCGTCCTTTCTAAATGACGACTGGGCATCCAGCCTCGGTCTGGGACGCACTTCCATCCTCGTCGCCGGGTCTCTCTTCGAAAAAGCTGGTCTGGGCTATTCCGAGGTTGCTGCCAACCACCTCCCACCCGCTGCCTCTGCTCGCCGCCAGCACCTAGCTGGTAAACCTTTCCGCGCCGCCGGGGTCTCTCTTGTTATTCATCCACTATCCCCCCATGTTCCCACCACCCACATGAACATTCGGTTCTTCGCCGTTCTCGATGAGCCAAACGGTTCCGCCATCGACTGGTGGATTGGCGGCGGCTTTGACCTCACTCCCTTCTACCCCCACGAGGAGGACTGCCTCCTCTGGCACCAGGCGGCCAAGGATGCCCTCGATCCCTTCGATCCCAACCTCTACCCTGCTGCCAAGAAGGCCTGCGATGAATATTTTTACCTCCCCCACCGAAAAGAAAGCCGTGGAATCGGCGGCATTTTTTTTGATGACCTTCAACTCGGGTCACCATCCCTTGGGCTGGATCTCCTTGAGTCGGTAGGCCACGCTTTCTTGGGTGCATACCGCGAGATTATCTCGCGTCGGCAAAATCTCACCTACACGCAATCACAAAAGGATTTTCAACTCTACCGGCGCGGTCGCTACGTAGAGTTCAACCTCCTCTACGACCGCGGCACCCTCTTTGGTCTGCAAAGCGGCGGTCGCACCGAATCGATCCTTATGTCAATGCCCCCTCAGGCCAATTGGATCTATGGCTACGAGCCCCAGCCCGGTTCGCCGGAGGTGTCGCTCAGTGAACAATTCCTTAAACCTCGAGACTGGCTCGGGAACCTCTCCTAACCCTTGAACTCACGCCAACGATTCACCAAAGCCCTTGAGGCTCAGCCTGTCGACCGCCCTCCGGTTTGGTTTATGCGCCAGGCCGGGCGTTACTTGCCTGAATACCGCAGCCTCAAAACGCGCCACGACTTCCGGACTCTGGTGAAAACGCCCGAACTCGCTGCCGAGGTTACACTGCAACCACTTCGGCGATTCCCTCTCGATGCTGCCATCCTATTCTCCGACATCCTCACCGTCCCTGAGGCCCTCGGTTTTCCCTACCGCTTTCGCGATCAGGGCGGGATCGAGATGGAGCGGACATTTCAAGGGCACCAGGACCTTCCGGATTCATCGATAGACGAGGTCATTGAAAATCTAGCCTACGTCCCGGATGCCCTTCGGCTCCTCCGCCAATCACTGGGAGACCATACCGCTCTTCTAGGATTTGCCGGGTCACCCTGGACGCTCGCCGCCTACATGATCGAGGGAGGTTCTCCGGAACCCTTCCTCAACGCCAAAGCCCTTTTTTATCAGAACCGGCAGGTGTTTGATCAGTTGCTCGACAAGATTACCGAGGCCGTGACCGCCTACCTCATATCCCAGGCCAATGCCGGGGCTGATGCCCTGCAAATCTTCGATTCCTGGGCCTGCGGGTGCCCTGCCACCGAATACCACGCCATGTCCCTCCGCTGGATCGAGCAGATCGTCAAAACCCTCCGGGCACGGAATATCCCTGTCTTAATCTATGCCCGGGGAGCGGCTGGCTCCCTTTCTTCCCTCGCCGCCACCCGACCCACCGGCTTGTCCCTCGATGCCACCGTCGACCTTAAGAAAATTTCTCAGAAGGTGGATTCTCATCTGGTCCTCCAGGGCAATCTCGACCCCATCGTGCCAACCCTCGATCCTGAAATCGCCGTGCGCTGCACCGAGAACCTTCTCTCCGAGATTGGCTCGCGCCCCGGCTATATTTTCAATACCGGACACGGGGTAACTCCCCATACCAAAATCGAGACCCTCGCGGCCATCGTAGAAGCGGTCGCCACATTTAAACCCAAGGCTGCCCACCTGCAGACTTGAATGCCCGTGTCGCACCAGAACCGGTTGCTCCTCCAAAGCCTTTCCAGCAAACTTTTTGTTCGTGGACATCAACACCCTCCGCCGCCTCATTCAGAAGTATGACCGCCCCGGTCCGCGCTACACTTCCTATCCAACCGCCAATCATTTCAAACCGGTCGAGGACCCTGCCCCGCTCATCGAGGAGGCTGCCGAGACACCCGGCCCCCACTCACTCTATTTTCACCTCCCCTTTTGTGAGACCCTCTGCTGGTTTTGCGGCTGCTTCACCGTCATCACCAAGGACCGCTCGAGAGCCAGCAACTACCTGGACGCCCTTAGCGCCGAGGCAGAACTTTTTCGCGAGCTACGCGGAAGCCGAGCCCGCATCAACCAACTCCACTTCGGCGGGGGCACCCCGAACTTTCTCGACCCTGGACAAATCGATCGACTCGGCCATCTCATCCAGGACAACTTTGAACTCCTCCCCGACGCCGAATGCAGCGTTGAGCTGGCCCCCCTTCACCTGACTCCCGATCACCTCGCCGCCTTCCGATCGATCGGCTGCACTCGCGCCTCATTCGGTGTTCAAGATGTCGAACCAGCCGTTCAGGCCGCCATCAATCGCCGCCAACCGCCCGCCCTCAACCGCCAAACCGTCACCTGGCTCCGGGACAGTGGCTTCCATTCCATCAATATCGACCTCATGTATGGTCTCCCCCATCAAACGACCGAGACCTTTGACCGTACCCTCGATTCCGTCCTCGCCCTGGAGCCCGACCGCTTGGCGATCTTCAACTACGCACACATTCCATGGATGCGGCCCGCCCAGAAAATGTTGGAGAAAGCCGGCCTTCCCTCACCGGAAGCCAAACTTTCCATTCTACTCCGCATGGTCGAACGCCTGACCGATGCTGGATTTGAATACATCGGAATGGATCATTTCGCCCGGCCCGACGACGAACTGGCCCAAGCCCGTAAAAACGGAACCCTTCAAAGAAATTTCCAGGGCTACTCAACTCGTGCTGGACTCGACATCCTCGCCTTTGGAGTTTCTGCCATCAGCCAAACTTCACTCGCTTACCGCCAAAATACCAAAAATCTCTCCCGATACGCTTCGGCCATTTCGACCGGAGAATTTCCCATCGAGGCCGCCTGTGTCCTCACCGAGCAGGATAGAATTCGCCGCCACCTCATCCAGCGCCTCATGTGCGATCTGCGGATCGATACCCACACCATCCTCCAGCCCTTCAAGACCTCGTTCGAAGCGCAAATGGGGGATTGGAGAGAGCTCTTGGCGGAATTTCTGGATGATGGGCTGGTCGCTCAGGGAGACGAACCTGGTTCCTTCGTCGTCACGCCAATTGGCCGCTACTTTCTCCGCAACCTCGCCATGGTCTTTGATGCCCATCTATCACCCGCAGAAAACACGAACCGGTTTTCCCGAACAGTCTGAGGGGCCGGTCTCCCCTTGCCGAAATAGTCCCGAGCCTCGTGACCCAAGGTCTCCAAAGGGTCATTACTCAAATGGCCAGGCAGCTCCATCGGCGCGGCACCCACCACAGCTATCAACGGTTCCAATCGGCTTTGAAGTCTCCACCTATTTACCCCGCCAGATCAGTTCTTTAACGCCCCAAAAGCCGCAAAACATGAGTTCTTGTGGAGGATTTCGACCGTCCGGAAACCAACCCGCTTCATCAGCTCGATCTGGAAAGATACCGACCGGGGTGAGTCCTCCTTTTCGATGTAGGCAAAAACGGACTTTTGGTAAGCCTCGCCGCCTAGATTGATCAGGTAGTCTGCATAACGCTCCCACATCAAGGCCTGCAGTTTTTCGTTTTCCTGGGTGACCAGGTCGGTGACCCAGAAGGAACCTCCCGGTCGAAGAATGGCGAAAATTTTCCGAAAAGTAGCTTCCCAATCTTCATCGCTTCGCAGGTGGTGGAGCACTGCAGCGGCCAGGACCACATCGTAATGGTTTTCAGGAAGAGCGATTGTCCTTACATCACCGAGGAATTTACGAATCTTCCCACAGGTCTCCGTAGATACCCGTTCCTCAGCTCTATCCAGCATCCGCTCACTGAGGTCACAAAGGTCACAGTCAAAGTCCCCCTTAAACTCCCTCAACAAACGAATGGTTTGGTTTCCAGCCCCACACCCAATGTCCAGGCAATGCCTGATCTTTGGAGTCGAGGCCAAGGCCGCCCTCGTTATCAATTCCATCGCCAGCGGTGCATCAATGGTCGCTGCCTGCCCAGTTTCCAGATCCGAAAACCGATCTACCTCACCGTCAAACCGCTGGCGGATTTCTTCAATGGTTGATTTGGCCCACATATCTGGAAGAATCGTCGATCGTTTTTTATCTCCACAGCAATTCAATTCAACGCGCCAGCTATGAAATCGGTTGCCGCTGTTCCCCCAATCCTCAAAACTGTTAGCAAAGCATGACAGGGATCACCTCCAATTTCGGGCTGGTTCTCTCAACCCTGAAAAACCTATTTTAAGTTATGCGTATTCGCTCTCTGTTCTTATTGTTCGGGATTTTGCTGCTCCCGTCCCTTAATGGCCAGGAGGCTTCTCCTACTCCAGCGGTTGAGGAGCCAGTAACCACCGCATCGACCGGGGAAGGAACCGTTCGCCAGGGAGCTCCCATCTTTGCCAAGCTTCGCGAGGGGGGAACGGTCGTCGCCATTCAGTTTCTCCTCTCCATCGTCGCAGTAACTTACCTGATTGGAAGCGTGGCCACCATTCGCCAGAATCGCATTGCCCCGGTGGGAACTGCTGAAAAAGCCAAGCGCCTGTGGAATGAAGACAATTTCGATGCCCTTCTCGCCCTCGAAAAGGAACAGCCGAGCACCCTCTCGCGCATCATCAGCTTCATCGTCCGCCACCGGGATAATTCAGCCTCTGATATCAATGCTGCTTGCAGCGATATCGGCTCCCGCGAGGTAGCCTCTATCATGGCTCGCGCCTACCCCATCGCCGTGATTGCCAATATCTTGCCCCTCCTCGGACTCCTGGGAACGGTCTTTGGAATGATCGAATGTTTCGACACCGTGGCCCTCGCCGGAGATATGGGAGATCCAACCCTGCTTGCCAGTGGCATTTCCCAGGCTCTCGTCACCACCGCGGTTGGCCTTGCCCTCGCCATTCCGCTTCTCTTTGCCTACCACCAGATCAAAGGAACCTTCAACCGTCAGGCCGCTTCGCTCGAAGAAAACGTGACTGACCTCACCAGCTCATGGATCCTCAGCTCACGGCGGAAACAAGGTGGAGACTCTGGAAGCCAATCGGCTTCCAACCCGAATCCGGTACCTCAAATCGAACCAAGCCCCGCCCTCCCGAGCGCTTAATTGCTCATTCCTTGAAGTCTTTTACCCCCACAGGATCATGAAAGTACGCCGCGATAATGATGAGAACCTCGAAATCCAGATGGCTCCGCTTATCGACTGCATGTTCATTCTGCTCATCTTCTTTCTCGTCACCACCACCCTGAAAAAGGTCGAAAAAGAGGTCCCCATTACCCTCCCCTTCGCGGATGCATCCATCGATGTAGCCGTTCCCGGCGATCTCGTTGTCCTGTCAGTCGACGCAGCTGGTCAAAAGTACTTCCGCGGCGAACCAGTCTCGACCGCTGCCCTACTTGATCGCCTCCAGCTCATCGCCTCTGAAAATGCCGAGCAACGCATCCGGATCGACGGTGACGAAGCTGCCGACTACCGCCACATCATCGAGATCATCGAGGCCCTCAAATTTTATGGGCTCCGCAACATAGGCTTTCATACCCGACCAAACCGATGAAACCATCTGAAACTCCCGGTGAGGAGAATCAAACCACGGCTCGGTGGTGGCTCTATTCCATTCTCATCCACCTCGGGCTGCTTGCCATCCTTTTCCTCACCCCGGCCAAGGATTACTTCTTTGGCCCCAAAACGGACCAGCCCAAGCCGGAGATAACCGTCTCCAGCCAGCGCGTTGAAGCTGTGGCGAGAAAGGTTGATCAAAACCAGAGGGAGATCTTCGAAGCCCGCCTCGAGGAACTGCTCCAAATCTCCGAGCAAATGGAGGCCATCAAAATGAGTCGCCATGAGACCTACCAGGAAATCGCCGCCATTCTCGGTCAAGAGGCTCCTGAGAGAGCCCTCTCCGCCCTTGAAAAGGCCCTCTTGGGCATGCGTTCGGCATCCGATGCCCAAAAGGCGGCCAGAATCGTCCTCGAACCGGCTCCCCTTGCCACCGAGGGGAAGGAGATGCTCGAGACCACCGGGGTTGCTTTACCAAAGCTAGCTGAAGCCAGTCGCAGTCAGCGTGATGTCCGGGCCGCCCAGATTGAACTCACAAATCAATTTGGCTTTCTCGAAATACCTGAACTCAACGCCCTCCAAACCATTGCTACCACCGACCAGGAGAAGGCTGACGATGCCCAAGCCAGCTGGGCCGAGGAGGTAGAAAACGCCCGGCGAGCCTCCCGAATGGTCGTTCGCTACCAAAGCGAGGTCGAAAGGAAGGACAGCGAAGTTCAGACCCAAAAGGGTCGAGTCGCGCGGATCGAAAACTCCCTGCAATCCGTCCGCGCAGAGATTGAAGATCTCGAAGCCCAACTTGCAGCAGAATCCCCATCTGACCCAGCCCGCCTTGAGAGAACGCTGCGGGATCGCAATGCCCGCCTCGAGCGTCTCCAGCGGGAGCTGGATCACCACTCGACCCGGTTGGAAACCTTCGTCGAGGAGCTTGCCTCCCGCGGAGCGAATTACCAACGGGCCATCGAGACTTTAGAGCATTCGTTGAATCGCCAAAAAACCCTTTCGCAAGAGGCCACCTCCCTTCAGGAGATTGCCTACCAGAGCCAAACTGCCGTCGCAGAGGCCCTTCAACTTCTCACTCTTGAGGAACCCGAACCTCCCCAACCCGAGCTGGCTCGGGTTTCCGAACAACCCGACCTGTCCACCATCCCTCTCCCAGACCTCCTCGAGTACGCGGTCACCCTGGAGAACCAGATCGCCGAGGATTTTGACCAGATCTCCATCGCCAGCTCGGCCATTATCCGGCAAACCTCCTTCGCCGAGGCCCAGCGCACTACGGAAAAAACCGTCTTCAACCGAGACGAGATCGATACCGGGATTCTCGCTCGCACCCCTGCCTCAAGCGAGGAAATGCTGGCCCGGCGGGAAACCCTCCGCTCAATGGGCGACCAGCTCAATTCTATGGTGTCCACCAGCCGCGATCTTCTCGCCCTCGTTTCCTCATCTCCCGATCTGGAGGTCGCCGGAGTCGATATCAACCTTGAGTGGCTCCGCCAGCAGGCTGAAGAGCACGAAGCCCTCCAATTAATGGCCCTTGAGGATGCCGGTGCTCGGGCTAAAGACCTCACCCAGATCATGACTGGCCTCTACAACGCAGAGTTTGCGGCTCTTCAGGTAGCTTCATCCTCTCCGGCAACCAGGACCCTCGGCAGCTCCTCCGGTCCGCCCTCCCTGCAGCGCGAGGAAGTTGCCAGACTTCCCGGCCGCCGTATTACAGCATCCGAAGAGGCATTTTCGAGCGGCCGATGGATGTTTGTCGATGGCTGGTACGCAGTCGGTCCGTTCCCAAATCAGGGGCGGCGCAATGTCGATACCCGGTTTCCTCCTGAAACTGCTGTTAATCTCGATGCCCGCTACCTCGGCTTGGAGGATCAGATCATCCAATGGGAGTTCGTTAAGGCCAACGACGTTTTTGTGTCCCCACCCAACGACCCGCCTTACGCCATCACCTATTACTACACGGAACTCTGGTTTGACGAGCCGCTCAATACCTGGATCGCCATCGGCAGCGATGATAACTCCCGTATCTGGATCGAGGACACCCTCGTCTGGCTCAGTAGCTACAACCTCAAGGCTTGGAGGATCGATGAGGGATTCAGAAAAGTTCACTTTAGGCGAGGCATCAATCGGATCCTCGTTCGCGTCGAGAACGGTCACGGGGCAAGCGGATTCTCCCTCGCCATTCAATTGTAGCTGGTCAACAGCTCAGACTTTCGGTGCGACTCGGCCTCCGAGTTTACCGCCCCCGGCTTTGGCACTAGAGTCCCCGTACTTTGTCCCTGAACCAAGTCTCGCTTTGGGCCGCTATTTTAAGCCCTGTCTCGGGGAACAATCCCTCCCACGCCTTTGGCAGACTTCAAATGCCAGGTAAGTGCGCCCGACCGGCTGCGTAAAAAAAGCCGCCGGAGTGCTCCGGCGGCTCAGTATCTATCTCAAACAATCAGCCAGAGAAGAAAGGGAACCAGTTTCAGGCCTTAGCCCGCTGACGGTTCTCCTTGCGGGGTCCGCTGCGATAATTTTTCGAAGCCCCTTGTTCCTGACGATCCCTTCCCTGGAATCGACGGTTGCCTCCCGGTTTTCCGCCCGAGCGAAAACGATTACCGCCCCCACCATTTTTCCGGCCTTCTGGTTTTCCTCGACCTCCACCACTTCTACGCTTGGCAGCGATCGCCGAGGAGTGGAAGGCGTGGTCAGAGTCCTCCGGAACCTCCTTCCGCAGCACTTTCTCTACTGCATTGAGCAAACCGATTTCATCAGCTGCGCAAAAAGAAACTGCCCGGCCGCTCTTCCCTGCCCGCGCAGTCCGTCCGATTCGGTGAACGTAGCTCTCTGGCTCGTTGGGGAGATCGTAGTTGATCACCAGGGTGATGTTCTTCACGTCGATTCCACGAGCTGCTACATCGGTCGCCACCAGCACAGGGATGCGCCCATCCCGAAACCGGTCCAGACTGCGCTGGCGAGCAGCTTGGGTCTTGTTTCCATGGATTGCGTCCGCCGGTATTCCCGCCTTGCTCAAGCTGACAGCCAACCGATTGGCAGCGTGTTTCGTCCGCATGAAAATGAGATTTAGCTCCCCTTCATTCTGGTCCATCCGCTGCTCCATCATTTCAAAGACCATCGCCTCTTTTTTGGCTCGATCGACGAAGCGTACATACTGGTCGATGTTCTCGGCTGTGGTACCCTCCGGCACGATCCGAATGTTCTCGGGATCGCGCATGTACTTCTCGGCCAGCTTCGCGATGGGCGGGGCCATCGTTGCCGAGAAGAGGAGTGTCTGGCGCTTCGTCGGGAGCTTGGCCAGGATCCTTTCGATATCGGGGATGAAGCCCATATCCAGCATCCGGTCAGCCTCATCAAGGATCAGATGGCGAACCTCTGACCCATCGAAAAAACCCTGTTGCATCAGGTCAATCAGCCGTCCCGGTGTTGCCACCAGAACGTCCAATCCGCCCCGGAGCGCCTTTTCCTGAGGCCGCTGGGAAACTCCTCCGTAGACAAGGCCAACCTTGGGTCGGAGAAAACGCCCATAAGCCTTAAAACTGTCAGCCACTTGCACCGCCAGCTCTCTCGTTGGAACGAGTACCAAACAACGGATCTCATTCCGGTAAGCTGGCTCCTCCCGTTTCCCCAAATGGTCGAGGATGGGAAGGGCAAAAGCCGCCGTTTTACCGGTACCCGTTTGGGCACAGGCAATCAAATCCTTGCCCTTGAGCACGATCGGGATCGCCTGCTCCTGAATCGGCGATGGATGAGTGTAACCCTTGAATGCAAGGGCCTTTTGAAGTGGCGCGCACAAAGGCATCGCCTCGAATGTAACCTCGGTCATAGTTCATTGGTCACCGATTTGCTAGTTGCCGACGGGTGACACGCCGCTCGATGAGGATTGTTTTTGATTAATACCAGATACAATCGCTCATCGAAGACAGACCGGATCGGTGCGGAGTAGAAACACGGCGACTCCCACCATGACTCCACGAAGCTAATCGTGCCAGGATTGAACAGGTTGGCAAGCTCCAAATTTGCACGCTTTACTGCAATGCTGCAGGCCCTCAAACTCTTAAAAATCGGCCCACGGTGTAAAAACGGCAACGACTCGCCAATAATCGGCGTTGCTTTGACCCCATTTGTTGCCTATCCATGCAAAAGTTCCGTTAGGAAATAATGAAAGCCACCACTCACCTGTTCTACATCGGTAAAAAGAAAAACGACATGTACGGGCCGTTTCACTGGAAACTGATCGTTGAGTGGGACCAACTTGGCCTTTTGGAAGGATTCATCTACCAGTCCGAAACTTCCTCCCTTGAACCGATCTCTGAATTGGTGGCCCGGCGGGGCGTCCCGGTTGCGGTTGATGCCAAAGTGGCCAGCTTCAAAAACCGCACTGACAAGCCTCCCCAGTGCACCCTCGCTCAAATGGAAACCCTAAAGATGCTGGGTCTTCCAAAAATAGATGTCCCCCTCGATCAGGAGCTCGCCGCTTACATCCAGCGTCGCCTTCAAATGAGCAGCGACGAATTGAGCGGCGATTCCGATATTCGGAATGCTTTCGCAGTCGCAGAAACGGGAAAACGAAGCGTTTTAGGACACTCTACGGCCGTTTTTCTCCCGCCGCCCGACTTGATTGATGAGGAAGGGGAGGAAGCCGAGGAATTAACCAAATCGGGCAGCGGCCTGTCCAAAGGCATCCTGCTCGTACTCTTTGTCCTCCTGCTCGCCGGGGGAGGGGCTGCCTACTACTTCTTAGAAATTGCTCAGGCTAAGGATCAAACCTCCCAAACCTTGCCCCAGGCTACCGAAACCCCGGAGGAGCTTGCCCCCGAATTAGCCTCGCCGACAGACGCCGTACCGGAAGTTTCCGAGTCGCTCACCGGGGAAGATCTACCTGCAAGTGATTCTGGAGGACCGGGCATTGAGATAGAACTTCCCGCCGATGAATTTGAAATCCTGACTTCAGGGGTCAACACCGAGGAAGATTCCGAAGTTACCCCTCCTGCACCGAGCGAGACCTCAACCCTCCCAAATCTTCCAGCTGACGAGCAATCGGAAGCTGAGGACCCGATCGTCCCCTCCGAGATGATCGACTTAACCGAACAAATCGTGCCCGGAAAGGAAGAGCTGTCTGAAGAAGACTCTTTTGAACGACTATCCGAGAATTCCACGAACCGACCGGCCACTGTTCCGGATTCAGAACCAAAACCTGAACCGCAACCCGAACCAGAGCCGGAGCCGGAACCACAGCCCCAGCCTGAACCGCGGCCCACACCTCAACCCGAGCCTCGGCCGGAACCGAAGCCCGAGCCTGAACCGGAACCTCAGCCTGAGCCAAAGCCGGAACCTGCCCCGAAAAAGAAAGAAGACGAGGTAAGGTTTCCCTCCTTCAGACCACCTTTCTGATCGTAGACTTCCGCTTCTCGACGGCCGTCATTCCCTTTCCTCGACCATCCTCAGGGCACAACGGGGCTTCGATCACCGGTTCAGAGCTTCGAGACCCTATTCATAGACCACCAATCGGATTGGATGGCTTGTCCGGGCCGACAAGGTCCAGCTTGGTTCGGGCACCCCTGGATCGGTCTTCAGGACCCACCCCGCCTCTCCACCAAGCTAACAAAAATCACCAACCGGTAAACCGATCCTTGCCTGTTGGGGAAAATAATCGAAATCGGGATCGAAATCGAAGTCGGGATCGCTATCGATCGCGATGAAACAAATTCCCTACCCGGACGCTGCACTCAAAGCGGACAAGCCGCGTGAGCGAACTTACCCGTGCAATAAACACCTTCTCACTTCTTCTCGATACCCGCTCTGGATTCCTTGCGGCTCAGTCGGAACCACGGCGCAATCCAATCGCTCGCCTTGAGAGAAGCAATCTGCGACCAGGAATCCGCCCGCCTCGAGGAAATCCCGATTGGTGGGAGCGAGAGCCCGTGCTTGTGACTTCTGCCGAGTGAAGAAGTCCTGCCGAGACCAAACGATTGCTCAGTAATCGTTGAACTGGACCAATCCCCAGAGAAGGCTTAGGTGGTTCCCTGAGTAGTTTTCCCGCAACATCAGGTCATCCGACTCCACACCAAACGATGTCGGAGTCTTCTGAGCGTAAGCCCCTTCCTCGAACTTCACCAATCCAAGGAAGTTGAAGCCCTCACGAGGCTTGATTAACGCAGCTTGCTCACTGGAGGAGGGAGCCTTGCAAGCCGAAAGGGAAATTGCCGCGACCACGCAGGTGGCGAGGAGAAGGAGGCGGTTTCGCATAGGGAATCATTGAAAGGACAAACGATGCTTCGCAACTCTAAAATCCATTCTTAAGTCCCTGAAGGTCCACGGGCCAGGGCAGCCTGGATTGCCTCCTTCAACTCCGACAAACTGTAAGGTTTTTGAATAGAGGCTACAAATCCCGCCGCCGCTGCATCCAGCATCACCGGGTCAAAAGCCATTCCACTGGTAATCAATACCGGAACTCTCGGATCTTCTTTTCTCAACTGCCTTAGTGTCTCAACGCCTCCCCACCCACCGGGCACATTAAGATCGAGAATCATGAGGTCAAAAGCGTCACCTTCCTCAACGGCTTCCCTCCAGGCTCGAACGCAAGAGCGCCCTTCCCCGGCGAAGTAGGCCCGATAACCCAAATGATCGAGCAAAGCACTGGTAATGTCCCGCACCATGGGGTCATCATCCATCACTAAAATACGCACCGATTGCTCATCCTCAGCCTTTGCCCCGGCCGAGGAAGCTTCCCCGGTTTCGTATAAATCCCGGTCCTGATGGGCCGGCATTTCCACCCTGAAAATCGCACCGCGCTTTCCGTTGCGGGCAAAGATCCGCCCGCCACTAACCTCCACGTGCTCCTTCACCACCGCGAGGCCCATCCCGTGCCCGCCCGCTCGCTCACTGAATCCATCCTCGAACAAACGTTTCTCGGCCTCCTCTGAAAGTCCCGGGCCCTCATCCTCAACCTCGAGAACCATAACCTTCGGCTCATCAGCCTCTTTTGGGAAAAGCCTGACTTCAATGTTGCCACCATCCGGCATCATCTGGCTGGCATTGGCAATCAGGTTGGTCAAAATCTGCATCGCCCGGATTGGGGATATCACTACCTTTCGCGAACTGGCCGCCACCGAAAGGTGGACGCAATGCTTGCGGTGATTGATCACCAAATCCCCTGCCGTTTTGGCGATCCTTGCTAAAGAAAGCGGGGAAAACTCCTCTCCGCTTTTCCGCGTATCGAGGATCCGGATGGCGACATCCTGGGCATAGATCGCCACCCGAGCCGCAGCCTCAAGGTGTCGAAGTGAAACCGTCGACGGACTCATCTCCTCCCTCGCCAACTCAAGGTGCCCGATGATGTTCGCAAAAATGTTTTTGAAGTCGTGAACCGCTGCCGCCGTGAGCTCGGACGATTTTGTTGAAACCAAGGCCCCTCGACCGTTCTTGTCTGGATCCAGGATCACGCTCATTCTCGGCAAGTAGTGACAGAAAGACCCTCAAATTACAAAGCAAAGGTAAAAGAATTTAACATTCTTTTAGACCCTATCCCCGACACCTGGAACCAATCCCAAACCCTCCAGCCCGCATCGCAATCAGCTTCGCCCAAAGGGATGCCCTTGACTCATTACTTCCGCCCGAAATAAATCGTTCAATGTCAGACTCCCCATCCTCTCCAGTGAACTCCGTCCAGATGGACGAGCTGGTTTCTCTCTGCAAACGACGCGGGTTTATTTTTCCCTCCTCCGAGATCTATGGCGGCATTAACGGCTTTTTCGATTATGGCCCCCTCGGAGTTGAGCTTCGCAAGAACATCAAAGATGCCTGGTGGCGGGATTTTGTTCAGAAGCGGGAAGATATGGTCGGCCTCGATGCCTCCATTCTCATGCATCCATCGGTTTGGAAAGCTTCCGGCCACGTCGATAATTTCACCGACCCAATGGTTGATTGCCGGGAATCCAAACAGCGCTACCGCGCCGATCATCTCTATTGGGCTGCCGTCGAAGCGAATGGATCGACGGTGGGCTACGTTTCGGTTCTCGAAAGTCCGGAAATGGAGGCTACCGCTCTCCAGCAAGCAACCCGCCTTCTCAAGAGCCTGAAGATTGATGGTGACCCCACCCCTCTCCTTCTCCGCGACTATACGGAGGCAGACCCCTCCCTCTACGATCAAATTCCCTCCCCCGCCACCGGCAAGCCCGGCTCGCTAACCCCTCCTCGCTCTTTCAATATGATGTTTGAGACTCATGTAGGAGCCCTCCGTGACGCCTCATCAGTCGCTTACCTTCGCCCCGAGACTGCCCAGGGCATTTTCGCCAACTTTAAAAACGTGGTCGATACCTCCCGCGTAAAACTTCCTTTCGGTATCGCTCAAATTGGCAAGGCTTTCCGCAACGAGATAACCCCGAGAAACTTCATCTTCAGATCGCGGGAGTTCGAACAGATGGAGATTGAGTATTTCATCGCTCCAGATGCTGACTGGAAAAACCTCCACCGGGAGTGGATTGACGCCTGCATAGACTGGTTGACCTCCATTGGCATCCCCCGTTCTTCCATCTCCGAGGACGTCCACCCAGCCGAGAAACTCGCCTTCTATTCACAGGCCACCACCGACCTCACTTTCGACTTCCCCTTTGGAAAACAGGAACTCTGGGGAATCGCCTGCCGCAGTGATTACGATCTCAAACAACACCAGACGCACAGCGGTAAATCCCTCGAGTATTTTGACGAGTCGACCCGCTCCCGTTTCATCCCCCACGTTATCGAGCCCTCTCTTGGGGTCGATCGCACCCTCCTCGCCGTCCTCTCCTCAGCCTACGCAGAAGACGAAATCGACGGAGAGAAACGAACCTTCCTCCGCTTCCATCCCAAGGTTGCTCCCGTCAAAGTTGCCGTCTTCCCACTCGTCAAAAACAAAGAGCCGATCGTCGAAACCGCCCGAAAAATCTGGACCCGACTCTCCCGCCGCTGGAACACCGTCTACGATCAGACAGGTGCGATCGGTCGACGCTACCGCAGGCAGGATGAAATCGGCACCCCCTACTGCATAACCATCGACTTTGATACGATCGAGAAGGACGGAACCGTCACCCTGCGTGAACGCGACTCCACGAAACAGGAGCGCATCCATCAAGACGATCTTTACCGACGATTGGAGTCCGTTATCGAAGGAGGGGAATGAACGACGCCTTCACCAACCCCAACCCCCCACGTCGAATCGCCGATGCCGGGACGGTCTCCGCTCAAATCGGACGGATGACTCGGGAAATCGAGCGATCCTTTCCCGAGCCCGGAAATCTCATCGTCGTCGGCATTGCCAACGGCGGCATTCCCTTTGCAGAAATCATTCATCAAAGGCTGGAAGACGCCTTTCGCATCTCTATCCCGCTCGGAGTCGTAGACGTCCTCTTCCAGCGCGACGATATTGGCAGCCGACCCATTCCCCGAGTCACCACTCCCACCCATATCGATGCTAATGTTGAAAACGCCCACATCCTTCTCTGCGACGATGTGATCCACTCCGGCCGCACCGCCCGGGCAGCCCTTAACGAGATTTTTGGTCTCGGTCGACCCTCCCGGATCACCCTTATCGTCCTCGCCGATCGTGGAAATCGGAAGCTTCCCATTCAGCCTGACCATGTCGGTCTCGAAGTGGACATTCCCGATCCATTTCGGGTCTCTGCCGCCCTCGATCCCTCTTCAGCCGAAACCTGGTCGATCTTTACGTCCTGAAAATGAGCCTTCCTGTGACAACCTGGACCAAGCGCCACCTCATTGACATCGAGTCTCTCTCACCCGAGGAGATCACTCTCATTCTGGACACAGCCCGCGCCTTCAAGCAGACGATGGCCCGGAGCGTAAAAAAACTACCCTCCCTGCGTGGCAAAACCGTGGTTAACCTCTTCATGGAGCCCAGTACCCGAACCCGCATAGCTTTTGAAGTTGCGGCCAATCGCCTCTCTGCCGATGTCCTCACCATCACCGGCGCCTCCAGCTCCCTCGTCAAGGGAGAAACCCTTCGAGATACTGCCTCCAACATCGTCGCTCTCAAGGCAGACATGATCATCCTCCGGCATTCATCTGCTGGCTCCGCTCTCTACCTCAGCAAAGTCATTGATATTCCCGTCATCAACGCCGGAGATGGCGCCCATGAGCACCCCACTCAAGCCCTCCTCGACTGCTTCACTCTTCGTGAACGCTTCACCACCCTCGAGGGTCTCAAGATCGTTATCCTCGGGGACATCCTCTTTTCTCGAGTCGCCCGGTCCAACATCTGGACCATGTTGAAACTCGGCGCCCAAGTCACCGTCGTCGGCCCTAGCACCCTCGTCCCCACCCGCTTTGAACGCCTTGGTGTCTCGGTCTGCCACGACCTCAAAGCCGGACTCGACGGCGCCGACGCTGTAATGCTTTTGCGAATACAACACGAACGCCAGCAACTGGCTTACTTCCCCTCCCTCGGCGAGTACACCAGCATGTTTGGCCTCAATAAACTCCGCTCTTCCTGGCTCAAACCCGGCGCCCTCATCATGCACCCGGGTCCGATCAATCGAGGTGTCGAAATCGACTCCGACCTCGCCGACTCGCCCAATTCCGTCATTCTCGATCAGGTTACCAATGGGATCGCCGTTCGCATGGCCGTCCTCTACCTCTGTGCCTCTGCCCAAGGATGAACTCCGTATCTGTACTGCAAAACGCCCGCATCATCGATCCCCAGCCCGGAATCGATCGAACAGGCGATCTCCTCATCCGCGATCGATTCATCGTCGATTCCCTGACCAGTGCCGAGCTTGAGAGTGCTACTGTCTACGACCTTCAGGGCAAGGTCGTCACTCCCGGTTTGGTCGACATCCATGTCCACTTCCGCGAACCCGGACAGACGCACAAGGAATCCATCCGCAGCGGCTCCAGAGCAGCAGCAGCCGGAGGTTTCACTTCAGTTGTTTGCATGCCGAACACCTCCCCGGTCTGCGACACCCCGGGGACCATTCAGCAAATCCTCCACGCTGCCGAGCGCGATTCGATTATCCGCATCTATCCAACCGGCTGCCTCACCCGGGGAATGAATGGGGAAGAGATGGCCCCTATCGGTTCCCTGGCGCGAGCCGGCGTCGTCGCTGTCACCGATGACGGTCGATGCGTTCAAAGCAACGAGATCATGCGGCAGGTCGTCATCTACGCCAACATGTTCAACCTTCCGGTCATGGACCACTGTCAGGATTACAGCCTCACTCGCGAGGCCACTGTCAATGAAGGAGACTGGTCGCTTCGCCTCGGTCTCAAAGGTTGGCCCCGCGAAGCCGAGGAAATCATCGTCGCTCGCAACATCATTATCGCCCGTACTACCGGTGCCCAGATTCATATGCAGCACATTTCCTGCAAGGAGGCCGTGGATGCCATCCGCCAAGCCAAGGCCTCGGGCATCCGCGTCACTGCCGAAGCTTCCCCACACCACCTTTCCCTCACCGACGCTTGTATCAAAAATTATGATACAATCTTTAAAATGAACCCGCCCCTCCGAACCGAGGAAGACCAGCTTGCCATCATTGAGGGACTTCGCGACGGGACGCTCGATTGCATCGCCACGGACCACGCACCCCACGCTGGATTCGAAAAAGACGTCGAGTTCGATCAGGCCCCCTTCGGCGTCATCGGTCTCGAAACCGCACTCGCTGTTAGCCTGACTGAGCTCTACCACCGCCGTGGCTTTAAGCTAGGCCAGGTCGTCGATCTCCTCTCTTCCGCCGGAGCCAGGGTGGCACGCCTGCCGCACGGCACCCTCACGCCCGGCTCCCTCGCCGACGTTACCGTCGTTGATCCCGAAAAAATTTGGCGGGTCGATCCCGCTAAATTTCACTCACTCTCCCGAAACTGCCCATGGAATGGAGAGGAGCTTCGCGGAAAGGTCGAGATGACCTTCTTTGAGGGCAGGCTCGTCTTTGACCAGGACCAAATCGTCGAGGAATGAGCCAGGCGTCACAGTTCGAGGGACTAGTTTTCACGGATGGCTTCTGTAATTTTTGTGACTACACCGTCCGCTACCTTATCCGCAACGATCCGGAACAACGTCTCGGTTTCGCCCCCCAGCAGTCGCCTCTCGCTATGGAGCTTCTCTCGGCGCATCACTATGATCAGATCGTCGGAAAGGGCGTCATCTTTCTGTCCGACAATGGGGCCAGCGTTGGTCCTCCAGCCCTCCGCGAAATCGCTCGGATCCTCAAGCCGAAGGCTAAACTGCTCCGCCTCGCCCTTTGGCTGCCCGACTTTTGCGTACGCCCGGCCTACCGACTGATCGCCACCCTCCGCTATCGGCTCTTCGGGAGAAAAGCCACCTGTGGGCTGGTCGTCCCGGAGAATCTTCAAAGCAGACTAGTCACCACTCGATGAGTTTTGGTTCCGCGCTTCTCTTTTCCATCGTTGCCTCAGCAGGACTCTACGTCTGGATCAACAACCTGCCGGGATCCTTTCCCAAACCCTATCCCGCCTCCCTTCGTTACTGGCCTGGCAAAGCAGTCGATCTCGCCATCCTTTTCTGGCTGGCCATCGTTCTTCTCTTCGTCGTCGCTGAAGTCCGCGCCTTCTTTGTCATCGAAGTGGATCTCCCCGAGAAGCTCCTCGATACCCTCCTCTTCCAAATCGTCCTCCTCTCCATTGCCCTCGGGTACTCCCTCAAGCTCAAGGATTCCTTCTTCCTGCCCCTTTCCTCCTGGCCTCTTCTTCCCTCATGGCTTGGACGCTGGACTCTTTTGGCAATCATTCGCTTCCTCCCCGTTCTCTGGATCGCGAGCCTCCTATGGTACGGCACCTTAATCGCTCTCGAATACATCCTCGGCGACTTCAATTTTCGCGAACCGCAGATGCTGGTTGAAGCCCTTCGCGACAGTCCCAGCTTGGGGCTCATCCTGGTCTCGAGCTTTCTCGTCCTCCTTGGAGCCCCCATCCTTGAAGAGGTCGTCTTTCGCGGGATCCTCTACCGGGCGCTGCGCAACCACCTTTCCTTCCGGACCGCCGCCTTGATTTGTAGTCTCCTCTTCAGCTTGCTTCACTTCTCAACCCTCCAGTTTGTTCCCCTGATCGTTCTAAGCTTCGCCCTCTGCCATCTCCTCGAAGCAACCCGAGATTTGCGGGCATGCATCCTTTTCCACTCTCTTTTCAACCTTTTCAGCCTCCTCCTTATCCTTTCTCAATGATCGACCCTCACTTCCCTTTCTCGCAAGAAGTCCTTCCTACTATCGCATCACTTTCTGAGGACGCCCTGCTCGCCCGCATTCGGCAGCAGCTCGGAGACCGGACGCCACCAGCTCCTCAGGGCATGGGTGATGATTGCGCCTCCCTTTCTCTCTCACCGAACCCGGGGGTCCTCCTCCTCACCACCGACAGCCTGACTTGGGGTATCCATTTTGACGCTTCCGCCTCACCCCAGGCCGCCGGCGCCAAGCTGCTCAAGCGAAACCTCTCCGACATCGCAGCCATGGCCGGGACTCCCGCTCACGCCCTACTCAACCTCCAATCTGGTCCCGACCTTCGCATCGACTGGCTTGAATCATTTATCGAGGGCCTGGCCGCCTCAGCCCGCGAGTGGGAGGTCTCCATCGTTGGCGGAGATCTCAGCAGCCTGCCCCATGGCATTTTCACAGCCTCCCTCACTCTGGTCGGCTTCTCGGAAAAACCTGTTACCCGATCCACAGCTTCAATCGGCGATTCTCTCTACGTCACCGGCCATCTCGGGGGGAGTCTCCACGGTCACCATCTCAGTTTTACACCCCGAGTCGCTGAAGCAAGTTGGCTGGCCGCTAACGCTCCCCTTACTGCCCTGATGGATCTTAGCGATGGGCTCGGCACCGACCTGCCACGAATGCTCCAGCTCTTCCAGCGCGCACGCCTCGACCCCGCCACCATACCCCTCTCCCCAACCACTCAGGAGATGACCCTCCCAGAGCGACTCCAGTCCGCCCTTTTCGATGGCGAGGACTACGAGCTTCTCTTTACCGCACCGGCGGCTGACCAGTCTTGGCTCAATCCCTTCCAAGCCCAATTCCCCTGCCTCCCCGTCACTTGTATCGGTTTTATTGATACAGCAACCGAGGAGGAGTCAGGCCGCCTTTTCTGGCAGGATGGAGGCCTCTGCGAAGGTGAAGGTTTCCGACATTTCAAGGCATGACCAGCCACCCACCCTTTCCCAATTTTCCGGACCAACCTGCCCTCACCCGAAGCCCCGAGGAGATGATTGCTCTGGGGCGTCAATTCGGTGCCAGTCTGCCCCCTGAAACCACCCTTGCCCTCGTCGGAGATCTCGGCTCGGGAAAAACCACTTTCGTCAAGGGCCTTGCTCAGGCTTTTCAGATCAACCGAACCGTTACCAGCCCCACCTTCAACCTCTACCTGAGCTATCCCGGTCAGCGGACCCTCCATCATCTCGACGCCTACCGCCTACCACCCGGTCTCGATCTCGAAACCATCTGCTCTCCCCACGAGTTCTCCGCGCCCTACTGCTTCTGTGTCGAGTGGCCCGATCGGGTAGTAGCTTTCCTCCCGAAGGATACCGTTTGGCTACAGTTCACCATTGATCCATCCCTTCGTTTTCATCGCGTTCAGGGTTCGTTTCCTCAGGCGACCGCCGATTGAAAACCTTGAATACCTCACCCCTTCGGTTATTCCTCGCTTATGCTCAGAATCTCGCCCTTGGCTTTCATAATCGGGGCCCTCGCCTCGGTTTCTTTACACACCAACCTCCAAAGTTGCACCAGAGTTGTCTACCACGGAGCCAATGACCTGATCATCACGGGCCGATCCATGGACTGGAAGGGGGAAACTTCCACCGATTTATGGATCTTTCCCCGAGGTATGGAGCGTGATGGGCGGGTGGGAGAAAATCCCGTCACCTGGGTTTCCAGGTATGGTAGTGTTGTGACCTCATGGTTCGACATCGCCACCACTGATGGAATCAATGAAGCAGGACTGGTCGCCAACGTTCTCTGGCTCAATGAGGCCGCCTTTCCGGAGTACGACGGGAGCACCCCCGCCATAGCGATCTCGACCTAGGCCCAATTCGTTCTCGACAACTTTGCCACCGTTGCCGAAGCCGTCACCTATCTCTCCAAAGACCCATTCATCGTCGTTACCGACAAGCTCCCGGATTCCGACCGGCAGGCCAATGTCCATTTTTCCCTGTCCGACCGATCCGGCGATAGTGCCATCTTTGAACACAAGGACGGCAAACTGATTATCCACCACGGCCGGGAGTACCAGGTCATGACCAACTCTCCTTTCTTCGACCAACAACTTGCCCTCCACGCCTACTGGCAGGAAATAGGCGGCACGGTCATGCTCCCCGGCACTAATCGGGCAGCAGACCGATTTATCAGAGCCATGTTTTACATCAATGCCATCCCGAAATTTGAGGATACCAGAACGGCTACCGCCGCCGTCTTCAGCGTCGTTCGAAACGCCTCCGTTCCCCTCGGCATTACCACCCCGGATCAACCGAACATCTCCTCAACACGCTGGAGGACGGTGGCTGACCAAAAAAACCTTATCTACTATTTCGAGTCGACCATTACCCCGAATGCCTTCTGGGTCGATCTCAAGGCAGTAGATTTCTCCGCCGGAGCGCCCGCCAAGGTCCTCCGCCTCGGTGTAGAGCAAAGCAATGTCTTTGCCGGGGAAACCTCCGGGAAATTTGTGGAGAGCGCGCCCTTCGTCTTCATGGGTCTCTAGAGAACACGAATTCAGCCAACCGCCAGTGGTACGGATTCTGCTGTCCATCTCTCTGTGGATCAGGAATTCGTCAATAATCCCCTCTACACGGGTCTGAACGCGGTGGTCCGATGTGACTCTGGCGGGGAGGTCACTTTTTCCGAAGGGGAGGACGCAGAAATTCTAGGCGGCGTTGTTTCTTTCATCGGAGATATTTCGAACCTCATCGGAAACTCCTTCGGTCTTGACCAGCTGGAAGAAGCACAGATTCAAGGCCGTAATACGACCGCCGTCTGCATCAATCAGGGAGATGGTTATCTCGGTTTGCTCTTCGACGGCAAGGCTCGCGCCAAACAAATCATCCCCGAGGTCCTCAAACAAATGGAGTCCCGGTAGCGCCCACCAACATGCAACTCGAACGTTACTATGAGAATGTCCTCGACCTGCCCTCCGTTAACGGGTTGCTGGTCGTTCGAAAGTCTGGAGAGGTAGCCTACGACCGTCTTCCCTCCTTCATCCCCAGGGAAACTCTCGGGGATATTGTTCGTCGCATCACTGCGCTCTACGATACCGTGGATGAAAATTTTCTCCCGTGCGACGACTACGTCTTCAAATATCCCGAAAAGTGGTTGGTTTTCCGTCGCAACAAAGATGCCATCATCATGCTCATGGTAGACCCCGAGGTGAACTTCGTCTCACTAAAGATGGTCTGTAACCTGGCCCTGAAAAATACAGATGTTCCTGGGTTGAAATCCCTCGAGGCTGGGGTCGCCCCCCGAGCAAACTCACCTCAGCCACCTCCGTCCACCGGAGATTCAGCCAGCAACTCAGTCACAGCCGCTCCAGCTCCTGCCTCCGGAGAAGATCCCCTCAACCTTCCTGCCAAGCGAGTCATCCGCCGTCCTTCCCGAACCTATCGGGGCACCTCTTACTGACGACCATCACTTTCTGGAAAATCAAACTCTGTAATCTGGTCCGTAAGCTCCATCCCAATGCCTGGTGACGACAGCATCCTTCTCTGCATGGAGCCATCCAGCATCCGAAGCAGGTTTTCCCTCGGACTCCGGGAGTCCAGCCATCCAGTCATCACCCTCAATCCGGACGACCGGCTCGAGTCAGTCTTTGCCCGTTCACGCCCGAGGCTTGTGTTGTTAGGAGGAACTGAACCTCTCGAGACCTACTTGGAAAAGATCGACCGCCTGTCCATGCGATACGGCGACACGCGTTTTGTCCTCGTATCCCCGGAGCTCGAGCGGATGACCCCGGAAATCGAGGCCAAGGGTGTAGCCGGTGTCATCTCCCTTCATTTAAACGTTCGGGATCTCATCGCTCGTCTGCCCTCGCTCTTTCAACTCAGCCTGCCAGTCCGCGAGCGGTCCCCTCAACCCCCGCACCAGCCAGCTTCCAAAGATCCATCCTCCGGTCCTGCCAACCTCTCCCCACCAACCTTTCGGATCCTCGGGTCGAGTCAGATCGCTCTACGGTTGAAGGAAAGCATTACTCTGGCTGCCAACTTTCCAAACCTGCTGCTTCTTCGCGGAGAAGAGGGCGTCGAGTTCGAGTCCATTGTTCGTTCCCTCGCCTTTCCAGAGTCCGGCCATCTAAACTTCCCTCTCATCCTCTCGAAGGCCGAAGTCTCCGCAAACCGCCTGGAGGAGCTCAACGCCTCACTTAACCAAAGCCCTCATCAAACCAAACCCTTGGTCTATCTTTCAGAAATCGAAGAACTCGCCCCTCACGAGCGGGAGACCTTGCTTCAATTCATCACCCGCCACCTCGGCAGCCGTTCTCTTGGCTTTCGCCTCGTCCTTTCCTCAGTCACCAATTCCTTTTACGCCGATCTCCAGTCTGAAAGCTTCCTCCAACAGCTTATGCCCTCGATTGATGAGGTAGTTGATATTCCTGCCCTTCGCGAAAGACCCGAGGACATCCCCGAGATCGCTCAAGAGGTTCTCTACCAACTGACCTTCATCCACTCCATCCTCACCGTGCGAGAGATCGAGCCTGCAGCCCTCGAATATTTGGGCCACCTGGAATGGCGCGGCAACCTCGATGAACTCGTCTCCACCCTTCGATCGGCGTGCGCCAGCTGCAACCAGCGCACCCTCAGCCTCTCCCACCTCAATTCCCTCCGCCTTGATGATTCCGGATCTGCACAAATGCACGAAACCTCAGCAGACCAGATTTTCTTCGAAGGCTGAGGGACCTCCGCAGGTCTCTCGGCTCGAGAAGGGGCTTTCTTTTTGATCCCTTTCTCAGCGGCTTAGTCCACCTTTGGGCGGGAAGATTTGGCTTCGCCGAAGCCTCCTAGCATCCCGCCCACCCCCCGCGACCGTCTCAATCTTCCACAATGCGGATCTCCACCAACATGGAGTCCCAACCACCAGGGGGAACGAGCGCCCGCTCGCCTTTACCCCCGCCCGCATTGGGAAGCCCGTACCACGGCTCAACGCAATAGAAAGGACTCTCCTGATTCTCCGTCCACACCACAACTGCGAGAAGATCCTCGCGCTCCACCTTGGTCAGCACCTCGATTTTGAAATTATGTTTTTCAGAAACCAGGCAAACCTTGGACGTTTGGAGTTCTGCTAGAATCCGGTTTGAAATCGCCGGATCCCCAAAATCCAGGGGTTGGGTTGCCTCCTCCTCACTCAGGGACCCCTCTCCATCCTCCATGTGTCGGTAGGCTCGCTTTGCCAAGTGTTCCAATTTCCAGTCACTCCGGGAACCCCCTGCGACAAAGGGTAAACCAAAATAAAAATGATGCCCCGGGGCCCATGGAATTGCTTCAGTCGAGAGATTCTCGAGTTGCAAGCGCACCTTCAACCTCTTCGCCTCAAATCGATAATCCACCGAAAAACGGTGCTTGTAGGGGTAGCTCTGCTGCAAAACCCCATCCTGCACGAGCTCCGCTGCAAACCCTTCATCCGTTTTTTCGATCAAAGCAAATTGGCTCGACCGCGCAAAACCGTGCTGCGAGATCGGGAGAATCGCCCCTTGCGGATTGCGCCAAAATCCTTCTCTCCCGCCAGCATGGGATCGTCCCGCAAAGGGAAAAAGCAAGGGGTTTCCGCCCCGCACTTTCGCCATCAGTTTCAGATTAGGAGCAGTCGGCCAATAGATGATCGGCAGGCCCCGCCAACTCCAGGCCGCCAGCCGACCGCCCGCTTCGGGATAAGCCGTGAAACGGCTCTCCCCCTTCTGCCAGTCCACTCGGAGCAAACCACAATCCCTGCTTTCCTCAAACATCAGCTCTTGTTACCAAACGGCGAGGGCTTCCGCAAGTTCACGGTTCTGGCTCTCACTCAATCGCCTGAAGTAATAGCTCACGTAAACGAACCGGATCAACAGCATCAGTTTTCGCCACAAAGCCCCCCGCGTGAGCAAATCTGACGTCTTCCTCATCCGCTATCCGGGAAAAATTAACCCGGGGGTGATCGTTGAATCGCTTCAGCGCATAGCCCTCACCTCTCGAGTCCGGGGTGATCACGGCGAGGCACTGTTCAGTCAGCCCCTTGGATTGCACCAAAAATCCAATCCCCATCGTGGAAGTGCCTTCCTCTCCGTCTGTCTTTTCCAGAAAAACTGCCGTCCCACCACCCGGAACCGGTAGCTCCCAAAGCTCACATCTCTCCTCGAGGATGCGGATCCGCTCTCTCAAGCCGCGAATGTACTGCAGCAGATCCGCTCCCAGGTTCCGCAAGAACTCCCAATAAGAATCTCCGGGAGCTACTCGCTCGATTTCCCCAAACTGGCGAATCAAGAAAATATCTATCGGTGAATTGAGCTTCGCCAGGGTTTCTCGCGATAAGCCAAGAAACTTTCCGGTCTCCAGCGGACCGCGACAATCCATCCACTCGAGGGTTTTTAACCAATCACAAAATTGGAGCGCATCTTCATAGACTCCGAGATACTGAAGAACCAACGACAGCGCGCAAAGCGGCTCCTCCTCTCGTGGAAACTGATGGTGATCAAAGTTTAATTGTTCCCGCTCATGCCTCCCCCCCACATCGACCACCGCTATCTGCCCGTCCGCCAAATCCTCGGCCGTGGGCTCTCTTCGCTCCACTGGGCAACCAAAAGTGGCCACCAAACACGAGACCGCCAGGAGGTCATCCTTGTGGGCGCCTCCCGGATGGGTGACGATCAATTTTACCGCCTCGCCCGTCACCTTGACGGCCCCCGCTCGTCCCCGAGACGAAGATCCGGGATCAAGTACCCCTGCACATAGTCCTTCACTGCCTCTTCGAGGGTAAACAAATCTGACCGATAGCCCGCTTGACGCAGCCGGTCGATCTTTGCCTCAGTGAAATACTGATACTTTCCTTTCAAGTTCTCGGGCATATCAATAAAGTTGATATCACCAACTCTTCCAAGTGCCGCGAAAAGCGCCTTCGCCAGATCAAGCCATGTCCTGGCCTTCCCACTACCGAGATTGTATAACCCCCCACCTGTGTATTCAAAACCCAAATACGTCGTCATCGCCACTGCGTCCTTAACGTAAAGAAAATCCCGCATCTGCCCACCGTCCAGATACTTTGGGTCACCACTGCGAAAGAGCGAGATCCGTCCCGTGTCCCGGGCCGCTGCAAAAGCCTTGTGGACCAGGCTTCGCATCTCTCCTTTGTGGTCTTCATTAGGACCAAAAACATTGAAGTACTTCAGCCCGACCACCCGATCGAACCAGCCTTTCCTCCTCGCGTAGAGGTCGAAAAGATGCTTCGAGTAGCCGTACATGTTGAGCGGCCGCAGGCGCTCGATTCGCTCGCTTCCGTCCTCCATTCCCGCCTCCCCATTGCCGTAGGTTGCCGCCGAAGAAGCATAGATAAAACGGGTCCCCGTCGCCACTGCCCAAGTCGCCAGATCCACCGTGTACCGGTAGTTGTTCTCTGCGAGGTAGGAGGCGTTTTTCTCGGTCGTAGCAGAACAGGCACCCAGGTGGAACACATGGGAGAAGCTTCCAAAACTCCCTCGCCCACTCTCCAATCGCTCCCGGAGATCCCCAGCCTCAAAATAGTCCTTGAATCTAAGGGGCACCAGGTTGCGCCACTTTTCAGACTCCTCAAGGTAGTCTGCAATGATGATCTCATCAATCCCCATCTGATTGAGGTGCCAGACCAGCGCACTCCCGATAAAACCGGCTCCCCCGGTTACCAAAATTCGCCGCTTGTTCATCCTAAAGCTCCGAAAGTTCTTTGGACCGGTCCCGCGCTCGCAAGACGGCCGCCGTCAGCATGCTGCGAAATCCCTTCTGCTCAAGCACCCCGAGGGCTGCCTCAGTGGTCCCCCCGGGTGAGGTCACTCGCACCCTGAGTTC
The DNA here is from genome assembly GCA_036822055.1 of Puniceicoccaceae bacterium. Taxonomy (GTDB): domain Bacteria; phylum Verrucomicrobiota; class Verrucomicrobiia; order Opitutales; family Puniceicoccaceae; genus DAISIK01. The sequence continues at coordinate 59,055 of DAISIK010000011.1, forward strand.
CTCGGGAGAGGCCGGGTCTTCTTCCAGTAAGCGAGCACTACCGATGACCGTCTCCCGGGCTAATAAACGGGCCGCATCTTCATCCAGCCCCGCCACCCGTCCCGCCTCCTCCAGAGCAGCGGTCAACTCAAAAAGGTAAGCGGGTCCACTTCCACTCAAGGCAGTTACCGCATCCAGCAGTGCCTCGGGTAGCTGGATCGACTTCCCCAAGGCTCCCAAAATCAGCTGTAGCCGTGCCGAATCGAAGTCCGACAAAGCTGCCGCCTCCGTCTCCAGACTCCAGCCGGTTACCCCGGCTCCCACTTGCGCCGGGGTATTGGGCATCGTCCGCACAATAGCCCGACAACCGCCAAAACGGCCGCGAAGGGTCTTGATCCGCGTCCCAGCCAAAATCGAGATCAGCAACAGGCCGCGGGCAGCTTCCCCAGCCTCCTCGGAAAGGTCGCTAAACTGCTGCGGTTTGCACGCCAGAATCAAGGTATCTGATGAGCGGACCATTTCGACACCACTCTCCACGTAGGCAATCCCGGTTTTCGCTGCCAAATGTGCTCCAGTATAATCCGCCCCGCAGGTACAGGCGATCGCCGTCGGCTCCATTCCTCCCTTTTTAAGAAGGCCGTCGACGATTGCCCCGGCCATCCGCCCTGCTCCAAGGATTCCAATTTGGTAAGGTAGCAACTCCTTCAAGCCTCGCCCCCTTCCAGCTCAAACTCCGGCTCGGTTAAAATCCGGAATTTTGCCAGGCTTCCCTTCCCATCTGTTTTTGGCTCCACTGATACCTCGCCACCAAGCAGCACACAGGAATGTTTGGCAATCGTCAGCCCCATTCCCCGACCGACCTTGCGTTTCGTGGTAAAGAACGGGTCAAAGAGATGGTCAGCAATCTCAGGTGCAATGCCCGAACCCTCATCAGATATCTCACAGAACAAACAGGGTCGACCAAAGCGATCGGGGCCACGGGAAATAGAAATCCAGATGGGTCGCTTACTCACTCCCTCACCATCGTAACTCTCCCAGGCATTGCGGAGGAGGGCGCAAAAGATGTTTTCGAAAGTTTCGGCGTTGGTCCGCACTACCTCCGCTTCGCAGCCGCCAAATTTAACCGTCGTTTCCTCCCTCAAACTAGGAAACTCGCCACCTGCCCGCTCCAGCGCGGACTCCACTAAATCGCTGACTGTAGTCGGAGAAAACCCAACCCGGCGAGAAGCCGTCAAGTTCCCCAGCCGTGAAACCAGATCCACCATCCGCTTCACCGCCCGCTCAATCGCATCCAGGTTCCTTGCCGTCCGTTCGGTATCGTTGGGCCGAATCTGGATCAGCTCGAGGTAGCCGACCACCACGCCGAGCAGATTATTGAGGTTGTGGGTAATCCCCTGCGTCACGCTCCCCAACAAAGTCGTCTCGCGAGCCTGCGCCAAACGCTCCTGCAACTCGAGGTTTTCCTGATTTAATAGCTGCAGCCTCAGCTGGGTCCGCACCCTCGCGAGGGTCTCATCAAGGTCGATGGGCTTCGAAATGTAGTCCACTGCTCCGATTTCCAAACCGGTTAGCTTGTCTATCTTTGAAGACTTGGCCGTGATAAAAATCACTGGAATCATCTCAGTCTCTGGAGACGCCCTCAGACGACGGCAGGTTTCAATTCCATCCAACTCGGGCATCATCACATCGAGAAGAATCAAATCGGGACGGTCCGCTTCGACCGCCCTTAGACATTCAACCCCCGTAAAGGCGGTCGCCACTTCGATTCCGTTTCGTTCCAACTTCCGTTGGAGAATCTTGATATTTATAAGCTGATCATCGACGATCAGAACTTTAGGAGAGCGAGACATTTTTCCCACCTGAATAAGTTTCCCTGGCTGAGGGGGCAAGCTCTCTCCTTATCCCTCCCGGAAAAGTTTTGTCCTCACCGCCGCTCAAAGCTTCCGTCAGACCGCTTCCCCACCAACCTCTTCATCTCCAAAAGTACCAGGATTCCTGCTACCTCGTGGGAGGGTTTTCCGAGCTTCTCCGAAAGAGAATCTATTCCCAGGGCATCCCCCTTGGAAAATAAGTTGAGCACCTCTCGCTCACTCGGCGTGCAGGCATCCGCCAGGCTCGAGTCCTCTCCTTTCTCGCCCGAACCCGCACCGCCCAACGCAGTAAACCAGTCCATTTGGCCATCCCCGGCATACTCATCAACCAATGCCTCAACCGAATGCACCAGCACAGCTCCATCCTGGATCAATTGGAGGCATCCCCGGCTCTGGGGATCATCGATTCGTCCCGGAACCGCTGCTACGGTCCTCCCCTGTTCCAGTGCGAAACGCGCCGTGATCATCGACCCTCCCCGAAGATCAGTCTCCACCACCACCACGAGTCGTGCCATCCCCGAAACCAGGCGGTTCCGCATCGGAAAGGTCTGCCGATCCGCCCGTCTCCCAAATCGGAATTCCGAAACTACCGCGCCCTTCTCAACGATTTCCCGATAGAGGCCCAGATTCTCAGGCGGATAAATAATGTCCAGCCCGTTCCCCAGCACCGCCACCGTTTTCCCGCCCACTTCGAGGGCTCCCTCGTGGGCTGCTGTATCGATTCCACGCGCTAGCCCGGAAATGATGCAAAACCCTCGACGCGCAAAGCACGACGCCAGTTTTCTTGCTACTCGCTGCCCGTAAAGGGAACACGAGCGGGAACCCACGATCGCCACTCCCCTTTGCTCCAGAGGGAGCGAACCCATCCGATACAGCCCGGTCGGTGGATCATAGATTTCCAGGAGTGCAGACGGGTAGAGCCCATTCTCCCGGTCGATGAAGCAGGCATCGAATTTGTCCAGGATATGGTTCTCTTTTTCCAAATCAAAACATTTCCACCAATGACAAATAACTTCCGAAGCTTTCGGCCCAATCCCATCCACCGCCTCCAGTTCCCTTCTCGTGGCGTTGAAAAGCCGCACCGGATCGCTGCCAAAGGCATCGAGCAGCCTTCGGATAGAAACCGGCCCAATCGTCTGTAGACCGTTTAATACGAACCAAGCCTCAGATCGGTTTAAGGCTCGTTCGGCTCCGGCCATCGCTTAATGCCAGAGCCCCCGCGTCAGACCGACACCGCTTCCAGGTGCTCGACTTCGCTCCGAGCCTTCTCGGCCAAAAGAGTCGAGAGGTAGCGTTCGCCAAAACTGCAACCGATGGTGACGATCCGCTTGCCAGCCATACCATCACGCTTGGCGAGCTGCATCGCAGCGAAAACATTTGCCCCGGTCGAAATGCCGCCGAGTATTCCGTCCTCGATAGAAAGCCTCCGCGCCGTTTCGAAGGCATCCTCGTTGGACACTTGAATCACGTCATCAATGATCGCCGTGTTGCAATTCTTCGGGATGAAGCCCGCCCCGATCCCCTGGATTTTGTGTGGCCCAGGCTGCCCGCCCGAAAGCACGGGGCTCGCCGTTGGTTCCACCGCCACCGTGTAGAGATCTTTGCGCGATTTGATCACCTCGGAAACTCCGGTGATCGTCCCGCCAGTTCCCACCCCGGAAACAAAAGCATCGATCGTCCCCTCCGTTGCAGACCAAATCTCCTCAGCCGTTGTCAGCCGGTGGATCTCTGGATTGGCAGGGTTCTCGAACTGTTGCGGCATAAACCCACGGTCACCGTATTCTTCAACCAGCTGGGAAGCTTTGGCTATCGCTCCCCCCATCCCCTTCGGTCCAGGTGTTAGCACCAACTCCGCACCCAACATCCGGAAAATTACCCGCCGCTCAATCGACATGGAGTCGGGCATCACCAGGATCAGGCGATATCCTTTCGCCGCACAGACAAATGCCAGAGCAATCCCCGTGTTGCCGGAAGTTGGCTCGATCACCACGCTGTCACTGCTCAGTTTGCCAGCGCGTTCCGCCGCTTCGATCATCGCCTTGCCGATCCGGTCTTTCACACTGGCGAGCGGATTGAAAAACTCACACTTCAGGTAAATTTCAGCGTCCACATCTGCGGCCGTCCGATTCACCCGTACAAGGGGAGTGTTGCCTACCGTATCGAGAATTGAGTTAGCTAGTTTCATCTGCTTGGTCTTATCGATTAAGTTGATTGGGGTTAAGTTTACTTTTTGCGGCGTGGACCGAAGCTGCGACGCGGGGCAGCTCTCTGGGTTGCCACATTGCGCAGTCGGTAAACGATCCGGGCCTTGTCCAAATCATAGGGACTCATCACCATCTTCACTGTATCCCCTGCCGTGATTTTAATAAAGTGCTTCCGAAGCTTTCCAGAGATGTGAGCCAATACGCGGTGGCCATTCTCCAATTCTACGCGAAACATTGTTCCAGGTAAAACCGAGACAATCTTTCCCTCTACTTCAATCTCTTCGCCGGCCATAAATGATAAACTTTCGAAATCACTCGAAATTTAATCCAGTGTCAACAGTTCTGGCTTTTCAATCATGACCTTCCGCGAGTGTCCCTTCCCCAAGATATTCACTTCCGCCCTAAACCGGGACGATCGGTTTTTCATGACCCTCGCCTACAATCAAGCCATTGAGGCCTGGAAAAAAGACGAGGTCCCCATCGGTGCTGTTATCGTCTGCGAGGGCGAAGTGATTGCCTCAGCCCATAACGCCGTCATTACCCAGAACGACCCCACCGCCCACGCCGAGATGCTCGCCATTACTCAGGCCGCCCGCTTCCTTGGCGATTGGCGCTTGAACGCGGCAACCCTCTACGTAACCAAGGAACCTTGTCCGATGTGCAGCGGAGCCACCATCATCAGTCGCCTTCATCGCGTCGTTTACGCCGTGGGAGACCCGAAAATGGGCCTCCTCGGAGGTGCCACCAATCTCGCTGAACTTCCCCAGGTCAACCACCGCCCCCTCGTCACCTCCGGGGTTATGGCAGAGGAATGTCACCTCCTTCTCAGGACTTTTTTTGAAGAAAAACGCAGCACCATAAACCAAAGGCCCGCACCCCTCGCCAATCCACCACCCGACCTCTAAGTCGGTTGACATTTTAGCACCCGATTCCACGATTAGCCTATGCCTACTCTGCTCGTCGCCAAGGAAAGCGACCCCCTCGAACTCCGCACCTGCATCACCGCAGAAACCGTTGCCAAATACCTCGAGAACGGTTTTGAGGTCTTCCTGGAGGAAGGTTTCGGCAAGGCTCAGGGCATCGATCCAGGCCCACTCTTCGGGGCCGGGGCCAAACCATCAAACCCCTCGGTCGTTCCCGACGTCGTCTTTCGGATTCAAAAACCCACCCAGTCCGAAATCCGCTCCCTTCCCCGTGGAGCCCTCCACCTCTCCCTCCTCGATCCATTCAACCATCGCGACCTTCTTGAGGTCTTTGCCGAGGTCGGTGTCTGCGCCGTCAGCCTGGAGATGATCCCCCGGATCACCCTGGCCCAAAAGATGGATGTTCTCAGCTCGCAGGCCAATCTTGCCGGCTACGCCGCTGTCATGGAGGCCGCCCGGCTTTTACCCTCCGTCCTCCCCATGATGATGACTCCCGCCGGAACCCTAGCTCCCGCCCGCGTATTTGTCATCGGAGTGGGGGTTGCCGGACTCCAGGCCATCGCTACCGCCAAACGTCTCGGTGCCCGCGTCTTTGCCTTTGACACCCGCCCGGTGGTTGAGGAGCAGGTCCGCTCCCTCGGCGCAAAATTCGTTAAAATCGATCTCGGGGATACCGGACAGACCGAATCAGGCTACGCCAAAGAACTCACCCCCGAGCAGATTGAGCTTCAAAAAGCAGGCATGAAAAAAGTCTGTGCCTCCTCCGATGTTGTCATCACCACCGCCAAACTCTTTGGAAGGCCCGCCCCTTTGCTCGTCACCGCCGAGATGCTCGCAGCCATGCATCCCCACAGCGTGGTCGTTGACCTCGCCGCTGAAACCGGTGGCAACGTGGAAGGATCGATCGCCGGGCAGACCGTTTCCACCGCCCACGGTGTCCGCATCATCGGCGATACCCATCTCGAATCAACCGTTGCTCGAGCCGCCTCCCAGGTTCTCTCCAACAATTATTTCAACTTCCTCCAACACTTCTGGGATCCCGCCAATGCCCGGCTCAATCTCGACCCGGAGGAACCCATCCTCAAAGGTTGCCTCATCACCTCCGAGGGCCACATCGTCCACCCGTCATTCCGTCCCTCCTGAGCCGCTGCGCCCCTCCCTCCGCCCATCGCCGTCCACCCTTAGAACCTTCTCCCCATGGAACTCTTTTTCATCTTTGTCCTCGCCGCCTTCCTCGGTTTTGAGCTCATTTCCAAGGTCCCCTCCCAGCTTCATACCCCGCTCATGTCGGGATCCAACGCCATCTCCGGGATCACCCTCGTCGGAGCCATCGTTGCCTCAGCTTCAGGAAGTACCTTCGCGTCAATCCTCGGCTTCGTCGCTCTCGTCCTCGCCACCATTAATGTCGTTGGCGGCTACCTCGTAACCGACCGAATGCTCGCCATGTTCAAGTCCAAGAAAGGAAACTCCTGATGAGTACCCTCGTCCCGCTGGCCTACGTTGTAGCCTCCATTCTCTTCATCCTTGGGATCAAGATGCTCGGGTCGGCCAAGTCGGCCCGCCAAGGCAATCGGCTTTCCGGGATTGGCATGCTCCTCGCCGTCACCGTTACCCTGATTGACCAAAAGATTCTAACCCTCTCCTGGATCATCCCCGGCATCCTCATTGGAGCAGCCATTGGGGTAGTCTGGGCAAAACGGGTTGAAATGACCGGCATGCCCGAACTGGTCGCCCTTTTCAACGGGTTCGGCGGCGGTGCCTCCCTTCTCGTCGGATGGGCCGAGTACGTCCGCGCCTTTGGGTATTCCAGCAATGCTGGACTCCTCTCCATCGGCCTCGCTACGCTGATTGGCGGCGTCACCTTCACGGGCTCCGGGGTCGCCTTCGGCAAGCTCTCCGAAAAACTGGCTGGTGCCCCCCTCACCTTCCCCTCCCAGCGCCAGGTCAATTTCGGCTTGATCGCCGGATCAATCGCTGCCCTGCTCCTCTTCATTTTCGTCCCGAATGCGACTGTCTCGGTTCTCCTCTTCATCGTCATTCTCGTCGCAGCCCTCGCTTTCGGCGTCACCGGCACCTTGCCCATCGGCGGGGGAGACATGCCAGTCGTCATTGCCCTCCTCAATTCCCTCTCCGGCCTCGCTGCCGCTGCCGCCGGATTTGCCATCAACAACCAGGTTCTCGTCGTCGCTGGTTGCCTGGTCGGGGCCAGTGGGCTCATCCTCACGGTTATCATGTGCAAGGCCATGAACCGCTCCCTCGTCAACGTACTCCTCGGGGGCTTCGGAGGTACCACCTCGAGCGCGGGCGGATCAGAAGCTTCCGGAGAAATGAAGGCCATCTCCGTCGAAGATGCCTACTACCTCCTCGAAGCCGCCGAGAACGTTATTTTTGTCCCCGGTTACGGCATGGCCGTCGCCCAGGCCCAGCATGCCGTCAAGGAACTCAGCGATGCCCTCGTCGCCAACGGCTGCGAGGTTCGCTTCGCCATCCACCCCGTCGCAGGTCGGATGCCCGGGCACATGAACGTCCTCCTCGCCGAGGCCGATGTCGATTACGACCAACTCGTTGAGATGGATGATGTGAACCCCACCATTAGCCTTGTCGATGTTGCCATCGTCGTTGGAGCCAACGACGTCGTCAACCCGGCCGCCGCCGACGATCAGAGCAGCCCCATTTACGGAATGCCGATCATCAACGTCCACGAAGCCAAAACTGTTTTCTGCCTGAAAAGGGGTAAGGGCACTGGCTTTTCCGGCCTCCAGAATTCACTCTTCTTCCGCCCCAATACCCGCATGATCTTCGGGGACGCAAAGAGTACCCTTTCCGCTTTGGTGACCGAGTTCAAGGACAAGTGATTGCTACCCCCGGTCCCTTCAGAGCCCAGCCCACCAGCCCGGATGCCTGATTTTCTCCCCAGCCATCCGCTTCAAGAACCCCCGCCTCCACTACCCCGCTGGAAATGCGTCGTAGCCTACGACGGCACCGACTTCAACGGCTGGCAAAGCCAGCGAGGCGGCCAGACCATTCAAGACCTCATCGAGACCTCCCTCGCCCATTGCCTCGATCGTCCCCAACGCATTGTTGGCGCCGGGCGCACCGACTCTGGCGTCCACGCCCGTGGCCAGGTCTTTCATTTTCCCGGCCTTTGGCCCCATGGAACGGATACCCTCCTCCGCGCCCTCAATTCACGCCTTCCCTCTTCCATCCGCATTCTCAGTGTCGCAGAAGCCAGCCCAGACTTCAGCGCCAGGTTCTCGGCCCTTGGTAAGCGCTACGTCTACCGCATCCATCGCCACTTTGCTCCCCCCTTTGAAACCCGCTACTACCACTCTCACGGCGGGCGCCCCTTTCAAACCGAACTCCTTCAGGAAGCAGCCAAACAATTCCTTGGAACCCACGATTTCACCGGCTTTGCCGTCTCCAGCACCCAGGAGGAAAATCCCGTGAAAACCATCACCCGCTCCGTCGTCTTCTACCATGGGGAGCGCATCCACTACCTCGTCGAGGGATCCGGCTTCCTCTACAAGCAGGTCCGCAGCATGGCCGGGGCTCTTCTTCAGGTCGCTCGGGGGAAGCTGCTGCCGGCAGAAATCGGCGAGATTCTTGCCAGTTGCCAAAGAACCACCGAGGTCGCCACTGCCCCTGCTCAAGGCCTCTCCCTCGAGCGGGTTTTCTACCCTCGATAGCACCCGCGTGGCCAGACTGCTTCACCTCCTCCTCGAGCGTTTCGGAGACCTGCTCTATCCCCGCACTTGCGAGGTCACCAATCAACCCATCAGTCCCCGGGGACCCTTTCACCATCTCGCCCCGGAGATTCAAACTCACCTTGTTTCCCTCAACCCTCCCCTTTGCCACCACTGCGGCAAATCCTTGCCTGGTCTCCCCTCAGGGCAAATCTGCGAAGACTGTCGAAATAGCCGACCGCCTTCCCGAATTCTCCGCTCTCGAGCCGCTGTCATCCTCAACCCGGTCGCCCGCCATCTCATCCACCAGTTCAAGTATCAAGGACGGCTCTGGATCGTTCCAGACCTCGTCCGCATTCTCCTTTCCAATCCAGAGCTTCACCCCATCCTCACCAACGGCATTCTCGTCCCCATCCCCCTCGCCCCCGCCAGATACCGCCAACGCGGCTTCAATCAGGCCGAGGTTCTCGCCCGGGAAATCCTTCGCCAGCGACCCGGCCATCAACTCCAGCTTACCCAGCTCCTTCACCGTATCCGGGAAACCCCTACCCAAACAGCCCGCAGTCGAGCCGAACGCTTCCACAATGTCCGCCGCGCCTTTCATTGCCCACCCCCGAACGACCCCTCCATCCTCGGCTCCCGCCTCATCCTCGTCGACGATGTTCAAACCACCGGGGCCACCCTTGAATCAGCCGCCCGAGGTCTCTGGAGAGCGGGTGCCCGCCGGATCGAATCGATCACTTTTGCCCATGGTTGATCTCCGGGCATCTTTGTCGGATTCTACCCAACACAGATGAAAATTGGCATCGCTCAAATCAACACCATCGTCGGAGACCTGCCCGGTAACCTCCGCCTCATCAAGGACGCCTACCATCAGTTGGTCGACCAGGGTTCTACCCTTGTCATCTTCCCCGAGCTGGCCATCTCCGGCTACCCGCCCCGCGATCTCCTCCTCCGGCCTCGCTTCCTCCAGGCATGTGCCGAAGCCCTTCAGGAAATTGCCCAACTGACCCATTCCACCCCAGCCATCCTCGGCTTTCCCGAGCTCGATTCCCAGTCCACCAACCCGGCCCTCTACAACGCCCTCGCCTTCTGCCGAAACGGACGCATCGAGCAGGTTGCCCGGAAGTGCCTCCTTCCCAATTACGATGTTTTTGACGAAGACCGCTACTTCGTCCCTTCCCCGTCGAGCCTCGTCGTCGAAGATCAGGGCGCTCGCCTGGGCCTCACCATCTGCGAAGACCTTTGGCACGAAGAGGCGGCCCGCTTCCACCACGGCCAAGCCGATCCCCTCGACGCCCTTGCCCAACTCGACCTTGATCTCCTCATCAACGCTTCAGCCAGTCCCTGGCATCGCGGCAAGACCAACCTTCGTCAACAACGGGTTGCCCGGGCCGCCCAGCGTTGCAGTTGTCCCGTCGTATACGTCAATCTCGTCGGAGGGAACGATGAGCTGATCTTTGACGGCCGGAGCACCATTACCGCTGCCAATGGGCAAATTCTCTGGCAGGCCCCAACCTTTGAGACCTACCTCGGCACCGTTGATCTCCATAACCTCAACCCGGTCAACGAGCCCTCTCCAGACCCCCTCGAGGAAGTCCACCGCGCCCTCGTCCTCGGTCTTCGTGACTATGCCGAAAAGAGCGGTTTCTCCCAAGCCGTCCTGGGCTTGAGCGGAGGTATCGATAGCGCCGTCACTGCTGCTCTGGCGGCCGATGCCCTCGGCCCGGAAAACGTTCTCGGGGTAGCCCTGCCGTCCGCGATCTCCAGCTCCCACAGTCTGGAGGATGCCGCCGCCCTCGCCAGATACCTCGGAATCGATTTTCAGACTCTTCCCATTCACCCCCTCGTCGAGGCCGCAGAGCAAACCCTTAGCCCCCTTTTCCAAGGCCTTCCCGTCGATGTTACCGAGGAAAATATTCAGGCCCGCTCACGCGGTCTCCTCCTCATGGCCCTCTCCAATAAATTCGGACGCCTCCTCCTCACCACCGGGAACAAGAGCGAAATCGCGGTTGGCTACTGCACCCTCTACGGGGATATGGCTGGCGGTCTCGCCGTTATCTCGGACCTCCCCAAAACCCTCGTCTTCGATCTCGCCCACCACCTCAACCGCAGCCAACTTCGCATCCCTCCGCGCACCATCACCAAACCGCCCTCTGCCGAACTGCGCCCCGATCAAAAAGACGAAGACAGCCTTCCCCCCTACCCCACTCTCGACCGCATCCTCGAACTCTATGTCGAGCAACACCAATCCCGAGCCGCCATCATTAAAGCTGGCTTCGATCCCGGCACCGTCCATGAGGTCTGCCGCAAGGTCGACCGCAATGAATACAAGCGAAAACAAGCCGCTCCCGGCCTCAAGGTCACTCCCCTCGCTTTTGGCGTCGGGCGGCGCATCCCCATTGTGCAGAAATTTATCGACTGACTCATCCTCCCTAACCCAAATAGTCAGCACCCATGGATACCAAACCCCGAGAACGTTTCATTGTCATCATGGCAGGAGGAAAAGGCGAAAGATTCTGGCCTCAAAGCCGAAATGCCCGACCCAAGCACCTACTCCCCATCCTCGGATCCCAACCGATGCTTACCCAAACCATCGAACGTTTTGGTTCAATCGTTCCACGCTCCAATATCCTCATCATCACCAACCGCGAACAGGTCTCCGGCGTTCAGCACTGCCTCCCCCAGCTCCCCCCCGCCAACATCATTGCTGAGCCGATTGGCAGAGATACAGCCGCAGCCGTTGGCCTCGCCACTCTCCTCGTCAAGTCCCGTAATCCCGAGGCCGTCTTTGCCATGCTTCCGGCAGATCACCTCATCACCGATCACGCCAACTTTCAGGCCTGCCTCGAACGGGCCTTCACCGTGGCCTCCAAGGCCACCGTCATCTGCACCATTGGCATTCGTCCCGAGTTCCCTGCCACTGGCTACGGTTATATTGAGCGCGGTCAACCCCTCCCCTCCGATCCAGAGCACGCCTTCCAGGTCAAACGATTTGTCGAAAAACCCGACCTGCCCACTGCCACCGCCTACCTCGAAAAAGGCGGCTTTTTCTGGAATGCCGGAATGTTCTTCTGGAGCGTTCCCACCATCGACCAAGCCATCCGCCGCTACCTGCCAGACCTCGCTACCACCCTTGATCAAATCGGCACTTCCCTGAACGACGGCGGCGATTTCCAATCCACCCTCGAGGCCCTTTATCCACAGCTCGAAAAAATCTCCATCGACTACGCGGTCATGCAAAAAGCCGATAACGTCGCCATGATTGAGTCCACCTTTGACTGGGACGATCTCGGCTCCTGGCCAGCCCTCGCCCGCCACTTGCCGCCCGATCCCGAAGGTAATCATACCGAGGGTAAAGCTGTCCTCCAAACCTCGAAAAATAACCTCGTCATCAACCACACCGACCGCGCCCTCGTCCTCGTTGGTGTTGAGGACCTCATCGTCGTGGAAACCGAGGATGCCACCCTCGTCTGCCGCCGCGAGGAGGCCGAAAAGATCAAAGCCGCTGTCAAAACAATGGGCTCCCTTCCAGCTTGGCAACAACACCTCTAGCCGATGTCCCGCTTCCTCGGTATCGACTACGGAGAAAAACGCATCGGCCTGAGCTACGGTGACGAACTCGGCATCGCCACCCCACTGCCCGCCGCCATTGCCCCGAAAAAGGTCCAGCGCCTCGAACAGATCGGCCGCCTCATCACCGAGCGACGCATCACCGATCTGGTCATCGGCTACCCCCTCAACATGAACGGCTCCGTTGGCTTCAAAGCCCAGGAGGTCGACGCCTTCATCACCCTTCTTGAAAAACGCTTCGCCCTCCCCGTCCACCGCATAGACGAGCGCCTGACCTCGAAAACCGCTGGTCAAACCATGTCCCTCAAGGAACTCCGAAAAACCCGAGCCTCCGGCATCCTCGACTCCCGCGCCGCCACCATCCTCCTCCAAGACTACCTCGACGCCCAATCTTTGAGGCTCCAAAGGCCCTAAACCCTGGCCCTAACCCGAGCCACCACTGCCCATAAAGTGCCTCCAGGCTTCCAGACTATAGTCCCACCGCATCGGCCACCCTCCCTGTCAGCGTAGTTGTCCAATTCCCGGAAATCGGTTCTAATTCATCTTCCGTCCCCCCGGGGAGCGGAAGAGCCGCCGGTAGGGAATCCACCATCGTGTCGACGTGGCTGAGGACGCAGAAGATGTTGCTATTCTTGCTTCCGATCTTCACACTCATGGATCAGGATTACGCGACAGCAGCGGAGATGACGAGGTTTATCGAAGCGCCATTA
>DAISIK010000012.1:0-1992 GCA_036822055.1 Puniceicoccaceae bacterium
CCCAACTTCCGCTTCCCCTCGAAATACTCCGAATCTTGAAGGTCGCCATCGTTTTCCCTCAATTCGGGCCTTACCACCACGCGCGGGTTCGTTCTCTCCAGAAGCTGGCCCCATTTGAGGTGGTTCCGGTTCAAATCGCTGCTGATACTTCAACCTATCAGTGGGTTGAAGAAGGGGAAACCTGTACCGGCTTGGTCACGCTTCTAGAGGGCACTGTCGAACAGGTCTCCCCAGTCGAGGTATACCGTAAAGCAGTTCGGCTTTTCAAACAGTATGAGATCAAAGTCGCCCTACTGCCAAGCTACGCCCCGGGAACCTCAACGGCGCTTTTTGCTGCCGCTAAACGTGCCGGACTAAAAACCGTCATGATGAATGAGAGTCATGCCGGTACCGAACAGGCTACTGGCTGGAAACGATGGATCAAGCGCCGGATAGTTCGACAATTTGACGCTGCCTTGGTCGGAGGAACCCCCCATCAACGCCATTTCGCCAACCTTGGACTTCCTCCCGAAAAAATCCTTAGTGGATACGATGCGGTGGATAACCGCTACTTTGAGACCGCGACTGCCCGAGTCCTGAAAGAGGCGGGTCTGATTAGAGCTCAATTCAGGCTTCCCCCGGAATACTTCCTGAGTCTTGGCCGCTTCGTCACCAAAAAAAACCTTCAAGTACTCCTTTACGCCTATAGCAAATACATTGAAGCGTACCAGCATCTCCTGCCGGTGAAATCCCTCGTTTTCGTTGGAAGTGGACCGGAAGAAGAGTCTCTGAAAAACCTTTGTAGGGAATTGTCCCTTCACGTTGTCGATCAACCTCCAGCAAGCACCGCGTCCCAAGAATTTGGATGCGTAGCAAATTCCAACCCGGATTCCGGGCATCCTGCTGTCTATTTCATGGGATTCCGTCAAATTCAGGAAAACCCGGTTTTCTACGCCCTCGCCGCCGCATTTGTCCTGCCGAGCCTTTGGGAGGAGTGGGGTCTCGTTGTCAATGAGGCGATGGCTTGCGGACTCCCGGTCATCGTCAGCCGCACCGCTGGCTGCGCTGAGGACTTGGTGGAAGACGGTTGCAATGGGTATCTCTTTGATCCCCATTCCCCATCCGAGCTCGTCGGCCATCTTCACTCAATCACCGCCGAGCCTGAAAAAGCACTACAAATGGGCCGTCGGTCGATTGAGATCATTTCGCGTTGGGGCTGCGACAACTTTGCTAAACATGCGATCCAATCCGTGAATCTCGCTGTATTAAGCCGCAAAAACCAACGCAGTCACGCACTTCCAGAAAACTAAATACCGCAGTTGCATCCGCTCGTCAAAAACCTCTTTGAATCGGGAGAAATCATTTTCGCCAATGGGGAACTGATTCAGCCCCACTCCCATATCGACGAAAATGAATATGCTTTTTGCAGGAAACCCTCCTCAATCTTGGACCGGTATCCAAAACCCTCGAGATCGGTTGCGCCTTCGGGATCAGCACCTTCGCAATTCTCGAGGTTTTGCAAAACCATTATCCCCTGGCAAAGCAGCTTGTTATCGATCCCCACCAAGACACCGAACACAAAAGTGCCGGACGAAAACTGATCTAGGAAGTCGGATTCACCGGTGTTGCCTTACGAACCGAAGGCTCCGAAACCGCCTTACCGGATCTGTGCAGATCTGAATCAGGAACCTTCGACTTTGCATTCATAGATGGATGGCACTCATTTGACCATACTCTGCTGGACCTTTGCTTTGCCCACCGTCTTCTGAAACGCGGCGGAATCATCGTTGTCGACGACTGTATCCTCCCTGGGGTGGCGCTCGCCGTCGATACAATCATGCGATTTCCGTCCATCGAGGTCTCCTCCCGGCTGGCCCGATCATCTGCGAGCCCCAAACTAAAATGGTCACGGGCTCTAGCAAAAATTCTTCCCGGACAAAGTGCGGAATGGCTTATTCCAAAACACTTTTACGACATGATTTTCCCCCGGGCAAAAATGCCCGAAATGATAGC
>DAISIK010000012.1:2092-69776 GCA_036822055.1 Puniceicoccaceae bacterium
GCCTAAGCCTCGTTTAAAATTTGTGCGTAATACTGCCAATGATTCCGCAGAGGATGGATGATTCGAACGAATGGCTGGACCAGCCAGCTCGTAACACGAGAAGTTCCCTCCTCAACACTGAGCGGAAACTCATGGATGCGGGGGTTGGTTCCAATCCGCAGTAAGGCGTTGATGACTTCCCAGCACAGAAAAACCGGTGTCGTGCCACTGAGAGCGGTATCCCACCAGAGTCGAGCTGGTTTTTGATGCCGCGAACCAGCATCTTCTGCATAAAGCAGAAGGTTGGCATCCGGAAAAATCAACGAAAGTCCTCCTGCTCCGTTTGGGCGAGCAGCTCAGCTAGATTGTCGTAATTGAATCCATTTTTGAGACCAAGGGGGCGGGACTCTGTCTTAAAAGCCCGAGATTCCCTTGGCTTCTTAATCTCTGCAATCCCGCATCTCAGGGCTTCGTTAATCAAAGTCTTGAAGTTCACTCCTGTCGTTTGCATCGCAGGCTTCGCTTTTTCCTCGACATCAGCTTCCAGGGTAATGGTAGTCCTCATGTAGTGGCATCATGATGCTTTTGCTTAGTGAGTCGAAATGACTCAAGTGCCTTGTTTTTTGTATCTTGTGCTTGGTTAGACTTTCATCCTCCAGCCTATCGCATACAGCCTTTCGCCCCAGGCCGCCCCCCCATGCACCTCCACTTCACCCAATCCCTCGAACCGCTCCAAGGAGCCGGGCTCGGCGGGTCCGCCCTTGGACTCCACGAGGGGTTTCGCAAAACAGGCGTCGCGTCCGTTCTCCTCACAACACGCGATCCTACATTCGACAACACCTGGGAGGGTGTCCATCAGTTCGTTCGAAAGGGTCCTACCAAGGCCTTTTTTGCCCCCAAAATGGAAGCGGAGGTAAAGAATGTGATTCGGCAAACCTCAGTAGTTCACGGACACGGCTTCTACGTGTATCCGAATTTCCTAATCGGGCGCCTCACTCGGCAACGCCAAAAGCCTTTGGTGTACCACATTCAGGGCTTCTTTGACCCTTGGATCCTCGCCCGATCCAAATTAAAAAAGCGTCTTGCCCACTGGCTCTTTGAGGATGCCAATTTCCGCCATGTTGCTTGGTGGCGAGCGGTCTCGGCCAAGGAGGCTTCCCAGGCAAAAGCGTTTGGCGTCACTGCCCCGGTTGAGGTACTGCCCAATGGAGTTCATTTGCCTCCCGAGCGCTCTGAGGACGAGGTGAATCGCTTGGTCAACCTCTTTCCCCGTAAGCGCCCCAAACGGCTGGTATTCCTTTCCCGGATACATCCCAAAAAGGGACTTGATCTGTTGTTCGGAGCTTGGTCCGGCCTGGATCAGGATCTTGTCCGCAACTGGGAGATCGCGGTCTTTGGGCCCGACGAGGGGGGCCATCGCGCTGAGGTCGAGGCCATTGTGCAGCACTTGGGACTCGCCGATACCGTCTCTTTCCATGGCTCGGTCTTCGGCGAAACCAAGGAGGCCGCCTTTCGCTCCGGCGATTGCTTTGTCCTGCCCTCGCGCTCCGAGGGATTCCCCATGGCGGTCCTCGAAGCCGCCAGCTACGGGCTGCCGGTGATGCAGACGGACGAGTGTAATTTCCCCGAACTGACCGCCGCTGGGGGTGCCTGGGAAGCCAAACCCTCGGTCGATTCCCTCCGCCAGTGTCTCGAATCCGCCCTCCGCGCCAGCGATCAGGAACGGCGTCAACGCGGGGAAATCGGGAGAAGTCTCGTTCAGCGGGACTATCAATGGTCGGCCATCGCCAAAAGCGTTGACGACCTTTGCCAGCAATATGGTTGATCAGCCCTCCCCAAATCAGTCATTTCCTATTGCCACCAGTGAATTCTCTCCAACGCCTCGACCTCTTCGACCCATCCAAAGGTCTCAACCGCGGACGGTCCCGTAGTGTCGAAGCCGTCTGGTACCTCCTTAAGTGCTTCTTCTTCCTCTCCCCCCTGCCTTGGCCAAACCGGTTTAAAACCTTCCTTCTCCGCCTTTTTGGAGCTCAGATTGGACAAGGGGTGGTCATCAAACCGCGCGTCAACATCCACTTTCCGTGGAAACTTTCCGTTGGTCATTTTTCCTGGATCGGCGAAGAGGTTTTCATCCTCAATTTCGAGCCGTGCCGTATTGGTTCCCATTGCTGCATCTCGCAGCGGGCCTTCCTCTGCGGCGGCAATCACGACTACCGCCTGCCAGATTTTCCGTACCGTAATGGACAGATCATCATTGAAGATGGCTCCTGGGTCGGCGCCCAATCTTTCCTCGCCCCCAACGTCCACATCGGCGCTTTCGCAGTCATCGCCGCTGGTTCGATTGTCACTGGCTCCATGCCGGAAAAAATGATTTGCTCCGGCAATCCTTGCCAACCAATCAAACCCCGTCTCCAGAAAACCGTCGATAATAACGACACTTCCCAACCGATGCCCACTCCCTCCTCTTAAAGCTTGAAACCGTGAACTGCCACCGACTCCGAATTTTCACAGTTGATTGCGCATCATGGCAAAGAACGACCCCCAGAAAAAATCAAGCATCACCCCGCCCCTGTTGCGCCTGACCGCTGAAGAAAAGAGAGCCCTTGCCCTCTTCGGTCTCGTCATCTCTCTTTCCCTCCTCGGCAGGATCCTCCTTCGCTGAGTACTCCTCCAACAGGGGTTCTGGCATGGTGGTTTTTCCGGGTTCATATTTGACCCCACTTTTGCTGGCTCCGTTTCTTGGGAGGAGTGAACCTTCCCAAATTCGATGGCAATCCGACGCTCAATGACTGGTCTCCCATGCTGGTTATCGGTGCATTTCCCGCGGGCAAACCGCGCTCGTTTCGAGAAAATTGACCTAAACGATCAAGCCTGGATCCTAGACAAACGCCGCCTGGATTGTCTCGAGGTCGATGTTTTCCTCCACTAATTCGCGGATTATCGGGATCTTGTCCGTGTCGTCTGGCTGGGTCTTCACCGTCAAATTATTGATGGCGGTGGCAACCGTAAAGCTCTCCTCGTGAGAGATCACCACCGGAATATCCGTCTGGGTGATCAATTCCATCAGTTTTGGGTGAGGCAGAATATTCCGGGTTAACACGATGCCAGAGACTACCTTCTGGCCGGAGATTCCAGCACTTGCAATGGCCGAAAAGAGAATGTCTTCACGGTCCCCGGGAGTGATGATCAGTACCCCCGGCTGGAGATAATCCACGACGCCCTTCGCCGTCATCGCTCCAATCACCACCCGGAGGATTCTCTCCCGGCGCCCGCGGTCCCGACCATTCAGCCATCTCCCCCCGATCTCGCTCACAATTTGACCAAAACTCGGTGCCTGCAGCCGCTTCCTCAAAGGGAGCACCCCAAGCAACGGAATACCGTGCCGCTCCAAACCAATGCCGGCGTATTCGCGCACCAAATCCATCTTCTCCGGGACTACCTTGTTGAGAATCGCCCCAATGATCTCGACTTCAAACTTATCGAAGAGGGACTTGTTCACCACAATCTCATCTACTGGCTGACCGATTCCGCCTTCCGAAACAATGATCGCCTTCGCACCGAGCAGCTTTGCCACCGCCGCATTGGACAAATCAAAAACTGAACCAACTCCGGCGTGCCCGCTCCCCTCAATGATGATGTAGTCTTTATGGAAAGCAGCCCGATCAAATCCTCGGCAGATCTGATCCACCAATATTTGCCGTTGCCCGTCTGGATTCTTTAGGTAGCGTCGAGTAAAAGTTGAGTCGATAGCTACTGGACTAGTCGAGCCAATCGGCGCCGCCAAATCGTAAACAGAGTCCAACAACAGGGAATCTTCGTCTATTTTTTGCCCGTCTACTTCAACAAAACGCTGCCCGATTGGCTTGATGAATCCCACGCTCTGGCTCAAACGACGCATTGCACCGTAAAGGCCCAGACAGGTCGTTGTCTTGCCCTGATTCTGGCGCGTCGCCGCAACAAAGATCCTTTTCGTCGTGCTGTTGCGAGGACCCTCCAGAATCTCCTCTCCCTCTTCTGCATAGGGAGATCTCGAGACCAATCCAAAATCGGTCCCACTCGGCTCTCGTTCTGGAGCACTCATTCCCCCGAGTCGCCCCCGTCTCCGGCCAAAGGATAGAGAAGGTCTGGATCAATCGCCTGGCAGCAAACCAGGATCGCGGTTCCAAGAATATCGTGAGCACTTGAACCACGGCTGATTTCAGCAGCAGGCATGCTCAAACCCGTCAAAATGGGCCCGTAAGTGCGTACACCCGCAGCGTAGTGGACCATCTTTGCCGCAATGTTACCAGCGTGGAGGTCGGGAAAGACCAGGATATTCGCCCTTCCAGCGACCGTCGACTTGACCTCCTTCAACCGGGCTGTGCCCGGATCAAGGGCC
This sequence comes from Puniceicoccaceae bacterium, assembly GCA_036822055.1. GTDB lineage: Bacteria > Verrucomicrobiota > Verrucomicrobiia > Opitutales > Puniceicoccaceae > DAISIK01. The sequence continues at coordinate 6,450 of DAISIK010000012.1, forward strand.
GCATCGACCTGCATTTCGCCATCGAAATCCGCCTCGATCCCCAATGTCTTGGCCTTCTGAATCGCCAAATCAGTAGCGGCTTTCATTTTCAACACCGTCGGGTTGCGCGATAATCTTGACTTAGTTGTGTAAGAGAGAAACGCCACCCGGGGCCGGTTCGCCGTTAAATGCGCTCGCATGGCAGCTGCGGTGATCGCCATGTCGGCGAGCTGCTCAATCGATGGATCCGGAATCACCGCACAGTCCGTCAAAAACAGCTCCTCACGTCCATCACCGATGTCGTCAAAGTCCACAATCTGCAGCGATGAAACGGTCTTGACGCCCGTCTGCAAGGGAATGATCTTCAACAAGGGTCTCAGGGCACTGGACGCCGTAGTCGTTGCTCCAGCGACGATCCCCTCAACCCGCCGGTTCCACAACATCAGAGCCGCATAAAAGTTGGGATCGGCGATGAAGGCCTCCATTTCCCGATCCGACAGTCCCTTGAAACGCCTCAGTCCTGTGAACTGGGTTTTGAATTCTTCGTAATCCTCGCTCCGCTTGGGTTCGAGAATCCGGATGTTTTCAAGGTCAATACCGAGCTTGTGCGCATTGCTTTTGATCTCGGCCCTTTCGCCGAGGAGCACCGGCACCCCTAAACGCTTCGAGGCAAATAGTCGGGCAGCCTGAATTATCCGTGGGTCACTGCCCTCCGGAAATACGATCCGCTTGGGATGCCGCTTCAGCCGCTCGGTGAGTTTATCAATCAATGCCATTAGAAAATCCTTATTTATTCGCTCGAACGACTCATACCATAGCGCACCATAGATCCTAAAGTCATGCACAAAAACTGGATCAACATTGTTACGGTTTCCGGACTCACCTTCCTATCCCGGATTCTTGGACTGGCCCGTGACGGTCTACTCTATGCGATCCTTGGCTCCTCAAAGGTCCACGCCGCTTTCATCATAGCTTTCACTCTGCCCAACCTCTTCCGCCGCCTTCTCGGCGAGGGCGCCCTCTCCTCCGCAGCTATGCCCGTGCTCGCCCAGGCTCAAAATTCGGGAGGGTTTGACTCGATGGGTTCACTTCTCTCGAAGCTCTGCCTTAGGCTGGCCGTCGCCCTCTTGGTCATTTTTTTGGTTGGAGAGCTAGTCTTTTTCCTCGGCCTCCTCCTCACCCCTCCGGATCACCGCCTCCACCTCGCTTTTGCTTACAGCACCGTTGTCTTCGCCTACATCCTTCCCGTCTGCCTCGCCGCCCTTCTCACAGCAGGTCTCAATCTGCTCGGGGCATTTGCCGTACCCGCCTTCACTCCGGTCCTGCTAAATCTCGCCATCATTCTAGGGGCCTTTATCTCAATCCTTTGGCTCCCGTCCAATCCAGCAGGCGAGGTCTCCCAAACCGCCGGTTGGATTCTCTGTGGCTCCGTCCTCATCGGTGGCTTACTTCAACTTGGAGCGACCTTTTTTGACATTTGGCGGCGAGGTTGGAGGTTTCGTTTTGACTTCAACAAAGACTCCTACACGGAAAAGGTTTGGAATCTATTCGTTCCCGGTTTCTGGGGCGCAGCCGTCGCCCAGATTAATCTTCTGGTCGGCAGAATGCTTGGCTTTGCCATCGGTAGCGCCACGGTTACGTATCTCTATCTCGCCACTCGACTGATAGAACTTCCCCTCGGTCTCTATGCCATAGCCATCACCACGGTTTACTTCCCGGCCCTTAGCCGGTCGGCGGCCTCCAACGATCTACTCGGAGTGCGTCGCTCCTTTAATCAAGGACTTGGCCGTATCCTACTCATCACTTTGCCAGCTGCCGCAGGACTCGCCGCCTTATCCACCCCGATCCTCACCACTCTATTTCAACACGGAATTTTCTCTCCGGACGATGTTCTGGTCACCGCTGAGCTTTTATCCATTTACGCCCTCGCTCTACCGGCCTACGCCGTCGCAACCTTCACCATCAAAGGCCTCCATGCTGTCTCGAACATGAGGGCTCCCCTGAAGATCGCAACTTGGAACTTTTTTGTCCACCTCGCCTTCTGTCTATTTTTGATTGGGCCTCTTGGTGCCCACGGTCTCGCTGCCGCCAGTGCGATTGCTTCAACTATCCAGGCTATACTCCTCCTCAGGGCCCTCCACCGATCGCTCAAACTGCCAGGAGAGCAGCAAACTATCCCGCTCTTCCCCCTTTCGAAGACCCTGGTTTTTACGGGAACTTCCCTAATCCTTTTCCTTGCCCTGCGACTTTTTGCCCTTCCAAGTCTCCAGCCTGCGAGCCCTTTTCATTCGTTCGCCGATCGTTTGCAACTCGCCTTTGACTTGTTCTTTTTTATCGGCTTGGGAGCCCTCTCCTATTTTGCAATCATCCTCCCTTACATCTTTGCTCTAAGGACAAAAAAAAGCCGTTCCCTCGAGAACGGCTCTGCTTGAGATCTGTGGAAGGAGCTTCCTGATCAGAGGTGATCGTACCTGCCCCGGCCGATGTTAAGGACGGTCTGGTAGCTTACTTCGAACTGCTCGGCCACATCCCGGCGACGTTCGCCCTGGCTGAGTGCCGCCTTGACACCATCGCGAATCGCCGGTGTGATTGTAGTTCTTGAGCGGCGAGAACCATTTCTCTCTGCCTGAGTCACCTTCACCCCAAACAATTCGACAAGCTTGTCGGCGAGGCGCTGAGGACTTCCGAAGCCACCTTGTTCAATCATCGACTGGATGCCCCGCCTTTCATTCTCCTGCTCTTCAACAGTTTTGAGGAGCTCGGCTTTGAGCTGATCAAGCTTCTGCTTTTCCTTTTCGATCTTTTCGATTTCTTTTTCAATACTCATACAGAACTTCGTAAATTGTACATCACGTGTTTTATTTCAAGAAGATTTTTTAATTAAATGATTTGGCAGTTTCCTACCTTACCCCTACCAGCCTCTTCCCCAGGGGACTCAAAACTCTTCTACGAATCCCTTTTAGCCCATATCCTTGAGCCCCTGGGGCTAAATTCGGAGATGGACAAAGCTGCTTTTCTCGACCCCAATCTAAACAACCTGATGCCGGCTTCCTCGATCCCTGGCATCCCCTTATTCGCCAACTACCTCGTTCAGCAAGGTTCATCATTTCTCGTCTACGGGGATTATGATGTCGACGGAATCACCGCCTCCTGCCAGCTCTCCATCCTGCTCCAAACCCTCGGGAAAACTTGTCGTGTTTTCATTCCAAACCGGTTCCGTCACGGCTATGGCATCACCCACCAAGGTCTCAAGGAGGCAATTGCCGGTGATCCTTTCGACACCTTCGTAGCCCTCGACTGTGGGACAAATTCTATAGCGGTTCTCAATGAGCTTCTCCCCCCAACGTTGGAAACATTTATTGTAGATCATCACCAGCCGGAAGGGGGTCAGCTTTCGGATTTAGCTCCCCATCAACACTTGATCAATCCGCACGCAATGGAGAGCCCGGAACAAGCAAAAGGTTTTTGCACAGCCGGTCTCGTTTTTAAAATCACCCAGGCAGTCAAACGAGTCCTCAAGCGAAGGGACGATGCGCGGCAAGCTCAACTCAACCTGGGCCACTTTCTTCAATTTGCCACCCTCGGTACAGTTGCCGATCTTGTTCCCCTCCAACATGAAAACCGGATCCTTGTCTCGACCGGATTACAACGTCTTGCTCGTACCGATATTCAAGGACTACGCGCCCTCATCAAGGTATCCGGCCTCGATCCATCCCGTGGTCTGGATGCCGAGGATCTTGCCTTCCGCCTTGCTCCCCGGCTCAACGCTGGAGGGAGGCTCGGCGATGCCACAGTGCCCCTAGAACTACTGTTAACCCCATCAGAACAGCAGTCCTTGGAACTTGCGGATGCCCTCAATGAGTTGAATCAACAACGCCAGCAAATCGAGCAACGCTGTAGCGCTGAAGCTGAAGCCATCCTTATCTCCCAGATAGCTTCTGGAGATTGCGGGCTGATCGCTCATCAAGACGATTGGCACCACGGTATTGTAGGAATTGTGGCCGGGCGTTTCACCAACCGCTTCCACCGCCCTTGCTTGATCCTGGGCAGGGACGGGGACGTCTTCAAAGGTTCCGGGCGTTCTCCCGACGGCGTTAATCTGGTACAAATTCTGCAATCGTGCGAGGAACAGCCTGCTCGATGGGGAGGACACCCGGCAGCCATTGGGATGACAGTCGAATCTGACCGGATCGACGCTTTCTCGGAGAGTTTCAAAGCCGCTTCTCGGTGCGTACTCGGAGGGAGCCCACCCGAGCCATCCCTCGCCATTTCCAGTTGGGTCGCTCCGCCTCAACTCGATTTCGGCCTTCTTGATTTTCTCGAAAAACTCAAACCCTACGGCAAGGGGAACCCGGAGCCCGTCTTCGCCATCGCCCTTGAAGACGGGCTTCGAAACGTCAGGCCTTTCGGAAAAAATCACCTCCGCGCTTCTATCCCGGAAATTGCCCATCAGGAGCACTCTCTGGTCGCTTGGAATGGGGCCCCCAATCCTCCCCCAGAGCGTTGTCCGATCGTATGCGCAGTGCGTCTCAAAAAAAACTTTTGGTCAAACCGGGAAGAAATCCGGGTCGAGCTCATCGATTGGCGACTTCCTGCCTGAAGAACCGTCCCAATTTGGCTGAAGCTGCATTTGCCCCCCTCATCGTCCCATTTTCTCACGCCCGATAGATGGTTGCCTCCTCATTTCAAGCCGACTAACTCTCTTCTAGTGGATCACCGAGAACCCAATGTTATTTGCTTCGGAGAAACCCTCTGGGACTGTCTCCCCCACGGCCTCTTCGTCGGCGGCGCCCCCTATAACGTCGCGCACCATCTCGTCCGCTTCAAGGTACCCACCGCCCTTGCTACGACACTTGGTCGGGATCTTCTCGGCGAACTGGCTCGTGAACGAATTCATGCCTCCGGCGTTCAACTCGAACTCGTCCGGGAGCACCCCACCTGGCCAACCGGGTACGTACTGGTCCGGCTTTCCGAAAAGGGGGATGCGAGCTATGATTTTCCTCAACCAGTCGCCTGGGATCAGATCTCCCTCGACAGATCAGGAGTCGACGCTTTCCAGTCAGCCTCCGCCGTCGTCTACGGTACCCTCTCTCAACGACAACCGCAAAATCAGGAAACCCTCCGGCAAATCCTTCCCAAAACTCAAGGGCTGAGAGTTTTTGACCTCAACCTGCGTCCCACCTTTCAAAACCGCCCGTTCGCCCTTGATATCATGGCCCTGTCCGATGTCCTGAAAGTCAACGAAGATGAGGTTGCCTGGCTTACTTCAGAGGCCTTTGACTTCGAGCAACCTAAGACCTCGATGGCCGCCATCCGCAAGCTCGCCCCAACCCTGCAAATCCTCATTACCCTTGGGTCCCGGGGAGCTTTTTACTCCCCGGACGCGGATACCCTCCACTACGCCCCGGCGCCGCAAATTGAGGTTCGCGATACCATCGGAGCCGGAGATGCCTTTACAGCCTCTTTCGTGGCCGGAATGCTCGGAGAGCTTCGCCACGATCCGGCAGCCCTGCTCAAGCGCTCGACTCACCTTGGCTCGCAAGTCGCCACGATGAATGGAGCTCAGCCCTTCTATGATCCAGCCGACCTTTCTCTCTAAACGGCAGGCACCCTTTTATTGACCTCGAGGCACTCAAACCGCAAGGTCGGGTCATGTTTCAGCTCTCTGGAAAGATAAAAGAAATCTTCGAGGAACAAACCTTCTCGAGCGGATTTAACAAGCGGGAATTCGTCATCACCACAGACGAGGATAAGTACCCCCAGGACATCAGCTTCGAGTGCCTCAAGGATAAAGTGTCCCTCATCGAAAATTTATCGAAGGGCCAAGAGGTCACCGTCTCCTTCGACATCCGCGGACGCGAATGGAACGGGCGCTACTTCGTCAATTTAAACGCCTGGAAAATCGAATCCAAAGGCGAGGGCGGAGGCGAGGCTGACGCACCGATCCCATCGACCAATCGACCTCCCCTCAAGCGCTCCGCTACTCCTCAGTCTGGCGAGATCGACGACGACGAGGTCCCCTTTTGACCCGTCTCCCCACCTGACCCGATCGCCTTACTTTTCGACAGTCGCGCCCCGCGAATCGGTCCCCTCCATCGCCCTCGCGAGGGTGCGTTGGGGGTTATCCACTCGAAAAGAAAAGGCCAGCAATAAACCGCTCAAACCGGCGACCGCTCCAATCCCCGCCCGGTAGCTTCCCGTCCAATCCAGGGACAGGCTAAAAGCAAAAGGAGCCACCGCGCTCCCGTAGACGAGGCCCGCCATACTCACCCCGGTAATCGCTCCCAGAGCCTTTCGTCCAAAATACCGGGGATAAAGGGTGCCACTCACCGTGATGAAGGTGCCCCCGGTAATACCCGAACCCAGCACAAAAAGCGGCAACCAGATCGACGATGGTGCCACCATCAGACCCATCGATGCCGTCAGCATTCCCGCACAGAAGAGGACCACCATCCATTTGATTCGAAAGCGATCAATCAGCCAGCCGCTAGCCACCGTAAAGACACTGGCCACCAAGGCCGAGGGCACCAGCGCCGCCAGGAGAGCCTCCTTGCGAACCTGTAAATCCTCTGCCACCGAAAGGATGTGGAAGGTAAAGGCGGTGGAAAAGAAGGCCTGCAAAGTCATCGCCAGAGACACCACCCAGAAAGCCCGATTCCGCAGCACCTCCGGAAGGGTAAACTCATGCACCATCAACAAGTCCCGGTTCGGCTTGCGCCCAGATTTGCGACCGTCTCCACCGTCCATTTGCAGGCCGCATTCCTCGGGATTGTCACGGAAAAATGCCCACGCCAGCGGCACGAAAATCAAAACCACCATCGCGGCCATCATTTGCCATAAGCGCTCCCAGCCGATCTCCCGGATCAACTGCTCAAAAACCCAGGGGCTCAAAGAGAAAACAATGCTCACCGCCAACCCATTGATCGCCGTCGCCGTTCCTCGACGCCGGTTGAACCACTTTCCGATCATGTTCCGCGAGGCCAGTGTCAACCATCCCTGGCCGTACAGCCGGAGGAGGAAAAAACCTCCCGAAACCCAGACCATCATCCCCAACCAACAGATCCCCTCCAGACCGCCCCCCGGTTCTCCCAGATGACTCCCGATCCAACCGGAAAAACTCAGCAAGACTAGAGCCGCAGCCATCCCGCAACCCGCCAGCATGGCCATCCTGCGCGAACCGATCCGGTCCAGCTTCCTCCCGGAATAGGGAATTAACAATCCGCTAAGCACCGTGCCAATGAGATAGGTCATGCTCAGTTGGGTTCTCGTCAATCCCGTGTCCTCGATCAATCGATCCGTGAAGACACTCACCCCAATCGTTTGCCCTGGCAAACTGCCCAGCACCCCGACCGTGCCGACCAGAACAACGATCCACCCGTAAAAAATCCGACAGCCCGCTGGATTGATCGGGAAGTCAGCATCCCAAACCTTCTGCCGAAAAGCCCTGGCGAGCCTCAATCCCGCTCCCATCTGGAAAATTTAGCTGTCAACCCGCAGCCTGGATGGCCGTCACGGCGATCGTGTAAATGATATCGTCGACCAAGGCTCCCCGACTCAAATCGTTAACCGGCTTGCGCAACCCCTGCAGCACCGGCCCAATTGAAATCAGATTGGCGCTCCGTTGCACTGCCTTGTAAGTCGTGTTGCCCGTGTTCAAGTCAGGGAATACAAACACCGTCGCCCGCCCTGCCACCGTACTATGAGGAGCCTTTTTCTCTGCGACATCCGGAGTTGCTGCCGCATCGTACTGAAGCGGTCCGTCAATTAAGAGGTCCGGGCGCAACTGCTGCGCCAATCGCGTCGCTTCCCGGACCTTGTCCACATCTGCCCCACTGCCGCTATCTCCAGTACTGTAGCTGATCAGGGCAATCCGGGGATCAATCCCAAACTGGCGGGCCGTTTCTGCGCTCTGGATGGCGATGTCCGCCAAGGCCTTCGCATCGGGATCCGGGTTGATCGCACAGTCCCCGTAAACCAAAACCTCACTCGGCAAGCACATGAAGAAGACCGAGGAGACAACCCGAGCATCCTCCTTTGTTTTGATGAGCTGCAGCGCTGGCCGCACTGTGTTCGCAGAGGAGTGAACCGCTCCGGAAACCAGACCGTCAACCTCACCCAGGGCCAGCATCATGGTACCGAGGACCACGGTATCTTCCAATGCCTCACGTGCCCGCTCCTCACTCAAGCCCTTGTGACGTCGCCGCTCCAACAATGGCTCGAGATACCGGTCCCGCACTGCCATCGGGTCGACGATTCTCACCGCCTCTGGCAAGCTCACCCCGTTGGCGGCAGCTACCCGTCCCACCTCCCCGGGATCTCCAATCAGCCAGCTTTTGGCTATACCACGCTCTGCGCAGGCGGCTGCCGCGATGATCGTTCGCGGTTCCGTGCCCTCGGGCAGTACGATCGTTTTTCCCAAGCTACGTGCTTTGCGAGCCAACATATGGCGAAAAGCTGCTGGCGAAACTCGGGGCCGAACTTCGGCAGCGATCCGCTCGCGAATCCAGTCTCCATCCAGGTTGCGGGCCACAAAATCAACAATCTGCTCAATGCGTCCAAAATCATCTGGCGGCACCTCTTCGGACATTTGGGCAAGCTGGGATGCCGTTCGGAAACTGTCCCGTCGCGTCCGAAAAACTGGCAGACCGGTCGTTTCCAAACCATTCCGGCAAAGTTCGAGAATCCGCTCATCAATCTTCATCGTCCCCGTCAAAACCAGACCCGCCAGCGGCACCTTGTTCAGCGAGGCCAAGGCAACGGCCATGATCACATCATTGCGATCCCCCGGCGTGATGATCAAAGCCCCCGGTTGAAGGACGTGGAGCATATTCGGAACATTCCTGGCGCAGAGCGCCACCGACCTCACCCTCCGGGTATTCATCTCCCCGGCGTGCAGAAGCTCGGCCTTTAACTCGGCTGCCACGTCCGAACTCCGGACCGCCCTCAATGCCGGATTGTCCGGGATGCATCCAAAGAGCAGAAAATCTCCCTTCGACGAACGGGAGATCTCACCGCGAAGCCTCTCCCGCTCCTCACTGAGGACCGCCTGAAGATTCCTTCCATCGGGTTTCCCATCGCCCGCACTGCCGTCTGCACCGACCTCAATACCCTCCTCGGTCCGTTCCCCTTCAGTGCCCGGAAAACTTACCCGATTGGCGATGCACCCCACCACCGAGGGATCCTGAGTCCCACCAAACGTAGTCGCCGTAACTTCGATCCGCTCGATGAAAGCCCGGTGATGGCCAATGGTGTGCTTGCCCACGAAAAACATTTCCGCCCCCAGGGCTTTGACCATCTCTCGGTTCAACCGATTCTTAAAAGATTGGCCCTCCTCCGCCAGCAGCCCCTCAACCACCACCACGTCGGCCTTATCCGAAAGGGAATCGACGAGCTCCACCACCCGTTCCATCAGATCCTCCAGACGACCTTCTCGCAGATAATTTTCCGCCTCTCCAATCGGGATCGGCTCTGGCGGAGATACCCCAAAAAGCCGGTCAGCAAATATGATCGAGGGATCCATCGCCTGGACTTCCTTACCTCGCTGGCTGATTGGCTTACAAAAGGCGACCCGGACCCCTTGGCGATCTAGTGCTCTCGCCATCCCCAGCGAAACCGAAGTCAGACCAGCATGGTGGCCGGCCGCGCAAAGATAAAATCGATGATTCATAAACTCCCCAAAAACAATCTCCCAGGAATGGCCCCGAAGCGAGTCTATCCATCCCGACCGATCAGATTATTTAACCCCGCTTCTCGGCGCCTATCTTCGTTTTTTCTAAATCGAAACCACGCGCAGGCTCTCTCGCGCAATCATCAATTCCTCGTTTGTCGGCACCACCAAGACCGGGACCCGGCTGTCCCCTGAGCTGATTACCCCCGTCGTCCCTCGCTTGAGGTTCTCATTGCGCTCGTCGTCCACCTCTAAACCAAGCAGCTTCAAACGCCCTAGCATCGCCGCCCGGATCCCTGCCGCATTCTCCCCAATCCCACCAGTAAAGACCACTCCATCCAGCCGCTCCAACCCCGCCGCCATCTGCAGCACACTTTTTGCCGCTCGATAAACAAACACCTGGATCGCCAAGGCGGCCCTTTCCTTACCATCCGCCATCGCCTGCTCCAAAGTCCTCATGTCGTGACTGATCCCCGACACCCCGAGGAGACCCGATCTACGGTTCAGCATCTCCGACACCTCGCTCGCTGTCATTCCGCGACGCTCCGCCAAAAACCGACCAAGGTCCGGGTCGACATCGCCCGAGCGCGTCCCCATCACCATCCCCTCCAGAGGGGAAAGGCCCATTGAGGTATCCACACTCTCACCACCGCGAATCGCGCACGAGCTGCACCCATTTCCCAAATGGAGGGTGATCAGCGAAACCTCGTCGACTTTCTTGCCCAGAAAGCGGGCCGCCTCGTTCGCCACATACCCGTGACTCGTCCCATGAAAACCATAGCGCCGGATGTTCAACTCCTCGTACAACTCGTAGGGTATGGCGTAGAGATAAGCCTCAGGAGGCATCGTCTGGTGAAAAGCAGTATCAAAAACCGCGACCTGGGGCAGGTCTGGAAAGAGCGCGCTAACCACTTCAATGCCCAGTAAATTCGCCGGGTTGTGCAAGGGCGCCAGGTCCGAACAGGCTCGAATCTCCGCCAAAACCGCTTCGTCCACCAAGACTGGCTCGGAGAAACGTTCCGCCCCGTGAACAACCCGATGCCCCACCAGCCTCGGCATCTTCTCCTCCGGCAGCAACCTCTGGATGCTCTCCAAAAGATGCTTCATGGCCCCTTCATGGCGCTCTCCAGGTATCGGCTGGCTCTCCTTTTTATCAGCGACCGACAAATGAAGTTCAGCGCCTGCATCGCCCAACCGTTCCGCAATTCCGGAAACCAAACATTCGCCGCCAACAACCTCAATCACCGCGAACTTAATCGAGGAACTGCCACAGTTGATCACCAGCACCGTTACCGTTGTTTCCGCCATCTTGCCCCAGAATCTCCCTTTCAGAGATCAAGACCGCAAGACAAAGTAACTCCTCAACCCGACCCAGCCGCGTTTCGATTCCGTGAAAAACAACCACCTGTCGAAGCCGGTCTAAGATTCCCGAAATTCAAGCCCTGAGGTACCGGAACAGATCCCCCCTCTCGGGCCAGCCAAAATCAGTAGCCACTCTGCGCTTCGACTGCCAAAGGCACCGTACCTCCCTGCCGTACCCCGGCCCACCAATCGTTATCCACTCGATTTGCGTTGCCTCAATTTTGGATTTAAAAACCAACTTCGCCGCTTAAATTTAATCCTTCCAGGCTTACCTTTTTCCCAACCGAACTATCTAACCCAATCAGTCCATCCCATGTCTGCTCAAGAACCGCCCTCCTCCCTCGACTTCCCCTTCTCCCGCTCCGAATCCGAGTGGCGGGAACTCCTCGGTCCCGAACGCTTCCGGGTAATGCGCCAGGAAGGCACCGAACCGCCTTTCAACAACCCTCTCTATGCTGAGAAACGTCCCGGAACCTACGTTTGCCCCGCCGACGGCACCGTCCTCTTCCGGAGCGAGGATAAGTTCGATTCCGGCACCGGGTGGCCCAGCTTTACTCGCCCAGCTTCGCCGGACGCGGTTGCCACACGCATCGATTCCTCTCATGGGATGATCCGCGAGGAGGTTCTCTGTGCCACCTGCGGTTCTCACCTCGGTCATGTCTTTCCCGATGGCCCCCCTCCCACCGGGCTTCGCTACTGCATGAACTCTGCGGCCCTCAAATTCATTCCAGATCCTGGAGCCTAGAACGCGTACGAGGGGGTCTCTGTTAGTCTAGAATCCTTCGCACTATTGCCCTTCCAGCTTGGTTCTTGGCCCCCCCGACCACTAGCCTGGCGTCTGCTTTGATGCTTTACCAATCGGCTGCTCTCAATTTAGTTTCAAAGAGGCTATACATCATTCCTGCTCTATCCCAACCGCTGTCTACCGCAATGAATCGTCCAAGCCCGTTAACATTGGTCTCCCTCATCTTGATCACCCTGATCGTGGGCTCCTCCAATCTGGCCGCCATCACGGTTGATAACTTTTCCCCGGCCACCAACCAGCGATTTGCTAATAATACCGCTTTCATCGCTAACGATTTTAATCTCTCCGGAATTTCGATCACCGACAACGGAAGATGGGTCACCATGGTCAGTCCCAACGTCTTCCTCTCCGCTCACCACTTTTTTCCGTCCAACAGTACTTCTCTCACTTTCTATCAAACCAACGACCTCAACGGTACAAGCTCCAACCGAACCATCTTGTCGAGCCAACGCATTGGCACCTCCGACCTTCGCATCGGGCTTTTGGATCAACCGCTTTCCAAAAAGTTCACCTACTACAATTTTGCCACCCAGGATACCACCAACAACAATACCCTCCCTTTCGGCCCCAACGCGATCAACAGCGAAAGCTTTGTAAACTCTCCCTACAAAGACGCCATCGGTTTCCACTTTGGAAAAAATCCGGGAAGTCTCGCTGGTGGCAACAGCACCCTTACCGTCGGGCAAAATCGCATTGATACGTTCTTTGAAAATGTCACTGCTGCAGGAACCACCGACGACGCCATTGGCTCAGAGGTCAACCCTTCGACAAGCCCGGTCTACGTCGCCTATGAAGCCTTCCTTCAAGGCGGTGACTCAGGCGCCCCCCTCATGGTTGACGGGGGCAACAACGAGCTGATCCTGGTGGGGATCAATTGGTTTGTCGCACAAAACGCCGACAATACCAAGAGCTTCAACGGAGCTTCTTACGTCGGTAACTACGATGTCCAGATCCAGGCCTTTATCGATGCCAATGCAGCTCTGGTGCCCGAGGCCAGTAGCACCATTTTCCTCATCAGTCTGGCCTCTCTGGCCCTCACAGTAACCCGCCGCCCACTCCGTTCCTCATTGGCGGCCAGCCAAACCGATAGCCGAGCGAGAGGCAGCTGACCTCAGAAAGCTCCGGTAGATTGACCTTTTTCCATGCTTACTCCCTTTCGCTGGCTCAAGGTCTCGCCCACCTCATGGGGTACTTTCTCGCGCTTTGCTGTCGTCGGCGGATCAGTCTCCATTGTCGATATTTGGATTCTCTATTCCCTCATCGATTCCTGTACTGATCCCTACCTCGCCCGTGCCGCTTCCCACACCACTGCCATTGTCGTCGGGTATTTTCTCCATCGGCACTACACCTTTCGGGACGTGGTTGCCCTTAGGGCTTTCCCTCAAAGTTTCGCCCGGCATTGCTGCGCCCAGATGACAGGCGGTCTGATCAATTTGGCCATCTATGCGGCAATCGTCATGGTCGCTCAGACCCTCGGCAACCGGATTGATGCCTCCAATTTGATTCCCATGGTTGCGGTGTGGATCGGGGGAGTCGTCGGACTGTTTGCCAATTTCCACTTCTCCCGCCGTTTTGTTTTCAACTCGCGGTGAAGACACCGCCAAGCGTGATCCCTGAACTGCTCAAAACTCCCCTTCGGCACTTCAATTGGTTCATCTCCTCCTGGATTCCTGCCCTCGGATCACCGGCTCCCCTCACCAAGCGCCGGATCCTCTTTCTCCTTTTTCTTTTTCCGCCCTTCGCCCTCCTCCAGACTATCCATGCCTGCTTTCTCGCCCTCGATCATCTGATCTTTCCAGGATTTAAGAGGGTCACCATTCCTAACCCGGTTTTCATCACCGGTGTTCCGCGCAGCGGCACTACCTTTGTCCACCGCACCCTTGCTTCCGATACGGAACACTACACCACGGTCGCCACCTGGGAGGCAGTCCTTGCCCCGTCCATCATCCAGAGATACCTCCTCCGCGCCGCTGCCAGACTGGACCGCCGGATCAGCTCACCCTTCCGTAAACTAATCCATTGGATCGAGCGACGAGCTACCCGCTCACTCGATCACCTCCACCCGACCAGCCTGAAAGACCCCGAAGAAGATTACCTCCTCCTGCTTCCCTACCACGGAGCCCTCATTCTGCTGCTCGCCTTCCCTCGCTCAAAAAGGCTTAGGGCCCTCGCTAATTTCCCCAGCTTGCCTCCATCCGACCGCCGAGCCCTCATCGAGGCCTACTACAGGCTTCTCCAGCGCCACCTCTTTTTCCATTCCCCGAACCGAAGGCTGCTCTCAAAAAATGCTGCCTTTGCCTCCTGGATCCCCGATCTGCAAAAAGCCTTCATCAATCCCACCTTTATCATTTGCGTCCGGCCACCAGAGGAGGCTCTTCGCTCCCTTACCGGCTCTCTCGTCCCTGCCCGCCGCCTTTTCGGCACCGACCCCCAGGGAACCTGGACCGAGGCCACCTTCGCCGAAACCCTGCAGGAGGCATACCACTCGATTGAACGCTTCCTCGAGGAGTCAGATCCTGCCGCTCGCATCGCCCTCGTCGAGCAACCTAGCCTCGCTGCTAACTCCGCCTCCCTCCTCGGCCAACTGATCAGCCATTTAGACCTTCCCGATAGCATCAACCTTCAAAAGGTCCTCGCCGCGCTGCCCACCACTCACCTCGGCACCCAACATCCCCATACCGAAACCAACCGAACCGGCGGGTCTCAAATACAGGATTGCTCAACCCGTGCTTATCAGAGAATCATCGCCTCGTCTCACTCCCTCACGGCGACCAATCCCCATGTTCAATCTTAACACAGCCCCCGAGCCCATCGCCTCTGCAAGCTCAGCCCGGTTGGTTCCCACCACCCCAAGCCCGAAATCGACTACCCAGATCGGCCTTCGCATCGCTTTTTTCTCCGATTCGCTCCCCGAACGCAACGGTACCGGTGCTTACTACCACGACCTCATTGCCCAGCTCGAACCAAGGGTCGCCGAGATCAAGATCTTCCAGCCAGCCCATCGCTCCAACAATCCGTTCCTTTCCCTTCCGATGCCGGGAGACCCTCTTCAGCGCCTGGTCTGCCCGCATCTATTTCGAATCGCCAAAGCCTATCGCGCCCTCAAACCACATATTGTGGTCGGCATCACCCCCGGGCCCTTCGGTCTCCTTGGCCTCTATCATGCCAGACGCTCTGGCAACCATTTCATCACCGCCTTTCACACGGATTTCGATCAGCTCGCCAAAATCTACTGGCAGCCAGCTTTTCGTGGCATCGCCAGTGCCTACCTGCGCTCCATCAATCGGATCCTTTGCGAGAGAAGCGCTGCCGTTACCATCAACAACTCCAACCTCTCTAAAGACGTCTTTGATCTCGGAGCCCAGCGGGTGGAAATCATGGGAACCCCCCTTCCCCTCCCCTTTTTGACCCAGCCACTCACCCCCCCTCAGGAAGAGATCAAGCAGGTTTGCTTCGCCGGACGCCTGGCCAAGGAAAAGAACATTGACCGCTTTATTGAGGCAGCCCGCGAGTTTCCCGGGATCCGCTTCGTCATCGTTGGCGATGGCCCCCTTCGCCAGAGCCTCCAGCAGCTCGCCCGCGGCATCCCCAACATCCGCTTCCTCGGCTGGCTCAAGCGCCACCAAATCATCGAAGTCCTCGACGCCTCCAGCCTCCTTGTTCTCCCCTCCGAGGTGGAGACCTTCGGATCGGTTGCTCTCGAGGCGATGGCTCGCGGTCGTCCCGCCCTCGTCTCTTCCAATGCGGGCATTCACGATTGGCCAATCCTGGCTGATGGCCTGTTTGCCCTCCAGCGAAACGAGCCCGTCGCCGCTGCCATTCGACGCCTTATCTCGGTCCCGCCAGATGTCCTGCGCAAGCGGGCCACCAACGCCCGTCGCGCGGCAGAGAGTCTCAACCATGATACCATTTCTCAGTGGGTCGAGGTGCTTCAGCGCTACGCCTTCCCTCCAGCAGCTCACCTGGTCTGATGCAGGCCCTTCTCTCGGTTCACGATTTAATGCCCGAGACCATCCCCGCCGTGACGGACATCCTCCGGCGTCTTGAGGCGCTCGGCATCCATCATCCCACCCTCCTGGTCGTCCCCGGACTCCCCTGGGACTCATCCGGCATCGACCAGCTCCGCAAGTGGTCAGACTCCGGGAAAGTCCTCGCCGCCCACGGCTGGCTTCATCGGACCCAACCCCGCAGATGGTTCCACCGGCTTCACAGTGCCTTCATCTCCCGCCAAGTCGCCGAGCACCTTGCTCTCGATTCCCACGCCATCCTCAACCTCATCCACCAATCTGGCGATTGGTTCGTCGCCCATAACCTGCCCCGGCCAAGCCTCTATGTTCCCCCAGCCTGGGCCCTTGGTCCGCTGACCAAACGCGACCACCTCCAGCTTTCCTTTCAAGCTGTCGAAACCCTCCGCGGTGTCCACTGCCATCAACCCGGATCTTCATCCATCATCACCCACACCCTCCCCCTCCTTGGCTTCGAGGCAGACACCCGCCTCCGCGCCTTTTTCCTCAGGCATTTTAACCGCTACAACTTTCGCTTAGCCCGAAAAACCGGGAAGCCCCTTCGCATTTCCATCCACCCCCGGGATTTCGAACTCCTCCTTGCCGATCGTCTCGATCAGTTACTCCGCCAGCCCTTTGAGTGGCTGCCTTACCGGGCCCTCTACCAACCGGAGAAAGACGCTCTCAGGTCTCCATCACCTTCGGCGGCTGGCCTGAGAGAATAGCCGCCGCCCCGATTCCGGCCCGGTCTGCGGTTTTCGGACCGCAACCGCCGTCAGTCCGTTTCCATCAGGATCTCTCTGGGCTGCGAACCATTGTCGGGACCCACGTAACCCTCGTCCTCAAGGATTTCCATGATCCTCGCCGCCCGGTTGTAGCCGATTTTGAGCCGTCTCTGAAGCATCGAGGTCGAGGCCCGGCGCGAGGTCCGAATCACTTCGATGGCCTGCGGCACGAGATCGTCATCGTACTCTCCTTTCTCTCCGGAATCGTTCCCTTCCCCTCCCGAATCGATTTCTTGAAGCACCGTTTCGAGAATCTGGGGCGGCCCGTTCACCTTGAGAAACTCCACGATCGCGTTGATCTCCTCATCCGAAACAAAGGCCCCCTGGGCTCGCACCAGGGCATGCGCACCCGGCGGGGTAAAGAGCATGTCACCCTTCCCGATCAAAGCATCCGCGCCTCCCGCGTCCAGAATCGTGCGGCTGTCGATTTTCGAAGCTACCTTGAAGGCGATGCGGCATGGGAGATTCGCCTTGATGATGCCAGTGATCACGTTCACCGAGGGCCGCTGAGTCGCCAGAATCAAGTGGATGCCCGCCGCCCGGGCCAGCTGGGCCAACCTCGCAATGCAGGTCTCAATATCCGCCGGGGCCACCATCATGAGGTCTGCCAGCTCGTCGACGATGCAGACGATGTAAGGCAGCCGTTCCTTGGGCATCTCCTCGGTCTCGACCCCGGCATCCCGGGGAACCTCCGCCTCACTCAAAGCCGCCCGCTCCTCCGGCGAGAGAGCCGCATCCAGCTCCAAAGCGCGCTGAGTTTCATCCCGGCTTTTGGCGATCTTCGCATTGAATCCAGCGATGTTTCGCACCCCCATCCTCGCAAAGATGTGGTACCGGCGTTCCATCTCCGCGATCAACCACTTCAGCGCACCGGGAACCCGTTTGGGATCCGTCACCACCGGAATCAACATGTGGGGCAGTGTGTTGTAGACCTGCATTTCCACGATCTTCGGATCCACCATGATGAAGCGAAGCTCCGCCGGGCTCGAGTGGTAGAGAAGGGAAGCAATGATCGAGTTGATACAGACCGTCTTCCCGGAACCTGTTGAACCAGCGATCAAAAGATGAGGCATCCGCGTCAGATCAGTGACGATCGGTTTCCCGCTGACGTCCTTGCCCAGCACGACCGGGATCTCTGCTTTGGCATCCACCCACGCCCGCGATTCCGCGATCTCCCGCAGATAGACCGGAAGCGCATTACGGTTCGGTATTTCTATTCCCACCACCCCACGCCCCGGCACCGGCGCCAGGATGCGCACGGACTGGGCCCGCAGCGCCATACCGATGTTCTTCTCCAGGTTGGCAATCTTTTCCACCCGCACTCCAGCCGCCGGGATCACCTCATAGCGCGTGATCACCGGCCCCGTGTGAATCTCTCCGAGGTGGGCCTTCACGCCAAATTCTTCCAGAGTACGAGCCAATGCCTGGGCCACCTCAAAGTGGTCCTCCTGCTCCTCCGGCGTCGTTTTGGTCACCTCGGCCAGGAGACTCAGGGGGGGGAACCGATAATTACCCGGTCCCTTCTTCGGAGTTATCCCCGCCTTTTCGATTTTTTCCCCCTGGACGATTTTGAGCGCCGACGGAGCCGCCGGGAAGTTCCCCCTCGCCGCAGGCTTCTTGACCGATGGCTCCAAATCCAGCTTTTTTGGCGGGGTTGGAGTTTTTGTCGGCTCCGGTTTTGTATCAAGAACTTCAATACAAGCTTTCTGCTTTTCCGGCTTTTCCGCAGGTTTGCGGATGTAGTCGGGCACCCGCAGAAGACCCTTCCCCTGCCCGAGCATCTCCGCTTCTTTCCCACTCACCTTCTGGCCGTTCTCTCCCCGCTTGACTGCTGGCTCCTCCGGGGTCGCCACCTGCTCCACCTCAGCCTTCCTCGAAGCATTGTCGGCAGCCGCTTCCAGCTCCTTTCTAGCCTGCATCATGGCAATTTTTTCCGCCTCCCGGATCGCTTGCTTCTCTGCCCGACGCTCTTCGCGGGCCAGCGCTCTCGCCTCCCGGCGAGCCAGGAGTCGCTCCTCCCGGGAGGCACTCCAGGCTGCGAAGTGGCCGCCGATCCAACTCCCCATCGTCCGAATACCACCCCCCAGTAAACCGAAGGCTCCCACTCCGAGAGCGAGCAGAAGCACCGCGTTTCCCCCGAAACGTCCAAGATTCGGATAAAGAGCCACGGTGTAGAGATAGTAGCCAAGTGCTCCTCCATACCCCTGGGGAAAGGCATCGCTACTCTCCATGCCAACCGCTTGAGAAGCCTCCACCGCCGTTGCCAGCGCACTCAGAGAGCATACCAACAGCCCTCCCGCAAGGAAACGGGACCAGGACACCTTATGCGCTCTTCGGGTCAGATAAAGGACCCCAAACCAAAAGAGAACGAAGGCCAGACCCAGCGCCCCCAAGCCGACCCCGTAGTTCAACAGAAAGGCCAGGTCCCTCCCAAAATAGCCAACCAGGTTTGGCGCCACTGTCGACTCCGTCGTGGAAGCAAACTGCCGGACCCACCCCGGTTGCAAGGGATCATAATCCGCCAGGCTAACAAACATCATCAACCCAACCAGTGGGAAGGCCAGCCCCCTAACCCACTTGATCGATGAAGTTCGCGGGCCGAAAGTCGTCTTTACCGCACGGGCTTTCTTCACGTTTTTCCTTTTTGCTTTCGGCGCAGCCATTCTTTAGTCGATACCCTAAATGAAAGGTGAAAGTCTATCGAAAGGGTTGGGAAAATGAAATCATTGGTTTTTGAGCCGTTCTATCAGGAACGCGTTTGGGGTGGTTCAGCCCTTTCCGACAAATTGGGGCGCGCCCTTCCATCTGCTGCCCCAATCGGCGAAAGCTGGGAGATTGTCGATCGCCCCGAAGCCAACTCAAAGGTCTCCAGAGGACCCTGCGCGGGCCTTAGCCTCCGCGAACTCCTCACCCAAAAGCCAGACTGGTTGATGGGGCCAGGCTACCCACCCGGGCGACCCTTCCCCATCCTCGTTAAATGGCTCGACTGCACCGAGCGCCTGAGCCTCCAGGTCCACCCTCCAGCCACTGTTGCCCCCCAGCTGGGTGGCGAGCCAAAGACCGAAAACTGGTACATTGCCGATTGCACGAGTCAGGCTGCCCTTATCCTCGGTCTTCGCCACGGCGTTACCCGCGAAGCTTTTGAGGCAGCCCTTGGCAATCAAACCCTCGAAAGTTGCGTCCACCGCTTTCCCGTCAAACCCGGCACCTCGGTGCTGGTAGAGAGCGGTCGCATCCACGCCATCGATGCCGGAAATCTGATTCTAGAAATTCAGCAAAATTCGGACACAACCTACCGGGTCTACGACTGGGGTCGCCTTGGCCTTGATGGCCAGGCCCGCCAGCTTCATGTCGAGGAAAGCCTTCGCTCAATAGACTTCGGCGATTTTGAACCGGCTGCCCTACCCCCGATTGGCTCCGGTGTTCAAAGCCGCGTTCTCGCCGACTGCTCGGAGTTTCGGATTCGTGAGGTTCTCTTTTCCCCGGGCACCCCGCTCTCCTTCCCTGCCGGGAACGGGCCGTCCATCCTCAGCATCGTCTGCGGTTCGCTTAGCGAGGGCCAGATCGAACTTCCGTTTGGCACCAATCTTGTTCTTCCGAGCCAGGAAACGATCGAGTTTACCCCAATGACCGACGGGGTTTGCCTGATCACCGATCAATTCATTTGAGATTCTCCCTTTTCAAAGTTGATACCACAACCGCCCGCTTCTTAACTGTAGGATTGTCCTGAAATGACCGAAGAACAGAATCAGCCTTTTACCGAAGAACGTCGGCCATCCGCCGAGGAGCAGTTCGATATCCCATCGGCCTCTCCCTCGCCAAACCCTGAAGAGCCTCCGACTGGCGCGGAATCAGCCTCTGCCGAGGAAACGCCCGATCAAGGGGGACCATCCTCCCCGGAAGCTTCCGACACCCGCATCAAAGAGCTTGAGAGCGAAGTCGCTTCCCTCAAGGAACGCTACCTCCGTGCGGTGGCTGATCTCGACAACTATCGTCGCAGAGCCCTTCGCGAAAAAGAGGAACTGCGCACTGTGGCCATTGCCCATTTTGTAGAAAAACTCCTCACCCCGCTCGATAATTTCTCCCTCGGTCTTCAGGATGCCGCTCAGCGCGAGGAAACTGCTCCGCTGGTCACGGGCTTCAAGATGGTTTTTGATCAACTTGAAAGGGCTCTCGAGGATTCCGGGATCGAGAAACTCAATCCCGCCCCCGGAACTATCTTTGACCCCCAGAATCACCATTGCATGGCCCACCAGCCCAATCCTGATCACGAGGAGGGTCTCATCACCACCACCGCCCGAGTCGGCTATCGCCTCAAAGAGCGCTTGATCCGTCCCGCCAGCGTGCTGGTCTCCAGCGGATCCCCGGATTCCATCAACCCAGCAGAGGCATCCGCTACAACCGCCAGCGACTCCTCCAGTCAGGTCGAGGCCTGACCCACCGCCTCAAGAAAGTTTTCATGGCAAAAGCAGATTATTATGAACTCCTCGGGGTGTCCCGAGACTGCAGCCCCGAGGATCTCAAAAAGGCCTACCGCAAAAAAGCGGTTCAGTACCACCCGGATAAAAACCCCGGAGATGCCAGCTCTGAAGAAAAATTCAAGGAAATCTCCGAGGCTTACGAAATCCTCAAGGACGCCGAAAAGCGAGCTGCCTACGATCGCTTCGGCCACGCTGCCTTCGAGGCTGGACCAGGGCCCGGTGGCGCCCGTGGCGGGGGCGGGTTTCACGATCCTTTTGAAGTCTTCCGGGAGGTCTTTGGCGGCGGAGGTGGGGGTGGCATCTTCGAAGATTTTTTCGGTGGCGGACGCGCCCGGGGCTCTTCGGCCATTCAGGGTGATGACCTCCGCTACGACCTCGAGATAACCCTCGAGGAAGCCGCCGAAGGGGTCGAAAAAGAGATCAAATACCGGCGGAACACGATCTGTGAGGCTTGTGGTGGAACCGGAGCCGAAAAAGGCTCCAAGCGGGTAACCTGCCCAACCTGTGGAGGCGTCGGCCAGGTGAGCTCCAACCGCGGCTTCATTAGTTTTCGTCAAACCTGCCCCACCTGTAACGGCGTTGGCACCGTTGTTGAAAAACCGTGTGGCGCCTGCAACGGGACCGGGCGGGTCAAAACCACTGAATCACCCCGCATCCGCATCCCTGCCGGAGTCGATACCGGATCGCGCATTCGGCTCCAGGGTAGAGGGGATGCCGGGCTCAACGGAGGCCCCTTCGGCGATCTTTATCTCATTGTTCACGTCAAGCCTCACGAGGTCTTCGAAAGGGAGGGCGACAATCTCTTCCTCGAGATGTCCATCCCCTTTACCCTGGCCGCCCTCGGAGGTTCCCTCGAGGTCCCCACCCTGAAGGATAAAACCACCGTAAAGATCCCGGCTGGTACCCAGAGCGGCACCACCTTTCGCCTCAAGGGCCACGGGCTACCTCAGATCCGGGGAGGAGCCAAAGGCGATCAAATGGTCCGCGTGAACATCGAAGTTCCCAAAAAACTCAGCAGCAAACAACGCGAAGCCCTCGAGGACTTTGCTCGTGCCAGTGGAGAAGAATCCGCTGAAACCGGCAGCGGCGGCGGATTCTTCAAGAGAATCTTCGAAGGTTGAGCTTATGGCTTCGCCCCTCCCTTCGGTCCAAACCGCTGAGGAACTCCTGGAGCGCCGCCAAAGCCTGCGTGCGATCGGCAAAAAACTCGTCCTCACCAACGGGTGTTTCGATCTTCTCCACCCCGGTCACCTCACCTTCCTCGCCCAAGCCTCCAAGCTGGGGGATGCCCTCTGGATCGGCCTCAATGGGGACCAGTCCGTTGCCGCCCTGAAGGGACCTACCCGTCCCATTCTGAGCGAGACGGAGCGAGCTTTCATGCTCCTCTCCCTCCGCTCGGTCCAGGCCGTCTTTGTTTTCCAAACTCCTCGCCTCGACCGGGAAATCGATCTGCTCGAACCCGACATTTACACCAAGGCGGGGGACTATTCGCGAGACACCCTCGACCGCGCCGAATTCGCTGCCCTCGAGCGGTGCAACGCCTCCCTCGTCTTTATACCTTACCTTGAGGGCTTCTCCACCACCCGAATGATCCAGAAAATCAATCAGGCTGCCCAAACCTTCTAGTTCCTCCATTCAAAGCGGTTTAACAAAAGTTTTATCCTTTTTCCGCTGGAGTGGACTCGATTGAACCCCTAGGAAGTTGAGGATGCGCGATACCGACATGGCAGACTACTCAGGGCTGGGACTGCTTGTGGTTGACATGCAGCCCGCCTTTCTCGCCGCCTGCACTTCCCCTTCCAGAGTGCTCTCCCGAGTTCGCTTTGCTATCCGGGCTGCCGAACTCCTCGGTATTCAGGTCTTCTTCTCCGAGCAGGTACCCGAGAAGCTGGGCAAGACTGTGGAGGAACTTTTGGAATTTTCCGATGGACCAGTCTTTCCCAAATCTGCCTTCTCTGCCCTTCGGGCTCCCGAGATCGATAGCTACCTCGATGAGGAGTCCTTCTCCCACCTACTCCTCACTGGAATCGAGACCCCCATTTGCATCTATCAGACTGCCCTCGACGCCCTCGCCCGCGATCTCCAGGTCACCCTCCTCAGCGACGCGATCGGCCAACGCCGTGATCAAGATGTCCCTCAGGTCCTTCAAACCCTGAGAGAAGCAGGCTGCAACATTCTACCCTCCGAGACCGTCTTCTACTCGATCATTGCCTCTTCGTTCCACGCTGACTTTCGCGAATTCAGTGACCTCGTCAAAGAGGCCCAACTCACCTCTGCTTGATCTTTTCCTAGCCCGCTGGTTGGCTTTGGATTTCTACCCTACCCTACGAAGCTCGGCCGAAGGCCCGGCTTTCGCAGCCATCTTCTCAGCCCGCCTTGACCAATGGCAACCGATCCTTCTCAGCCTTCACCAATGGCAACGTAGCGAATCTTGAAGTCTTCACCGATTTCCACGAAACGCACTTTGAAGTCCTCACCAATCGCGACCTCCTGCCACTGTCCAGGCCGATTAGGAGCAATCCGGACCATTTTAACCTTCAAGTCCTCGCCGATCGATACCACACGCACCTTGAAATCTTCGCCAATCGCCACAAATCGGACCTTTCCGAAGACAAACTTAGGATCGATGTTCACGGTTGAGCCATTCCTCATCATATCAATGCTACAAAAGGTTATCCTCTGCACCTTCCCAGAACACAGCCCAAACCATTAACTAACGTTCAGCCCACCACAAGGCATCCCTCCTTCGTTACAAAATTCTTGCATCAAGCCGACAAAACAGAACGACGACATCGTCTCCACGGCCAGACCCTCACGGCCTGTAGGGTCCCAAAAAACCGCCCTCTTCCACATTCCAGCCTGGAGACACACCCCACCAAACTTCCCGAGGCAACCTTAGCCGAACTCTAAGCCGCCCCGTTGCTCCACGTGCGGCGGCTCTCAGAACACGTATCCGTCGGGCACTTCGTGCCCCTTCGGAACCACCAGGACACCGTCGCGGACAAAGATTCCGTCCTTGAACTCCGGACTTGGTTTCCCAGTCGGATCGAGAACCACGTTCTTCCCGATTCTGGCATTTTTATCAACGATCGCCTGGCGGATCCGGGTTCCGTTTCCGATCCCGATTGGTATCTTGCTACCACCAACGGGCTCCGGCTCGTAGAAATCAGCTCCCATCATCACCACCTCGTCCAGGGAGACTCCATCCCTGACGATGGATCTCACCCCGACCACCGATCTCGAGATGGAGCAGTTCTCCAGAATGCAGCCGTCGGCCACCACCACATGAGAGAAATGGCATTGGTTCATTTTCGAGGCCGGAAGATAACGTGCTCGGCTGAAAATCCGGTTTTCCGGATCGAAAAAATTAAACGGCGGAACGGTGTCGGCCAGGCGAATGTTGGCGTCAAAGAAGGCCCTCACCGTCCCGATATCTTCCCAGTATCCATCAAAGATGTAAGCCTGAAGCTTCTTCTGGCCCAGAAGGCCCGGGATAACTTCTTTGCCGAAATCAGTGGCGCTCGACTCCAGCGCCTCATACATCACCCTCCCGTTGAAAAGATAGAGCCCCATCGAGGCCAGGCCAGCGCGCTCTTCCGAAAAGTATGATTCAAGGCCAGCTTGGATTTCCGGAGCAATGAGTAGCTTCTCAATCACCTCGGGATCGCTCGGCTTTTCAACGAACTCGCTGATCTCCAGAGACTCATCCACCCGCATCAGTCCGAATGAACTCAGCTGAGACTTCGGCACCGGAGTAGCAGCAATCGTCGCGTCGGCTCCAGATTCCAGGTGAGCGAGGATAAGCTCTTGAAAATTCATTCGGTAGAGTTGGTCGCCCGAGAGGATGAGAAAGAGGTCATCGTCGGAACCTCCAAAATGCTTGAGGTTTTGCCGGACCGCATCCGCTGTGCCTTGATACCAAGCATCCCCGGCCTCCGTCTGCTCAGCAGAGAGAATGTCCACAAAGCCTCCCCCGAAAGGGTCAAATTTGTAGCTTTCCTGAATATGGCGATGGAGGGAGGCCGTGTTGAATTGCGTGAGTACAAAGATCTGATTGAGCCCCGAGTTAAGGCAATTACTGATCGGGATGTCCACCAGCCGATACTTCCCGGCCAGAGGGACGGCCGGCTTGCACCGATGTTGAGTTAACGGATGCAAGCGGGTGCCACGACCGCCTCCCATGATCACACTAAGTACTCGGGGTTCTTTCATGGTTGCGCTTTTTAAAGGCCTTGTCACCCGAGTGCAAACCCGCAGTATCTATCTCGGGTATCTCAAAAATTTGTTTATACCTCAGATTAAATAATTAGGTAAGTTTATGTGTGGAATTGTTGGCTATGTTGGCAAAAACCAGGCTGCCGGCCTCTTGGTTAGGGGTCTCAAGCGCCTCGAATATCGTGGCTACGATTCCGCAGGCCTCACCGTCAGCGATGGTTCCACCTTTCATACCCTCCGCAAGGTTGGACGCGTCGATAACCTTGCTGACGCAGTAACGATTGCCACCCCCCAGGGCACCACGGGGATCAGCCATACCCGTTGGGCCACTCACGGGGGCGTAAATGAGGCCAACACCCACCCTCATCTCAGCTCGAATGGTCGGTTCTCGCTCGTCCACAACGGGGTAATCGAAAACTACGGTACGATCAAAGCCTTTCTCCGGGAAAAAGGCTACACCTTCAACTCAGAAACAGATACTGAGATTCTCTCAAACCTCATCGACTACCACTATGCCAAAGAGCCCGTCGTAGAGGGTCGAAACCGGTTCCTCGAAGCCGTCCGGCGTGCTCTCTTTCACGTTGAAGGTACCTACGGCATCGCAGTGCTCTGCACTGAACGGCCGGGGGAACTGGTTGGCGCGCGAAAGGGATCGCCTCTCATCGTCGGGGTCGGTCGCGACGAGAACTTTTTGGCGAGCGATGTCTCGGCCATCGTGGGAGCAACCCTTAACGTGATCTACCTCAGCGACGGGGAGCTCGTCCACCTTACCGCTGAGAACTACAACATCGTCACCATTGCCAAAGAGTCCGTCAACGCCGTCATTCACACCGTTGACTGGTCAATCGAAGAAGCAGAACTAGGCGACTTTGAACACTTCATGCTCAAAGAGATCTTTGAGCAGCCCCGCGCCATTGAAAACGCTATGCGGGGTCGCTTCTCCGAGGACGGAAGCTCCTCCCTCTTCGGCGGGCTTAACCTGACCTCCCACGACCTTCGCATGGTCGATCGGATTGTTTTCTGTGGATGTGGAACCGCCTGGCACTCCTGCCTTGTCGCCGAGTACCTGATTGAGCGCTTTGCTCGGATCCCAGTCGAGGTCGAGTACGCCTCCGAGTTCCGCTACCGTAATACGCCCCTCGACAAAAACACCCTCGTCTTTGTCATTAGCCAATCCGGAGAGACCATCGATACCCTGGGTGCCCTCCGCGAGGCAAAACGCAAGGGCTACCGGGTGCTTGCCATCAACAACTCTGTCGGCTCCACCATCGCCCGCGAGTCCGACGGTGGAATCTACCAACACGCAGGCCCCGAGATTGGAGTCGCCTCGACCAAAGCCTTCACTTCCCAACTTCAAGTTGTGGCCATGATCGCTCTCTACCTCGGCCGTCTCCGGGACATGAGCTTCAGCGATGGGGTCGCTTTCGTCGAGGGTCTCAAAAAAGCGCCCGAGCTCGTCCGTCAAGTGCTAGGACAGGCGGACTACCTACAGGTCATTGCCAAAAAATACGCAGCTTTTAACGACGCCCTCTTCCTCGGTCGCCAGCTCCTCTTCCCCATCGCGCTGGAGGGAGCCCTCAAGCTCAAGGAGATTTCCTACATTCACGCCGAGGGCTACCCCGCAGCTGAGATGAAGCACGGCCCGATCGCCCTCATCAGCGAGGACTGTCCATCGGTCTTCCTCGTTAACGGGGGAGAGATTTTCCAAAAGACCCTCTCCAACATGCAGGAAGTCAAAGCCCGGGGTGGGCCTATCATCGCCATCGCCCAGGAAAGCTGCGAACTCCCCGCTGGCTTGGTCGACGATCCGGTCTTTGTTCCCGATTGCCATGAGGCGATTCTACCCATCCTCATGACGATACCCCTCCAACTCCTGAGCTATTACATCGCCTGCGAGCGGGGTTGTGACGTCGATAAACCCCGCAATCTTGCCAAGTCGGTAACCGTAGAATAGGCCCCCGCAGCTCAGCTCATCCGATTGGCTCACCCGGTACCGCCACCGAATTAACCTCCGCCGTCGGTCGCTGGGCTCTATTCGCCAACCCGAGTTTCGCACTTAAAATGGGGCGGATGTTGATAACCAAACACTCATGCAAGTGCCCACTCGTCATCGGCATCTTCGCCTCGCTCAGAACTCGACTGCATTTTGAAGGACTTTTGATCCAGTGGAGAGTTTCTCTGACCAGAGCGGGAACGGATGGGAATTGGAAGGGCTGCGGTCTTCCTTCTCACAGCGAGATGCGGCACGGCACCATTGCACCATCGCACCATTTTCATTGAGCACGAGGCTTACAGTAAATTTATAGGAGGAGTATGACACAGCCGCCCGCGCCTATTCCAAGGCGGAGGATGTGTCACTCAGCCAAACGATCAATGATTTGCTGGCGATTGCTGTCCAGAAAGAGAGTCTTCCGATCGGCATTCCAAAGGGGGGAGAAAATGAGGAAAGAGTGTTTCCCACCTCCAAAGGTGCCAAAAATGTGACTGCCGCATTAGTGGAATCCATTGAAACCGATGCCTGATCGGGGGCGCACGTATTTATTGGATGGGAATCTTCTGGTGGCTCTGCGCGTTGACACGCACGAGCACCATCGTCGGCCAGGCCTTAATCGATACACCGAAATGGTGCCCCCACCGAGACTCGAACTCGGATTAACAGTTTAGGAAACTGCGGTTCTATCCATTGAACTATGGGGACTAATTCCCTCGGCCGATTTTCCGTCGAGGTTCAAAAAATACCTTTGCCAAAGCCCGACAAAATGCCCCAAGGGATCTTCGTTTTCAAGATTTGAATCCTCCGCCCTCCGGCTTTTCCTCCAGTCCAACCCAGCAAGACCTCTCGAGACGATCAAACACCAGAACTCCAAAGGCGAAACCTCAGCTGGACATTTTCCACCTTTGGGGCAGTTTTTCAGCTCTTAGCTAACTGGCTTTTATCCTTTTCGACAATGGAATCTCTCTCGACCCGCCTGCTTCCCGACGCCACCTTCATCGAAGGGGTTGTCGAGCCAGCAGTCGCTGCCGTTTCCTCCACCATTGCCTCAAGGTGCAGTCAATCGACCGTCCTGCTGGTTGACCGCCATCAGAGGGCAGCCGACCAGTGGGCCGAGGATCTTGCCCTGTTTCTTCAGCTGGCCAACAAAAAGCAGGTTCTCATCAAGCCATTTCCAGCCATCTCCGAGGAAGACCCGGACTCCTTCGACACTTCAACCGAGGACGACGACTGGGATCGGAGTGCCCTCCTCACCCTGCTTCTGGAGCGGCAGGGCAAAGGCGCCGCCTCGAAAAAAGCACTCAAGGCGCTCCCCCATCTCATCATACCCACCACGCCCCGAGCCCTTTGCCAGCCAGTCATCTCTCCGGGCGATCTTGATTCCAACCGTATCCTCCTTCAGCCCGGCCAGGAGTTCCCCCCCGCCAAACTTGTTGCCTACCTCCAAGAAAAACTCGGTTACGATCGGGAAGACCTCTGCGAAGCCCCAGGACAATTCGCCGTCCGCGGCAGTTTGGTGGATGTCTACCCAACGGGGACAACCACCCCCTGCCGGATTGATTACTTTGGCGATCAAATCGAATCTCTGCGTCCCTATGATCCAACTACACAGCGATCCGAGGGTAAAATCGACTCCCTTGCCATCACCCCCCGGACCAGTTCCGGCAACCAGAACAAAGCTCATCTTGCAGCATACCTAAATTGTCCCTCCCTCGTCATTTTTCGCGAGCCCAGGCTGCTCGAAGAGGAAAATGCCGAAGCCTTTCTTGTTCCCCCCGTCGGCACCCAGGCCCGCACCATCAAAGGCCTCGCCCCCCTTGCCGAACGAACCTCTGCCAAACAGGATACCTGGGTTGGTATCGGTGCCTTTGATACCAATCCTTCGCTTTTCCCTCCCGAGGTGCCGAGGCGCACCATCTCCACCGAACCCCTTTCCAACCTACGTCCATTCGCCAGCCTCGATTCTCTCGGCAACGATCGCCTGATCCTCGAACAGGAATCCCGCGATCAGTTCCTCAATAAACTGGTCGAGCGTCTCGCCCAGGGCTGGCACCTGGAAATCTTCTTCAACAACGATGGTGAAGAAAGCCGTTTCCGCGAAATCATTGAGGACGATCCCGGCCTCCAGCTCATCGGCCAGAAAGCCGTGTTTCGGCGTGGAGCCATTCACGAGGGGGCCGTCATTGACTTTGGCAAATCCACTTCCTTCGGAGCCACCAAGTCCCGGAGGGTTATCCTCGCCACCGACAGTGAGATCTTTGGGCGTTTCCGCACCCGGCTCAGTTCCCTTGTCAACCGCAAGCGGGTGCACCACTCCGAAATCGACCGTCTCCTCGATTTTTCAGACCTTAATCCGGGTGATTACCTCGTTCACCTCACTCATGGAATCTGTATCTTTCGCGGAATTGAAACCGTCCCGATGGACGACCACTCCGAGGAAATGATTGCTCTCGAGTTTGCCGATTCCCTCCGCATCCTTACCCCCTTTCAAGAATCGCATCTGCTCTCGCGCTATGTCGGTTTTGCCAACCGTAGTCCAAAACTCGGCCGCCCCGGTGCAGCCACTTGGAAAAAAGCCCGCGAGAATGCCGAAAAATCGACCCTCGACTTTGCCTCCAAACTGCTGCGCCTCCAGGCACAGAGGGATCTCATCCCCGGGCACGCCTTCGAAGCCGACACCCCCTGGCAGAAGGAATTTGAACTCGCCTTCCCTTTTCGCGAAACCCCCGACCAGCTCACCGCTATCCGCGAAGCCAAAGGAGATATGGAACGTCCCCGACCAATGGATCGCCTAGTCTGCGGTGATGTCGGTTTCGGAAAAACCGAGGTGGCCATCCGGGCCGCCTTCAAGGCGGTGATGGGCGGCAAACAGGTGGCAGTTCTTGTCCCAACCACCGTTCTCGCTCAGCAACATTTTCAGACCTTCCACGACCGGATGGCCAACTTTCCCATCGCCGTTGAAATGCTCAGCCGTTTTCGGAAACCGTCCCAACAGAAACAAATTCTGTCCATGGCCGCCGAGGGGAAGATTGATATCCTGGTCGGAACTCACGCCCTCCTCGGCGAAAAGCTCGCTTTCAAGGACCTCGGTCTTCTCATCATCGACGAAGAGCACCGCTTCGGCGTGCAGCAGAAGGAAACCCTCAAGCTGCTCCGCGAAAACGTTGATGTCCTCAGCATGAGTGCCACCCCCATTCCACGCACCCTCTACCTCGCGCTTGCCGGAGCCCGCGACCTCTCGGTGATCGAGACCCCTCCCCGCAATCGTCGCCCGGTCCAAACCTACATCAAACCGTGGTCCGAGAAATTGATTCGCGACGCCATCCGTTTTGAACTGGGCCGCGGCGGCCAGATCTTTTTTCTCCACAACCGCGTCCAAACCATCCACGCCAAGGCCGAAGAAATCCGGCAGATCGTTCCCGAAGTGCGCATCGGGATTGGCCATGGCCAAATGGATGAGGGCGTCCTTGAGCAGGTTATGCTGGCCTACACACGCGGCGATTACGATCTTCTCCTCTGCACAACCATCATTGAGTCCGGCCTCGATATCCCGAATTCCAATACCATGATCATCGAGGGCGCCGACCGCTTCGGCCTCGCCCAGTTGTATCAGCTCCGTGGACGCATTGGCCGCTTCAATCGGCAAGCCTATGCCTACCTTCTTCTTCCCCAAAAGAGCTCCATTCTTGACCCAGCCCAAAAACGACTCGACGCCATTCGTCAAAATAATCAGCTCGGGGCCGGCTATCGAATCGCCCTCCGGGACCTCGAATTGCGCGGGGCTGGAAACCTGATCGGCAAAGAACAATCCGGCACCATCGCCGGTGTGGGTTTCGACCTCTATTGCCAGCTCCTTCGCCAGTCCGTTGCCAGGCTCCGGGGAGAACCTGGATCGACAGCCATTCGCGCCCAGGTCCGGCTTGATTTCGTACAGACCGGCCCCCTTTCGCGCCAGGTCATCACCCCCCGCACCTCCACCATCACGGGGGAGCTGGAAGGAGCGACTGGCCAAACCATCGTGGCAGCTATTCCCGATCACTATATTGGAGAGACCAGTCTCCGCCTTGATCTTTTCCGCAAACTGTCCCTCGCTGCTACGCCCGAAGTCGTACGTGCTTTGGCTGAAGATATCCGGGACCGCTTCGGCCAAACGCCCCCACCCGTCGATGCCCTCATCGGAGTTGCCATGGTGAGGGTTCTTGCTGAACAAAAAATGATTACGCTGGTCGAAGTTCAAGGAGGAGTAGTACGGTGCAAACAGTATCAACAAGGCACCGAGAACTTCCTCCGCATCGGGGGACGCTTTCCCCGCTTGACCGCAAAAGACCCTCTTTCCAAAATTCGCCAACTTTGTAACCTTCTTCAGAGAGCATGACCCGCCTCCTCCTTCCCGTATTTTTAATAGCCCTAGCGGCACCGATCTACCTCTCAGCCCAGACCTCTGAAGAACTGCCCACTGTACTTCAAGCCGGTAACCGGATCGCTGCCAAGGTCGAGGGTACCATCATCACCGTTGAGGAGATCAGGAGAGAGATGGCCCCCCTCATGCGTCAGGTTTACAGTGGCTCGAAAACCACTGAAGAGTTTCATGCAAACATCCGGGGGCTCACCCGCGAGGTCCTTCAAAATCTCGTCGACCGCATCCTCATCGTTAAAGACTTTCGCGAGAAGGAATTCCAGATCCCCAAATCCTTCATCGAAGGGGAGTTCAACCGGGTCATTCAGGAAGACTTCGAGGGCGATCGCTCCCGCTTTTTGAGCTTTCTTCGGAGTCAGGACCAGACCGTTCGAGACTTTCGTGCAGAGCTGGAGAAAAAGATAATCGTCGACGTGATGCGGCAACAGATGAGGCGCTCCCAAGCTGAGATCAGCCCCGATAAAATCGAGTCGTTTTACCTCCGCAATCTTCCTGATTTTGAGCGAAATGCTGCAGTCAAGCTCCGTCAGATCGTTTTGATCCCCAAACGGGGCGAGACCCCCAACTCTCTCGCCCAGCGAATGAGGGAGGCCGAGGCCGCCCTCGAGTCGGGGGAAGAGTTTGCCGCCGTCGCACGTCGCTTCAGCGAGGACGCCATGGCATCGCGGGGGGGTCTCTACGGCTGGCTGGAACGCAAAGACCTCCGACCCGACTTGGGAGAAATTGCCTTTTCCCTCCAATCAGGTGAGCGAAGCCAATCCATCATTACTCCCGAAGCGGCCTTCATCCTTTTCGTCGAGGAGAAGCGTCCCGCCGGTCCACAACCCCTCCATGAAGTTCGCGATCAGATCGAGAGGGCGATTCTTGACGAATTGGCCCGCGAGGCTCAGATCCGCTGGATCGAGCGTCTCCGCCAGAAAGCATTCGTGGAATACTACATTTAAATGCTGCCCTTCCGTCACTGACTTGACAAAATAGGCTGCGACTGAAAAGACCACCTATTCCCTTTCACCGACCCATAGCCACTCTTCCATGGAACGCCTCCTAAAAATACTTCCTCTCGTCGCCATCATTCTTCTAGCTGGCGGTTGTAAGAAAAAAGTCCCGATCGATCCCGAGGCTACGGTTATCGGCAGGCCCAACAACCCAAACCGGGGGGACTTCATTGCTGGCGACCAACCGGCCCCCATCATCCCAGGGGATCTGACTGGCTTCGGCCCAGATGATCAGGGTCTTCTTCAAAGGGGCGAGGGCTTCGATGGCCCGGGCGAAAGAAACGTCTTTTCACCCGTATTTTTCGACTTCGATCAGTCGTTTGTTCGCCCCCAGGATCGACCAACCCTCGATGGGGTGGCCACCCAGCTCTCCGCCAACCCTTCCCACCGGCTCCTCATTGAGGGACATTGCGACTGGAAGGGGACTACCGAGTACAACCTGGTTCTCGGTGAAAAACGGGCGGGAGAGGTCCGCGACTACTTAATTGCTCTCGGCATCGATCCCTCTCGCCTCGCAACCAAGAGCTTCGGAGACCAGATGGCTGCTCCCAACGCCGGACCCGACCAACGGGCGCAAGATCGGAGAGCTGACCTCGTCCTTTTCCGATAGCACCCCCCTCCCGGGTTTTCGCTTCCCCTTTCAAAGGAGGGGCACGAAAAGATGGGCAAAGGATTCCAGATACCTTTCCCGCCCCTTCGGCTCTTTCCACTCGGATTCTTCAAAAGGAATCGTCTTCGGAATCAGGGCCTCCGCCCATTGCTGAAGAGCGGCTACATCTGATGGACTGGATTGAAAGATCCCAATCTCAAAATTGAGGAAGAGGCTTCTCTGATCAAAGTTTGCCGAGCCCGTCATAGCGATCTCCTCATCTACGATCATCAGCTTTCCATGGATCATCCCCGGTTCGTAGAATAAGACCCTCACCCCCGCCCGACTCAGCTCCCGCACTCGGTGGTAGGACGCCAGATCAACCAGACGGTGGTTCGACCGCATGGGCAGGATCAGCCGAATCGCTCGACCTGAAAGCGCCTTCACGACCAGACTGTGGAACAGCGTGTCATCGGGAAGGAAATACGGAGTGACGATTGTCAGCGACTCCCGACAATCCTGAACGAGGAGGAGAATCCGTGTGTAGAGGGGATCTCCCTCTATCTCGGGACCACTTTCAATGACCTCGACCAAGCTATCACCGACTCTTTCTGGCTGAAAATGCAGGAGCGGCAAAACCGTCTCGATCTTCTCTCCCGCCGAAAAAACCCAATCAGCTGCGAAGACAAAGTTAAACGCCCTCAGCACCGGTCCCTCATAGCGGAGGGAGAAGTCGACAAAAAGCTCGGGATCAGGCACCGGACCAATAAAACGGCGATCAATATTCTGCCCACCAGCGATGCAAACTTTCCGATCAAAAATGGTCAGCTTGCGGTGATTGCGAAGGTTTGCTGAACTGTGGCTCTGCAGGGCCAAGAGCGGGAGAAAGCGCACCACCTGAGCACCCAGGGGCGCCAACCTCCTCCGAATCCTGGCCACCTTTCCCATCGAGCCGAACGCATCAACCAGCAGCCTCACCTGCACCCCTGCCCGAGCACGCTCCTCCAGCTTATCAACCACCGCATCAGCCACTGCGTCACGACCAAAAATATAGGTCATACAGTCGATCGTCTCCTCGGCCTGCTCAATCCCGGCGATTAGCGCCTCAAAGGCCTCCACTCCATCGCGCAAAAGTTCCACCTTGTTCCCCGCATCCGGGGTCACCGCCCAGTGCTGGATCGGCAAGGAGAGCATCGTCTCCGATTCTGCCCGACGAATGGCCGCCTCCATCACTTCCTTCTTGATCCGTACCCACCTGCGGCTTTTTCTCCCGCCAAAGAGCAGAAAGAGCGGTACCCCGGCCCACGGCACGAGGATCACGGCAAGGGACCAGGCGTAAATATTGCTGGGATTACGCTTCTCTCGCAGGATCCGCAGAATGATGAAAAAGCCTATCCCCACCCCGAGCGTGGCAAAAAAATGTGCATAGAGGAGACCCAATAACGCTCCAAACCAGCTCAAAAACAGGCTAAAAAACGCATGGATTGCCTCAACCAAACGCTCCATCACCCACTCAAGCCCCCATGGAATCCAGCCATCAACCCCAGTCTCAGCCTCAGTTCAAAGATTTTATAAAAGCTTTTGCTACTCGTCCTCAGTAAACTTGCAGACGGTTACGGTCGGAACATTCTCTGCCTCGATCTTTGCCGATCCTCCGAGTTCTGGAAGATCGACCAAAGCCACTGCCCCAACTACCGCCGCTTCGAGCCGCCGGAAAAGCCGTATGGCGGCCAGAAGGGTCCCGCCCGTGGCGATTAAATCGTCTACGACCAGCAGGCGGTCACCCTTCCCGCAAGCATCCTCGTGGATCTCAACCACCGCCTGCCCATACTCCAGCTCATAGGCCTCCTCGATCGTCCGATAGGGCAGCTTTCCCTTCTTTCGCACCAGGGCCAGCGGCAAGCCCATCCGATGGGCAAGAACCCCTGCCAGCACAAAGCCTCTAGCATCGACTCCGGCCACTACCGTCGGATTCAAGTGAGCCAGACGATCCTCCAAGCTTGCAACAGCAGCGCGAAAAATCGCTACGTTTTGAAAAAGGGTTGTGACGTCGCGAAAGTTAACCCCCGCCACAGGCCAATCCCTAACCGTCCGTATTGCACCTTTGACGGTCTCTTCGATCATTGGCCCAGACGCTTGCCAACGATTCCCCGCACTTTATCCATATCCTGACCAAACTTGCGGATCCCCTCGGCCAACTTTTCTGTCGCCATTGGGTCCTCATTCAGCAGCCATCGAAACGAACCTTCGTCCACCGGAACTTTTTCGAT
Organism: Puniceicoccaceae bacterium; assembly: GCA_036822055.1. Taxonomy (GTDB): domain Bacteria; phylum Verrucomicrobiota; class Verrucomicrobiia; order Opitutales; family Puniceicoccaceae; genus DAISIK01. Next base: position 42,012 of record DAISIK010000012.1, read on the forward strand.
CGAAAGATCCTTGGCCGAAGCCGCATCCAACTTCAGGGGCACCGGTTCATCTGATTGCTGAAGGGACTCCAGAAGATCCGGGCTGATCGTCAACAAGTCGCAACCAGCCAGTTCTGTGATCTGACCAACTCGGCGAAAGCTCGCCCCCATCACCTCGGTCTGGTACCCGAAGTGTTTGTAGTAGTTGAAAATGGTCCGGACTGACTCCACTCCAGGATCCGTCGACGGATCATCATAGGACTCCCCGGTGCTCTTATGGTACCAATCAAAAATACGCCCCACAAATGGAGAGATCAATTGCGCCCCGGCCTCCGCACAGGCCACCGCCTGCACCAGGCTAAAGAGCAACGTCATATTGCAACGGATACCCTCCGCCTGCAGCTGCCGCGCTGCTTCCACACCTTCCCAGGTTGTCGCCAGCTTGATCAGGATGCGCTCGCGTTCGATTCCTGCCTTCTCGTACATCGCGATCAACTCCCGCGCCTTCTCCACCGAAGCTTTAACCTCAAAGGAAAGCCGAGCATCTACCTCAGTCGAGACCCGCCCGGGTACGATCTTCAGAATCTCGATCCCGAACGCCACCAACAAACGGTCGATCGCATCTTCCACTGCCGCTTCGCCAGAGCCCTGGGCATCGCGGGTGGCCTGGTCGAGCAGCGCATCGTAGTCACTTTGGCCAATCGCCTTGAGGATCAGGCTGGGGTTAGTCGTCGCGTCCATCGGCTCATAGGCCTTCATCACGTTAAAATCACCTGTATCGGCGACAACTTTAGTATGCTGTTTAAGGAAATCGAGAGATGACATGGATCGAGCAAAGAGGAATTCCCAATCGATTGCGAAGGGATTTTCCGTTGAATTTAGGCTTCCAGCAGACAATCTTACGAATCTTCATCCGCTGCCTCTCCCTCCCTTGATCGAACTCCTTTTTTTGGCGATCCTCGTCTCTCTGGTCCTGCCTTGGATCAACTTCTTCCTGATCCGCTCTCAAGGAAAGGAGCAGGATAAATTGCGAGCATCCCTCGAGAGAATTGAGACGCTCCTCAAACGGAGCCAGTCGCCCCCGGTTGAGCAGTTTTCCAAGCCTTCACTCGAGCTTGATCCAGCTCTTTCACAAGACCCACCGGCTGCTCCATCCCATCCCCCTCAACCACCTGCGGTCCCTCTGCCACCTTCCCTGGAGCCTGTGCCTCCAGTTTCAGTCGGGACGACGCCCCCAGAGGCGTCCGAAGGGCCTTCAACCCAAATCACGAGTCGATCAAACCAGCATTGGTTCGGAAGACTATCGATCTGGATCGGCTCCCTTTCCCTCCTTTTCGCGGGCTATTACCTCGTTCGCTATTCGATCGATTCCGGCCTCCTAACCAAAGAAGTTCGGCTCGCCATCTCCTTTGCTTTCGGAGCCTTTCTTTCCCTCTTGGGGCTCTACCTCGGTTCTCGGATTCAATCATCCGGAAACGAGCGCCTCGCCGGGGCCATTTCGGGAACCGGTATCGCCACCCTCTATTTCGCCTCCTACGCGGCTGTCCATTTTCATGAGATTCTTGGCCCAGTTCAGGGCTTTGCCCTGATCATTTGCATCACCATCGCAGCTGTCTTCCTCGCCCTGCGACTTGGCTCTGCCATCGCTCTCCTCGGCATCACCGGGGGTCTTCTCAATCCCTTGCTAATGGCTCCCACGGTTGAGAACACCCTCTTCCTCTACATCTACCTCCTGCTCGTCTATCTCGCTTTTCAAATTCTCTCCTTCCGCCGGGAATGGGTCGCCATCCGATTCGTCGCTCTCGCCGGGACCTGGGTCTGGTCCCTGTACCTTCTCCTCAGCTTCGAGCAAACCGGCGCCCCGGCGGGGTCCATGTTCTTCGTGATTGGAGTTTGCATCTCCAACGGCTTCCTCCTCCTCCATTCACAGCCAAACCTCTCGGCCAACTCCCCCCTCTCCCGAATCCGCCTAGCCTTTTCAGCTCTATCCTTTGTCCTCGGCCTGGCCCAGGCCCTGATCATCACTTCCTTCAATCAGTTTGGAACTCCCGACCTTGCCTTGTTTAACATCCTCGCCCTCTCCCTTGTCTTTTTCGCTATCCGGCGGGAACGGGAGCAGGGCTGGCTGGCTGGTCTCTCGCTTCTCGTTGTCAGCCTCGCCACCATCGCTCAGGGAGACAGCACCCTGCCCCAACAACTCTTGTGGGTTGCCCCCTTTGGTCTCCTCCTTTACCTGGCCAGCTTTCTCAAAAGCACCCATTCTGCTTTCCCCAAAGCTTGGCTGCTACTCGGGCTCGGCACTCTCCCCCTTCTTCTCTCCACGCTTTTCCTGAATCACTTTTTCCGGGATTTCGTCACCGTCCCAGCTCCCGAGCAGTGGCTCCTCCTCTCGATAAGCATCTTTGCCATTCTACTCGTCAGCGCGGAAGTCATTTTGAGGACCAGCAGACCCGTCGCACTTTCGACACCTTACGCGCTCGTTGCCTTCATCACCCTTCTCTGTGGATTCTCTCAATACCCGGACGCGGTCTGGCTCCCGTCCATTGGCGGCTTCCTCTTCCTCAGTTTAGGCCTTCTCTGGAAATCGCGTCCCTATCCAGCCCATGGGGCAGCCGTTTCGATCTTTGGTCTGATCACCGCCGTCGTCCACCTTCCGGTCTTTTATCTAAGCGGGCTCCACCTCATCGGCTTCCTCCGCTTCACTTCGAGAAACCTCTCCTTCACCGACCTCTACGGCATCCTCAGCTTCCTCATCGCAATTTTAGTAATCTTGATCGCCGGTGCCGAACGCCTCAACGCGAGGCTTCAACGCTTCCTCCAAGCCGGACTGTTCACTTTGGTCGTTTTTTGCGTCACCACCTTTTTTCTGGTGATCTTCCCCGACCAAATATCCATCGGCGAAGTCACTCTTCGCGCTCAGGATTGCCTAACCACAGTCCTTGCCGGGCTTGCTTTCGTCCTTATTTTACTCATTCCCAATCATTCCTTCGGGGAATCAGTTGCTCGGACCCTCGGTGGCTTGGTCGTTTTCAGAATCATCGTCCTTCACCTTTTTGCTGCGGGAGCCGCTTCTGAGGTCTTTTTCTGGAACGCCCTCCTCGTCCAATTTGGTCTCCCCCTGCTCGCCTTCTTCTCCACCATTTGTCTCCTCCGTGCCCGCCAGCTTACCTCCAGGTTAGCGCCTTACCAATGGGTGGCCATGGCCCTTGGCCTGATCTGGCCTACCTTTCTGGTTCGTAATTTCTTCGGCTCGGATTACCTTCTCAGTTCCTTCGACAGCCCTCAGGAGCTTTACCTGATATCCCTCGTCTGGCTCATCGTAGCTCTCGCTTATCTCGGTTTTGGTCTTTGGCGGAGATCAAAAGTAATTTACGGCGGGTCATTGGTCGTCCTCCTACTGACCATCGCCAAAGTTTTCCTCGTCGATGCAGGTAACCTCTCCGGTCTCTATCGGATCGTTTCCTTTCTTGGACTCGGACTTTCGCTCCTTTTTGTCGGCTACTTCTACAATCGCCTCCTCTCCTCACGCACCCCTCCAGAGAGCGAGACAAACGCCTGAGGCTGATTCAACTGCCAAAGGTACTGTATCCATTAGTTGGATACAGTTGGTCGAGGTCCTTTTGTCTTTCACCACCAGTCACCCGGGGGCTTCTCCTTCAGGATTTTGTAAAACCTTTGACAGGGTAGTTGGCTCCCAATATCGACAGGCATGAAGTCATTCAATTGGGGTATTCTTGGCTGCGGTTCGATTGCCCACCGTTTTGCCAAGAGCATGAAACCAGTTTCGGGCGGCCACCTTCTCGCCTGCGCTTCTCGCACCCAGGGGAGGGCTTCGTCCTTCGCCGAGGAACACTCCATTCCACAAGCCTACACCTCCTACGAAGAGCTGGCTGCTGACCCTCGGATCGACGCCATTTACGTCGCGACCACCCACAACTTTCACTGCGAGAACACCCTCTTGGCCCTTGAGCACGGCAAGCACGTCCTCTGTGAAAAGCCCCTTGCCACCAATGCCCGCGAGGCTTCGCAGATGATCGAACTGGCCCGTCAGAAAAACCTCTTTCTCATGGAGGCAATGTGGACTCGCTTCCTCCCGGCCATCCAGGAGGCGAAAGCAAGGATCTCGGCGGGCTCCATCGGTACCCTCAAGTGCCTGCGCGCCGATTTTTGCATTCGCGCTCCCTTCGATCCCAATGGCCGACTCTTTAACCCGGACCTCGCCGGGGGTGCCCTCCTCGATACGGGAATCTATCCCCTCTCGCTAGCCAGCTACTTTTTTGGTGCTCCCCCCAAAAGTCTCACTGCTCTTGCCGACATTGGCTCAACCGGGGTCGATGAACAAACCGCCATCATCCTGAAATACGAACAACATCAAATCGCCATTCTCAGCGCTTCGGTTTCAAGTGCTTCCGCTAATCGAGCCGAAATCGTCGGAACCAAGGGGCGCCTCACGATTCCTGTTAATTTTCTCTCGGCCAGGGAATTCGTGATCGCCCTGGAGGGAGACTCCCCCACGCAGTTCAACTTTCCCTTCGACGACGCCACCGCTTTTTCCTTTGAAATTGAAGAGGTCCACCGATGCCTTCGCGAGGGATTACTCGAGTCCCCAACCATGCCCCTTGGCGAGACTTTGCAGCTCGCCGAGACCATGGATCGAGTATTGGAACTTGTGAAGTAGGTTTCCCTCCTTCCCGTTTCATAGGAGGTCCGGCCAAAGCTCAGAGCTGCAATCGAGATACTGGAGCAGCTCTACCAGACAGAGATCCCTGTCCAGGTTGGCAGCAACCCGAACTCACCGCAGGTCAAAAGCTCCCGAGGACCACACTTCCCGGGTTGCACGGATGACCCTGTCCGATAGGATCCATTCATCGTCGAACGCCCTGCCAAAGCCCCTGCCAGGACTCACGTGCTCTTTGCCCGAGAGGCTCCGGTTGCTGTGATCATTCGCCGCGGACCATCCAGGTCGTCGTGCACCATCGGCTGGGACTTGACCAACGATACATTCAAGGTTGGCCAGTGGGTGCGGGCCAGAATTTACGAAAGACGTTGCGACCTCTCGCCCGACGGGCGCCATCTCATTTATTTCGCCCTGAATGGAAGGTGGTCTTCAAAAGCAAAAGGCTCTTGGACCGCTATCTCTCGCGCACCCTACTTGAAAGCGATTGGCCTCTGGGCGAATGGAACCGCCTGGCACGGGGGAGGGCTTTTCGTAAGCAACTCGGTTTATTGGATCAATGACTTCTTTCCCTCGCACGAGGAACAGTTGGCCCCCCATTCACTCAGGGCCACCAAGGAGTTTCCCTTCCACGAATCATACGGGGGAGAGTGCCCTGGAGTGTATTACATCAGACTCCAGCGAGATGGTTGGACGCTTCAAAAATCTCAGCAAAAATCGTCCTCCGAGTTCCATGTTACCTTTGAGAAAAAACTGCCCAAGGGTTGGGTCCTCCAAAAAACAGCCCACGCCTCTTCCCGTCCACCGCGAGGCAAAGGAGTCTATCATGACACCCATCGGCTTATCCATTCCGACAAGGGTACCACCCAGGACTTTCCCGATTGGGAATGGGCAGACTTCAGAGGGAATCGACTCTACTGGACCACCCGGGGCGTGCTCTTCAAAAGCATGGTCTCACCGAAGGGGATCTCCTTTCCGAGACAGCTCTTTGATTTTAATCCCCTGGAGTTTGAAGATATTCGCGCACCGTACTAAAAGGACCCTCCTATCTCGAGGGGGAAGCCTGAAACAAATGCAGCGACTTCCGCTCAATAGCGCTTCCGCCCCTTGGCAAGCTGGCGGGCCAGAGCGTACCGGTAACTGCCTTGCAACCGCTCTATCTCAGCTGGGTCGATATTCTGATCCACTGCTGCTTCAAGCTCGGCCTTTGCTCGTTCGCGGGCTTTCTCAACTTCTTCCGGATCGATCGCTGCGATATCGATCGCTTCATCAGTGAGGATCGTTATCTGGTCCCCAACCACCTCCGCGAATCCATCGGCTACTACCAGCAACTCCGTTTTACCGCCTAAAACCGCCTCAAGGTTGCCGGCTTCAATGGTCGTCAAAAGCGGAACGTGACCGGGAAGAATACCCACCTCACCCATGGAAGTGGGTATGGTCAGGGAATCTGCCTCGCCCTCATAGGCGATCCGATCCGGGGTAATGATTGAAACCTTCATCCGCTGAAATTAGGTCGAGGCTTCCGATGCGCTCAGGACCTCATCGATTGCTCCCTTGTAGGCAAAGTCGTTTTCAGAAATGTGGTCGAGTTCTCCATCCAGAATCATCTTAAACCCGCGAATGGTCTCCTTAACCGGGCAATAGACTCCCTTAAAACCGGTAAACACTTCGGCTACGTGGAATGGTTGGGAGAGAAACTTCTGAATTTTCCGAGCACGGAAGACGACCTGCTTGTCATCCTCGGAGAGTTCATCAATTCCGAGAATCGCAATGATGTCCTGAAGGTCCTTGTACCTCTGGAGCACGTCTTGAACTCCCCGAGCCACTTCGAAATGCTCTTTACCCACGATTTCCGGATCGAGGGCCTTCGAAGTGGAATCCAAAGGATCCACCGCCGGGTAAATTCCCAGGGCCGCGATTCTGCGGTCGAGAACAATGGTCGAGTCGAGGTGCGCGAAGGTGTTGGCAGGGGCCGGGTCGGTCAAATCATCAGCCGGTACGTAAACTGCCTGAAATGAGGTGATCGAGCCTTTCTTGGTCGAGGTGATCCGCTCTTGGAGAATGCCCATTTCCTGCGCCAGGGTTGGCTGGTATCCTACGGCGGATGGTGCGCGTCCCAGAAGAGCTGATACCTCAGAGCCCGCTTGAGAAAAACGGAAGATGTTATCCACGAAGAGGAGCACGTCTTGATTCTCCTCATCGCGGAAGTACTCAGCCATCGTCAATCCGGAAAGACCCACCCGCATCCGGGCACCGGGCGGTTCGTTCATTTGCCCATAGACGAGCGCCACTTTGGAGTTGGCTATCTCCTTTTGGTCGATGACACCAGCATCGGACATTTCCCAGTAGAGATCGTTACCTTCCCGAGACCGCTCCCCTACCCCGCAGAACACCGAGAAACCTCCATACGCTTTGGCAATGTTGTTGATCAGCTCCATGATCACGACCGTTTTACCAACTCCAGCTCCTCCGAAAGCGCCTACTTTACCACCCTTAATGAAGGGGCAAATGAGGTCGATGACCTTGATACCGGTCTCCAGGATCTCGGCCTCGGTGCTTTGGTCCGTGAGGGAGGGAGGATTGCGATGGATCGGATCGCGCCGCTCGTGGGGAACCTCTCCACGGTCATCGACCGGGTCGCCGGTAACGTTGAAAATCCGTCCCAAAACACCTCTGCCCACCGGTACCGAGATCGGAGCCCCCGTACCAGTCCCATCCAACCCACGGACCAACCCATCGGTTGAAGACATCGCTACCGTTCGGACCACGTTTTCACCGAGGTGCTGCTGGACCTCAAGGACCACTTTCTTGGTTTCGCCGTTTACCGTGAAATCAACGTTGATCGCATCGTAAATCGCTGGGACGGCATCGTCGAAAACGAGATCGACTACCGGGCCCATAACTTGGGTAATTTTTCCTTTGCTCATCGGCTTGAGTGATTGGGTCAGTTGTTAAAAAAGGTTGCTGCTGAAATTTCCAAAATTTCCTGGGTAATGGCAGCCTGGCGGGCTTTGTTGTACTCGAGAGTAAGGCTGTCGACGAGGCTGTTGGCATTGTCGGTGGCAGCCTTCATCGCAACCATTCGGGCGCTCTGCTCCGATGCCTTGGAGGCGAGGACGTACTGGTAGAGCTGGCGGAAAAAGAATAATGAGAGCAGTCGATCCATCAGGGTGGACAAATCTGGCTCAAACTTTTGGTCCCGCTCGTCAACCACCTCGCGCCCCTCAAAATTGGGCGGCAGGATCGAAGAAATTTCTGCACTCAGATTGCTGATCGGAAGAACTTTGATCGTTTGGGTGACTTGAGTGAGGGTGTTGATGAATCGGGGGAAGAGAACCTCCACCGTATCAATCTCCCCCTCTAAATAAGCTTTGCGTACGGTGTCGATGAGCAAGCGCACCTCGCGGACCGTGGCCTGATCGGAAACCGTAAAATCTGCCACCAATTCCCTTTTGGTTCTCGCCAAAAACTGTCGAACTTTCCTTCCCACGGAAAAGAAGCGGGTCTCCGCCGGGAGCTTGATCACTTCGCGAAACAAGCTCGAATTTAATGAACCACAAAGGCCTCGATCCGTTCCGAGCACCAGAATCCCCCGACGCTTGATCTCCCGTTTTTCAGTGAAAGGGTGCTGAAAATTTTCGGGCAGCTTCTCTTCAACCCGCGCCATCATCAAGGCGAGATTGAAGGTGAAGGGACGCCCCTGAATGGCCGCCTCCTGGGCTCGCTTCATTTTGGAAGCCGCGACAAGTTGCATGGCACGGGTGATCTGCGCCGTGTTTTTGACGCTCTTGATGCGGGTTCTTATTTCTCGGGTGTTAGCCATGCAGCTTTGCGGTTCTCAAACCAGACAAGGTTTTCAGGAAAAGGTACTTTTCCACTCTTCGACGGCTGCCTTGAGCTTGGCGGTGGAATCGTCAGTCAACTTTTGCTCGGTTCGGATGAGACCCATCACCTCTGCTCCTCGGGATTCGAAGAAATTCTCCAGTCCGGCGCGAGCCTCGACCATCCGGTTGACGGGCACGCTATCAAAAAATCCATTTTGCACTGCCCAGAGCAAACCAACCTGAACTTCAACCGGTTTTGGAGAAAACTGGGGCTGCTTGAAAACTTCTACCGTGCGGGCGCCGCGCTCGAGTTGAGCCTTGGTTTTAGCGTCCAGATCCGAACCAAACTGGGCAAAAGCAGCTAATTCCCGATATTGTGCCAGCTCCAGTTTCACCTTGCCAGCAACCTGCTTGGTTGCCTTTACCTGAGCAGCAGATCCGACCCGCGAAACAGAAAGTCCCACCGAGATGGCCGGCCGCAATCCTTGATTGAAGAGGTCGGTCTCAAGGAAAATTTGCCCATCCGTGATCGAAATCACATTGGTCGGGATGAAGGCTGAAACGTCCCCGGCCTGGGTCTCGATGATCGGCAAGGCTGTCAAGGAGCCGTTCCCACTCTCCTCATTGAGTCGCGCCGAGCGCTCAAGCAGCCGACTGTGCAGGTAGAACACGTCCCCCGGATAAGCCTCGCGGCCAGATGGTCTCTTCAAAACAAGAGAGAGCTGACGATAGGCTACGGCGTGCTTTGAAAGATCATCGTAGACGATCAGCGCATCCATCCCGTTTTCCATGTAGTACTCACCCATCGCAGCACCAGCAAAGGGAGCAATGTACTGATTTGCGGGATTGTCCGCCGCAGATGCGTTAACGATGGTAGTAAAATCGAGCGCTCCAGCCCGCTCAAGGACCTTGATCGTCCGCGCAATGTCGGCATTCTTCTGGCCCACCGCCACGTAAATGGAATAAACCGGACGGAAGGATTCGTCCTTGGACTCCAGACCCTGACGGTTAATGTTGGCCTGGTTGATGATCGTATCGATCGCGATGGTCGTTTTGCCAGTCTGGCGATCTCCGATGATTAACTCCCGCTGACCTCGGCCAATCGGAACCATCGAGTCAATTGCCATGATCCCCGTCTGCAGCGGTTGATCGACGGACTTGCGGGGAATGATCCCCGGTGCGATCCGCTCGACCGCATAGTAAGTGTCCGCCTCGATCGGTCCCTTGCCATCAACCGGATTGCCGAGGGCGTCAACCACCCGCCCGAGCAACGATTTCCCGACCGGCACGGAAAGTAGCTTGCCAGTCGTTTTCGCCTCGTCTCCCTCGGCGATGTTGCGAGCATCCCCGAGGATCACGCAACCGACCGCATCTTCTTCGAGATTCAGAGCGAGACCAAAAACGCCTCCCGGGAACTCGATCATCTCGTTGTACATCGCCTTCGAGAGTCCCTCCACCCGGGCCACCCCGTCGGCAACCGTCACCACTTGGCCGACGTTTTCGTGGGTTACCCCGGTTTCGAGGCGCTGGATCTCCTGCTCGATTAGTTCTACAATGGTGCTCATCTGGTCTTTAAAGGATTGGGTTAAGGAATAAGGGGTCGCTCAGCCTCAGCGGCTTCTCAATTTCTCCAGGCTTCTACAGATCGTTAGGTCGTGGATGTCATCGCCGATCCGGACCTTCAAGCCCGCGATCAAGCCTGGGTCGACAGTAACCTCAACGGTGAGGGGACGCTGATACTGTGCCGCGAATTCCTGGCGGAGTTGCTCGGCCTGTTCAGGTGAGAAATCGACCGCCGAAACAATCTTAAGGGTGTGTTTATCCAAATGGTTGGAGATCAATTTGCGGTAGGCGCGAAGGACCTGGCGATGGTACCGGGGAGGCTTTTGGCTCAGACTTTCCAGAAGCTTTTGAACCCGTTCCTCATCGACGAGGCCATCCGTAAGGGAAAGCTCCAGTAGCCGATGGCTCAGTTCTTCAATGTATCGGTTTTCAGCCATCAGAGAAGGGGCTGCTAGTTACGAGTCAGCTCCTGGCTGGCTGCCTTCGAGTAAGTTTCGCGCTCGTCAGAAGTTAACTCACGATTGAGGACCCGGCTTGAAGTCAACACTACCAACCTGGCGATTTCCGCCTTGGTTTCGTCCAGCATTTTCTTTCGATCGGCCTCGATGCTTGCCTCCGCCTTTCTCAGGACCTCCTCACTGGACTTTCTCGCTACTTCGACCGATTTATCAATCTTTTCCTTAGCCTGGGTAGTCGCCTCTCCAACAATCCGCTGAGCTTCGACGGAAGCCTCTCGGAGGGTTTCTTCCTTCTCACGAGCAGCCTCATCAAGGCGAAGCTTCATCTCCTCAGCATGTTGCAAACCTTCGGCAATTCGCGCCTGACGTTCGTCGATGGTCGCAACGACCGGTCGGATTGCAAACTTCCAGAGAACGTAAGTGACGACCGCGAAGTTGGCCACCTGTGCCAAAATAACCATCGGGTCGAGGCCAAACTTGTTGGCGATCACCAACAGCCTGCTGGTTTCTGCGGTTGCCGAGCCATCAACTGCAGAAAAGAAAGCTGGGAGTAAATTGAGGAAATCCATGGAAAATAGAGATGCGGAGGCGGTAAAACCAAAGGTTGGGACCGCCTCCAAAGGAAGCGGCCCCATCATTGATCAGACAAAAAGAGCGATCAGACCGAGACCTTCAGCAAGAGCCATCCCGATGATTGATTGCACCAGAATTTTGCCAGAAGCCCCGGGGTTCCGACCGACGGACTCAACCGCCTTCATTCCGATGAGTGCAACGCCGATGGCCGCCACGCCCGCAACGATCCCTGCTTTGATTTCACCACCGTTGATTGTGATTGTAGAGAGTAGTTCCATTTTAAGTGTTCGTTAGGTTTTTGTTCTTGGTATCTTTTTTCTGTTTTCGCCACCCAACCTCCGGGGCTCTGCCTCTGGGTTGATTGCAACGAAAAAGTCTAGTGGTGCTCTTCCTCCCCGTGGTTACAGATCAAGCCGACGTAGGTGGCCGTGAGCAGGGTAAAGACGAGGGCTTGAACAAGCCCGATCAGCATCTCAAGAAAATAGATCGGTACCGGAATGAGGAAGGCCAGCACTCCCATCGAGTTGGCAGTTTCAAGCAAGTTTTCCCCTCCGTAGACATTCCCAAAAAGCCTGACCGCGAGGGAGAGTGGCCTGAGCAAAATCGAAAAAAGCTCAATCAGGCCGACAAAGACAAAGATCACCCCAACCCCTAGGAAAATGCCTTTGGACATCTCCCTGGGGTCCGCTTTGTTACCGAACAAATCCTTTACCAAGGCTTTCGGACCAGCGTATTTCAGAACAAAAAATCCCCACCCAAAAATGGCGGCAGCCAGACCGAGCCCGAGGGTCATGTTTAAATCTGCGTTGGCCGGGCGAAAGAAGTATTTAAGGCTCCCGTCTTCGGAAACCGTTCCAAAGGCCCCTACACCCGGAAACAAACCACTCCAGTTGTGGATCAGGATAAAGAGGAAGAGGGAGATCAACAAGGGGAAGATTGGCCCCACCATGCGCTTGCCAACAATCGGCTCCACCAGATCCCGAATCCCGATCACGACCGTCTCGACTACCGCCTGGCCCTTGCTCGGCACCAGTTGGGGACTCCCCACCGCACGACGGATCAAGAAGACGAGAAGGAGAGAAAAAACCCAACCCGTGACCATCGAATTGGTGATCGGAATGTCGATCAGGGTATAGGCCGATGGAGAAACCCCGCCTGCGGCCCAGACTGAACTGGCGCTCGCTAGGACTAAAAGGGGAATAAGACTAACTCGCATGAGGCGGGTGGGCATCGAAGACAGGGTTCATTCAAACAAAAGCAAGTCAACCCGGAAAATAGGCGGCTTTTGCAAATCTGGTGATTTTTGCAATGGATGCATCGGCGGAGATTTTCCTTTCGTTGAGGTAGCGGTAAGAACCGTGATTCGAAGGGTTAATCATCCTCATCGATTGAGATTTTTCTTCCTGATCGGAACTGCGAACCGACCAAGAAGCGCAGCCCCCTCTTTCCCTTGCCTCAATCTGCCTGGAAAAACCGGAGAACCAACCCCCTGGGCTAACCATCAATGACTTCAACCTTGCGGATGAATACCTCTCTGAGCTGCCGCTCCGTTACGGGACTAGGGGATTCTGACATCAAGTCCTGCCCTTTTTGAGTCTTTGGGAAGGCGATCACGTCACGAATACTCGACCGGCCAGCGAGAATTGCCACCATCCGGTCCAGGCCAAAGGCAATGCCTCCGTGAGGAGGTGCCCCGTATTCGAAGGCTTCCAGCATGTAGCCAAACCGCTCCTCCACGGTTTCCTTTGGAATCTTCAGCACATCCTCAAAGACCTCGCGCTGGAGAGCCGCGTTATGGATACGGATGCTCCCTCCCCCGAGCTCCACGCCGTTGAGAACGGCGTCGTAGTGCTGCCCGCGTACTGCCTTTGGATCTGAGCGAAGCTTGTCCGCATCTTCAGGTACGGGAGCGGTAAACGGATGGTGGGCAGCCACGTAGCGGCCCTGCTCCTCGTCGTGTAGCATCAGCGGGAACTCGATCACCCAGAGAAACTTGAAATCGTCGGTTCGTATTTCAATTCTCCCCTTCAGCTGTAGGAGCTTGGCCGCCTCGAGACGCACCCTTCCCAGAATGAGGCAGGCTCGCTCCCATTCTCCCGCCGCAAAGAAGACAACATCGCCATCCTCGATCTGAAGCTCCTTGCGCAGCGCCTCGATTTCCACCTCTGCCAAAAACTTCAGGATTGGTGACTTCCATTCACCACCTTCCGATTTGATAAAGGCCAGCCCTTTAGCCCCCAGCCCCTTGGCCGCCTCCTCCAGGCTGCGTAGCTCTCCTTGAGTCAGATCGGCCAGTCCTTTGGCGTTGAAGGCCTTTACCACTCCACCGTTCCCGACCGCCGAGGCAAAAACCTTAAAGCTCGATTGGGCGAAGACTGGCGTAAAGTCCCTGATTTCCAGGCCGAAGCGCATGTCCGGCTTGTCTGTTCCGAAGCGGTTCATCGCCTCCTCGTAGGAAAGGCGCAGGAAGGGGGTCGGAATCTCCACCCCCAGAGTTTCCCTCCAGACCTTGACGAATAACCCCTCCACGAGAGCGTACATGTCCTCCCGGTCGATGAAGGAGAGTTCGATATCGATCTGGGTAAACTCAGGCTGCCGATCTGCCCGCAGGTCCTCATCTCGGAAACATTTCGCGATCTGAAAGTAGCGCTCCACCCCGGCAACCATCAACATTTGCTTGTACTGTTGGGGGGACTGGGAAAGGGCGTAGAAGCAGTTTGGGTTGAGCCTGCTCGGCACCAGAAATTCTCGTGCACCTTCCGGAGTGCTCTTGAAGAGGGCAGGAGTCTCCACTTCGATGAAGCCCATCGAATCCAGGTAACCCCGCACCGACTGAGTCACTTGGTGTCGCAGCCGGAGGACGTCCAGATTCCGCTTGCGGCGCAAATCAAGGTAGCGGTACTTGAGCCGCAAATCCTCATTCACCTTATCAGCTTTCTCATCCTCCATTGGGAAAGGGGGGGTCTTCGACTGATTATGCAGCGTAATCGCAGCAGCAACTACCTCGACTTCTCCGGTCACCATTCTGTCATTGATGGTTTCGGGAGTCCGCACCGCGACCCGACCGGTCACCTCTACCACCGACTCTGGCTTAATCATCGGCACCATCGCCTCAAGGCTTGGGTTAGCCGGATCTGCCACTATCTGGGTGATTCCCTCCCGATCGCGTAGGTCGATGAAGAAGACTCCTCCGTGATCTCGGATGGAATCTACCCAGCCAATCAGGCTAACTTCCTTTTCAGCATCTGATCGACGAATGGCGGCACAATGGTGACTGCGTAACATAGCAGACAATCTAAGGAGCAATCTTGGGAGAAAAACCAGCCCGGAATCTCATTTTGCAGAAAGGCTGTTTCAATGGAGGAGGCGGGAGCAAGTGCGGGAGCCGAGGTTCAGTTCCATAAGCCAGCGGCAAAACTACTTCGATATATTCCGCTGCCAATCCATGGTCCCTGCCGCCGGGGGCTCCAGGACTTCCCTTTTTGGCGAACTAACGGCGCCGTCGCCCATTTCGGCTCCGCTTCCTGGTCTGCTTCGGTTGAAACGGGACCGGGATATCATCGCTCGGCATCTCAGCCACTGCGAAATCGATTTGGCGCTTGAAGCGGTCCACCCGCTCGGTGACCACCTTGATCCGGCCTCCGAGGCGAAAGCTGTGCTTCTGCCGCCGCCCGACCAGCGCGGTGCCATCGGGCGAAAGAGAGTAGAGATCGTCCCGCAGGGTCGACACATGGACCAGTCCAAAGGCTAACGCTTGAGTTAGTTCGATGAAGAACCCGTGGTTCTTAACGTCCACGATCACAGCATCGAAGACCGTTTTCTCCGGCTTTTTTAACTCCCGCTCAAAAAACTCCAGGAGCTTGACCTTCACGGATTCACGCTCGGCGTCGACACTGTTGCGCTCGGTGATCGAAATGTGCTCAGCAATACTCTCGAGTCGACCCTGCTGATAGCGTGAGATGGGATGAATCGGCGCTGTTTCATTCATCTGCTTTTGCAACAGACGGTCAAATATGCGGTGGACAACCAGGTCGGCATAGCGGCGGATCGGAGAGGTGAAGTGGGTATAGTCCACCTTGTTCAATCCGTAGTGCCCATCTGCCGAAGCTCGGTAGGCCGCCTGCTTCAGACTGCGCAAAAACTGTATTCGCATCGCGTAGCCCTGGGGGTGCTTGTTGATGGCCTCCAGCATCCGCGTGACCTCCTTGCGATTGGTCAGGTCTCCCACATAAACACCCATGGTGTCCAAATATTCGCGCAGTTCGAGCAGGCGTTCATCATCGGGATCGTCGTGTACCCGGTAGATTCCAGCGATCCCTTGCTCACGAAACGATTTTGCAACCGCTTCATTGGCCATCAACATATACTCCTCGACCAACTGATGGCTGATATCATTCTCGTTAACTTCCAAACGATCAGCATAGCCACCCTCGTCTACCAGAATCTTTACCTCCGGCATGTCGAGGTCTAGACTCCCGGCCTTCATGCGCTTCTTGCGGGCAATTTCAGCGAAGTGCCAAAGTTTGCGGATCGTCTTTTGGAGCAAGCCAATCTCGCTGTCGTCGAGGTCGGTTAATGCCCGACCCGTCGACCCGGTCTGGTGAGCCGGTGGCATCGGAGTTGCCCGAATCGCCTTAAAATCGTCCTCCTTGAGGAAGGCCAGCGCCTGGCGATAGGTCAGCCGCTTGACGCTTCGAATAATCGTGTTGGCAAAGGAAATATGAATGGGGGTGCCCCGACTGTTGAAGGTAACGAAGACCGACTTCGTGAGACGATCCTGAGCCTCGACCAAACTGCAAATTCCATTGGAAAGCTTGTGCGGAAGCATCGGAATGACCGTTCCCACCAAGTAGGTGGAATTACCGCGCCGCTGGGCCTCTCGATCGAGGGGACTATTCGGTTTCACGTAGGCGCATACATCCGCAATGTGGATACCGACCCGGTACTCGCCATCTGCCAAGGCCTCCAGGGAGAGGGCGTCGTCAAAGTCCTTCGCATCGTCCGGGTCAATCGTCAAGGTGGTCAGGTGCCTGATATCGAGCCGCCCTTGAGATGCCTCCGGAGCTACCTGATCGGGAATCTCCTCGAGCTGGGAAACAACCTTGGGCGGAAAGTCCGTAGCCAGACCGTACTTGAAGAGAATCGCCTCAAACTCGGCGCCCGGAGAATGGGTTTTACCCAGAACCTTTACAATCTGCCCCTCCGGATTGAGGTGCCGTTGCTTCCATTCCAGCAGCTTGACGACGACCTTGTCCCCCACCTTTGGTCGATCCTTCCGCCGGGAACGGTTGGGATCTGGTACGATGATATCCTGCCGGATGCGCGGGTCGTCAGGGATCACGTAGTGGAATAGTTTTGCCTTCTCCAAGGTCCCCGTGATCTCGGTCTGGGCCCGCTGGAGGATCCGAATCACTCGGGCTGAAGCTCGTCCCGGAACCGGTTCCTTGCGACGCCTCCCACCCTGCCGGCCGCGCCTCGCTATCTCGTCTTCGGTCTGGATGCGAGCCACCACGAGGTCGTCGTGCATCGCCACCCCGGTATCGCCAGCACTCACCTCGACGACCGAGGTAGTCTTTTGCGTCGTCTTGGGATCTGGAATGATCACCGCTGCGCCACTCTGTTTGAATCGAATCTGCCCGGTTACCAAGTCGGCGTCCTTCGGCAGGCAGAGGCGGTCTTTCTTCAAGAGTACCACGGTCCCTTCCTCCTGGAGGGTATCCAGCAGCCGAAAAAACCCCTTCCGCTCTTTCGGCGCGATACGCAGGGTTTCCGCAAGCTGCTCCGGGCGCATCGGAATGTAGTTCTCCGTCTGCATCAGTTCGACGATCTGTTCGCGGATCTGCTTCATAATTGAATTGGTTGGAGGGGTTGGGGATCGATGACCTTACAGTCCAGCACGCTGCTGTAAAGCTCCTGCTCAAACCAGGCCCGAGCCGCTTCATCACCATGAGTCAAGACTACCGAGCGGGGATTGTAGCGAAGGATCATGTTCAGCAATTGGTCGCGAGAGGCATGCCCGCTCAGGTCAAAACGCTCAACCTTGGCCCTTTTCGGGGTGATATAGTCCAGAGTTTCAAAGAGGAAATTTTCCTCCTGGGCTACTTGTTGAAGCTTGGCACCCGGTGTATCAGGATCGCAATAGCCGACAAAGCAGATCGTCGCATCAGGGTCACTCAAAAGGGAGGCCGCCACCCGGTAGGAGGGGGTGTTCTCGACCATCATACCGCTGCTTACGATATAGATTCCGGGTCCGTTCGGCAGAGCGCCGGGAGCCAAGTCGCGGGGCAAGGGACGGACCTTCAGTTCATTCAAGGTCCTCAGGCGAAAATTGACGTGTCCTCCCCTCCGCGAGAGCTCGTCAAAATAGTTGGCGATATCCATCCCCAGGCCTGCCGCAAAGATTGGAATGCGTTCCAGGTTTCCAGCCTTCCGATGGCGGTTCAGGATCGCGCAAATCTCCTGCATTCTGCCCAGGGCAAAAACCGGCAGAAGGACATTACCGCCCGCCTCCAGGGTCTCATCGATGGTTTTCAGAAGGCGTTCCACCTCACCCTCGCGGGTGATATCCGGATCGGTTGGCTTGGCTCCATGAGTTGTCTCGGTCACCAAAACGTCAACCTCGCCATCGGGGAGGCGAGCCCCCGGCAGGATTTCCTGATCCTCGAAGAGCACGTCCCCGGTGATCAACAAGCTCCGGTGTCCTTGCTTCATCAATACGGATGCGGCACCCGGAATGTGCCCGCTCCGATAAAAGGAAACTTCCATCGCCGAACCGTCCTTCTCGATCAATCGCGGTCGTTCATAGGCTATCGGGTGAAAGAGGGATTCCGTCAGGTCGATGTCTCCATGAGTGTAAAGGGGCAGATCATTCAGCCCCAATTCCTCCCTCTGGCGCTTCATTACATTAACCGAATTCCTCATCATCCGCCCGGCCAGGGTAGCAGAGGGGTGAGAAAGAATGATCTCCGTAAACGGATTATTACGACAAAAGACTGGCAAGGCCCCCAGATGGTCGAGGTGGCAATGGGTCAATACCAGAAAGTCGATTTGGAGGTTTCGCAGGAGCGAAAACTCCGGCAAAGCCTCACTGCCAACCACCTTCGGATGTAACCCACAATCCACGACAAAACGGAATTTATCCCATTCGATCAAAAGGCAGTTTGAGCCAATACCCCCGAGGCGATTCAGATCTGTGATGGTCATAACTTGTTATTCTAGCCAAAAAGTAGGCCCGACCTGAACAACACTCAGATCTACCCGGCAATTTGGCATTTGGACACTGGAACAGTTCCGTTGCTTGCAATCAACCAACCTTTTCCCCATATCCCGAAAGAATGGCCCGGAAAGTCGATTTAGATATTCTCAAAGCAATCCTCACTCGCAATGAACTTGATGTGCGCAAGGTTGCAGAAATCCTCGAGGACCTCAATCGCGAGCTGGACCGCGAGGAAGACGAGCCCAAACCACCGCCCGTCAAGAAACAGTTCACCATCCTCGTCAGCGATCCGAATGGCCTCCTTCAGGACAAGGACCTTGTCGGTTGGGTCGTCCAGATTCCTGAGGAGGACAGCCCGGTCACGGCCCTCGACAAACTCTACAGCGGGGCCTACACCTTCAACGCCAGTCCCAAAGGACGACGCTTTCCGGTGGAAACGGTTGGGGAGGCCTGCGAGTTCGTCCCGGCAAAATTTTTCAAAGACCACCAAATTTGGGTGAAGACCAAGGAACCGGTTCTCATCGTTCGCTCTGACAACCGGATCCCCAAGGATTGAGCTGCCCCCAAAAAAACACTACATTCTCGCCGGTTACTCTCGCTCCCTATCTTCCCCGATGATTCGTCCGATCCGCCAGAAACCCGCCCGCAAGGTAATCGTCTTTGGGGCTACCGGTCTCGTCGGAAGCGCCTGTGTCGAAGCTGCCATTCGGCGCGGCTATCGCGTCCAGGCAGTCGGCGGACAGAATCATCCCCAATTTCCAGATGCCGAGAAATGCCTCACCGTTGAGGCAACCAACTCCGAGGCTGTCGAGCGCTATGTCCTCGAGGAGTGGCCAGATGCCGTCATCAATGCTGCAGCCGTCTCCAACCCCCAGGATGTGGATCGAAACCCCGAAATCGCGGAGCGCGTCAATGTCGGTTTTCCCGCCCAACTCGCACTGCTGACCCGCCATCTCGGTGCTAAATTAGTCCACTTTTCGACCGACATGGTCTTCGATGGTCAAACGGGTAACTACCAATCGACCGCCATGCCATCTCCAGTCAATGCTTACGGCAGGACCAAGCTTGCCGCCGAGGAGGGTATCCTCGAAGGCAACCCTTTTGACCCAGTGGTTCTCCGCATTACCATCGTTACAGGCTCCAGCCCGGGCGGATCACGGAGTGTCCACGAGAAGATGCTAGCCTCTATCTACGAGAAAAAACAGCTCGAGCTTTTTACCGATGAATTGCGCCAACCGGTCTCGGCTTCAAACGTCGCTGCAGTAGCCGTCGAGTTGCTTGATCGCCCCGAACTGCACGGTATTTTCCACTGGGCAGGCAGCGATCGACTCTCGCGCTACGAAATGGGTTGCCGCATTTTAGAACATTTCAATCTGGATCCTCGCGATTGGATCCTCCCCCGCCTCCGCGCTGATAACCCAGCCTTCGCGAACCGCCCGGGCGACCTGACCCTTGATCTCCACCCCCTCGTTGGCAAGCTCCTCACCCGGCCACCATCCTTCGCCGAGCAGCTCCAGGAGATGAAGCCCCCCGCCAAACTCTATCGATGGCTCCGCTCCCTCGCCTCAGGGTAAGGGGGTGGTGTATTCATTCCAATCATACAAGGTCGGGTCCCGCAACGGACCTCTTTGCTTTGCCTTGACGCGCTCGAGCGCTCGCTCAAGCGCGGTATTAACTCCAGCGGCTGAACTCTCCGCCGCCTTCTCTGGGGCTCCCGTCTCTTCCCCGGAAAGACCTCCCATGGCGCCTTCATCATCGTCCGCCAAATCGCCGTACTCATCCTCCAAACTGTCAGGGTCGGCGCCCTCCTCCAATTTGCGAACCATTTCTTCCATCTGTCCATCGAGCTTTTCACCAGTTAGCTCGGCCATCCTTCTCATCAGCTTTCCGAGGTGGCGTGGATCGGGATTCTCCTCGTCCATTCCCGCCATATCCCGCTCCAGCTCAGCCATCGCCGCCTCCATCCTGGAGTCCTCAAAGTCATCACTTCCGCTCTCCCGGCCCTCCGACTTTTTCTCCGCCCCGGTGATCGAAAATGGCGACATGATACGCTCAAGGGGGAACTCAAAATTAACTGGGCAACGCGGAATCTCCCCCGGTGCAGCTAGGCGTTTGGCAAGGAAAGAATAGATCGTGTTATTTTCGGAACAGTAGTATTCGTAGATGGGCATGCCACGATTGAGATAAAATTTTTGATCCGCAGATCAAGCCGTTTGCAGGCGGAAAAAATCTCCGTCCAGAAAAGATCCCCATTATCGAGGATCGATCGTCTCCGGGCCTTGGCCTCGATTGACCTTGTGAAAAGTGCCATTGAGTGGATCGCGGAGGTATTTTGTAAAACCCTTCTTCTCCAGATTTTCAGGCTCGAGCTTGGTTTTCAGGGTTTTTTCTGGATAGCGCACGTTCAGGTTTGGTGGATCAAACAAGCGCTCCATTCGTTCACCAGTGATCGGATGCCGCTCCAGGGGCAGATCGCCAATCTTTTGGTCTGCCTCATAGACTTCTACCTGATTTCCACCTTCGTCGAAAACTGCGTATCGAAAAATCGGCATTTCAGCCCCCGTTCCGGATTTTTTCCCTCTCAGCCTCCTCGGCTTCCTTTAAGGCTTCGACTTCATCGCGAAACTGCCTTTCGAGCTGGGCAACCGCCTCAAAGTCTTGACTTTGGCGAGCATCGCTAAGCTTGCCTTGGAGGAAGACCTCGCGCTCCGCCCGCTTCGCTCGATACTTCTCTGTGACCTTCCCAAGGGCCTCTCGTTGCGCCTCGGAAATCGGCTTGACCGCTTCGGGATCCGAAGCTGCTAAACGCTCCATCGCCAATTCGTAGGATGATTTCATACCAAGAAAAGATGCCAGATGGAGAGAGAGAAAACAAGAGCACTCGTTCCTCGAAAAAAACACCCCCTTCGGCGCTTCATAATGAAGACACATTTTCAACACCCGGTCTAAAACCGTCACCAGCCTCCAAAACCATCCACGCCTCAATTCCAGTTTTTCAGAATCGTGACTAAACCAAACGAAAGGAGCGGAGGGATGATTGCGACAACCCGGAGCTTCCCTCCCTTTACGGGGGGGAGAATGATCATCGTCAAGATCACCAAAATTGAGAATCCCACACCCCATTGGCCGGCCTGAACTTCCAGCCCCAGTTCATTAAAGCCGCTGCGGGCAGCCCACCCTACCAGTCCATCCATCCAGGTCAAAGCCAGCCAGGCTCCATGATTGAGGAAGCCACTAACCTCTAGCAGCCCTGCCATTCCGAAGCCGATCGACAACACGCCATGAAGCATCACCAAGGTCGCCAGGGGGACAATTAGCGGATTGATCCAGAGGGCTGCCCAAGGGAGGGTCTGAAAGCTGCCGACCGTTAAGGGCAACGAGACGATGAAGCTTGCCAACCCCACCATGAATAGGCCTCCAAACCAAAACCCAAAGCTCAGGGCTCCCCGAAGCATCCACGACTGAGGGATCGCTCCGGCTGGTCGGCGTTCTTTTAGTCGCTCTACCCCAGCCCTTTTGAACCACTGAAGGATTGGCATCGCGTAGAGCACAATTCCAGTCACCACCAGATAGGAAAGCTGGAACCCAATCGTCCTCAGCTGCTGTGGAAAAATGACAGCCACCAAAAGTGCCGAGACCGCAATTGCCGATACCGGATCGTAGCGTCTTTTCAAAACCGGCGCCAGGCTGAGAACCAGGGCCATCATGAAGGCGCGGACTGCTGAAGGCGGACTTCCTGCGACCAAAACGTGAAGCAGGCTAACCACCAGCGCCAAAACGATGCTCTTGCGCTGCCCAATCCTCATCAGCAGGCACAGCCGCCAAACCACCAGCAAAACCATTCCAACATGGAGTCCGCTCACCGCCATCACGTGGATGGTTCCCGTGGTTCGAAATCGGTCCCGTACCTCCGAGGCTACCCGATGCTTCCAGCCCAACATCACAGAGGTCATCAAATCGGCCAGATGCTCCTTCCCTTCCGAGCCAGCCCTCAACGAGCAATCTACTCGCGCGGTCACCGTTGAAAGAAAAGTCCTAAAAAAATCAGCTTCCTCAACCGTATTCAAAATATGGATACGATTGATCCGGAAGTAAACCCCGCTCCGAAATAGGCCCTGCTCAAATCCTTCTTCCGCCCCCGCCAGTCCGGAGAGGATTCCCTTCATGCGGAGAAGACTCCCCTCTACCGGCCTGGCCTGATCGTTGGTGAGCCTTCCAGAGATCCAAACCCTCGCTCCGACCACCTCTACCAAATCCGGATCGATCGCCTCTACCTTTCCGACGCAAAACCAACTCCTCCCGTTTTCCCACTCCATTTCTCGAACCACGCCCAATCGAACTGCCGCTTCCGCCTCCCGTGCGGGTAGCGTTGTCCACTCCACTGCTCCTTTGGGGGCTCGGGTTTCGAAAGCCAACCCTGCACCCAACCAAAACCCGGCAAGGGTCAGCCACCAGGCACCAGCCTCAGATCGGAGAGCAAGCCATCCAAAGTGAAACCCTGCCAAAAGGTAAAACCATCCAGCCCAGCCCCAGCCGTCGACGAGTCCAGCAGTCATCAAGCCAGCGAAGAGGCCCCCGAGGATCCAGGCGGTTGGCGCACGCATTGTCTCAGCTCCAAGGGGCAACTGAATTTCACGGGAAATCGCCATCAACCTCCTCTAGAATTTAATTGGCCCGTTGGCGATTTTATCCACTCGGATCCTTTCGTGACATTTTCGAAAAACTGAAAAATGAGCTGGCCTGTCGTGAATTCGTCAACAAAACTGGCGCTATGGACGGTTGTGGAGGAAATCTCATCCCGCTAATGCCGCGAGACCTGTCCGAACTGAGACGTCTCAGCAGGGTTTTCGGCACCATTGTCGGGCTCGATAAAGAAGCAGCCATCGATTTCGAAAAAGGCCTTCTTGAACGCGCCAAAAAACAGCCCTTCCGGGCAGCCAAATTGGTTCGTGAGGGGCAGGCCTCCTACCGTATTGCCTCGCGTCTCCAACCAGATCCGCTCCCGGGGGTTCTACATATCGAAGCCGGCTCCGGGACCGATGCTGAGCCACTCTGGCTTTTCAATCGGGTGAGCAAATTGGTTCGGTGCGCTGGAGAGACCGAGCGCATCACCGTAGTGATCACTGGCCTTGAGCGCTATTTCGTGGGACCCCGCCAACGTTGGAGCCACAGGCGCCGAGAGGGCCTATCCCTGCTCAGGGAACGGATCGAAAGCCTCGTTTTTGCGGCATCCACAGCACGGACCGTCACGATCATCTTCGCTTAGAAACCGACGGGTTGCAGCAACCGGGGCCGGGATCTCCACCTCCAGCTCGAAAAACCGTTTGCCCGCTGAATCCCCCTTCGTCGACCGCAGTCGAAAGCGCCCTCACTCCTTGCTCTGGCTAAAGCTCCTCGTCAATCCCGGACCGGTTCCGGAGTCCAGCCCTGCAAGCTCTCCACGAGTTCGCGGTAGGAGGGAAAACTCATGGCCCTTTCGGAGATTATCGGAGCTGCTGTTGGCCAGGGAATGTCGAGCTCAGGATCGTCCCACTTGCATCCGAGGTTGTCACTTTCGCCGTAGTCGCGATGGGACTCCGATACCCCCTGCAAATGGATTGTCTCAACTGGAAAATACCATCCGTGAAGCAATCCGGAAGGGAAGACAAGGCAAGCCATCTCAACATCCACCAGCTCGTAAAGTGACCATACACCTTCGGTCGGTGAGCCAGGCCGCATGTCGCGCAAGCCCACACTAATCATGCCGCTAATCACGCCAATGTATTCGTCGTGATTTTTGTGCAAGTGCGGCCCCCGCAACACCCCTTTTCGCGAGTGGACCACACTCCACTGCACCGGCTGTAAACAAGTGCCCCAGTATTCCTGAAAGACCTCAGTGAAGCAGCCCCGTTCGTCTTTGTTCATTTGGAGGGTCTTGAAGGTGACCCCATTAATGGAACCTCCCCCTGCAAGACGTGATCGTTTCGTATCTGAATCATTCATACTCTGCATCTTGGTTCTTGTCCTATCAATCGCCCGACTTGCCATTCTTCAACCGGCAAAAAAATTCCTTGAGCCAGGTTCGAGGCCCCTTGCCCATGATCAACAACCGACCCCGGAGCCTTTCTTCAGCCGCACTGTATTTGCGCTTCCATTGATTTCGCTCTCTAATCACGGTGGAGAGGGTTGTTTGCAGGACGATCAGGAGATCCTCGGGTCGCTCAAGCTTCCGGGACCAGTGCGCCAATTCATCAACCCGGGCCGAGACTGGCCATCCGGGGTGCTTTTCTCCCCGTTTGAAGTAGAAAACCGTTGGGACGGTGTCTAAATACGCACGACAGCCAGGTTGCGCCAAGCATTGCTCCCACATGTAAATGTCTGTGTATTGACCCTCTGGAGTCGTCCTCCAGCCAAATGGCAATCGCTTGTAGAAATCCAGCCGATGGCAAACGGTCGACAAAGGGTGCCAGGAGATTCCCGCTTCCGTGAGGGGAATCCCTCTGAGATCGCCCAGACACCGCCGCCGACGCACCTCAATGGTCTGGTCAGGATGAACCCACAGAGATTGAGTCGCACAAAAATCATAGTCCTTGAGCACGCCGAGATGGGTTGCCAGGTGTCCGGGCATCCACAAATCCCGATCGCAGAGATATCCAACAATTTCCCCCGAAGCTTCCTCCTTCAACAACCGGTCCCGATAGGGCTCTCCCCGCCGGGAATGTTTAGGATGGTCAAAAAATCGGATCCGTCGATCACTTTCAAGCAGTCTCGGCATCCGCGCCCGAGTTGCTTCTTCTACTCCATCCCCGACCACAAAAAGCTCAAATCGAGTTTCCGTCTGGTTGAGGACACTCCTGACCGCATATTGGAGGATATCATACCGGTCCCCCGTGGTTGGGATCAGGATCGTCGCTTTCATTCCAAACCTGCGATCGATCTGATCCGTTGGATCGTTTCGCATATTTCAATGCCTTCAATTAAGGAGCTGCGCGGCGCCGGGCCTCCTTGAAGAAATTCAATAAACTCCCGGAGCTCCAGTTCCAATGCAGATTCCGGATCAAAACCCACCTCCAGGTGTTGAATTGCTGCCCGGTCACTCAGGTCATCCCCGAGGTAGAGGTCAATTGATAGCGCCCTTTCACTCCGCAAAACCGCGACACCCGCCGTTCCGTGGACCCGGACACCTCTCATTTTATCCGGGTATCGATTGGACACCTCAAACCACATCCCTGGGTTGCCACCAAGAAAGCCCACCATCTCGCGACAAACTCCATGATGGCACTCCGCAACTGCAAAGCGGGGCTCCGGGATGTACCCGAGGATCGTCTTCGCAATCGTCAGGTCGTGAGGCACCAGGTTCCAAACACTGTCAACATCCTGTCGCGGGCTAGTCCAGTTCGCCCTAATGGTCCGCATCGTCAGAAGGGTTCCGATTCGCCCTTCCTCCACCAGCTCGGCAAGCTTCAGGATGCCCGGGTGGTACATCCAAACGTGCATCATATAAATCGGCTTTCCCACGAAAACTTTGAGCGAATGAGCCTCTTGGAGATTCGCCGTCAGCGGCTTTTCCACGAAGATCGGGAGACCACTGGGCGCCAGCTCATGGAGGAGACGGCAATGCGTACTGGCCGGGGTCGCAAGGACAATGCCGTCAAATCCATCCGGATGCGTAAAGACCTCGCCAACCCGTAGCGCGCCGATACCCTTTGCCCGCGCCCGGCGGTCGGGGCTCGGATCAAACACTACCACCCGGGACCCCAAAGAGATCAGGACCTCGAGGATTTTCATCCCCCAAACCCCACAACCGAGCAGGGCAATTGCCGCCATTGATTGTGACCTCACTTGCATACCATCTCTGACAGCAGCCTACACTGCCATGTTATACAATGTAAATAAGATCAAAAACGAAATGTGAAGCCTAGATCCGTCTCCACACTGAGGATAACTGTCATGTCCCGATCAGTTGGTTGACGAGTGGGATTAACCTGTTAGAAGTTCCTGCATGCGCAATGAGAACCCATTTGCTCAGACAGCCCGAGGCTAGAGAGGAGGCTTTCTGATGGCACCGGTTCTGTTGGATTTATTTTCCCCTAGCGCGGATACGGGGGCGGCAATGAGCCCCCGCTTCACGCAGGAGGTGTCCCTATGATCCGATTGCATCCCAACGCCGCGACCACCCCTCGCACCCGTAAACTTATTCAGCAGGCCACGGGTAACAACCGCGAGATTGCCAGGCAGTTTGGCGTGTCCGACCAGACGGTCCGAAGATGGCGACAACGACAGGACGTCGAAGACCGTAGTTGCGTTCCCGAGACCTCGCGCACCACTTTATCCAAAGAGCAAAGGGCTGTGGTTTGTGAATTGAGGCGAACCTTACTGTTGTCTCTGGACGATCTCCTCGTCGTTGTGCGCCGGCTCATCGACGAGAAAATGACGCGTTCGTCTCTGGATCGCCTGCTGCGACGGTATGGTATCTCGCGCCTTTCCGAGCTCGTTCCCGAGGATCCGCAAAAGCCTGCCCATAAGCGATTTAAGGACTACGAGGCGGGGTTCATCCACGTTGATGTGAAGTACTTGCCCCAGATGCCCGACGAGTCAGAGCGGAAGTATCTTTTCGCCGCGATCGACCGGGCAACCCGGTGGGTGTTTTTCGAGGTCCGCGACAACAAGGATGCCGCCAACGCCGTAGAATTCGTTGAGGCCTTGAGGGAGGCTGTACCCTTCCAGATTCGAACGATCCTCACCGACAATGGCAAGGAGTTCACCGACCGCTTTTGCGCTACTGGCGAGCGCAATCCGACGGGTAAGCATCCACTCGATCAACTGTGTACGAAGGAAGGGATCGATCACCGCCTGATCCGGCCCTTTACGCCAAAGACCAATGGAATGGTCGAACGCTTCAATGGTCGAATCTCCCAGATCCTGAAAACCAATCGATTTACTTCAAGTCACGAACTGAGCGATGTCCTCGAGCGGTATCGAAATGTCTACAACCACCACATCGCCCAAGGGGCTCTGAACCACAAAACACCACAGGAGATGATGAAAGATTGGTATCAACGCAAGCCCGAGATTTTCCTACAAGATCCGACTAATGTGCCGGGACTTGACACTTAACTAAGCGCCATTGGCGTTTGGCCCCTTCTTCTCTCCTCCACCCCTGCAAGCTCTCCACGAGTTCGCGGTAGGAGGGAAAACTCATGGCCCTTTCGGAGATTATCGGAGCTGCTGTTGGCCAGGGAATGTCGAGCTCAGGATCGTCCCACTTGCATCCGAGGTTGTCACTTTCGGCTGTTTCATCCACTCGGGTTCAGCCTTATTGGGAATTGTCATCACTCAAACACCTTCTCAACTTCACGCATAAATGCAGGATCTACAATCTCGTGCCTCGCCTTGCTCAAGACATCCTCCGGATCAATTTCAGCTGCTCTAACCAAATCCACTAACCCAAGTTTCTGATGGTAGGTTGGGAAGGGGCATAGAAACAAGGGGGTGTTC
>DAISIK010000013.1:0-66868 GCA_036822055.1 Puniceicoccaceae bacterium
AGTTTACGGGTGCGAGGGGTGGTCGCGGCGTTGGGATGCAATCGGATCATAGGGAAACCTCCTGCGTGAAGCGGGGGCTCATTGCCGCCCCCGTACCCCCGCTAGGGGAAAATAAATCCAACAGAACCGGTGCCATCAGGAAACCTCCTCTTTAGCCCCGGATTGTCCGAGCAAATGGGTTCTCATTGCGCATGCTGGAACTTCTAACAGGTTAATCTCACTTGTCAACCAACTGAGCTGGACATAACATGTTGAGCAAAGTAGGAATCCGGCGGTCTTTGGCTGTTTTATTCGCTGGATTCGTCCAGGTCGCTGCGTTTGAGGATTTTCAAGAAATCAACCGTGCCCCTTGTAGGTTTGATACGCCGCCCCGAATCATCGACACTATATAGATAATCCCCAAAGTAGTCTACGTCAGTTATTACTTCCTTGTACCTGTTATAATCCCCGACACAGTAGGTATGGCCTAGAAGGTATTCGGGCAAGATCTCTTTCATTTGCTTGACCGTTAGCGAGCGCACTCGTCCACAGTAATGTTCAACCGTTCGGAATCCGCCATCCGGTGCAATTGCACAAAGGGCTTTGGGCAATATCCCATTCTTTAAATAAAGATCAATGTAAGCCTCAGTGTTGTCATTTTGAAGATAGATAAGGCTGTAGAGTCTTTGATTCTTTCTCCAGAAACTGATTTCGCAGTTTTTGAATCTGGATTCACAGGAACCATTTCGGCTGGCATTTTGTCTAGTCCCAATGCCGAGAAAGTGCCGGTTTAATGTAAACTTCTGAACCTCGCGGAAGCCTTCTCTGTATAATCGGTCCTTTACTTTAATGAGCATCCCGAAAAACTTGTTCCTTATACCTCTTAAAGGACTCCAGAGATCCAGATCACAGAAAACGTATGAATATATGAAATCCTGGAAGGCAACCATCGGCGTGATGTCAGCACCTGAGGATATATAAAAGCAACTGTCTTCCAGTAGGTCCTTTATATCTAACTTCAGCATATTCATGGTAAAATTGCAGAGGCGACGGTGGTTGATGACGCCTTCCTCATTTCTCAGCCATTTGGGTGGATAGTTGCCTTCTTCCATAGGTTATTTGATGATTTTAGCTTTAGTTTAGGGTGCTGTACTGCGTGTGGGGGAAGTCTATCGTCTCTGCCGAGATTGACTGCGGTTTCCCGGAATCTAATCGGCCTTCAAAGCGAGAACTAAGGTGGATAAGCGGCAATTGCTCAAGCCGCTCAGCTTCGTCTTTCTGCGGCGTTACTCAACCTTGCGGTCGCCGGTGAAAGTCGCTCAGTGCTCGGCTTCTCAGTCAAGATTTCTTCAAGCGCGGCACGGGATAGTTCTTTTCTCACGGGGTTTGTTGAGGGGTCGGTTGGTCTATTCGAGTGAGGGAAGGACAGTATGCCAAGAAAGGCAGTTGTGGAGCCGGGGCTCGGCGTTCCCGGAGAGGGGGTCGTCGTGCGGAGGGCCACCGAGGTGGGGCTCTCAAGAGGCCGTAAGGCTAGGGAGGTTAGCCAGGATCTGAACGGCTGCCTCGAGGTCGCTGACGGGGGTATTGAGGGCAGGAAGCAGGCGGATGGCTTGGTTGCCCGCGGGGACGCAGAGAAGGCCAGCCTGGCGGGCGAGGGCAACGACCTCAATGGGTGAGGGGGCGGTGACGAGGGCAACGATGAAGCCGCGCCCGCGCAGGTCGGTGAAAAGGTCGGGCCGGTGAGCTACCAATTCACGGAGCTGCTGATGCCACGTTTTTGAGGCCTCGCGGACGTGGCGGAGGAGCTGCTCTGACTCAATGGTGCGAAGAACGGCCAAAGCAGCGGCTGAAGCAAGCGGGTTGCCTCCGAAAGTGGTTCCGTGGGAACCGGGTTGAAAGAGATCGGCATGAGGCTGGGCAACCCAGATGGCTCCGATCGGGAAGCCGCCACCGAGTCCCTTGGCCATGCCGATGGCGTCGGGGACGACGCCGCTCGATTCGAAGGCAAAAAAGTCTCCGGTTCGACCGATCCCACATTGAACCTCGTCAAGAAGGAGAAGGAGTTGGTGTTGATCGCAGA
This sequence comes from Puniceicoccaceae bacterium, assembly GCA_036822055.1. Classification (GTDB taxonomy): domain Bacteria; phylum Verrucomicrobiota; class Verrucomicrobiia; order Opitutales; family Puniceicoccaceae; genus DAISIK01. Next base: position 2,060 of record DAISIK010000013.1, read on the forward strand.
GGGCTCTGAGTTCTCGGAGGAAACCGGGATCGGCGACAAAAACACCGCCCTCGCCCTGGATGGTCTCGATGAAGATGGCGGAAGTGCGCTCGTCGATGGCGGAAGCGAAAGACTCGATGTCATTCAACTTTCCTTGACGGAAACCTTCCAGCATGGGCCGGAAGCCCCCCTGAATTTTTTCCTGGGGAGTTGCGGCCATCCCTCCGAAGGTTCGTCCATGGAAGGCGTTGGCAGCGGTGATGACGTGGAAGCGTTGGCCTTCAGTCCCGGCCATGCGCCGCCCGTGAAGACGGGCAAGCTTGAGGAGGGCCTCGTTGGCCTCGGCACCGCTGTTACAGAAGAGGAATTTGCCGGGAGGGGTGTAGCTAGCGAGGGTAGTGGCGAGCTCGTTTTGGAGGGGATTGGCGAAGAGGTTGCTGCAGTGGCCGAGGATGGCTGCCTGCTCCTGGATGGCGGCGACCCAGGCGGGGTGGGCATGGCCGAGGGCATTCACGGCAATGCCGGTGGTAAAGTCGAGGTATTCACGGCCCTCCTGATCCCAGAGGCGGTTGCCTGCACCACGCACCGCGACAAATGGTGGGGGGGCATAGTTGCTGATGAGGGGAGGGTTTTCCATGCGAGACTTAAGAACCTAATCGCTGACTATTTCGGTGCCAACTCCACGATCGGTAAAAATCTCGAGGAGGAGGGAATGGGGTACCCGACCGTCGATCAGGTGGACGCGGCGGACGCCCTGCTGGAGAGCTTCGACGGCACTGTTGATCTTCGGGACCATGCCTTTGGAAATAACGCCCTTTTTTTGGTATCCAGAAACCTGAGACGAAAGAAGGGTTGAAATAAGGGTTCCGGGGTCGGAGGGGTCGGCGAGAAGGCCTGGTACATCGGAGAGGTAAACGAGGCGTCTGGCGCGGAGAGCGGTGGCGAGCTTGGAGGCTGCGATGTCGGCATTGGTATTGTAGATAACGCCGTCGGGGCCGCTGCTGAGGGGGGAAATGATGGGGGTGTAGCCCTCGGCAAGGGCTCGGTGAATGGGGGCGGAATCGACGGAGGTGACCTCGCCAACAAAGCCGAGATCGATGGGGTTGCCGTCTTGATCGTGGGTTAATTTGCGTGCCCGGAGCACCCGATTGCCAAAGATGCCGAGGGGACGACCTCCGAGGTGCTGGATCATCTCGCAGATTTCAAGATTTACCTCATGATTGAGGGTTTGTTCGACGACTTGAATGGTAGCTTGGTCGGTGACCCGGAGTCCGTCCCTGAAGACGGGAGTAGCTCCACTGGCGGCAATGGCGCGGGAGATGGATTTGCCGCCACCGTGAACAACGACGACGCGGATACCGACGGCGGAGAGAAAAACGACATCGGTAGCGACTCGTGAACGGACAGCGGGATCCGGGTCGTCCATGAAGCTCCCGCCGTATTTGACGACGAAGACGGAATCGCGGAACTGTTGAATGTACGGAAGGGCCTCGAGCAGAACTTCGGTTTTGCGCTGGATGTCGATCGAGGGGGTGCTCATTCGCTCTTGTTGTAATTGACGTAGGCCTCGGTGAGGTCGGTGGTCAGGATGGAGAAGGCGGCATTGCCCTGATTGAGGCGGAGGGTGATGTTGAAGCGGGGCTGGGAGACAACCTGTTTCCATTGGGGTTTGTTCTCTGGGTGGGAGCGCCCGCTGGTGAGAGCGGGTATGTCGCCGTAGAGGAGGTCAATGCGGTGCTCCTCAATGGCGGCACCGGCGTAGCCGGCTGCGTCGAGGAGACGACCCCAGTTGGGGTCTTCGCCGTACCACGAAGCCTTGACAAGAAGGGAATTGGCAATGGCGCGGGCGACTTTTTCTGCCGACTCGGGGTCGCGGGCTTTTTCGACCTTGAGTTCGATGACATGGGTTATTTTTTCCCCGTCTCCTACGATCATTTCAGCGAGGAGTTGGCAGACCCGACCAACGGCTTGGCGGAAGGCGTCGAGGACAGCGGCGTCATCCTCAGCGATAATCCGGCTGAGGCCATTGGCAAGGACGAGGACGGTGTCATTGGTGCTCATATCTCCATCGATGGAGATGCGGTTGAAGGATGCGTTGGTCGAGCTGTTGAGAATACCCTGAAGGGTAGCCTGTCCAATTTTGATATCGGTGGCGAGGAAGGCGAGCATGGTAGCCATATTAGGCTGGATCATGCCGGCTCCCTTGGCGACCCCGGCAACGGTGAAGGTTTTTTTCCCGAGGGAGCAGTGAGCGGTAACGGTTTTCTGTTTTGTGTCGCTAGTGAGGATGGCTTGGGCAAAAGCGTGGCCAAAGGCAGAATCGCGCTCGAGACCGCGACCGCAGGTGGCGATCCCATCGCGAATTTTTTCCATAGGGAGGGCTACGCCGATGCGGCCAGTCGAGGCGACAAAGAAGCTGTTTTCTGGAACTTGGCAGACTCCGGCAGCTAGGGCAGCCATTGCTTTGGCATCCTCATATCCCTGCTCTCCTGTGCAGGCATTGGCGTTTCCGCTGTTGGCGACAATGCCGTGGTAGCGAGGTTCGCGGGAGATTTTAAATCGTTCGCGGCAGAGGCGGACAGGAGCGGCAAAGATGTCATTTTTGGTAAAAACTCCGGCGGCAGAGCAAGGTTCCTTGCTAAAGATGATGCCGAGGTCGAGCTGCTCGTTACCGCGCTGCCGGACGTCGCAGGCGACCGCATTCAGGCGGAAGCCATTAACATCGGTAAGACCGGGAGTATCGGTTTTGATTTCTATTTTGAGGCTCATAGAGGGAGAAGCGGCTGGTTTAGATCAAGCCGGCAGTCTCGGGAAGGTGGTGGAGAAGGTTGAAGATTTGAACGGCTTGGCCGCTGGCGCCTTTGACGAGGTTATCCTCAGCGGAAGCGAGAATGAGGGAAGAGGTGCGAGGATCCAGAAAAGCAGCGAGATCAATGCGATTGGTTCCGGCCACGGCGAGGGTGTCGGGGTAGGACCCGGGTGGTAAAATGGATACAAAGGGCCTGTCCCGGTAGGTTTTTTCCCAGGAATCGTAAATCGACTCGAGGGTGAGGGAGGGATCGGCTGGAAGAATAATGGTGCTGATGATGCCGCGGTTGATCGGGACCAGGTGGGGCAGGAACTGAATGGTGATGGGGGACCGGGCAACTTTGGAGAGTTGTTCCTCGATTTCGGAGAGGTGGCGGTGGTTCGGAAAACCGTAGGGACGCACACTTTCGTTGCGTTCACAAAAAAGGTTGGTGGCGGCGACTTTCTTACCGGCACCGCTGACGCTGCTCATGCTTGAGGCAACGATGTTTTGGCCAGAGATGAGCTGGTCCCGGAGGAGGGGGAGGAGGGGGATAAGGATGCTGGTGGGGTAGCACCCCGGACAGGCGATGAGGGGGGCATCTTGATAGTTTTCCAGTGGCTCCCAGTCAGCGAGGACATAGGGAGCCTGAAGAAGCAAGTGAGGGGCTGGATGAGTGGATCCGTAATACTGATGGTAGGTGGAAGGGGAGGAGAGACGGAAGTCGGCGCTTAGGTCGATAACCCTTTTGCCCGCTTCGACGAGGGGCACGGCAAACTCGCTGGAGACGCCATGGGGAAGGGCGAGGAAGAAGGTTTCGACCGGAGAGGCGGCGAGTTCGGAGGGGTTGGAATCCGAAAAATAGAGATCTGAGGCCCGGCTGCGTAGGGCGGGAATCGCCTCGCCCAAACTTTTGCCCTTAAGCGAGCGGGAGGTTAAGGTATGGAGCTTGGCATAGGGGTGGCGTTCGAGGAGATTGACCAGAACCTCTCCCGAGTACCCGGAGGCGCCGACAATGCCAACACTCAGGTTGCTAGGTGAAGAATCCAAGGGTTTTGTTCTAGACTGGGGAAATATGATGGCAATTGAAAAAGACGGACGGCCCCGAGTTTAGGGAATGGGCAAAGCGGTAGGGCAGGGGTGATCTACCGGGAAAATCCGGGGACTGGAGGAAATTTATCAACTTGCCTAATTTGAACCGACTCTAGACACTGGCGGTCTTTTCGTCCCATGGCATTCCGTCCCACAGTCTTTGTTCTCGTGGTCAGTCACTTCGGTGCGGTGCTGGCCTGGGGCGATAGTGCGCGGAGAACGGCAGACGATGTCTGGCTTTTTGACTCGAATGGCGCGAGCACCTTCGATAGCGGAAAGATCCAGGTGGAGGGATCCACGGGATCTTCTGAGCCGACCGCAAGCCTTCCAAAGGTTTCTTTCCGCGGACAGACCTACAAACTTCATGGGGCGGATGACGAGGTTAAGGATTTTCAACTCGGGCTCCGGTTTGAAGTTCCGGTGAGCGAGCTGACTTTCGTGCAAACCCAGACTTTGGTGGATTCAACATTTAATGATTCGATATCCTTTGGTTACCGACAATCGCTCGGGTACGGATTACTGCTTTGGAATACCGATCGCTTCCGCTTCTCTCTGGCTCCTGGAGTAGCAGGGGGCTACGAAAATGACTCTACGCTTAGCTTTGAGGATCGGCTCTCCATGTTGGGGAACTTCAACCAGCGCTTGTCGCTAAGCTTTTCTGAAAAACTGGTGGTGAATCAGGAATTCAACTACTTTGTTCAGCGGGTCGACGACGATAATCTTGCCACCTTCATGAACGTCGATCTTGAAACCCTTCTGTCCAATCGGTTGAGCTTCAAGGTTTCTTACGAGGTTAAATACGACGACACGGTGTCTGAGGATCTGGAGCTGCGAGAGTCTCGAATTTCCACAGCAATCGGTTTCCAGTTCTAGGCGGTGAGCGAGAGGAGATCCCTTTGGGGCTCTGGATGGGGAGCGGGGTATTCCGTATCAGTGGCGGCGAGGATCTCAGAGCCTATGGCATCGCAGCGGAGGCGCCCTTCGAGAGTGAGGGTAAGGTTTCCTGAACGCTCTTCGGCAAATCTGGCCCCGAGGAGCTGGTCGACGAGCCGGGAAAGAGCAATCTGTTCGGTTGGGGAGAAGGTGGTGTCGGAAAAGCCTGCCAAGGGCACACCCCGGGAAAGACGGAGACCAAAGATGAGTCGGTCGACGGCTAGAAGGTGCTTGGTCAGGGGCATTTGGTCGACTCGGTCGGGACGACCATGAGAGATGCCATCGATCCAACGATGGAGATCCGGGGTATTGGTGTAGCGCTGATTGTCTAATTGAGAGGATGCGCTGGGACCGTAGCCAATCCACTCCCCCATCATCCAGGTATTGAGGTTGTGAAGGCAGTTGTGATTGGGGCGAGAAAAGTTGGAGATTTCGTACTGTTGATATCCGGCAGCCTCGAGGGTTTCCCAGCCGAGACGGTAAAGATCGACTTCGTTATCAATATCGCGATGGACTTTACCCTGGGAGAGGCGGATAAAGAGGGCGGTATCTTCTTCAAAAGTCAGGCAATAAGTGGAGAGGTGATCGGGGGCGAGGGCGATAGCCTCCTGGAGGTCGAGGAGGAGGTCTGTGGGGGATTGACCGGGAAGGGCGAACATCAGATCGAGATTGACGGAATCGAAACCGACCTCGCGGGCGGTTTCATAGGCGCGGATGGCCTGGGCGCGCGAATGGTGACGACCGAGACGATCGAGCAACTCCGGTTGGAAAGATTGGACGCCGATGGACAGGCGGGTGACCCCAAGTTGGCGGAGGGTTTCGAGTTTGCGCCGGTTGATGGAAGCCGGAGCCGCTTCCACGGTCCACTCACAGATGGCATCCGAATGAGGAAGAGCGCGAGCGAGATCGACGAGTTGGTCGGGGTGAAGGAGTGAGGGAGTGCCACCCCCCCAAAAGACGGTATCGAACGCTCTGGACTGGGGGAGAAGGTTGACCTCGCGAGTCATGGCCGTGAGGTAGCGCTGGAGGGCCTGCCGGTCGGGGAGGTTTTTGTAGAAGGCGCAGAAGTCGCAGAGGGTCGGGCAAAATGGAATGTGGAAGTAGATACCCAGACCAAGGGGCGGTTTTTCTTGCAGGGGCATAGTTGATCTTTAATGCTCCTGCATTTCCCGAATGAAACCAACCCTTTTCCTTTGCCTTGTCTCTTTGGTCTTCCTCGCTGGCTGTGGCGTGACGCTCCGCAACCGTACGCCCTCCAGAATCCCGGAGAATCCATCGGGAATCTACACCATTTCGGTCGAAGCAAGGGTTTCCGATGCCTCCGTAAACAGCAGGAGCATGGAGTCTAAAATCGTGATCGACGGAAACACCTACAGCATGGAGCCAAACCCTTTGGTACCCGATCTATTTGATTTTGACTACGTGATGCCCCAGGGCCAAAGCGAGGCCGCTTTCTACTTCATTGTTGAATACGATCAAAACCAGACCGGGCGCAAGCGACGTCGCAGCCAATCGAGCCAGCTACACAACTTCCAATTGATCAACCGCTACCCGATCAAGATGCAGTTTGATCGCGCCCCGGTGGGCAAGGAGGTGCCGATCCTGGGACGAGGCTTCCGCGAAACAGACACCATTCTGATTGCCGGGTTTGAAGCGGATACAAAATTCCGATCGGGGAATGAGATCTCCTTCACGGTTCCGCCACTTCGAAGTGGGGTAACTTATCCAATTAGCCTGAGATCTGGCAATGATGTGGTTCCAGTGGGCTCCTTTGTAATTGACCCATCCATCCTGAGGGTGAACCCCACGGCAATCGATATCTCCTCGGGTGAGACGGTGGTCCTCCTGTTCTCAGTTGATTTTGAAGCACCGAGCTCCGGTTTGATCCTTGATGTAGCTACCAACATCCCGAGGAGCGTGATCATGCCCGAGGTGGTGATCCGTGGAGGCACCCGTTCGGTCAGTGTACCGGTGCAGGGCGGAGATCCGGGTCGGGGAGCCCTCTTCATCACCGTTCCGGGGATGAAGGAAGTGACGATACCGGTAACGGTTCGCTAGGGGGTCGATAGAAAGGTTCCTTCCTTTTTCGGTGGAAGCTAACGCCGGAGTTGTGATTTGGCGAAAGCCAGACTATCGATTGCTCGAATGCCAACGATTGACCGTCCTCTATTTTCCTTCGATCCATTTGCCCTTCCAAGAGAATTAGCCCGCCATTACATCCCGGCGACTAAGTCGGAGCTGGATGCAATGCTGGAGGCAATCGGATGCCGGACAATCGGTGACCTGTATGCGCACCTCCCCGAGCGGGCAAGTTTCGGCCAGGAGGCTGGTTTGGGCCTGCCCGAGGAGCTGACCTACGAGGAAACTGCCAAGACACTCGCGGAAATGGCGGGTCGGAATCCGGACGTTCTCTCATTTATCGGGGATGGTCTCCCGAACTGGAAGCAACCCGAGATAGTCAAAGAGGTGGCAAACCTACGGAGACTTTCGACCAGCTACACCCCGTACCAGCCAGAGCGATCTCAAGGGACACTGATCACCCAGTGGATCTACCAGTGCTTGATGGCAAAGTTGACTGGCTTCGAGGCGGTTAACGCCTCGCTCTACGATCGTTCAACCGCGATGGTTGAGGCGGCGCTTTGCGCGGTTAGACTGGCTAAAAACAAGACAAAAATCCTTGTTTCGGGAGCCTGCTTTGAGGCGGACCGAGCGGTTCTCAGGACCTTGCTGGGAGATACGGAAATCGAGCTGGAGGAAATTCCAGTGGATGCCGAGACCGGTTTGACAGACCTCGGCGCGCTGAGGGATGCCCTGGGGGAGAGATCCGTGGCAGGGGTTATCTACCCTCAGGTGAATCACCTCGGGCTTCTCGAAGACGTCGAACTGATGACTGATTGTATTCATGATTTGGATACGCTGGCGATTGCGGTGGTCGATCCCTTTCTCCTCGGAAAAGGCGGGTTGAAGCCTCCGACGACCTTCGGGCGGAAAGGTGCTGACATGGTGGTGGGGGAGGCGCAGCACCTGGCGCTGGAACCTTTGTTTGGTGGCCCGGGCCTCGGGCTCTTTGCCGTGCGAATGAACGCGGAGGTCAAGAACATGGTACGGGCAACTCCGGGGCGATATGTGGGAGAGGCGAGAGACACGGATGGGAAAGATTGCCTCGTGATGGTCCTCTCGACACGCGAGCAGCACATCCGCAAAGATAAGGCGACCTCGAACATATGCTCCAACCAGGCCTTTGTTGCCACGCTGGCCGGGGCAGCGATGTTGGCACGCGGTGAGCGGGGCCTTGAGGAGGCGTTGCGGACGGCTAGGGAACAGACACTTCGGGCGCTCAAACTCCTGGAGGGATTTGAGGGTATCGGGTTAGTTTACCCAAACCAGGGCTTCTTCAACGAAATCGTTCTCAAGTTGCCGGGCAAGGCAGCGGATTTTCTCAGGCAAGCGCGTGAGCACGGGATCCAAGCGGGAATCGAGGTTAACGACCGGTTGCCGGGTGGGGGTAAGGAGGCGATCAAACTCAGCTTTTCAGACCTGCACGGGAACGAGGAAACGGACCGATTGGTTGCGGTTGTCCGGAAGCTTTACCAGCCGAAGTGCGAAGGTGGAGAAAAAGCTGGCAAGGTGGTCGAGATTTTCCAGAGGAGCGGTCCGACGGGGCTACCGGATCTCGGAGAGGGTGCCATCCTCAAGTATTACCGGAGGTTGGCGGATCTAAACATTGCACCAGAAGAAACCTGTTACCCGCTCGGTTCCTGTACGATGAAGTACAATCCCTACCTCAACGATTGGGCAGCCGGTCTGCCTGGCTTTGCACGGGCGCACCCGCAGAGTCCGATTGATGACGTGCAGGGATGTCTGGAAGTCCTCTTTGAAATCCAGGAATGGTTCAAGGGAATAACCGGCTTGGCCGGGGTAACGACTCAGCCTGTGGCAGGGGCACAGGGCGAATTGGTAGGACTCAAGCTCTTCCAGGCCTATCACCGGCAACACGGGCAGGGTCACCGAAACCTCGTCTTGATTCCCAGCTCAGCGCACGGAACGAATTTCGCCACGGCAACGATGGCCGGCTACACGCAGGCACGCGGCGGAGGAATCATTCTGTTGGAAGCGGATGAAATGGGGCGGATCAATCGCTCGGATTTTGAGGCGAAGCTTGCCCTGCACGGGGAACGGCTTGCTGGAATCATGGTAACCAACCCGAATACAGGTGGGGTTTTTGAGGAGGAGTTTGCCGTCATTGCTGACGCGGTCCATCAAGCCGGTGGGCTTGTTTATATGGACGGGGCTAATATGAACGCGATCGCTGGCTGGACCAATTTAGGGTCTCTGGGAGTCGATGCGGTGCATAACAACCTTCATAAAACCTGGACCATCCCGCATGGTGGCGGGGGTCCGGGAGATGCCATTGTAGCGGTGAGCGAACGGCTGGTGGAGTTTCTGCCTGGTCACCAGATTGTGAAACGGGGTGATCGCTATGATACGGTGCGGCCGGAGCATTCGATCGGTTCCTTCCATCGTCATTGGGGCAACTTTGCCCATAAAGTACGCGCCTACACCTATTTGCTAAGATTGGGTCGGGAGGGAGTCCCACGGATGGCCGGGGTTGCGGTGTTGGCAGCGCGTTACCTCCATGAGCGGCTCAAGCCTTTCTTCAAAACCCTGCCAGAGGGAAGTGAAGCCGTTCCGCGGATGCACGAGTTTATCATTTCGCTAGGGGACGAGGACTTTGACGCCCTGGAGAAGGCGGGTATTGCGAGGGGCCAAGTGATTCCTTCAATGGGCAAGCTGTTCCTGGATTTTGGATACCATGCTCCAACGGTAGCCTTTCCGGAGGTCTTTGGTCTGATGATTGAGCCAACGGAAAGTTATCGTAAGAGCGAACTGGACCGGTTTGCCGATGCGGTGATTGCGATAGGAGAGCTGGTTCGTGAGCATCCAGAGGTACTGAAAGGGGCGCCTTACTTCACGCCAGTGCGGCGGATTGACGAAGTGGGAGCAAACCGAAACCCCGTGCTGGCAGGGGAACTTTTCAACTTACCGGAACTTTTTGAACCGGAGATTGCCTCCGAGCGCCTGCTCCAAATGCCAATTGGGGAAATCAAGGAATTGATCCTCAAGCGGGCGAGCGGGTAAGCTCCTCAATGACGGTGGAGGCTGCAGGAAACTCCCGCTGGAGGGCGTAGCGCTCCGCCATTTCAAAGTCTTCGAATTGGAAGCCGGGTGCTACGGTGCAACCGACGAGGACAAAGGCTTCCGGGTGGCGCTGGGAGCAGCGGGCACCGAACCAGGTTTCCCGGGGGACAACAAGCGCGGGACAAGGATTTGGAAGGTTGAGACCGAGAGAGAGAATCTGATGGCCTCGAGCAGGATCGAGTAGGTGAAGCTCCAAGTTCGAAGACCCGTGGTAAAAGTGCCAGACTTCGTCTGATTTCAATCGGTGAAAAGCCGAGAAGTCATCACCTGACAGCAAATAGTAGATGGCAGTTGATGCGCTGCGGAGAGAATCGGTGGGCTGGTCGTCAACAAGGGGATGAACGGTAGCCGGAGCCTCGTAGAAACGCCGGTAGAAACCTCCTTCGGGATGGGGTTGAAGACCGAGAGTATCAATCCAGTGGGCAGCGGAGCAGGGAAGGACGGTTGCCATAGTGAAAGGGGGTTGGAGAAGTCAGATGCTAGGGAATTTCACGGGGAGTTTCCCAAAGGAGGCTGGACCATGTGCCGATGACCTGATCCTGCTGATTGAGGAGGCGAATTTGCCAGGCGATAGGACGAGCATCTTTCTCTGGCCAGTCCTGATCGGTAATGCCGAGGTAGAATGGCGCTCGAGGCTTCATGCCCTGGTCGAGAGGAAAGCGGTAGAGCAATGGATTGATTGAGTCGCGCCGGTAGAGCTCGATTTCGAAGCGACCCTCGGAGGGAAGCGGGTTTTGGCGGAGGGGAGAACGCAGCCGGACGACGAAATAGTAGCCAGAGCGAGAGGTGGGTGAGGTGCGGATGTATTGACGGCGCCCCATGTTCTCGTTTCCGGTAAAATATTCCGAAATGCGGACCTGTGCCGATTCCTCCAGGTAGATGTGTCGAACCAGTTCGAGCTGGTCGGCGGTGGTTTTCGAAAGTGGGGAGTCTGCCCCCAGAGCGAGGTGAAAAGAGACGGTGATGAGCAGCCAAATGGTTATGCGCCGCGGAGAAATGGAGAAGTTCATGAAACGAGTCGAAACGCTAGACACTCGGCAGCCGAGGTGAAAGCATGAAAGGGGAATTCGAGAAGCAGGGGAGTCGAGTATTTATGAGAGTTTGAGAAGGTCGATGATTTCTGCTTTTCGCTTTTGAAGAATGGGTGGAGGCAGGTAAGACTCTGCGTGAAAAGAGAGAGGTTTTTGATGGTTCAGAAAATATTCTTTGGTCTGATGCTGGTGCTCTTCGGTGGATTGGCGATCCTTGGGGTGCCTGAAAAAGGGGCTGAGCTGCTTCCTCCGGTGGTCGCTTTCGCGGCAATTTTCATCCTGAGGAAGGCTGTCTTTGCTCTATTGCTCGGTGGATTGGTCGGGGCGTTTTTGCTCTCCGCAGCTGACCCACAGGGGGCGGTACGGGTTTATTTGGAGACCGGAATTTTTGGAGCGCTATCGGGGTCCTGGCATGTGGGAGCGATTCTCTTTACCCTGATCTTGGGTGCCTTTGCGGCAGTGTTAGAAGCCTCGGGAGGGTTGGATAGTCTGATCAAGCGCTTTCTAAAAACTGGGAAAGACGGAGGGAGGAAGCGATTCCAGATAACAGCCGGAGGTTTCGGTTTTGTCTGCTTTTTTGACGGGTTGGCCAATAGCCTCCTCGTGGGAAGGGTGCTGGCGCCAGCGGCTGATCGGGCGGGAGTTTCGAGGGTGAAGCTGGCCTATATCGCAGATAGCACCGGATCGGCTCTGGCCTGCATTGTCTTTATCTCGACATGGATTGCAGCCCAGCTGAGCTACATCAATGAGGCCATGCAAGCGGTCGGTTTGGAGGGCGGTCCCTCTGGATACAGTCTTTTCTTCAGTTCGATCCCATACAACTTTTACTGTCTGTTCACTCTGATTTTGGTTTTTGTGGTAGCGGGAAGTGGCTGGAACCCAGGACCGATGGGAAGGTTCGAGGCGGAGGCGGAAAGGCTTGGAAAAGAGCGAATGCAACCTGGGGGAGCTTCTGAGGAAAGATCGGGAGCGGCGGTCTGGAGGGCGGTAGTTCCCCTGTTGGTTCTGAGTTTGAGTATCCCCATTTGTTTTTATCTTTGGGAGCCAAAGGACATTTTTCCGGTGACGGTTGATAAACTAAGGGATTCTTTTGGAGGAGCGGCTGGGCCTTATGCTCTAACTGCCGGGGCAATCATGGCGTTGGGAGCCGCCCTGATTTGCTATCCAAGAGAAAAGGGTCGCCGATCTGCGTTCGAAGCAATGGAGCGGGGGGCTGCGGCTTTTCTCCACCCGTTGTTGATCCTTGTTCTGGCGTGGGCCTTTGGAAACATGCTGAAGCATCTGGGGACAGCTTCCCTGATGGCGGAAGTCCTGTCTGGAGGGGTTGGATATGCAAGCTTTCCTTTAGTAATCTTCCTGGTATCTGCGGTGACCAGCTTTGTGACCGGAAGCTCGTGGGGGACGATGGGGCTGATGATGCCGCTTGCGATTCCGATCCTTTTCGGTCTCGGTGGGATGGAAGGATCGGAAGTTGCTGCTCTGGAGTACTTGCCAGCGACGATTGCGGCGGTCTTTGGAGGGGCGGTTTTTGGTGACCATTGCAGCCCATTTAGCGACACAACGATCGTAAGCTCGATAGCCTGTGGAGTAGAACCGGGGGATCATGTAAAAACGCAGATGCCCTATGCTCTATTTGCAGCATCGGTGGCGATTCTTCCAGGGTATCTCGGGATTTCCCTTGGGTTGCCAGTTGGGGTGATCCTGATCTCGGGTTTGATTATCCTGGTAGTCCTCCCGATTTATTTGAGCAGGCGGTCGAAATCAGCGGTTGAGGGCTAGAAGCTGGTTTGAGATAGAATAGCAGGTGCTTCCTCGAAGAGCCTGCGCCGATGGTTTGGAAAAACAGAGGGGTTGATGAAGTGGAAGCCATTGTCTCAGGTGAGCTATCTATCAGGTTCTCTACTGCGACAACGACCAAGGCAATGGACTCCGAAACGCTCGGGGGCTTGGGCACAAAAAAGAGAGGATCCAATGAGACCCTCTCTTTTTCGAGTGCTGATTGGTGAGCCGTTTACCGGACGCGCCGACGAAGTGCGCCAGCAAGAAAGGTGAGGCTAAGGATGAGGGGAAGAGAGTCTGGCTCCGGGATGGCTGCACCAGCGGTGACGAAGATCTCTGGTGGGTTGGCATTCGATGATCCTCCGTAGGTCGCCGAAGCAGTGGAACCAGCCGGGGTGGCTATGATGATGGAGAAAACCTGGAGGTTGTTGATGGTGTTGATCAAAGAGGTAGCCAGTGCCCCGGAAAAGTCCAGTGTGTAGCGGTCGACTGTCCCACTAGCGACCGCTGTGAAGAGTCCTGATCCAACCTTTTGAAGCGTTGGGGAGTCCGAAAATTGTGAGTCCAGAATCCCGGTACCAGTTACTCCGTGGGAGAGGGCTGAGTAGTCTCCAGCCCCGAATCTCTGGTCGAAGGTGACGAAAAACTCGACGGCACCGCTATTGGTGAAAGTTGCGTTGGCTTGGGTGTATTCAATAGCGACTGATTCAATACCCTCAACCTCTACGAGACCAAAGTCACTCGGAAACATTTGATAGGTGGTGATGGCGTAAGAACGGAAGCGCTCTTGGTTTGCCTCAGACTGGGCGTTGTGGAAATTCCGATTTCCCCGAGGACCGGCTACGAGAATGGTTTCATCAACGAGAGCCTTTTGACTGAAGAGTTGAGCGATGGCTGAAACGGATCCACAGGAGGTTCCGGCGAGGATGAGTGCGATGAGTTTAATTTGATTCATGGTCTTTATGAGTGGCGATGAGCTCTGGAAGCTCACAATGTGATTTGATCAGAGTATTAATCGTGAGGAGTCTGCGAGGAGTTGGGGACAGGTGGCAATCCCTGTATTGTTAAAGGTACGTCACAGCGTGCTGATCGTGATAAGCGGCAAGAGCCTTCAAGGAATTTATCTTCTGCGGTAGGCAGAATTTTTTTTGGGGCGGTCCCTGTTTTTCTTAAATTGTCTTTTACGCATTGTTCCGGGCGGGGAATGTGAACAGGTTTCAGGGTATGGGTACCAATGTCCTGGTGACGAATGATGACGGGTTTGACTCGGGGTTTCTCCGGGTTTTAGTCGAGGAATTAAGGGAAGTTTTTTCCGTGACGGTGGCCGCTCCGGATGGGGAACGAAGCTGGATCGGGAGGGCGGTTAGCCGCCATACAAATCTCAAAGTCGTTGAAGATGACTCGCTCGGCTGCCGCGGTTACCGGATTAGTGGGACGCCGACCGACTGTGTAAACCTCGCTCTTGGTTGTTTGGAGATTGAGCCGCCTGATGTGGTGGTTTCGGGGATCAATCTCGGATTCAACACGACCCAGCCATTGATTCTCTCTTCGGGAACGGTGGCAGGTGCCCTAGAGGGAGCGTTTTGGGGACTTCCGGCCCTGGCCCTCAGCCAGATGATCCCGGAGGGAATGTTTGAGAAGGTTCACGCGAACAGTCACGATCTGGAACCGGAGTTTGCAGAGGGCTTGCGGTGGGCGGCAAATCGAGCGGTGAAGATGGTGAGGGAACGGATTGGAACCGGGGGACATCCGCCTCTTGTCCACAACATCAACTTTCCGGTGGGGACTGGCCCGGAGACCGAGGTGGTGAGGACGGTGCCAGCAGGCTTAAAAATGGGTTGCCTTTTTGAAGAGGCGGAAGCTGGAAATTTTCGCTTTCGTTTTTCGAAGGGGACGCGGATCAACGACCACGAGGGGACTGACATTGCAGCGCTGGAGCGGGGAAAGATCAGTCTGAGCGTTCTTGATTTTTCCCGCTTTGGGGAACTCTGATGAAAGGTGGGCGCAAGAGTCGCTTGGCGATGGGTCTGCTTTTCAGGTATGCTGATCGAGCAGCCAGAAAGTCGTTTGAGGCGATGCGCTGGCAAGTTGAGAAAGAGGCTTTGGAGGGAGCGGATGGTTTTCCGATCATTCTTTTCGCCAACCATGAGACTTGGTGGGATGGCTTCTTTGACGTAGCTCTTTTTACCCGGTACGGGCTCGACTACGCCATCATGATGGATGCAGCCAACCTTGATCGGCACTGGTTTTTCAAATACACGGGTTGTTTCGGGGTTGACCGTGCCAGCAGCAAGGGGAGGGCAGCAGGGCTGTTGGCAGCTACTCGATGGTTGCGAGTGGAGGGAGCCAAGCGACGAACCCTGGTGCTCTATCCTCACGGACGTTTGACGGAGCCGTTTGAGCCGTGGCCTCCTTTTGAGCCGGGACTCCAGGCGCTGGCCAGGACGGTGCCAAAGGCGAGGTTCGTTCCGGTGGCGAAGCGGATTGTTCATCGCGAGAAGCAAAAGCCGGAGGCTTTTCTAAAGGTCGGGCACTCGATTCCGGCGGAGGCGGCCCGGGAGGACGGCTTTTTGGAGGGAGCTCTGCGAAGCTGCCACGGAGCCCTGGTCGAGGCGATCGTGAAGCGGGAGGTCGATGGCTGGGAGCAGTTTCGAGTCCGGTGGAAAGGCAAACTCGATTGACGTGAAGGTCCCGAGGACGGCAGGAGAAGAAACTCTCTGGCGTTGTATCTTCCGGGGGGGGCTGCGAATGAGGGATGGGCGGCGGGGTTGCTGCGGTGACCTGCCCTCAATGGGACCGAATGAACTCTTTTATTGCTATGGCGGTCGGCTGGAGAGGGTACTTTTTGATTGGTCGGGCCTTTAGCATTTCAAGCCGAGGGGCGGTGGGATGGAGACCGATGGCAGACTCGATGGTGTCGGGGAACTTAGCCGGGTGAGCAGTGGAGAGGACAATGGTCTGTTGCCCGGGGGTCAGTTGGATTTGGTTAAAGCCGCAGGCGGTGTGTGGATCGACAACGTAGTTATATTTCTGATACACGTCCTTGATGAGCTGAGGGATTTGGGCATCGGAGGTGCGGGAGGCGGAGAGTCCCATCCGATCGAAGTTCCCAAAATCTACCTGACCGGAGTTTTTAAAAGCTTCCATGGTCTGGCGGACCCTGGCGCCGTCGCCGGAGAAGAGGTAATGGATGAATCGCTCGAAATTTGAGGCGATCTGGATATCCATGGACGGGGCGAGGCTGGGTGCCACCTGGTCGAGGGAGTAAAGGCCGGTGGTGAAGAGGCGATAAAGGATATCGTTCTGATTGGTGGCGATCTGGAAGGTGGCGTGGCCTAGCCCCCCCATTTGGCGAACCAGCCAGCCGGCGAGAACGTTGCCGAAGTTTCCAGTGGGTACGACGAACTGAACATTGGAGCGGGCGTCAGAGGGGAGCTGCAGCCAGGCGTAGAGGTAATAGACGCTCTGAGCGAGGATGCGGGCTAGATTGATGGAGTTGACGGCGGAGAGACCAACCTCGGACTGGAAGGAGAGGTCGCCAAAGGCTTCCTTGAGGGCGGTCTGGGCGTCGTCGAAGGACCCGACGATGGCGAGGGGGAAAACGTTGTCGGCCCCGGTGCAGGTCATCTGCCGTTCCTGGAGGGGGGCAACCCGACCGTCGGGATAAAGAATGAAAAGACGCACCTGATCGACATGGAGGAGACCGTGAATGGCTGCGGCTCCGGTATCTCCAGAGGTGGCTCCGAGAACGGTAATGGGTTTTCCGGTACGGATGATTTGCTGGTGGTAGAGTTGGCCGAGGAGCTGGAGGGCAAAATCCTTGAAGGCAAGCGTGGGGCCGTGGAAGAGCTCGAGGACGTGAAGGCCTGGCTCGAGGGTGCGAAGGGGCGCGGTTTTGGGGTGGTCGAAATCTGCGTAGGCCAGCTCAATGGAGGAGCGGAGAACGGATGGATCTAAATCGGTGGCGAAGAGGGAGAAGAATTTGAAACAGACCTCGGGGTAGGAAAGGTCAGCCCAGCTCTGGTAGTTGCTGGGGAGGGGGGGGAGCCGGGTGGGCAGGTAGAGACCCCCATCGGGAGCGAGCCCATTGGCAACTGCCTCGGAGAAGGTTACCTCCGGAGCGAGGCCTCTGGTGGAGGAGTACTTCATTCGGAAACGGGGACGCCATCGAGACCGAAGGCGGTGTGCGCGACCCGGGCTGCTTCGTCGCCTTGGTCGGCATCGATGACGACCGCGATTTTGATCTCGGAAGTACTGATCATCTGAATGTTGATACCGTGGCGGGCGAGCGCATCGAAGAGGGTTCCGGCGACTCCGGAATGGCTCTTCATTCCCACCCCGACGACGGAAACTTTGGCGATGCTGTCGTTGGTCTCAATGCTGAAGTCGGGGAACTCACTACGGAGGGACTCGATGGCCTCGGTGGCGCGGTAGGCGTCTTCGGAAGGGACGGTGAAGGTGAGGTTCGCTTTGCCCTTGCGACCGATGTTCTGGACAATCATATCGACGACGACTCCGGCACGAGCGAGGGCGGTGAAGAGTTTGGCGGCTGATCCGGGGCGGTCGGGGATATCAGCAACCGCGATTTTGACCTGTCCCTTGTCGATAGCGACGCCGCTGACCACGACATCCTCCATAGTATTGATTTCACTTTTCACGATGGTTCCTGGTTGATCATTGAAACTGCTTCTGACCTCGAAAATGACATTGAATTTCTGGGCGAACTTTACGGCTCGGCTCTGCATGACCTTGGATCCGCTACTGGCCAGCTCAAGCATTTCTTCGTAGGAGATTTCGTTTAGCTTGCGGGCGTTGGGCACATGGCGAGGGTCGGCGGAGAAGACCCCCTCGACATCGGTATAGATCTGGCAGAGGTCGGCTTTAAGCGCCACGGCGAGGGCAATAGCGGTGAGGTCTGAGCCGCCCCGCCCGAGGGTAGTGGTCTCGCGGGAACCGCAGAAGCCCTGGAAGCCCGCGACGATAACGATCTTGCCCTGCTCGAGCTGTTGTTTGATGTCGCCGCCGGTAATGTTGATAATTCTGGCCCGGGTGTGGGCCTCATCGGTTTCGATGCCGGCTTGTGAACCGGTGCGGGAGATGGCGGGGATGCCGAGGGATTGAAGGGCAATCGCGGTGAGGGCAATGGTTTCCTGTTCTCCAATGGAGAGGAGCATATCCATTTCGCGATCGCTGGGATTGGGATGGAGGGCGCGGGCGCGGGCGATCAGTTCATTGGTGACGCCGGATCGAGCGGAGACGACGACGACGACCTGATGGCCCGCGCGGTAGGTCCTGGCCACTTTTGAGGCAACGTTGCGAATCCTCGCAGTATCTCCGACCGAGGTTCCTCCAAACTTCATGATGATGAGCGCCATATAATTAAATGAAGCGGTTGGTGATCAGGGATTGAAAATAGGGAAGGAGACGATTTTGCCGACGATTTCGGGACTTGCTTCGAGGACCCTGAGGGCTCGCTGCAGGCTGGCTCGGCTGGCGGTGTGGGTAAGGAGGATGAGGCTTGCCTGTCCACTGGCATTGGCGGCTCGCTGAACGAGGCGGGCGACTGAGATGCCTTCCTGGGCAAGACAGCGGGCAACCTCAGCGAGGACACCGCAGCGGTCGTCGACTTCCATGCGAAGGTAAAAGGAGTCGAAAACCTGCTCGGGACTGGCGAGGTGGCACTGGCTGCCGGTGACGTTGGAGGGCGAAATGCCGCTGCCAAAGACCCCCCGCACAATAGACCAACCGGCATCGACAATGTCGCTGATGACTGCGCTGGTGGTGGGGTCTTGCCCGGCCCCCCGCCCGATGAGGAAGGTGGTGCCGACAACATCCCCGGTGATGCTGACGCCGTTGTAGACATCATCCACACTGGCCATCATGGAGTCTAGTGGTATGAGGGTTGGCTCGATGGAGATGGAGATTAGATGGCTTTGGAGATCGCGATTGATACGGGCGATGAGCTTGATTTTGTAGCCGAGAGAGCTGGCCGCCTCGATATCCTGGGTAGTGATCTCGCGAATGCCCTTGACGGTAATTTGGCGAGTTGGAATCCAGATGCCGTGGGCAAGGTAGGCGAGGATGACGGCCTTGTGGGCTGCGTCCCAACCGTCGAGGTCGAGGCTTTCATCGGCCTCGACATAGCCAAGGCGTCGGGCTTCGCCCAAGGTTTGGTCGAAGGTAAGCCCCTCGCGCTCCATGCGGGTGAGGATATAGTTGGAGGTGCCGTTGAGGATGCCGTAGATTTCGGGAAACTGGTTGGCAACAAATCCTTCGTGGAGGGCTTTGATGACGGGGATGCCTCCGGCAACGCTGGCTTCAAAAAAGTAGTGCCCTCCGCCGCGCTCGGCAGCAGCCAGAATCTCGGGTCCGTGATCGCAGAGAAGGGCTTTGTTGGCTGATACGACGGTCTTGCCGGCAGCGAGGGCCTGGAGGGTGAGGTCGAGGGCAGGCTGAATCCCCCCCATAACCTCACAAATGATATCGATTTCGGGATGCTGGATGACCGACAGGAGGTCGGTTGTGAGTTGGTCGCGAGAAATCTCGATCTCTCTCGGGGCGTCGAGACGGCGGACAGCGGCTCGGCAGAGATGAATTGAGGCGCCGATGCGTTTTTCGAGGATGGGACGATTGAGCAACAGGTGCTTCCAGACGCCCTGACCGACGGTCCCGAGACCAAGGAAGCCGATCCCTAGTGAAGTTTTACTGAACATTTTCGGAATTTTTTTCGGATGAACCATCCCGTTTAAACCGGTGCTCGGTACCTTCGATCAGGCGAATGATGTTGGACCGATGACGAAAGGTGATGAGGATGGCAATAAGGATGGCGAAGGTTTGGCCGGCAGGAGGCACGGCGAAGGGAAGGCTCGCGGCGCTGAAGGGCAGGGAAAGGGCAAAGAAAATGGAGGCGAGGGAGACGTAGCCAGTGAGCCGATAGGTGAGGTACCAGATGAGGAGACCGGTGATCAGGCTACCGGGCATGAGAACGAGGAGCGCACCCATGGTGACGGCGACTCCTTTACCGCCTCGAAAGCGAAGGAAAATGGAGAAGCTGTGGCCAAAAATTGCGGCAACTCCACCGATGATGGCGATGGCGTAGGTCTCCGAAGGGGAGACCCCGAAGAGATGATCACAGAGGGCGAGGGGGAGACCTGCGGAGAGGGTGCCCTTAAGGAAATCGAGAATGAAAACGACATTTCCGGCGGTTGGTCCGAGGACGCGTTTGACGTTGGTCGAACCGGGGTTGCCGCTGCCAACCTTGAGGACGTCGATCCCTTTGGCTCTTCCGTAGATCACGGCGAAAGAAATGGAGCCGAGGAGATAACCAACCAGAGAAAAAATGATGATGGCTGAAGTTGGCATGGCTTCAGGTTCCTAGCTTAGAGGTAATGAGTTCCTTTGGAGGAAGGTGGGAAGATTCTCAGAGCTGAATGACCTTGAACTTCTCGATGGCAGAGTGGTTGCGGATGGCATTGGTGACTGCTTCCGATGGGGTGGAGTCAAGTTCGAAAACGCTGACTGCGTATCCAAGATTTTTCTCCCGACTGAGCGACATGTTGGCGATGTTGACTCCATCCTCGCCGAGGGCGGTGCCAAGAAAGCCGACGATGCCGGCCACGTCCTGATTTTTAAGAACGAGAAGGGTTCCACTGGTATTCACCTCTACGCTGTGGCCATCGATACTGACGATGCGGGGGCTTTGATGCTTGCCAAAAAGAGTCCCGGAAACGGTGCGAACCTTTCCCCCGGCGGTGGCCTCCACCTCGATGAGTTCGGTGTATTCTGCATCCTGATTGCTCTTGACGACCTCCACATCAACCCCGAGGGCTGACATTTTGAGGGGGGCGTTGACGTCGTTGACGTTTTCGGTGGCATCGCGAAGGAATCCGCGCTGGATGGAGCGGCTGAGGGGGAGAGCATCGAGTTCAACGATTTTGCCGTAGTAGGTGATGCGCAGTTTTTCGACTGTGCCGGAGGAAAGTTGTTGAACAAAAGTGCCGAGGGCCTCGCCGAGGGCAAGGTAGGGACGGAGGGCTTTTGCTGAGACGGGATCGATGCTCGGCATGTTGATGGCGTTGCGAACCATGCCTCCTTTGAGGGTTTCGAGGACCTGCTCCGCGATTTCGATGCCGACAGACTCCTGAGCCTCCGCAGTGGATGCACCGAGGTGAGGGGTGAGGACGAGGTTCGGGATTTGGCGGAGTTCGCTCTCGGAGGGTAGGGGTTCAACATCGTAAACGTCCAGACCGGCGGCAGCTACCTTGCCGGACTTCAGGGCACTAATGAGGGCAGATTCCTTGATAATGCCGCCTCGAGCGCAGTTGTAGAGCCGCACGCCGTCCTTCATTTTGGAGATGGCTGCCTCGTCAATGATATGGCGGGTTTCGTCGTTGAGGGGGAGGTGAACGGTGATGTAATCGGATTCGGCAAAGACGGTATCCAGCTCGACCTTGGAAACCTGGAGGTTGCTGGCCCGACTGGCGGCGAGAAATGGGTCGTAGGCGAGGACCTTCATGCCAAAGGCCATAGCGCGTTTGGCGACCTCAGTCCCGATCCGGCCCATGCCGAGAATGCCGAGGGTTTTGCCGTTCAGCTCGCTACCGACGAGGGTTTTACGGTCCCAACCGCCTTCTTGCATCCGTTTAGCGGCCTGAGTGATGGGGCGGGCTCCGCAGAGCATGTGGGTGAAGGTGAGTTCTGCGGTGGCGATGGTATTGCCGCCTGGAGTATTCATGACGATGACACCACACTCGGTGGCGGCATCAAGATCGATATTATCGACTCCAACTCCCGCGCGGCCGACGACTTTGAGAAGCGGGGCGTTGGTCAGGACCTCCCGAGTGATGTTAGTTTCACTGCGGACAATGATGGCACTGGCCTCGGTAGCAAGGGCGAGAATCTCGGACGGGCTGGAACCATAAGCTTCGACGACTTCGAGAGAAGGTTCGCGGCGGAGGAGTTCTACGCCAAGGGGAGAGATTTTGTCGGCTACGATAACTTTCATAAAATAAACCTCGAAGCTCACTTGATGCGGATTCAAAAGCAACCCTCTTCTCAGGGGTGGGAGGACCGGATTTTGGCTGGTGGGTGTAGATGGGTTGGAGGAGAAATTTCGGAGTATGAATTGTTGGGGAGGTAGCGCTTTCTTATTGCCATCGGTCTGATGGCGGACGATTCTACCTCTTTGTTTGCTCCCGTAGTTCAATGGATAGAACAACGGCCTCCGGAGCCGTAGATTTGGGTTCGAGTCCCGGCGGGAGTACCACTGGCTTTTTTCCTGGTGGAAGTTTGGTTGAGGATGCTTCTCGTCGGGATCGTCAAGACCTTGAGCTTGTCGCTCCGACCGGATTGGGCCGGCTTCGTTGACTGGCGGGGACCAGTTAATCGAGAACAATATCCTCAAAATAAGCGAGCCTCTTGAGTCGAATCAGGCGCTCGATGTCGCTTGAGAAAAGGCCTGGTTCGTTGCCGTATTGATTGGTTCGTGCGCGGAGGACCAGATCCCGAAAAAACTGCCGGATGGCTTCGTCACCAACTCGGCCGCCCGTGCGCTTCTCGACAGACTCGAAGTTCCAATTTTCCTCAAAAAGGCGCCGCAGAAAAGAGGGGTCGGAGATGGCCTGGGTTGAAACCTGGGGACTTGGTTTACCGAGGGTTGTTGAATTCAGGAAAAGAAGGAGAAAAGAGACGGAGAGGAAAACAAAGTCGGCCATCTTATCGAGGGGTGAGAAAATGGGGGCATAAGAGTCCAGGTCAATGCCCTTGAGTTGTCCGTTTCGGTTGATCATTAGGTTACCGTTTTTCAGATCGTGAATGGCGAAGCCGAGGGCGTGGCACTCTTCGAGCCAGAGCAGCTTGCTAGTGAGGATGTCGAGGAGTTGGGGGAGGGTAAGTTGGGCGGTGAAGGGATTGCTGGAGCGCCTTTTCCTCCAAATCTCGCCTTTGGAGCGGGCGAAGGACTCCTGGATTTTTGACTCGACGAGTTGGTGGCTGGCTCCCTGAAGGTCGGTGTGGTTGAGGCTGGAATGCTCGAAACCTGCAAATTCGAGGAGGTGGTCAAGGGTGTCTCCGTCCACAAACTGAATAATGTGATAGGTGAATTTGCCGTTGGCGAGAATGCCGGCGTCGTAGACGCGAATGACGTGGGGCGATCCGGCCAGTTTCTCGCCAATCTGGAGGATCTGGTTGACGGCGGCGATGGAGTTAACGCGCGAACCCTTTTGAATGCGATCCACCTTAACGGCGACCCTTTGAGGAAAGGTTGCGTTCTGGCGATTGACGGCCTCGTAGACTCGCCCGAAATCACCCATCCCCAACTGACGAATGAGGGTAAAGCCCAGTTCGTTAAATTCAGGGCCCACCTTTTTCCAAGCTTTGAGATCGTCTTTATCGATAACGCCGAATTTCCCGGGGCGTGGAGAGGGGGTCTGGAGTTTGCGATGTTTCTTCCAGGTAAAGTCCATCGGCTGCATGCTGGGATGAACATCGGGCATGATGCCGGCGAGGCTCAGGCGGATGTAGTCCTTGTCGAGGTAGTCCCGAACGAGAATGAGAATGATGCGGCGTTCCTCCTCGGAGAGGCTGCGCCCGTGGAGGAAGCCGATCTGGGAGAGGAGGCGGAAGAAGCCATGGTCCTCGAAAAGGCGCTTGGGTTCGATTCCCTTCCGATGGCAAACAAATCGTTCGCAGATTTCGCCGGCCCGATTGGGCTGAAGCTGGCCCATGCGCGAGCCTTGGTAGAGTAAGTTGAGGGAAAGGAAGGCTACCTCGCTGACGACGCGGATTTTTTCGGTAAAGC
The DNA here is from genome assembly GCA_036822055.1 of Puniceicoccaceae bacterium. Lineage (GTDB taxonomy): Bacteria > Verrucomicrobiota > Verrucomicrobiia > Opitutales > Puniceicoccaceae > DAISIK01. The sequence goes on from DAISIK010000013.1 coordinate 25,659, forward strand.
GGTCTCGCGGGCGGCTGGGCAAGAAAAGCCTGCTCAGCAGATTTCCCAAGAGTGGCCAGACTCGCCCGAGGATTTCGAATTTTTCCGCGCTTTTGGGGGTTCCGGCAACGGATTCTGCGACGGCCTGAACGAAGTCCAATTGCGCGACGAGGGTAATTTGTTGCACGGTGCCATTCGGTTCCCGGTGTAGCTCCCGGACAGCCTCCGAAGGGAGGTGGTGGCTGAAGCAAATCTTGATCGGAGCCTCCTCGTTCGACTGATTCCCAAAGAGATTGGTATTGAACCGCGAGACGAGGTATGGGGAGGGAGCAATCAGCTGTTCAAGAGTTTTGAGACCAATGTTAAGGTAGGGAGCGAGGTGAGAGGCAAGCTCACCATTTCCCTCAAAGGCAACCTTGAGCCGGTAGGGATCGTAAAGAACGGAGATTTCCTCACCGGGTAAGATTCTCTTGGTTGGATTTAGGTTAAGGTATGCTACCCAAGACTCAGGGGTGCCGGAGAAGACGGTGGAGGAGATTTCCGTCCTGGTTCGGTGTTTAACAACCTCAGTAGAAGTTGGGGAAATCTGCTGATTGAAGAAGCCCTCTGGGTCCGAATTGGAAATTTTCCATTTTGAACTGAAGAACATCGCCGGAGATCTCCTCTAGAGAACCGTGGGGGTGGTACTCAGAGCGGGACTCGAACCCGCACATCCGAAGATAGTGGATTTTGAGTCCACCGCGTCTACCAATTCCGCCATCTGAGCAAGACCAAGTAGCTTTTGCGATAGCTCGGAGAAAGTAAATCTTAATCGTGGGGGTAGCAGTGGGGAAATTTGCGATACTGGTAAGACGGGGGTAAGGATCATTTGGCGTAGGGCTTTCGAGCGCGGATGCGAACGAACTTGGCTTCCGGGAGAACGAAGGCGGTGAGAAAGCCTCCGTAGACGCAGCCGGTATCAATGCCGATGGCATATTTCTGGCGATCCACGGCAAGGCGTGGAGTGTGGCCATAGACGATCGTTTCCGGTCCGTTCCAAACCTTGGACCAATGGGTGGCAATTTGAACGGGAGGGGTCTGATCGGCGGGGAAGTCTTCCGGGCTGAGGCGTTTGAGATTGCAGAGGACTTCGGTGGAAGTCTCCTCGGGGGTCTGTCCAGGGATGAGACCTCCGTGGACGAGAAGGTGCTGCTGGTCCGCGAGGCGGAGGAAGGGGATCATCTGGCGGAGGTAGGTCCAGTCGGCACTGGTCAGTTGGTCGAGGGTTTTATGGTCATAACGTTTTAGCCCCTTGGGATCTTGGGTGGCATGGAAGGTGAGGAGCCGGAGCTCATGGTTGCCGATCAGGGCGACAAAGTTTTTTTCCTGGGCAAATTCAACAACGCGGTGGCTATCGGGACCGCGGTTAACAAGATCCCCGAGGAGGACGACTTGGTCGCCGTCTGTGGGACTCAATTCGTCGATGAGTTTTTCAAACTCCCGGATACAGCCGTGAATATCCCCAATGATGATTGTTCTCCCTGTCATGAATCAGTTCCGGTTTTTTCATCAAGCGAGGGCTCATGCAAGGATTGCCTTGCGGATTGGGAAATTTGAGAGTGAGGGATGGATTGGCAAATCAGCAGCTCGGGAAAAACTTCAGCCGCCACGGGGGCAGTTATCAGGCCGGGGAGCGAGTTTATGAGCATCGTTTACCTCGCTCGAGGGGGTGGACTGGAGCGGGCTGATTTGCTGATGGATGAGGTTGGACAGTATTTTCCCGACGGGGTGGTGATCGGGCGTTGGAAGCGGTTAATGGCGGAGGGCAAAGGGAAAGATACGCAAGAGCCTGAGCGTTTGGCTAATGCAGAGGATCTTTTTCTAGCAATGCTCGAAGATACTGATCTGGTCTCCAACCGCCCCTTTGGTGAAGTAGAGGACTTATCTGAGGAAAAAGGGGAGAATCCGGGTGATGATCAAGAATCTTCCGATGCGAAGATCCATCTGTTGCACCTCCTCACGCTTTTTTTGGAGCGCAAGAAAATCTTGAAGCGCATGGGGCGGGTGAAAAACCCCCGGAGCCAGATTTACAAGCACGTTGGCTCCGGGGTGGAATATGAAGTCCCCGTGCCGGCAATCGACGGGGAGGTACTGGTTAAGCTCGGAGATCGCCTGGCGGTCTTGATTGACTAGCTCCGGGTGGTCGCTGCACCCTTCCGCCAATCCTGCTGAGGCGAAAGGCGGGTAATGATACCTGAGGGTGTCAGGAGGCTTTTTCTTCCTCTTGGGGAAGGTGAATGGTCTCGAGCAAATCGGATAGGTAGGGCATCAGTTGCTTCTTTCGACTGACAATATTGGGAAGGTCGAAGATGTAGGGCTTGCGGATTTTCGGGAATGAAAAAGCGGCTTGAATTTCTTTAGGGCCGGCGAAGAGGAGGAGTGAATTCTGTTTAGTGATATCAGTGACGAGCAGAGCGGAAAAAATTAAATCATCGCTCTGGCGCTGGCGATGGAGAGCTTTGTAGAGGGCATCGGAGTTTTTCCAGAAGTTATCAAAGCCGAGTTCCTCAATTTGGGCGACGCTGTAGGACCTCTCCTCTATCTGATAGGTCTTGCAGTCGACGTTGATCGCTTTTTCGGGGGGCATGGAGAGGATGAGGGAGCCGGAGCTGAATATCTTTTCGGCCAACTCCTCGGCCGAGACCTTGGACAACTTTTCCAACCAACCAAGAATTTCATGGTCGGTAGCAGTGGTGGTGGGACTTTTGAGGAGGAGCGTGTCGGAGACGAGGCCGGCCATCAGGATGCCGCAGGTATCGGGATCGGGTTGCAGCCTCTCGGAACGAAAGAGCTCAGCAATGATGGTGCAGGTTGAGCCGACCGGTCGATTGATGAAGAGAATTGGCTGGGAGGTGGGGATGTTTCCGAGGCGGTGATGATCGATGATTTCGGCGATTTCGACTTCGTCGGCACCGGTGACAGCCTGGGAAAGCTCGTTGTGATCTACGAGTACGATCCGGGTCGATGGTGGGCGAAAGAGGTCGGTTTTGGAGAAGACACCGAGAAGGGTGCCATCGGAATCGGTGGAATAATAAAGCGGGGCATATTGGGTTGCAATGCGGGCCTTGACATCCCGGAGTCGCGCCTCGGGTGGGAAGGTGACAACGTTGGTATCGTAGATGGTGTCGACAAATCCGGCGCAGCGAATGATCTGAGAGGTGGTGGCTGAGTCGTAGGGGCTAACGATGACACTGACCTTCTGCTTTAAGGCAGCATTTTGGATGGCAGGGTCAATGCCCAGGCTGCCGGTGATCACGAGAAGGCGAACGCCCATCTCGATGGAGCGGAGTTGAATATCTTCCCGATCTCCAACGACAATGATGCTTTCGGAGGGAGCAATGGTGGAGCTTGAAATGTGGTTACCGAAGGATTCCACCCTCATGGCTCCGACCCGCACGTAGAAGTTCTGGATTGTTTCGGCATCAAAAAGAGTCAATGCCCTGGCACCGAGGGCACGGATGATTGCGCTGATTCTGGTCTCGACGTGACGCATCTTGAGGGGTTCCCGCATCTTGGGCGTAAAATAGCTGCCCATGTTAAAGATGGAGATGGTGCCCTTGAGCTGGTTGCTTTGATCGATGACGGGGAGGTTGCGAACGTCAAATTGATCGATTTTGTCCAAGACTTCCGAGCAGGTTTCTCCAAGCTGGGCAGCGATGATCCGGGTTTTCATGATCGAGTGAACCCGTGGGGTCACGTCGCCAATGAAGAGAGGGAGGGGCTGGCCAAAGGTGCGCAAGATGGTATCGATACGCGCGTTTGAATTTCCACATCGGGCGGGAAGGTAGCCTTCCTGACCGATTGCCTCCTTGTATTTTGCATATGCAATGGCCGAGCAAATGGAGTCGGCGTCAGGATTTTTATGACCGAAGATGTAAGTTGGTTTAGAAGGCAATCGAAGGGGAACTGGGGATTGTAGAACTGAAGTTCACAAGCTGAACGAAATGGGGAGATCTCCCGCGAGTTGGTTTACAAATATCGCGAATGAGTAAGCCGGATATTCCACGGATGCTGTTTGAACGGCGAGAAAAAAAGGGAGCCCGCGAACGGACTCCCTTCATTGGAAAAATGGTATTTCCAGTCAGGCTCAGCTTCCAGCGCGACCAGTGGGCTTCCTGATGGTGCCTCCGCCGATAGCTGCTTCGATGTCGAAGGTAGCAGCTTTGGTGGTGAAATCACGGAGCAGACCATTTCCGCCTGCATCTTTCAGACCGTCCTCGTAAAACTGGGCGGATCCGTCTGTGAAGGCAATGATCCCCTCATTGGCCTCGAAAGCTGAATCGGCAGGATCCCATGTGCCGTCAGTTTTGAGCCCAAAAGACCAAACAACAGGAAAAGTACCTCCTTTTTTGGTCAGGCCGGAAACGACTTCAACACTCTGACCTAAGAAGGCTGGATCAGCAGTGAAGACCTTATCGGCACTGATTGTACCAACGGTGGAGGGAATGGTCGCAGGGATACCCGGGTCAGTGTCGATGTAGTAGAGCTTGCCATCCCAAATTTCTTCATTAACAGCGAGTACACCGGACCATTCGGGAATGTCGGCTGCGATGATGTTCCGGGTGGGAGTCCCCGAGTTTTGGTAAGCAATATAGGCTTGGGCGATCGTGCGGAGGTTGCTTTGGGCGCGCTTGTTAGTCGCTTTGCTCAAAGCATTTCCGATGGCAGGAAAGACGAGGGCGGCAAGTACGCCGATGATGGCGATAACGGTGAGGAGCTCAATAAGGGTGAAGCCTCGTGAGGTATTTTTTTGCGAATAATTCATCTCATCAAGTTCGATTCAAAGGCAATCGTTGTCAAGCGTAGGGAAGGGGATGTGCGTTACAAATTTGTAGAGAAATTTTACGCGCTTGGTTGATTGCTTCTGTGTCCCCCGGGCTGCGGAGCACGAGATCAATGGCTTCGGCGATCAGGCGCATTTCAGGTTCTCTAATCCCCCGCGAGGTGACGGCTGGAGTGCCGAGGCGGATGCCACTCGTCTGGAAGGGGCTCCGGGTTTCTCCAGGGATGGTGTTCTTGTTGGCGGTGATGTGTGCTTGATCAAGGGCAAGCTGGGCAATCTTTCCGGTCAGCTCGGGGTTGGTTCCACGAAGGTCGATGAGGACGAGGTGGTTGTCGGTGCCGTGGCTGACGAGGCTGTGGCCGTGTTCGAGGAGGGCATCGGCGAGGGCAGAGGCGTTGCGGACAACCTGCTGTTGGTAGTCCCGAAACTCGTCCTTGAGGGCCTCGCGAAAGCAAACCGCTTTGGCAGCAATGACGTGCATGAGGGGGCCGCCCTGGGTTCCCGGGAAGACGGCCGAGTCAATACTTTTGGCATGTTGTTGTTTGCAGAGAATCAGGCCGCCGCGCGGGCCACGAAGGGTTTTATGGGTCGTGGTGGTGACAAAGTCTGCATGAGGGACTGGCGAGGGATGGACGCCGGTGGCGACCAGACCGGCAATGTGGGCGATATCGGCGAGGAGGAGAGCACCAATCGATCGGGCAATTTCCCCCATCCGGGCAAAGTCGATGATTCGGGGGTAAGCCGACGCTCCAACTGTGATCATCCGCGGTCTTTCGCGGGTGGCAATCGCGGCAACCTCATCGTAGTTAATGCGCCCGCTGGCGGGGTCCACCCCGTAGTGAACGACTTGGTAAAACTTTCCACTGAAGTTCATGGAGTGGCCGTGGGTGAGGTGACCTCCATCGGAAAGATTCATGGTAAGAATTTTATCTCCGGCCTCGAGAGCTGATAGGTAAACAGCGGCGTTGGCCTGGCTGCCAGAGTGAGGCTGAACATTGGCGTGATCGGCGCCAAAGAGCTGCCTGGCGCGATCAATGGCGAGAGTCTCAGCCTTGTCGACGGCATCGCAGCCTCCGTAGTACCGCTTTCCCGGATAGCCCTCAGCATACTTGTTGGTAAGGACCGAACCCGTAGCCTCAATAATCGCTGGAAGGGTGAAATTCTCGGAGGCAATCAGTTCCAGATGACTTTGCTGCCTGGCACGTTCTTCGGCGATGATCTCAGCGATTTCCGGGTCGAGCTGGGCCAGCGGCGCTGGATTGAGGACTGTTGCTTTGCTGGATTGAATGGTTGCAGTAGACATGAATGGAAAGGTTGGAGGTATGAAGAGATGTTGGATTAACTCAAGCTGGAGGGGGTGATTGAACAAGCTGACGGAGGTGGTCGAGCAGGCTTGGGATCGCCTCCACCATGGAGTCGCGAGTCAGCTCGTAATCGACAAAATCGAGGCCGTAGGGATCGGGGATGGTGGGGTCTCCATGACGAATGAACTGGCGGAAAAGAAAGGTGCGCTCAACCAGTTCCGGGAAGCGATCGCAGAGGAGATCCCGGTGACCGGGCGTCATGGTGTAGATGGCAACGGCACGCTGGGCCATCTCGGGATTGAAGGACCGGGAACGGTGGGAAGCGATGTTCAGGCCGACCTTTCGCAGGGCAGCAACGGAGTTGGAGGTGACAGTGTCTCCCGTGTAGGCGGAAACTCCGGCGGAAGTGACGAGCAGGTTTTTGAGAGGTGGGGGTTCGGCGGCGAGGGCATGTCTCAAGAGGGCCTCACCCATCGGGCTACGGCAGACGTTGGCGGTACAAAGGACAACCACCGTATCTCGTGACAAGCTCATCTCTTAGTAAAACAGATTGCTCGAGGTCGGGTCAAGTCGCACGGTGACAAGATGCGGCGGATCTATTTCATCGGCATTGCCGGGTCGTTAATGGGCAATGTGGCAGTGTTGCTGAAGAAGGGAGGCAATCGTGTAGGCGGTTCAGATGTGGGTGCCTACCCGCCAATCTCGGATCTTTTGGCGGGAGAAGGTATTTCAGTAGATCTAGGTTTTCAGCCGGAGGACCTACGGCGTTTTGAGCCGGAGATTGTAGTGGTGGGCAATGCCGTGTCGCGAGGAAACCGACAGGTAGAGATGGTTTGGGGCAATGCTCACTATCGCGTGATGTCCCTGCCTGAGGTGATCGACCAGGAGTTGGTTGGTGGACGGAGGCGTTTGGTGGTCAGTGGAACTCATGGGAAGACAACGACTGCCTCGTACGCGGCTTACCTGGGCGGTTTGGCCGGTTTGCAGCCCGGATATTTAATTGGGGGGTATGTCCCTGAGCTGGGCGGTGGTGCCGCCCTCGGTGGAGAGACGGGGGTGGTGATCCTCGAAGGCGACGAGTATGACAGTGCCTTTTTTGATAAGCGGGGAAAGTTTCTTCACTACAAGCCAGACGTTTTGGTGATCAACAATATCGAATTTGATCACGCTGATATTTTTAGGGATCTCGCCGAAGTGGAGCGCAGTTTTCGGCACCTTCTGGCAACGGTGAAGCCGGGAGGTAAGGTGTTTTACAATGGAGACGATGTTGTTGCGAAGAGCCTTTTCCCGGTGGGTTGGTGCTCGGGGGTGTCGGTTGGCTTTGGGGAAGGGAACGAGCGCCGGTTGAGTATGGAGGGACACTTTCTCCAGATTGAGGGAAGCGGAGATCGGTTGGAGGTGGGGGTATCTACGAGTGTGGGAGCGGCGGAGCATCTCTTGAGAAATGCGGCCATGGCGGCTTTGGCGGTCCGGCATTTCGGAGGTTCACAGCATTTGGACCTCAGTGGGTTCTCGGGAGTAAAGCGACGCATGGAGTTGTTAGGGGCGAACGGAAAGTGGGAGGTTTTGGAAGACTTTGGCCATCATCCAACAGCAATACGGTTGACCATTGAAGCCCGCCGCCGGTCCCGTCCGAGTGAAAGGCTTTGGGTGGCCTTTGAACCCCGCAGCAACACGGCGTGTACGAACGTTTTTGAGAGGGATTTTGCCTTGGCCCTCGGACTGGCGGACCGGGTTTTTCTCGGCCCGGTATTTCGTGCGGAACGTTATAGCGAGGAAAAGCGCTTAAGTTTGGAAAAGGTCCAAAAAATCATCGAAACGGAACGAAATGTACCGGCGGTTTTTGCAAGCACCAACGAGGAAATTCTCGAGCTGATCGAAAGGCAGATGCTCGATTGTGAAGCGGAGGAGGGGAAAACGAGCATTGTGTTTTTTACCAATGGTTCATTCGGAGGAATTCAGCACTGTTTGGCAGCCAGAATTTCGGAAAGGGAATGATCGAGCCCGAAGGCACGCCAGTTGATGACCGGGTTGAGGCACCCGGATACCAGCCGGTCGAGGGCGGGGCGGGGGCGCTGCGAACAGCTTTGTTTGACAAGGGAATTTGCTCCACTAATGATGGCATCCATGACAGTAGCTGCAGAGAAAGTCGTTTCGATTGATTACACCCTGAGGGGGGACGACGGCCAGACGATCGATTCCTCGGAGGGTCGTGCACCTCTTGATTACCTTCACGGAGCGCAGAATATTGTTCCGGGTTTGGAGAGAGAGCTTGAGGGCAAGGCTGAGGGGGACCAGATTCTGGTCTCGGTGGCTCCAACAGAAGGCTACGGAGACTATGATCCAAAGAATGTTTTTGAAGTGCCAAGGTCGCAGTTTGCGGAGAGTCAGGCGATTGAGCCAGGCATGCGTTTCCAGGCTCAGACGCCGGAAGGAGTGACTTCCTTCCTGGTGAAAGAGGTCGGGGAAGACTCTGTGAAGCTGGACGGCAACCATCCATTGGCTGGTGCCACCCTTCATTTTGACGTTACGGTGAGAGCAATTCGCGACGCATCACCAGAGGAAGTTGAGCACGGACACGTTCACCAGAGCGGAGGATGCTGCGGTGGCAATGGTGGCGGCTCCTGTGGTTGCCATTGATCGACGCTGGGTCTGCCTAGCTCCCTTCCTTACTGGCTCCCCGTGAAATGCCGTCTGGACGAGCTTCTCGTAAGGCGGGGTTTGGCTCCTTCAAAGACAAGAGCCCAAGCGATGATTCTCTCCGGTGCCGTCCTTCACGGCACCAGCCGACTCGATAAGGCGGGTAAAGTTTATCCGGAGGATATTGAGCTCAAGGTGGAGACCCCTCCGCGCTATGTTTCCCGTGGGGGAGAGAAATTGCGGGCGTTCCTGGAGGTCTACCCGATCCCGGTGGAGGGAAAGCGTATCCTCGATGTGGGAGCTTCGACGGGAGGCTTTACTGATTGCCTTTTGCAGGCGGGGGCAAGTGAAGCCGTTTGTGTGGATGTTGGTCATGGCCAGCTTCACTACCGTTTGCGCTCTGACCCTCGGGTGACCAATCTGGAAAAGGTGAATGCTCGAAACCTCGAGGCGAGCGACCTCCCGGCATCGGAGTTCCCCATCATTGTGATGGATTTGTCCTTCATATCGTTGCGGAAGGTGCTTCCAGCGGTTTGGAGGCTGCTGGAGCCGGGTGGTTATTTGGTGGCTTTGGTCAAACCGCAGTTCGAGGCAACGAAAGATGAAGCCGATGCAGGTCGTGGCATCATCGCGGATGATGCGATCCGGGAGCGGATCGTGAGCGGGATCGAAAGCTTTGCGCTGGAGCATCTGCCGGGCTCAAGGATTTGCCACCGGATGGAATGCCCGATCCACGGAGCCGACGGTAACCGAGAGTATTTACTCGGCTTGACCCGGAATTAGGTGGCCACGGACCAGGTCATCTGCTCCAAAACTCTCGCGACGAATTTCCGACAGTCTCGCGGCTTTGGATAGATCGAGCAGGGGACCGGTATCTGCGGGGGAAAGGGCCTCCATGTCAAAGAGAATTTGGGAGCCGCGGTAAACGAAAAGGTAGTCGATGGCCTGGATACCGAAGAGACCGCTCAGCAGGCCGGCTCCCCCTTCGATGTAAATGCCGTTGAGCTCTGCCTTAAGAAGAAGCTCCAGGAAATGGGCCCACCGCTGGGATGGGTTCTCTCCCTCAAGTTGCCAAACGGTGATGCCAGCATGGTGAAGTTGGTCAACGGTTTGGGACGGGGAGGTTTGGTCGCAGACAAGCACCGTTTGGGAAGACCAATGGTCGTTGAATACCTGATACTGGAGAGGTTTGTCGGCGAGGAGAAGCCGACGGTCGAAAACGAAGCGCCGCCCGCAGAGAACCTTGGGCTGGGGCGCGGGAAGGCGAGCGGTGAGGGCTGGATCGTCGGCTTGGGCGGTTCCGGCTCCCACGCCAATGGCGGGGAAGTATTGGCGCCAGAGCATCACATTCTGGCGGGCGAGGGCACCGGTGATCCACTTGGAACGGCCGGTACGGGTTGCGGTTTTGCCATCGAGGGTGAGGGCGAGCTTGGCGGCCACGAGTGGTCGGCCCGTGCTCATGCGATGGTTGAAGATCAAGTTGAGGTCCTGGCAATCGGCCTCCAAAACGCCAGTTTCGACCTCAATGCCAGCTTGCCGGAGAAGGGTGACACCGCGCCCTTGATGGAGAGGGTTGGGGTCTTCGGCCCCGATCAGGACACGGGAGATTCCGGCTTCGATGATACCATCGACGCAGGGAGGCGTCCGTCCGTGGGTTGAGCACGGCTCCAAGGTAACTGCCATGGTGGAATGAGGCGCGGGCCGACGTCCCAGGTTTTTGAGGGCTTGCCGTTCGGCGTGGGGTTGACCAGCTGCTGGGTGAAAGCCTTCGGCTACGATCTCTCCATTTTCGATAATGACTGCACCAACGAGGGGATTTGGATGAGTGGAACCCCAACCCTGGCGGGCGAGGCTGATGGCGCGGGCCATCCAAACCTCCTCGGGTCTCATGCTTTGACAAACGGGTTGGTGACCTGCTCATGGGCCACCGAAGTGGCGGGACCGTGGCCGGGGAGGAGGACAGTATGGGGCGGGAGGGTGTAGATCTGCTGTTGGATGGACTGGGCCAGGAGGTCGAAGTCGCCGCCGGGGAGGTCGGTTCTGCCCACACTGCCGGAAAAGATGGAATCTCCCACAATGGCGAGACCGAGGACGGGAAACCAGGCGGTAATGTTGCCGGGGCAGTGACCGGGGGTTTCTCGGATTTCGATCTGGTAACCGACAAGGTGGAGTTGGTCGCCGCCGGATAGCCAGTGATCCGCATTGACGGGACGTAGCGGAAGATCCGGATAGGCGAAGGGGGCCATCACCTCGGGTTGCTCGAGGAGGACCTGATCGGCGCGGTGGGCGTAGACAGGGATGCCCGCCCGAGCAAAGCGGTGGGCATCCAAGGTGTGATCCCAGTGGCCATGGGTGAGAATGAGGGCGGCTATTTCAATCCCTGTTTGGCTGAGCTGGATCATGGCATCGAAACTGCCGGCGGGGGCGTCGAACCAAACGGCCTGATCGCCTCCGGGAGAGAACACGGCATAGGCATTGGTGGCCAAAGGACCGAGAGGATAGGTACGAAATTTATCTTCCATGAGGGCTTGCTGGGGAGAAGCGCAGGGGACGCGAGCGAAAAAGGCAAACTGAGAATGAAGGCAGAGCCGTTGGCTGAGGGCGCGGCAGGAAAAGACCTGATCTCAGATTATTGATGAACCGAGGGACGAAGGATCATTTCCTTGCCTTGACGGTAGAGAGGGCTTGGAGGATTCTCTGACGATGGACCGGGAAGATGGAGTGAAGTTGCTGGAGGAAATAGCCCTGCTGCTGGAGATAAAAGGGGAAAATCCGTTCAAAATCCGCGCTTATGCGAATGCGGCTCGCGCGCTCGAACAGATGGAGGAAACGCTTGAACTGCACCTGCGGGAGGGGACATTGAGGGATGTTACGGGGGTGGGGGAGGCGATCGCCAAGAAGATCGAGATCTTCGCCCGAGAGGGCAACTTACCATATCTGGAAGAGTTGAAGAAGGAGATCCCCTCTGGACTTCTTGAATTGATCGAGATTCCGGGACTTGGAGGTAAGAAGATCGGAAAGCTGCACAAGGAGTTGAAAGTCGAATCGCTGGCGGATCTTGAGGTGGCGATTGAAGACGGGCGGGTTGAAGGAATGAGCGGTTTCGGGAAAAAATCTGCGGATAAACTCCGGGTGGCGATCGCAAATCGAAAAAACTATGGACGCAGACGGCTGTGGGCGGAGGTTGAAGGGATCGTGGAATCGATCCTTGAAGGTCTCAGATCTTTGCCGGGAGTGGATCGGGCGGAGGCAGCCGGCAGCTATCGAAGGAAGCTGGAAACCGTGGGGGACCTCGATTTTCTCGTCGGTTCAGCAGAGCCGGATCCGGTGATGGACTGGTTTGTGGGGCTGCCTGAGATCAGCGAAGTAACAGCACGCGGAAGCACCAAGTCGAGTGTTAGGCTCAAAGACGGGCTGCAAGCGGACCTGAGGGTGGTGCCGGTTGACCGCTTTGTCTTCGCCCTGCATCATTTCACGGGTTCGAAGGATCACAATGTGGCGATGCGGCAACTCGCGATTGGTAAGGGCTATCGGCTGAGCGAGTGGGGTTTGTTTGCCAAAGGGAAGGCGAGCGATGACGCGGGAACTGAGCCAGTGATCGCGGCAGCCGATGAAAAAGATCTGTTCAACGCTTTGGGCCTGGCCTTCATTCCAGCCACCCATCGAGAAGGTCGAGGAGAGATTGAGGCGGCCAGGCAAGGGGATCTGGAGAAAGTGATCGGACCGGAGGAGTTGCGGGGAGCATTTCACAACCATACGACAGCCAGCGATGGGCGAAACACTTTGGAGGAGATGGCGGAGGCTGCGGCGAAACTTGGTTGGGAGTACCTTGGAATAGCAGACCATAGCAAGGCGTCCTTTCAGGCTAATGGCCTGGATGAAGAACGGCTGGGCAAGCAGGTTAAAGCAATCCGGGAATGGAATGCCGGAGGAGGGCGAGGGATCCATCTCTTCGCCGGAGTGGAGTGTGACATCTTGAAAGACGGAAGTCTTGATTTGAGCGATGCTGCTCTGGCGAACCTCGACTATGTGGTTGGATCAATCCACGGCAGTTTCGGACTCTCAGAAGAGGAGCAGACCGCCCGTCTGATCCGAGCGATTGAACATCCGGCGATGACCATGATAGGACACCTGACGGGAAGGATCCTGCTGCGGAGGGAGGGCTACCGAATCGACTTGAAAAAAGTCTTTGAGGCGGCGGCGGCTAATGGAGTTTTGATCGAGATTAATGCAAACCCGTCTCGCCTCGATATGGATTGGAGGCACTGGCAGCGGGCGAGAGAGCTCGGGGTTTTGGCGGTGATCAATCCGGATGCCCACAGTCGGGAGGGTTTGGCGGAGGTTCGCTTTGGCATCAACGTGGCCCAGAAGGGTTGGCTGAGGAAGCAGGACATTTTGAATACTCTCCCGCTCGATGGGATGAAGGACTGGTTGAGGGAGAAGAAGAGGTGATGGCAGGCATACGTATTTACTTTTCTGATACGCAGACTCTGAAGGTAGGGGACCGGGCAGAGATCGAAGGGGAGGCAGCCCACCATTTATTGAGAGTCCTCAGGGCGAAGCGGGGGGATGTGGTAACCCTCTTTGATGGCATGGGTGGGGCAGCCTGCGGAGGATTGGTCGAAGTGGGTAAACGAACGGCGAAGGCCGAGATTCTGGAAATATCTTTGGCCGCCCTCGAGCATCCGCTGCGCCTTGGGCTGGGTGCCTTAAAGGGCAAAGCGATGGATGATGCGGTGCGGTATGCAACCGTTCTGAACTTCACCGACATTTCCTTTTTGGTAACTGATTTTGGGGATGTGAGTTTGGAGGCTGATCGTGCCGCGCGGCGGTTGGAGGGTCTGGCAAGAGTGGCGCTGGAGGCCTGCAAGCAATGCGGGAGGCTGAGGATACCGCAGTTGCAATGGCGAAACTCGCTGGAGGTTTGGCTGGATGAACCGGGAACCGGGAAGGGGCAGGTTGTGGCAAGTTTGGAGGCTGGGAGTATACCAATCCTGAGTCATTTGGAGAGGGTGTCTGGCGAGGCGCCTTTAACCGTGGCAGTGGGGCCAGCCGGAGATTTTTCAGAAAGGGAGTATGCCATGTTGCGAGATCGAGGATTTGAGGCAGTTCGATTAGGAGAGCCTATTTTGCGGGCGGAAATGGCAGTGGCTTACATCGGGGCGGTGGTTGACAGTTGGAGGGTGAGGGCACGGGGATGAGTATTGAAGCCCTATCACCCCTGATGGCGGCGGCTGCCGGAATTGGTCTGGCGGCGGCGGCCGGTTTCCGTGTTTTTCTTCCGCTTCTGGGCGCTTCACTGGCGGTGAGATCGGAGATTCTTGAGGTTGGTGAGTCGTTTACCTGGCTCGGCAGTGACGCCGCCTTAATTTTTTTTGGAGTGGCAACGCTAACGGAAGTTTTGGCCTTTTTCATTCCGTGGATGGACAACCTGCTCGATACGGTGGCATCGCCCCTGGCGGTTTTTGCCGGAACCATTCTCGCTGCTTCGGTGATTCCGGGGGAGAGTGAGTGGGTGCGCTGGATCGCCGGATTGTTTCTTGGAGGAGGCTCAGCCGGGGTCGTTCAGGCGGCGACGGTTTTGGCGCGGGGGGTGTCGACCGGAACCACCGGGGGAGTTGGCAACCCGGTCTTTGCGGCGGCTGAAAGCGGGATGTCCTTCACGATGGTTTTGGTAACCTTGGTGTTGCCATTGGTGGCAGCCGTTCTCGTCTTGATGATGGTATTCTGGTTTGTTAGCCGGTTTGTGAAGGTGATACGGGGAAGGCGTCAGCGGGCGGCAGAAGGGCAGTGAAGGGTTCGCCCAATTAAAGGATTGCGATGAATTTGTTGTTATTCAAAGACGAGCGTTTGGCCTACACCTTACCATCCAGCGATGAGCGCTACCACTACCTGAGAAACTCTTTGGGTGCCGAGCTCGGGGGCATGGTGGCGATTGGGGTGGTCAACCAGCGAAGGGGACTGGCCAAGGTTACCCGGATGGATGAAAAGGCGATCGACCTCGTTCCCGTTTGGGAAGGTAGTCCACCGCCGAAACCAGCGCCGATAGAGGGGCTGCTTGGTTTGCCGCGGCCGCAGACGGCGAGGAGGATTCTTTATGATGCAGCTTCTCTGGGTATAGCCCGACTGCATTTTTTCCGAGCGGAAAAGACCTCCCCGGGCTATGCCATGAGTAAACTCTGGTTAAGCGGAGAGTGGTTGCGGAGGTTGGAGGAAGGGGCGCAACAGGGCTATTCGACCTGGATTCCTGATGTGGTGCATCACCGCAATCTTGAGGAGGCGCTGGATTCCTTGGAGCTGGCCGATGGAAACCAGGGAAGGTCCTTGGTGGCACTGGATCCGTATGAGGGTCGACTTCCGTTAGGAAAGTTGGAGGGATTTGAAGGGAGCACCCTTTTTCTTGCTCTGGGTCCCGAGGGGGGATGGAGCGCTGCAGAGCGCAGCGTGATGCATGGAGTGGGAGCCCGATTTGCTCATCTGGGAGGACGGATCCTTCGTTGTGAGACGGCCTTTGTGGCTGGTTTGGCCTTAGTTCAATCGTGGATGGGAGGGATGGATGATCCAGCTGGTTGTACCTTAGAGCCTAACTTGGAAGCTCTTCGGTAAAAAGAAGGGGTGCGGTCTACCCCAAAGACCGCACCCCAGTTGCTTTCTGCTTTATTTATTACCCCAAAACTCCTGTTGAACAGGAGAAAGAGAATAACTTGGATAGTGAGATAAAATGCAGTTGGCGCAAGTTTTTTTTCGAGAAAATGAATCATTCGCGAAAAGCTTGAGAATTCCGGGTAAGGGAACGATGATTTGAAGATGGAGTTGTCGAGTGGAGATTTGGGTGAGGCACCTTCCCCGTCGATGGTTGTTTACGTGACAAAGGTTATTGGGGGCCAGGTCTACCATGGGAAAATGAGTGCATCCAAGGCGTTGGAAGACGGGGTCTTGGGAGGTAATGGTTTCTGCTTAATCGATGAGGGAGAAGGAAAGGTTGTTTACGCTGGAAAAGGGGTGGCCCGATGCCAGACCTGCGGCCGGCACAGGAAAGAGTTTGAGGCATCTGGTCGATTGGGATGCCCAGACTGTTTCACGACTTTCTCGGACGCTCTGGCGGAAATGATCAAACGGATGCATCGGGGAACGGTCCACCTGGGCAAGATTCCGGCGATAGTGGTCGACCGTGATCAGCTGTTGAGGCGCCGCGAGGAATTTGGAAAGGAGCTCCATTTGGCAATCTCGAGAGAGCTTTACGAAGAGGCGGCAGCGATTCGGGACCGGATCAAAGAAGTGGAGGATCTTCTCCTCAAGGTCGGCCGACCGGTTGAAAACAGGGTCGGAAGAGAAATGGTCCAAGGTGAATTCCTCGCCTGCATGGGTGACGTGGAGGAAGAAAAGGAGCAGGGCTAAGGGCGGTTGGATGACCTCTGGTGGGTTAGGTGACCAATTGTGCGGCAGTTCCAGGGTCGAGGAGCTCCTCAACTGCGGCTAACACTGCCTCGGGATCGATGAGTTCCATGGACCCCCCTCCGGTAGGATCAGCGTCGGCGGAAAGAATTTTTTTGAGGGGAGCCTGGAAAATGGGGCAAGTTCGGACGGAATTGGTTGGTCCGAAAAGAGAGACGACGGGTGTTCCAAGTGCATTGGCGAGGTGAGTGCCTCCGGTATCGTTTCCAACGACTAGTCGGCAGCGTTTCAGGGCGGTCATCAGCTGGGGTAAATCTGTTTGCCCCGCCCGATTTTGAACCATGAGGGCGGGCTCGGTGATCTCCAGGATTTGCTGGGCAACCGCTGAGTCACCAGGGGTCCCGAAAATTTCGAAGGTCGCCCCTGGACTGCGATCAGCAATCTGGGTGATCAGGGTTGACCACCGATGGACCGGCCATCTTTTCTCGGGGCTGTTTTCAGTGCCGGGGAAAAGTCCAATATAAAGTGCCTCCGGTTCGTTTTTGTTCTGTTGGAAATTTGTTGGGAGGGGTTGGTAGTCGGGATCGGAAGCCCAACCGTAGTCACGAAGAAATCGAGCCCACAATTCAGTTTGGTGGAGGCGCGCCTCATCGAGCCCCGGCGGCAGCCTCCACTGGTGAGTGAGGAGCGGACGAAATTTTTTTGCTCGACGGATTCCAACCCGGATGGGAATGCCCATAAGCAGGGACTCGAGGTCGCTCCGGAAGGAATTGGTGAAGAGGATCGAGGCGTCAAAATAGCGCTTCCTTTGTTGGAGAAAAGTATACCAGTAACGATAACCTCGGGGCGGCAGCGGAAGGTATTCGTCAAAGAGATCGAAAGGCAGCTCACGGAGGAGGGGCAGAAACGAGGCTTTCCCCGAGAGGGTGATCTCGGCGTCGGGTCGACCGATGCGAAAGGTTCTAAGGAGGGGGAGAAGCATGATAAGATCGCCAAGCCAATTTGGGAGGCGAACATGGAGACGATAGTTTCGGGGCAAGTCGGACCGGAGGTCTCCCGACGGAGAAAGGATTGCGGGGTCAGTTTTGCGATGGCTGATTCCGAGCAAGTTGCTGTGGCGGAGCGGTCTCTTCCAGCGCCGGTGACTCCAGAGCCAGGCCGTGAGGTCTTCCGGTTCAGAGAGGAGGCGTTCTTCAAGGAGGGCCTCGGCCTGTTTTTGGAGTGAACGATTTGGATCAAGAGCGGTTACCTCAATTTGTGCCTGAAAAAACCCGGTTCTTCTGAGGTAGAGGTAGATGGCGGGGGAATTGGTGTGGTTTTGGAGGAGATCGGGCAGCGGACTTGAGGCAGCCAGCCGATTTGCGACAAGGGATAAATTGCCAACCTTTCCAGCATCCTGATCAAAAAAAATGCTAACGATTCCCCGCTCCTCTTGAATGATTTTTGTCGCTTGCCGCAGTCCATGACTCCGGGCAATCAAGCGAATGGTTTTGGTGCTCCGTGAGACCTTAATCCAGCGGTCAAGGCCAGGCGAGGCGAGGGGCCGATAGATTGCGCCGACTACAACATCTTCACCGAGGATTGGAAAGATGGTTGAAGCGGCTTCGTTGAGGCAGAAGTGACCCGCCAGCGAAATGAGTCCTTTCTGCTTTTGATATTCCTGCAAAGCTGTCTCTTTTGCCAAGGTAATGTCCCCAAAAAATCCCCTCCTCTTTCCTTCAGAAAGGTGGGGGAGGCACAGAGACACTGCTCCGTATTCTGCGAGGCGATGAAAGTGGATGCGTGCGTTGCGGCGTACTTTGGAGGGGGTCCAGGCCGGGTAGAAGTGGGCTAGGTTTGATTCGGTAATGCGGCGTCTTTGGGGAAGGATCGCCCATGCGAAATTTCCGACACCGATGCAGGCAAGTTCCAGAACCCGTAAGGGAAGTAGGGAGACCAGCCGACTGAGGAGGGAGATCGCGTAGTAGGACAGGGAGGACATTAAAACTCGGTTTTTGCTCGTTTGGAAGACAGGTGCAAGCAAGGATCTCCGGCCATGCCGAAACTGCTGGTGATCAAACCTTCTTCATTGGGTGATATCATCCACGGCTTGCAGGCTTTGGCTGTATTCAAAGAGAAAGAACCGGATTTGGAGGTAACCTGGGTGGTTCGGACGCTCTTTGCGGATCTTGTTGAAGGCAGTCCTTTGGTCGATTCGATCATCCCGTTTCGACGCGAGGATGGGTGGCAAGGGTTTCGAGAGGTATGTCGGGAGGTTAGGAACTGGAGGGGGGATTGCGTCTGGGACCTTCAAGGTTTGGCGCGGACCGGAATCTGGACCCACTTGGCCAAAGGAGAAAGAAAACTCGGTCGAAGGGATGCGAGGGAGGGGGCAAGGTGGTTTTATCCAGAAACCGTGGCATTGCCACCGGGAGGGAAAATGGCGCATGCGCTGGACGTTCTCTTGGCTTTCCCGGAAGCGATGGGGGTGGTCTCCAAAGAGGTTCCGAAACTAGTGCTTGGTGACGAAGCGCTCGATGAGGAATTTGAGAGCTTTGTGAGCAGTTACCCCCACCCGATCTTTGTTTTTCCAGAGAGTCGCCGTGCTGAAAAATGCTGGACGGGGTTTGATTCCCTAATCTGCCGGTTGCTTGAGGAGGGTAGGTCAGTGGCAGTTTTTGGGACTGGCGCGCCCGTTTTGAGTAGGAGGGAAGGTTGTTACGATGGCAGGGGCAAGCACTCCTTGAAAGCTCTCTGTGGGTTGATGAGGCGGGCTCGAGCGGTGGTGGCGAACGATAGTGGGCCGATGCATTTGGCGGCGGCTTTGGGCATCCCGACCCTCGCTCTGTTTGGTCCAACCGATCCGGTTCGCTATGGACCCTGGCCGAGCTCGAGAGCCACGAATCGGGTGGTTCGTGGCGAGGGGGGAGACCTCTCATCTGTTCGTGTCGAGGAGGTAATGTCTGTTTTGGAGGAGTTGACCTCTCTTGCCATAAAAGGCACTGGTTAGGGATGACCAATTGGGAGCAGCGAGGCAGTTTTCGAGATATTCTTTACCACAAATCGGGGGGTATCGCCAAGGTGACGATTAACCGTCCGGAAAAGCGGAATGCATTTCGACCCGAGACAGTCTCGGAGATGTATCAAGCTTTTATCGACGCTCGCGAGGATCCTGAGGTTGGGGTGGTTCTTTTGACGGGAGCCGGGCCGCACACAGATGGGAAATATGCCTTTTGTTCGGGCGGGGATCAAAGTATCCGGGGTAAGGCTGGTTATGTCGGGGGAGATGGCGTTCCGCGTCTCAACGTCCTCGACCTGCAAAAATTGATCCGGTCGATGCCCAAGGTGGTGATCGCATTGGTGGCTGGCTATGCGATCGGGGGAGGGCATGTATTGCATGTGATTTGTGACCTGTCGATTGCGGCGGACAACGCGATCTTTGGTCAAACTGGACCGAAGGTGGGAAGCTTTGATGGGGGTTTTGGGAGCAGCTACCTCGCTCGCATCGTTGGCCAGAAGAAGGCCAGGGAAATTTGGTATTTGTGCCGTCAATACAATGCCAGGGAGGCCCTGGAGATGGGGTTGGTGAATGCAGTCGTACCGGTGGCTGAGCTGGAGGCTGAAGGGGTTCGTTGGGCTGAGGAGATCCTCGAGAAAAGTCCTTTGGCCATTCGATGCCTCAAGTCGGCTTTTAATGCCGAGTTGGACGGACAGGCTGGAATCCAGGAACTAGCTGGTAATGCCACGCTTCTGTACTACCTGACTGAAGAAGGTAGCGAAGGGAAGTCGGCCTTTCTGGAGAAACGGAAGCCGGGCTTTAAGAAATATCCCTGGTTGCCCTGATGGATTCGGGGCCTCCGCTTGGAAAAAAATCCGGGACGGGCTGGAGAGTTCATCCGGTCTTCTGGTCTGTGGGATTGTTGATCTTATTGGTGTTTGGTTTGGCCTTGGTTGGGACGGCGCTCGAGTACCAGGAATTATTGGTTGAGGGAATCTCCAGGGTGGATGAGGCTCTGCGAGGGCGGCCGGTTTTGCTTCTCGGAGCGATCGCAGTAGCCCCGACTTTTGGGTTTCCGATCAGTGTTCTCCTGGTAGCGGCAGGTTATGCAGTGTTGCCAACCTTTGGGACCGTTCCTGGGTTGGGGCTGATTCTCTCGGCCGTGAGTCTCAACATCCTGGGGACCTATCTTCTGGCGCGGCAGTTTTCGGTTTTTTTTCGCGGACTTCTCGAGGCCAGAGGTTACCGACTACCTGTTTTGCAGGAAGGTATGGGGCTACGGCTCACCCTTCTGGTGAGGATTGTGCCGGGGGTTCCCCTCTTCGTTCAAAATTATCTCCTCGGAGTAATCGGCGTACCGATCCGGGCATATCTGTTGGGTAGCTTTCCGCCACAGTGGATAATTTCAACCTTGATAGCGGTCGGGGGCGGGGCGGCCCTGGTCGGTGGTTGGAGGGTGCTGGTGTTGGCGATGGTCGGACTGGGCCTGATTTCGTTGGTTCTCTGGTGGCTCGGTCGTCGCTTGAGGCGTGATCCGGTTTTATCGCGTGCGGTCGAGGAGATCAGAACCGGTGAATCCGGGGTGGCTAAGAGTGATGGGGCAACTTATCCAGATAGGCCTTGAAAGCATTGAGGGTTTCATCGCTGAGGTGGTGCTCAATGCCCTCGGAGTCGCGGGTGGCGGTCTCTTGAGAGACGCCGAGAGCGAGGAGAAACGATTCAACGAGATGGTGGCGGGCAAAGCAGGACCGGGCTAATTGACGACCCCTAGGCGTGAGCGAAATGCCGTCCTGATCTTTGGTCAAGAGTTGCTCATGAGAAAGTTTCTCAAGCGCCCGAATAACCGTAACATGGGAGACCCCGAAGACCTTTTGGAGGTCGACAATCCGAATGGAGGCGATTTCGTCCTCAAGGCGATAGATGGCCTCAACGTAATCTTCGGTACGCTCATCCCGGTGTTGTTCGCGCACCGATTGGTGAACCGTAGATTCCAGTCCCGGTTGGCTAGGTGGGTTATCGGCCTTGTCTTCCATTCCGGGTCTCTGGAGTCTGCCTGAGCTGTTTGGCGGGTAAAGGGTAAAGTAGCCGGGAGACCTCCGGGGTGTCTTGGAGTGGACGGTGAGGCGCGGCGCGGCGTGGCGTGACGCGCCGCCCACACGCTGGAAGCGTGTGGGCACTCTACGGGGGATTAGGCCGTGATGATGTCCTTGGCAGACTTGCCTTGGGGGATCATGGGAAGGACGTGCTCGGTGTAGGGAATGATGATGTCGAGCAGGTAGGGGCCATCGTGATCAAGCATTTCCCGGATGGCGGGGCGAAGGTCCTCCCTGCGCCAGACGCGGCGGGCCTTCACTCCGAAGCCCTCTGCAATTTTGACATAGTCAGGATAGATTGCAGACAGGTTTTCCGGACCTCCGATGTTTTCGGGATCTCCGAGAATTGTTTGGCCCCGGCAACCTTCGTAAAAACGGTCCTCCCATTGAACGACCATCCCGAGGTGCTGGTTGTTAAGGATGAAGGCCTTGGCATTGATGGACTCTATTTTTGCAGTGGCCAACTCCTGGATGTTCATGATGAAGGAACCATCCCCATCAATGTCGATGACCTCTTTATCCGGGAAGGCAACCTTAGCGCCAATAGCAGCCGGATAGCCAAAGCCCATTGTGCCGAGACCGAGTGAGCTAAGGTAGGTTCGTGGTTCCTTGAACCGGTAGAACTGAGCTGCCCACATTTGGTGCTGGCCAACGCCGGTGGTGATGATCGCATCCCCTTTGGATTCCTCGTAGAGAATCTTGATGGCTTCTTGTCCAAGGATATGGGGCGATTCGTTGTAGGTAAAAGGGTGGTCGACTTTCCACTGGTTGAGCCGCTCCATCCAATCGGAGATGTTTGGTCGCCGGAACGTGCGTTCTTTGACCAGGGCTACCAAGCGGTTAAGCGCATAGCCGAGTTCACTGTGGATCGGGAAATGGGCTCGTTTGTTTTTGTGGTGTTCAGAGCGATCCAGATCGAAGTGGACGATGGTGGCGTCCGGGGCAAAGAGCTCCACCTTTCCGGTGATCCGATCGTCAAAGCGAGCCCCGCAGCAGAGCAAGAGGTCGCTTTCGCAAACTGCCCAGTTTCCGGCCACCGTTCCGTGCATACCAAACCAGTAAAGGCTCTGGGGATGGTCAGGATCAATGGCTCCCAGACCCATCAGGGTACTGGCAACCGGGATGCCGGTGAGGTCGGCAAATTCCCTGAGCGCAGCGCTCGAGTTTGAAGAGAGGACCCCTCCGCCAGTGTAGAGGATCGGGCGATTGGCGCGTTCGATAAGGTTGAGAACCTCGATGAGTTCCTCATCACTTGCCTTGGGAGGCTCAGGGTAGCCGGGCAAGTACAGTGAGGTCGGGAAACGGGCACTGAAGATTTTTTGCTGAACATCCTTGGGGATGTCGATAACGACTGGGCCGGGTCTACCGGAAGTAGCAATGTGGAAAGCTTCCCTCATGATGGTCGGCAGCTCGTCCGCATCAAGCACAAGGTAGCTGTGCTTCACAATGGGCATGGTCATCCCCAGAACATCGGTCTCCTGAAAAGCACTTTTACCGATAAGCGTTTGGTAGACCTGACCTGTGATAGCGATCAAAGGAATGCTATCCATGTAGGCATCCGCAATGCAGGTGATGAGGTTGGTGGCTCCGGGACCGGAGGTAGCCATACAGACGCCGGGCTTCCCGGTGGCACGGGCATAGCCCTGGGCCATGAAACCGCCACCTTGCTCATGCCGTGGCAGAACGGTTCGAATGTGGTCTTTGGCGCGGACCAGGGCTTGGTGGAGCTCCATTGAGGCTCCCCCGGGATAGGCAAAAACGACCTCGACACCCTCGCGCACCAGGCACTCGACGACGACGTCGGCACCCTTCATGTTCTGGACAACCTCAAATTGAGGTTTGAACGGAAGAATGTTCTCTTCGATGCTTGGGAGGGGGCTACTACTCATAGAATTTCTTAGATAAACCTACAAACCAATGGTAATCGACCTGATTGGCAAGCCTATTGGGCCTCGACGGTCTGGTGCTGATTTGCTGCCTGAGGTTGGTGGGACGATACAGTAAGGGAAACACTGTTTGGGGTTGGCCCCTCAGAAGGGTTTGAAGAAGGCCTTGAAAGGCGATCCGTTGAAGTAGAGAATTCTTTGATCTTGCCTGGAGTCCGGTCGTCTGAGACGAGAACCGGAGTGACCGAGAAAGAACTGCAAGAACGGCTGGAAAAGGTTGAGAAACTGTTCGCGGGTTCGACCTTTGAAGGTGAACGGGGGGCCGCGAGCTCGGCTCTGGAGCGCCTGAGGGAAAAGCTGAGAGGCATGGCGAGCAATGATCAAGCGGCCGAATTCAAGTTTTCCGTGAGGGAATACTATTCGCGGTTGCTCCTCGTTGCCCTTTTGAGGCGGTACGGCATTCGACCTTACCGGCGACCTCGGCAGCACCAGCAGACGGTAATGGCCAAGGTTCCAAGGCGTTTCCTCGATGAGACTCTATGGCCCGAGTACCAATCGTTGAATAAGGTACTGACGACTTTTTTGAATGAGACAACCCAACGGATTATCCGGGAAAACATTCACAAGGACGTTAGAGAAGCTGACGAAGAGGACGGCCCGGCGATGGCAATCGAATGACCGGTTTACCGGGATCTGTAGCCGACCTGGTGGTTCAGGAGCGGGCCTGCTCGATTCGTTTGCGAAAAACCCGGGCGATCCGCCGGTAGAGTTCCATCCCGAGACAGGCATCTTCAACATCACTTTCGATTGATGGATTATCGTTGACCTCGATGACCAGAATGCGGTTGCCAATCTGCTTTAGATCAACTCCGTAGAGTCCATCCCCGATCAAACGAGCGGCTCGGAGAGCTATTTCAACGACCTTGGGAGGGGCCAGCTCGATGTGGATGGTCTCTGATTTTCCAATGACTGAGGAACGATCAGCAGCCGCCCAGTTGTAGATCTGCCAGTGACCGGGTGCCATGTGGTAGCGACAGGCGAAGAGGGGTTGGTGGTCTAGTATTCCGATGCGCCAATCGAACTCGCTAGGAGTAAACTCCTGCGCGATGACGAGGTCGGAGTCTTTAAGCATTTGTTTGAGGAGGGCTTCCAGTTCGGCGGGAGTCTCTGCCCGGCGGACGCCCCGGCTGAATGCTCCATCCGGGATTTTTAAAATGACGGGCAGGGTTATTTTGGAAAGCCGGGAAGGACGGAGATCCTCTCGGGTGAGGATTCTGGTCTCTGGTGCGGGAATCTTGGCCCGGGCGAGCGACTCCGCGAGGTAAATTTTGTTAGAGCAACGGAGGATAGACCAAGGGTCGTCAATGACGATGACTCCCTCGGCATGGGCGAGGCGGGAGAGCCGGTAGGTGGGGTGATTTACCGAGGTGGTTGAACGAATGAAAAGGGCATCGAATTCGGAAATACGATCAATGTCGCTGCGGGTGATCGTCTCGACATGAAACCCCATCTCACGAGCCGCTTTGGTAAAGAGTTGGATGGCTTCGGGGTCTGAAGGAGGTTCAACCTCAGAGGGGTCGAGGTAGATGGCGAGGTCGTATAGAAAGCGATTTTTGATAACTCCCGGCTGCCTTTTCTTGCCAAAATAGATAGAGGCAAATCGGACGATTTCAGAGCGATCGGTTTCCGGAATCTGGTTGGTGGCGAGGGGGGCGACCTTGGAAAGAAACCACCTGTCGGTTTTGGAAAAGGTGACTTTGAGCAGCGGTGAGGGAAAGAGTCTATAAAGGTTTGTGGCAAGGCGGGCGAAATGGGGTTGGAGGCTCTGGCCGAAAAAAATGGAAATGGAGACCTCCCGCCCGGGCTGATCCTTGAGGGAATCCTGAACGACCTTATCAATTTCTTCCGCGAGGGAGCGGGCGACGGCCGGGCTGCCGAAGTCGCGTAGGGTGGTAACGCTGGGGATGGCCCGCTGGCCACGGGCTTCGGCGAGAAGGGATACGTAGTATCCAAGACTCTGATACGCGTAGGAACGGCACAGATTGAAGACTCGAGCGCCGAAGTATTTGGAAACGCCGTCGGGCGAGAGGTAAGCCCGGGCCGAAAGTACCTCAACTGACTCGAGAGGGATGTTCCAAGTGGCTGGATTATCAACAACGAGGAGGTTCCTGATGGGCATCTATTGGATTTCCGGGGTGAAGGTCATGCGAACGGCCAGGGTGTGCGGGCCATAGTAGTCGGGCAAAAGATCTCTCTCGACGAAGTGGTGTCTGCGGTACCATTCGACCAATCGTGGATTCGATGTATCTGCCTCCAAAATGATTTTGCGAACGTGTTTCTCTTTCCCCCGGTCGATGGCGAAATGCAGCAATTTCGAGCCAAGTCCAGTCGCCCGTTGGCACGGGGAGACGGCGAGGGAGTGGATGCGGAGTGCCTGCTTCAGGAAGCGGAGGTGAAGGGCACCGCAAAGCAACAACCCATCGAGCGCCATCCAAATCTCGTGATGAGCGTGAGCCAGTGATCGGCGGAGGGTTCTTCGTGAATCCTGCCGAGCAGGTTCAAAACAAATTTCCTCCAGCTTGAGGATGGAATCGAGGTCTTTGAGGGTGCCAAGTTGCAATGAATGCTTCGGTATTCACTCTAGCGAAGACATAGGATAATTGGCCTGTAAATATTCTTTTTCAGGAAAATTCCGGATCGATTCAAAAAGATTATCCGGACCGAAAGTCTGCCGGAAGCCCGGGTGGATCTAACTGGTGAGCGAAACGATGGTCTTGGAGCAAGTCGTTTGGAACTTAGGGGACGACAGGCCGAGGAGGTGACTCATGGTGGTGTACCGAAAGTTGAGAAACTCGCGCCAGTCGGGAGATTCCGCGGAAGTCTTCAGACTCCCTTTTAAACTTGCCCTCCGCCCGAGGTGTCAAAATCGATTCCGAGCCGGCGCTCAATCTCGCAAAGTTGGTTCCTGGACGGTCTGGGAGACGTGGGTAAGGGCCTCCCGAATCATTTTAATGTCCTGCTCCATAGCAGCTATTTTTCGAACGACCCGCGGTTCCAGATCGATGAGGTTGCGGGCCTCAACGGTGATGCCGGCGCCAAGAACTTTCACACCGCCGAGACGGCGAAAGACGGGTAGCATCTCGATGCGCGTATCAATCTGGACGAAGTAAGTGCCGTCGGCGTCTTTGCGGATCGGGCTTATCCGGATTGAACGGGATCGATGCTGGCTAAGTTTCTTTTCGACGGCAAGGATCCTATGGTGGGGTCGATCCGGGGATGGACGCGGGT
Organism: Puniceicoccaceae bacterium; assembly: GCA_036822055.1. Classification (GTDB taxonomy): domain Bacteria; phylum Verrucomicrobiota; class Verrucomicrobiia; order Opitutales; family Puniceicoccaceae; genus DAISIK01. The sequence continues at coordinate 52,043 of DAISIK010000013.1, forward strand.
TCTCCGGGAGGCTGTTCAGAGAGGTGTCACCGGGTACTTTAGACGAGAAGGAACGAGTTGGTTTTGATGGTTTAGAGATAGAGATCATGTCTCCGAACAGAAGATGGGATGCCTGGAAAGGTCGATAGTTGGGCCGGAATGTGGGGGGTATTTAGCGATGCATTAACGACTTTTTTGTGAAATTTCGACGCGGGGTAACTCTCGATCCTCGCTGTGAAAGAAGGGCATCGGTGCAAACTTAAAGGCTTTGGCGAGAATGAATTCCGGGAAGCTCTGGATGCGGGTGTTGTAGATCTCGACCGCGTGGTTGTAGCCGGCCCGCATGAGGGCTATCTCGTCCTCCAAATCTTTTATTTTGCTGAAGAGATCGGTAGCTGTAGTGCTTCCTTTGAGGTCCGGGTAAGCTTCTCGCAGGGCAAAGATGCGCGAGAGAATGCTGCCCTCGACCGCTAACTTTTGGGAGTTTGTCGAGACCGCAAGGTCGGTTTCCTCGGCGGAGCGTCGGATGCGGGTGAGGTCCTCCTGAAGTGATTTTTCGTGCCCGAGGTAACCTTTCACGATTTCAACGAGGGAAGGCAGGAGGTCGAAGCGCTTTTTGAGGGCCACATCGATATTCGACCACATGGAGCGACAGCGTTCCCGTAGGAAAATGAGGTCGTTGTAGATGATGATGGCAAAGAGCAGAAGGAAATAGACGACAGGGGCGAGGCCGGCGGACAGGTAGGAGGTGGTCCCAAAGGCGCCAGCGAGACCAATCAAGCCGAGGCTGGCGAGCATGAAACAGTTCAAGCCGATGTTGAGGGTGAGGAAGCCCCCGGAGGCCTTTCGGTTGATGACTTCTTCTTCCGGGAAATCGCTGATGATGAAAGGCGTATGGGAGTTAAAAGAAGGATCGGCCGCCATCATGAGGGTGTTGTGGGTCCGGGGATTAACGATCACCGGGCCGATGGCGTAGACCGGGGAATCGATTTCCAGGCGGTGCTCAGTAAGCCGTTTTTTCCCCTCGTAGCGACTGGTAGTCTTGCTGATGATGGTCTCCGATTCGTTGGCATCGATGAGGAGACTCCCTTCCTCATCCTGACAGAAAAAGGGAACAAATTCGGTCTCGTTGACCAAAGTAACAATGCGGGAATTCTTTCCGGAGCCTCGCCTTTCCTGGACGATGTACTGGTAGCCAGAGCAATTGGTGGAAGTGAGGGGAGATTTGAGGGGTTCTATGCCCGGGGGCATCTGGACCGTCCCTTTGACCTCACTGATGCCGTAGACGACGCCCTTGGTTTTACTAGTGGGGATGTTCTCGATCCAGCGCTTGATCCGGATGCTCCGCAGGCCCCGGCGCGAGAGGAAAAAGGCTAAAATCAAACCAAGAACGATGAAGATGGTGGAGATCAAGCGAGGAGACCGGGTTGGGGTAAAAGCTGACTCGAACTCTACTTCAAGCACCTCCTCGGAAGGTAAAAGATTGATCTTCGGGGGTTGGGGAAGGTGAAGAAAGGAGGCTATCCAGCGGTCGGGAATCCGGCGACGAATCCGCTCGGTGCGCTCAATGGCCCTGGAAAGGTTAATCCGGCTATATATGACGAAGTCCACGAGCGGATCATTGGGCTTCATTTCGGCTTTCTGGATGGTGGGGAGGAGGGTATCCCAAGAGCCATCCCAAACCAATCCACGATTCTTCATTTGCTCGAGGATAGATTGGCGACGGGTCTCCAACTCGCGGTCGAGCCGATTGTAGGCTGCTGACAGATTGTCACGGGTCATGAGGATGCCTTGATAGCCAATGATCAGGGCGATGATGGTGGCGAGGATCGAAAGGTAGGTGAGGGTGTATTGAATCCTGAAGACCCGGACGAGATGGTAGACTGCAAGCGAGAGCAGGCAAAGCCCGGCGGCTGTCATGATGAGGCTGGTCAGGCCATAGATCGAGCGTTCCTTCGCCTCCCCTGAGGAAGAGATCAGTGGCACGTACTTTCCTTTTGCTGTAAAACCAAGTACCAAACGGTCGCCGATTGGCTGGGCAAAACCGATGACGGTAGCAGTGTCTCCGACATCCAATCGGTGTTCGGTATATCGAAATTGTCCTCTCTGGACTCGATACTTTCGCTCCAGGGATATTTCGGCGCTGGAGTGAGGGTTGACCTCGATTCGGCCACTCGAATCCTGGAGGATGAATGGGGTACCTGCGTTCTTCAGTTCAACGGTTTGCCAGCTCTTTTTGCCCTCGGAGTCTCGCTTCTCTTTTTCAACCCGGTAGCGATAGTAGACGGTGGGGGCCTTCGAATGGGGGGCAACCAAGGGCGTTCCAACCGCTTGGAGAACAGTTCCAGAGACATTGGCTTCTCCCTCGATAACCGAGAAAATCGGGATCTGGGGAAGGCTCTCGATGGTGCGGATGGTATCCAGCCTCGAGAAAGCATGGTAGGTGAGGGTGGCGCCGCCGCCGCTGAAAAGGACGGCTAAGAGGAAGTGGGTCACTTTGGTCATCGGCTGGATGGGCTCAGAGGATGCGCAGGATTTGGCCCAGAGGTTGGAGGTCCAGCCGAAAGGGGGCAACGCCGAACTGCGTCCTTGAGGTCATTCGTAGCGAAGTGCCTCGATGGGTGCCAGCCGTGATGCTTTAAAGGCCGGGTAGATCCCGGCGATCAGTCCGATAACCACGCTATAGAAGAAGCCGGTAAACATGGCCTCGGGCAGCAAGGTGATGGTGGCTTTGTCCGGGGGGAGGATGCCTGCGAGGAGGTCAACCATCCAGACGGAGGCGGCGAGACCGAGCAGCCCACCGATGAAGCTGATGACCAGAGCCTCGGCGATGAACTGAACAAAAATATCAATTCCGCGAGCGCCGAGAGCCTTGCGGATGCCAATCTCGCGAATGCGCTCGTTGATGGTGGCCAGCATGACGTTCATGATCCCGATCCCTCCGATCATGAGGGATATTGCGGCAACTCCGCCGAGGGATATTTTAAACGATCTTTCGGTGGCCTGGAATTCCCGGAGGCGCTCGATCTCGTTGCGAATGCGGAAGTCCTCAACCCCCCGGTGGAGTTGGAGGATGACGTTGCGAATTTGATCGGAGACTTGAGGAATGTCCTCGACTTGAGCGACCTTGAAAAAGATGCGGTCAACATTCCTATTTCCCTGGAAACGGTCGAGGGCGGTGGTAACGGGGATGTAAACTTCATCCCACTTTCCCCAAGCTCGCTCATTGCTCCCTTTGATCGTCCACTCGATCACTCCAACGATGCGAAAGAGGTGCCCCCCGATGGTGATGGTCTGGCCGGTGGGATCCCCCCGATCGGGGAAGAGGCGGGTGTAGGCATTTCCACCCAGAACGACCACGGGGCGACGTTTTTCGACCTCCAGGTCGGTAAAGAAGCGACCGTAGCGCATTTCGTGGTTGAAGATCTGCTGGGTGCCGGGAGTGACTCCCTTGAGTTGGCGCCAGGTGGAGTTACGCCCAGACCGAAGGGGTCTCCAGCGAGTGCGGATTTCCGGGGAGATGGCCAGAACGTCCGGAAGGATTTGCTCAAGAGGCGGTATGTCTTCGAGCACAAGCCCGCGTGAACGACTGGCAAAGGGAACCTGATCTGTGGGAGGATCGGTACGCTCGACTTGAAGGCGCTCGGCGCCACCTGCCGACTCAAAAAACTTGCGGAACTCCTTCACCATCCCGTCGACCACTCCGAACATCGAAACGAGGGCGGCAACCCCGAGGATGATTCCGATCATCGAGAGGAAGGAGCGTATTTTGTGCGCCCAAACCTCCCGGAAGCCATTTCGAATGCCCGCGGCGATGGTGGAGATGAGATGAATCATGAGGGTCGGTCGATTCGCTCAACGATCTTGCCATCCTGGAAGCGAAGAATGCCTCGGGCTCGATCGGCTACGTGTTGGTCGTGGGTGACCAGGACGATGGTTTGGCCGGCGGCATTGAGGTCGGCGAAAAGGTCGAGGGTTCGGTCGACATTGACTGAATCAAGGTTTCCGGTGGGCTCATCGCCAAGAATGATCGCTGGCTGGTTGATCAGGGAACGAGCGATGGCAACCCTCTGGCGCTCGCCACCGGAGAGTTGGTTGGGACGGTGATTGATGCGGTGACCCATGGCGACCTGATCGAGGGCTTCGGTGGCCCGCTTTTTGATTTCGGAGCTGCTGACGCTGGCAGAGCCATAAGACAGGGGGAGAGTGACGTTTTGAAAAACGGAGAGCCGGGGGAGAAGGTTGAAGGCCTGGAAAATGAAACCGATCCGGTTCGCGCGGTACCAAGCCTGGCGTCTCGCAGAAATGGAGGAAACATCTTGCCCTTCGAAGGCGATTCTCCCGCGATCGGGGCGATCCATGAACCCTAGAATATGCATGAGAGTGGATTTTCCCGAACCAGAGGGCCCGAGGATGGAGAGAAAGGCGCCTGGCTCGATGGTCAAATCAACGCCCGCGAGAGCGTGGACAACTTCGTCGCCGATGGTATATTGCTTGATTAAGCTGGATATTTCGAAGACCGGAGGAAGGTCGGGTTTCGTGGCTGAAGAAGGGGGAATCAATGGAACGGATTTGGAGTTGAGTAAAATTCGGGTTGAGGATTATTGAAAACCAGTCGGGCGACGGGTCGCCACCTCGTCTCCGGTTTGAAGTCCGGAAAGGATTTCCACGAATTCAAAGTCGCTTAGTCCAATGGTTACTTTGACGCGCTCCCATGATTGAGGGTCGGGCTTGCCTCCGGATGTCGAGAGGTTTTCGAGCCGATAAACAACGGTTTCACCTAGCTCGGTAAAGACACCGGTGATCGGAATACTGATTGCCTCGGGTGATTCGCTGACGAGGATTTCAACATTGGCACTCACCCCTGGGGAAACTTCGAAGCCCCCGGAGCCGAAGCGCACCTCAATGGGGAAGACGCGAATGTTATCGCGGTTGATGGCGAAGCGAGCGATCTCGGCGATCCGGCCTTCAAAGGTTTGATCGGGGTAGGCGTCAATGGTGATGGTGGGGATTACCTCGCGTGAAATTTTGCCGATGTCGATTTCGCCAATATCAATCTTGATGGTCAGTTCGGCGAGGTCGTTAACCTTCATCAAGGTGGTGCCCTGGTTGACTGAGGTAGCTCCGACGATGACCTGGCCGGGGTTGATCCCGCGATCGGAGACGATCCCGTTGTGAGGAGCCCGGATGGTGGTTTTGGACAGATTTTCCTCCGCTTTCTCGAGACGGGCGCGACGAATGGCGAGATCGATTTCAGAGATCTGAAGATTGGTCTTGGCATCGAGAAGCTCCTTTTCCTGGACGAAGCGATTTTCGAAAAGATTTTCGAGGCGCTGAAAATCCCGCCTCTCGCGTTCGAGGCGGAGGCTTTGAGCCTGCAGGTCACGCTCGGCTTCAGTCAGGTCGGTTCGGAGGCTGGTGGGGTCCAGCTCAACGAGGATCTGGTTGAGCTCGACGTCGTCCCCATCCTTGACCCGGACGGCGGCAACGCGACCGCTGATTTCCGACTTAATCTCGGTGGACAACAGGGGCTCGACAACTCCAGACACCTCGATGGTTTCCCGAATCGATCGGACCTTGGCAACGGAAGTAGGAATGACCTCCTCGCCGACTTGTGAGGCAGCAAGGAGGGTCTTGCCACGTTGGAAGAGATAGATGCCGATCGTTGCGGCGATGGTGAGCACAACGAGGTAGGAGATGACTTTACGAATCATAGTCGGTGGCGGAGTAGGGCACTGAGAAAGGTCCAGTCATAACCATAGCGACTGGGAAGGATGCCCGAAAGCTCTTCGAGACGGGAAGTGGCATTGAGGAGGTCGAGGCGAGCCTCGAGGAGAGCGAGGCGGGAGAGATCAAGTTCCCTTTGTTGTTCGGATACATTTCGAAAGGTGCTCAGTCCACTTTCGAAGCGGGCCTGTTCCTCAGAAAAAGTTTCCTCCGCGAGCTGAACTGAAATGGTTCGGATCTGGATCAGCTCTTGACTGGTTTCCACCCGTCGCCAGAGACGGCGGAGGGATTCTTCGAGAGATTGCTCCCGCTCCTCGAGGTCAAGAGCGGCGAGGGTGCGGTTGAAACGGGCCCGGTCGGTGCGGGCGCGGTCGTTCCGAGGGTTCCACGGGAAACGGAGCTCAAGCCCGAGAGCCCAGGATTCGCGGTCCCGTTGCAAGGTGTTTTGGGTGGAGCTGGAAAGCCCGGAATCGGATCCGCTGAAGTCAACCGAGGCGACGAGATCAAGGGCCGGGAGGCCTTGGTTTCGAGCGATCTGAAAGTCGAGTTCACGATTGATGAGGTCAAATCGGCGGACTTTGGTATCCGGGTCGAAGGCATGTGCAAGGGCAAATACTTCCTCCCTTCCGAGCAAGGGAAGATCCTCCTCGACTGGCAGGGGTACCACCTCCAGCCGGGTGGCGGCATCGGGATCGAGGATTCCCATGATGGTGAGCAAGGCATCGGAGGCATTCCCGATTTGTTCCTCGAGTTGGATGATGGCTTGTTGGCGATCGGCCACCCCAATGCGAGCACGAAGGACATCGACATCCGTCGCCACGCCCAAATCCCGACGGGTGATGGTTTCCTCAAGCAGACTTTCGGCAATGCCGAGACTGAGGAGGAAGACCTGACGCCTTTCGATTTGAAAAGCCAGGGTGCGGTAGGCTTCGACAGTGTTGGCAATGATGCGGATAGCGGAAGCCTGAAGACGGAGAAGCGATGCATCCCGCTCGCGGAAACTCCTCAGGATGTCAGCGGTATTGATCAAGCGACCAGCCCCCTCGAGGAGGGGTTGTCGAAGCCCGAGGCGGAGAAAGGTGTTCCAGTCCTCGTCTTCGGGGGCGTTGTTTTGCTGGCGGGCACCGAGGGCTAGATCGAGAGAGGTGCCGGAGGAGAAGGACTTGACGGTGGAGGTAGAGACGCTGGAACGAGTGGTTGATGGAGATGCGGAGGCATCATCGTAGCGCAGGTTGGTGCTGGTGACCTGCTGGGGATCGAAAACGGAGAGCGAGGAAATGAGATTACTTTCCGCTATGTGTGCCAGATAAAAACTACGATTGATTTGGAAGTTGTTGAGCAGAGCGGTAGCGATGGCGTCTTCGAGATGGAGCGGCTCTTCCTCTTCATCATGGTCATGATGGTGGTGATGATGAGGGTGCCCAAGGAGTACGAGGGAGGAGAGAGAATGCAACAAAATGGCGATAGCCGGGAACAAAAACTTCATCTGGCCAAAAGACTTTGAGGGATTGGGAGGGGTGTTTCCAAGATTCCGATATGGTAGGCTGTTGCCGGATGAAGCAAGAAAATGACGAATTCCGGAGGGAAGGCCGGCCAGGGAAAGCGCTCTCTCGGGGATGAAATCGGTGGCGAGGCTTTACAGGAGGGGTGGGGCAATCCAAGCTTCGGAGCAATGAACTCGGAAGGCTTGGTTTTATTGATCGTAGATGACGATGCGGAGATCCGCTACTCGTTAAAACGGGTTTTGGCCCCTTTGGGACATCGCATTGAGGAGGCTGGGAGCGGAGAAGAGGGGATCGAAAAGGCAAAAGCTCTGAGACCGGCAATCCTGATCATGGATAATCGGATGGGCGGGATCTCGGGCGTTGAAGCATTGCAGAATATCCGGGTCATCGTTCCGCAGACAATGATCATCCTGATGACTGCTTACGGCACCACCCAGACCGCGATCGAGGCGATGAAGTACGGTGCCTTTGACTATATCCTCAAGCCTTTTGAACCGGAGATGATCATTGGGTTGGTTCACCGCGCCGTGGCGGCCTATGCAGAACGTGGGACGGCTACAGAGACGGCCGAACCCCTGCTGAACAGCGATGATTTCAGGGAGGGCATCGTCGGAAGCTCCGAAGCTATGCGGGCCGTTTTTAAACAAATCGGTCAGGTGACGGCCAGTGACGCCACGGTTCTGATCACTGGTGAGAGTGGCACCGGGAAGGAGTTGGTCGCCCGATGCATTTGTCAGCACAGCCATCGGGCGAACAAGCCCTTTGTGGCTGTAAATTGTGCGGCGATCCCAGAAAACCTGATTGAGAGCGAACTGTTTGGTCACGAAAAGGGCTCCTTTACCGGAGCGGTGGCTCAGCGGATCGGAAGATTCGAGCAGTGCGATGGAGGGACCATCTTTCTCGATGAAATTGGGGACATGGCCCTCGCTACCCAGACCAAGATCCTGCGGGTTCTTCAGGAGGGAGAAATCCAGCGGGTGGGAAGCACGGAGACGATCAAAGTGGATGTCCGCCTCGTGGCAGCTACCAATAAAGACGTGGAGGAAGCAGTGCGGGCGGGCGATTTCCGGGAGGACCTCTACTACCGTTTAAATGTATTCAGAATCCGGATACCAGCTTTGCGGGAGCGACCTCAGGATGTGCCGGAGATCATTGATTTTCACCTCCAGCGTCTGGCCAAGGGCCGAAAGATTCGAACCAAGCGAATTTCGAAACCCGCACTTGATATTCTTCAGCGCCACACCTGGCCAGGGAACGTCCGCGAGTTGGAGAATGTGATCTATCGGAGCGCAGTGGTGGCTCAGGGAGAGGCGATTCTTCCGGGTGATTTGCCCGAGGATCTTAGAAGGGTGGTGGAAAGCGGTCAGGAGGATGGCCTGCCATCCGGAAGCCGGAGCGAGCCGCATCGCGAAAAAGTGCAAGAGGATGATGACCTGGCTGGAAGTTTGAGTCTGGCTGATGACCTCGAAAAGACTCTAGATCGACTCTATCGACTGCTGCGAGCGGAGGGCGGGGAGCAGATCCTCCCCAAGGTGGAGCGTGCGATGATCGACCGCGCGCTTCGAGAGACCGATCAAGTTCAGGCGAAGGCAGCTTCCATTCTCGGCTTGACCAAAGCTGCTCTGAAAAAGCGGGTTGAGCTGGCGCAGGCGAACGAGCTGGAGAATGGGTGAATGCAGTGGAGGTCCCCCTTTTGATTTACCTCGAGCCCTAGTTTGGTTAGTTTCTACTTTATGGAAAAATCTTTTTGGCGAGCGAGCTTCTGGCTGCTTCTCGGGGCTGTGGTAGTATTTGGTTTCACCGGACCGGAAAGCTCTACCGATACCGGGCGGGCGATGCAGATGATTGAAAATCTCCGGCAAAAAACAGTCGAACTCGAGCGTACGATTGACGGTTTAAGGGGAAATCTGGAGGCCTTGCGCCGGGAAATCCGTAGCGAATTGCGCGAACGGGACGCTCAAGTTTCCCTTTCCATCGAGCGATTAAAGGGAGAGCGGCGAGACCTTGAAAGGCGTCTCGATCGTTTGGAAAGCAGCGAGAGCCGCAGGATAGAGGACGGTGAGCTCATTCGCATTGAGGCTGTTGTGAATGAGGCGGGAGAGGCGATCAATCGGATCCGGAAAGTCGACCGGGATTAAGACCTTTGGTTGCGGTTCGGCTTGGGCAGGTTGGTTTGCTGCCTGAGGAGGAGGTCAGGCTTGGGGGACGATGGTCTGGAGGAAGTTCTGCGGGTCTTTACTCTGAAAGAATGCAGATCCCGAGACGAAGGTATCTGCCCCGGCGTTGCGGCAGCGCAGGGCTGTATCCAGGTTGATGCCACCATCGACCTGGATGCGAAAGTCGAGCCCTCGCTCGCTGCGCCACTTGGCGACTTTTTCAATAGAAGGAAGGGTATCTTCCCGAAAGGATTGACCGCCAAACCCGGGGACAACGGTCATCACAAGTATCAGATCGACCTCCTCGAGGTAGGGGAGGACGAACTCAGCGGGGGTGTCCGGATTGAAGGCGAGACCACAAAGGCAATCCAGATTGCGAATGCGGGAGAGGGTAGCGGCGTGGTCGTATTGCGGTTCAATGTGTATGGTGATTTGATCAGCACCAGCCTCAATGAAGGCGTTTATGTGATCCTGGGGGTTAGAGAGCATGAGGTGAGTGTCGAGAAAGAGACCAGTCTCTTTATCAAGCCCCGCCACCATCTGAGGACCGAAGGTTAAGTTCGGGACGAAGTGCCCATCCATGATGTCGAGGTGGAGCCAATCGAGGCCTAGTCCCTCGACATGACGCGCGCTCTCAAGGAGAAGTAGGTGATTCCCGGCGAGGAGGGAGGGGGCGAGGACGGGTGCAGGTGTTTGCATGAACTTGCTTGGAGTTTGTGATGGAGGCTGTTTGCTCAGGGTTTGGAAAACCGCTTGTCGTCGATAGAGGACGCGTTAAACCTTGGCTACGATGAAGCGAGAGGACTACAGGAAGCGCAAGTCGGAAGGGATTCCCTTCGCCATGGTTACTTGCTACGATTTCCCGCTGGCGAGGCTTCTCGACGAGGTAGGGATCGAAATGATTTTTGTTGGTGACTCTCTCGGGACCAATGTCCTCGGCTACGGCGACGTGCGGGAGGTGACGGTGGCAGATATGCGGCATCACCTCAGGGCTGTCCGCCGGGGGGTTCGAAAGGGAGATGTCGTGGTTGATCTTCCTTTTGGTAGTTATGGGACGCCCTCCCTGGCGGTCGATACGGCGGCAGGATTCTCCATGGACGGGGCAGATTTGATCAAACTAGAGGGTGGCATGACAGTTCTCCCTCAGGTAAGAGCGCTGGTAGATGAGGGGCATCGGGTGATTGCCCATCTCGGCTACCAGCCTCAATTCCATGAGGAAGGGGAGCCGATCGTCTGCGGTCGTTCCGAAGAAGAGGTCTCGGATTTGCTGGAGACCGCGCTCGCTTTTGATCAAGCGGGGGCAGAGATGGTTTTACTCGAGTGCGTGACCGAGAGGGTGGCGGGTATGGTCACGGGGCGGTTGAGTATACCGACGATTGGCATCGGATCGGGCAACCGCTGCGATGGCCAGGTTCTGGTCCTCCATGATCTCCTTGGCATCAATAAGGTCGGTTACCGTTTTGTGCGGCAGTACGCAGCCCTTGCGGATGAGATCAAACGGGCGGCCGCCGAATTTAGGGATGACGTAGCTGAGCGATCGTTTCCCGGAGAAGGGGAATGGTTTAACAGTCCACAGGGACTGGTCGACTAGGCAGAAAAAAGCCTGCCCAGCATTGCTGGACAGGCCCGGAGTGAGACTAGTGACAAGAGTGAGAGTGAGAAATGCTCAGATCTCGATTCCCTCGGGGAGAATCACCGCATCAATGACGTGGATGATGCCATTGGACGCCATGACGTCGGTCTTAATCACATTTGCTGCCCCAACCTTGACTCCACCGTCGGTGGTAATCTCGAGAGAGTCCCCGGAAAGCATCTCAACAGTACCAGCCGAGACGCTGGCTGCAGGGACCTTGGCACCGAGCACGTGATAGGTGAGGATTCGAACGAGGGTATCTTTGTTCTCTGGCTTGAGGAGCTTTTCGACCACGCCGTCCGGAAGGGCCTTGAAGGCATCGTCGGTAGGGGCAAACACCGTGATGTCTTTGGCCTCCTTGAGGGTCTCGATAAGCCCGCCAGCCTCGAGGGCAGCGGCCAAGGTTTTGAAGCTCCCGGCAGCAACAGCTGTATCCACGATATCAAGCTGAGCAGGTATGGCCTTTTTTACCGCTCCTTTGACGTCGCCGTGGTTGTGACCGTAGGCGAAAGTTGCAAGAGAGAGTGAGAGGAGAGTGAGTATCGTTTTCTTCATAGATCTCGTACGAGACGCGGAAATGAGGCGGTTGCAAGTAGGATTGATGAAAGAGTTTCAGCTTTGGGATTTCGCCCGAAGAGTTTTTCGTCTGAAGGTCTCAAGGTTTTTTTGAAGGACGGGGGTACTTGCTGCTTTTTCAGTCGGCCTGGCTGGAGAACCGATCCTCCAGAAGGTTTGCCAAGGTTTCGAAAAAGCGACTTGGTGACACTGGCGGCCCATTCCAAGGGTGGGAATTCAGGATGGTGCGCCCGTGTTGATCGACAGCAATGAAGGAGGGAGGAGTCCCGGCATCATGTTGGAGTACGGTCGGACGGAGGCGTCTTTGGGCGTGGTCGAGGATTGGAAACCGCGGTGGATGCTTGGCAACGAAACGCCTGAAGCGTTCAAATTGAGGGTCGCGACTGACAAAAACCATTTCAAACAACGGGTATCGGCTCCTCAGATTTACATAATGTTGATTGACCATCGGCATGATCGCGAAAGTCTCCCGGCGAAATGTATCTGAGTAATGGAAGACGATCACCTCTGAGGCGTTGAGGGTTGTTTCGGGAAGATGAATCAATTTTCCATCTGAGTCGGCCGAGAAAAGGTGTTTGTTTAGGTCACGGGCAACCCTGGAGGCGGTCATTGGTTTCTCCCGCTCCAATTGATTAGCTCTGGCAATAAAATCTGTTTTTGAAACGGGGAGGTTGAAGGCTCGCCCTTCTCGATAGTCCCATGCAACGAGGGTGTCCTGATACACTTCGCTAAGACCCACGGTATCGCCGGGGACTCTTTCAGCCGTCCCGTAATGTCTAAAGTCAGCCAAGTGAGGTTCGATCAGGCTTACCTCGAGCGGCCACAATTCAGGACGATTGAGGAGCTCGTCGAAGGTCAGGTCTCGGGCAAGCAATTGCCAAACGACCCAACCAGCGAAGAGAGAAAGAAGGATAATGCAAAGCGTTATGAGAGGGCGGCGCATGAATGTTTTCTGGCGAAGAGGGGAAAGAACGTCCAATCCATTAGAAAGAGACAGGCGGCATTTGCGAAGCAAGGCGCTCCTTACACTCCCCCTCGTCGAACCACGCGTGCGGATTTCCCGCATCCGGCTCTTCTGCAAGTATTCGTCTGGAACGAAGCAGTCCGGGTTTCTGAAGATGCTCTTGGTTGCTCATTCTTTTGTGGGGTGGTATCGGCGCTGGCTGCGCCGACTCAGATGCGTGGCCATTGGCCCACGACAGTAATGGCCAAGGTCGCGAAACCCTTTGCGAGGATAGCCGTAGATCAAGTAGCCGCACCAAACTTTCAAACAGATATCAAGTCCCGCTTCGGTGGTTGATAAATGAGGCCAAGGTATGAAAAGCCATTTCCTGTGCAATGAGCCCCCATTTGCTCGGTCAGTCCGAGGTCCGAAAGGTGGTCTTCGGATGGATCCCGTTCTGGTTAGCTTCTGTTCCCCTGGCGGGGAGTGCGGTGGGTGCGGCAGTGAACTCCCGCCTTGGGAAGAAGGTGTCCTCATGATCTGGTTACACTTCAACGCCTCGACAACGCCGCGCACCCGTTAGATCATTCACAAGGCCAAGGGGACAACCCGTGACTTGGTGAATGAGCTTTGGGGTCTCCGAGCAAACGGTCCGCCGATGGCGCACCCATGATCACGACGAACGGAATGGACGAACGCTTCAGCGGTTGGATATCCCTGATTCTCAGAACCAATCGGTTTACCTACAGCCACGAGATGGCCGATGCCCTCAACCGGTATCGAAACGTCTGCAACCACCACGTCGCCCAACGAGCACTGAACCACAAAAAACCACAGGAGTTGATGAAAGTTTGGTATCAAAGTAAACCCGAATTATTCCGCATAGGTCCAACCAGGTTCACGGGACTTGACGAACCTCCCCTCCCAGCCCAATGGCGCCGATCAACCCCTCAAAGCCGAGTACCACCATTAACGGCGCGAAAGCAGCGCGCCGAGCCCCCTCACGCTCAAGCCACCAGATTGTCCAGCGGACTGAGCAACCGATCCGCCGAGTCCTCCATCACATGGAGGTAGATCATGGTCGTTTCAACGCAGGTGGGACCGAGGCATTCCTGCACCGTGCGGGTATTGACGCCGGATGCCAGAAGATGCGTCGCATAGGAATAACGCAGCACGTGGGAGTTGGATCGTTTGGCAACTTCGGCTTGGCGCACAGCCCTGGCCAGGTGGCTTTGATAACCGGGCAATGTATGGTGGCGGCGTGGTGGTTCCCCTGGATAGCGCGGATCCACCGCGTGATCTTTGGCCGGGGAGGCCCAGAACCACTCCCAAGATTTTGCCGCCTCGCGTAGCTTGCGGTCGAGCGCGTCCGAAGCTTACTGCACGATCCGCCGATGCAAGAACCTCCCGCTAATTAGCCTGAACTTCGCACGAACCTGTTGAAACGGGTTCGTGCGAGCTTCGACTTCAGCGACCCCAATCGCTTTTGCTCAGGGCAACCCTGAGCAAGGAGCGCCAGCTCCGCGTCGAAGCCTGCAAACGGGCACCCCCATTTCCAGGCGCTTGTGGGTTTGGAAAAGAGACCTTAGTCATGCCGCAATTAGTGATTCTCTGTTCACCTCTTTCAAGCCCAAGTACCCCCGCCTCGCACTAGTAAGCAGGTGTTGGGAAACGTTCGGGTGGGTTGGATAGCTCCTCGCACCCTCGGCGAGCGACCTCCAAGCGGTCTGCCCGTCGCGTAACCTATTGATTATAAGTCATCGGCAATTCAGGCGATCATTCCCCTTGACCACTCCTGCACCTGCTGCCACGCTCTCAGGGTATCTGGAAATTTCAACTAAAAAGATCTGTTCTGCAAAAATGCACGCCATTCCTAAACTCACTTTGCTGTTAACCACGGCGGTTTTGTGCTCTTGCGGCAAGCGTGAAGCGACCAAAATTTATCAATCGTTCGATCCCGGGAAGGCAGTGGTTTCTGCTGGATTCCCTCACGGCCTGAACCTAACATCGACAGGCGAGGGGGAAAGTTGGAACACTGGATATGGAGAGAAGGATTGGAGTTTTTTCTCCGGAGACGAAGGTGACAAGCTTGTTGATGTCGTTGAGGACATTCGCGACGAGTTCCGTGCGCAACTTGAGAAGGATGGCGCGACCATTCATGGGACGGGAGAGTACCGTGGCTCATTTGTATCCTACTCACTCCGCTATAAGCTCGGCGCCCGTCGAGGTGTGCTTGAGATTATTGGAGCCCGTCTCAGAGAGGGAACAGGTGTCGAAGTGCGACTCCGTGAAACACCCTAGAAATTA
>DAISIK010000014.1:0-1818 GCA_036822055.1 Puniceicoccaceae bacterium
ATCCCAATGGCAGTGCGGAGGATGATGCTGGTGTCGAGGTAGAAGCTCCAGTTCTCAAGGTAGTGGAGGTCTGCCATGGCTCGGTTTCGAATATCTTCATCGCACTTGATTTCTCCTCGAAAGCCTCGAACTTGGGCCAAGCCGGTTATGCCGGGCTTGACAAAGGCTCTCACCGGGTAGCTCTCGAACTTTTTGGCAAATTCGTGATCGTGTTGCGGGAGATGGGGCCTTGGACCGACGACGCTCATATCGCCGAAGAGGACGTTTATGAACTGGGGGAATTCATCGAGGCTCGTCTTTCTCAGAAAAGCACCCATTGGGTAAATCCGTGAATCCCCACGGGTAGCCTGAACCGTCTGATCGTGATCCTGCCAGTGCATGGAACGGAACTTGATCATCTTGAAGCGAAGACCGCCCACACCTTGCCTCTCCTGAACAAAAAAGAGGGGACCCGGTGATTGCCTTTGCTGGACGAGTTTGACGACCAGAGCAAGAGGGGGCAGGACGAAAAGAACAACGGGCAGGGCCAGGGAGATGTCGATCAGGCGTTTAACGAGACGGTTGACGGGACTTTCCAAGGGCTCTGTTCGGAAACCGAGGAAATAAAGATCCTTTTCTGCATGTATGATTGGAATGATTCCATAGGAGGCCTCAAAATCCCAGACATGGATGATGCGAATGCCGAGGCGATCACCGAGTTGCTTGCGTTGGATCAATTCCCCCGAGCGCTCGGGACTTTCAAGAAAAACGGCGAGGGCAGGGCGGAGGCGTTCGAGGGTTTGGTCAAGATCGGACTCGGCTCCAAGGTGCGGCAAATCCCCAATAGGCGGAGCATCCGGGCCGTTACCGATGTAGCCAATGACTCGAAGACCGTGCTCAGCGCGGTTGCGAAACCACTCTAGATTCCTGGAAACCAATTCGGGTGAACCGACCAGGACAACCGATAAACCGCGGTTTCCATCGAAGAAACGGAGGGCGAGGAAAGGAATCAGTTGATGATTCGCCCATGCAAGGACGAAGAAAAGAAAGCCAGAGAAAGAGCCGAGAAAGAAACGGGAGATGAGCTGGTCCTTAGTCGCAAAGACGTAAAGGGAGACAAAAATGACAGCAAAGATTGTCTGTCGGATGGAAAGGTAGATGCTCCGATCCGAAGCGCGATGCGCAGGGGCGATGTAGGGTTGAACGGATCTTGAAAGGCGTTCAAGGACAACCCCACCAGTGGTGACGAGCGAATAAATCAGGTATTGAGCAAGAAAATGCTGGTCGGCGCCGTAAAAGGTGAAAAAGAGGAAATACCAAATCCAAAAACTTAGAAAGACGATTCCAGCCGTGAGCAGAAGCTTCATCAGGCGTGAACCATGAATTCGGTCGATGATCATGAGAACATTTAGAAGGAGCTCGGAAGTCCTGTTTTTATTACGGAACTAATTCTCTGAAGGGTTGCGATCAAAACGTTCGCGAGAATGAAACCAAGCGGAGTGATTCGGAAAAAGAATTCAGCAATCGACTGAAACAGATTTCCATGAGCGGATGTCGGCGGCTGGCGTCAATTTTGAAATCGAAAGGCCCCGACACTGGGTGATCACCTATTTTGGACCTCAAGGTGGGAAAGGAAAAAAAAAGCCCCTCCGGATGGAGGGGCTGCAAACACTGGTTAGACTAGCGGCGGCGACGAAGGACGAGGAATCCGCCTCCGAGGAGCAATGCTAGAGCAGCGCTCGGCTCGGGAACTACGTCGTAAGTGTAAGTCAGGACGATGGAACCAGTACCTTCAACACTCGAGATAAGGATGTCCGAGTTTCCGAAGCTTCCGAAGAG